>NZ_JAIUIF010000015.1:0-154562 GCF_020165475.1 Mesorhizobium sp. BR1-1-15 | reverse complement strand
CCGCGCCATTGCGGCATAGGCGGTCGAGGCTTCAGCGTCCTTCGGCCAGATCAGCCCGTTCGAGAGGTCGTTGGTGCGCTCTGTGAAATGAAGAAGGGAGGCGATTGCGGCATCAGTGGCTCAGAGAGAAAGCGGACTGGTTCGCCAGGATGTCAGCCCACAATGGCTTACCCTGCATCAAAGTCTTTGCCCATCCGTTACCAAGCGCTCACGACGGAACGCTATGAATGTTCTGCTTGAGACCGGCAGCGGACTGATCGCTTTGAGGTGCGAACCCGACGAAGCCGTCATACGCCAACCCATCACGCGGTTAGGATCTCCCTGATTTTGTCGATGCCTTCACCCCGTTGACAACGCTATCAAAGCATGGCCTCGACTGCCTTATGAATGGCTAGCACGTCCGCTTTTACGCCCCACTCCATTTCCAGGCGCGCTGTTACCTTCGATTCTAGCTGCCCCGCGTCAATTCCGTTATTGCGAGGCGCGCTGCGAATGTCCCGGACGATCCAATGGACTGCGTCCTCAAGCGAGAGCGTGTCTGCCACGATATCGTCTACGTGCCGGAGACACACTCTGAGCAGGTTCATTACCCCTAAGGCCAAATCGGGCGTTAGCTGGATGCCGGCAAGGCTTCGGAAGTCGACCCCATGAAGATCGGTACGTCCATTGTTCCAGAATTTGTTGAGCGGGGTCCCGTGGGACCGAATGTAGGTCGCAAAAGCAGATGTTGGTTTGGCGTTCACATGGGCAAAGTGGTTGCGGAGATGTCTGAAGTAACCAAGGGTTTTGAAGTACCCGGATGCTGGATCAGAGCCCTTCCACCGACAGACCTTGAGGCGCAGTTGCTCTTCTTCGGCATCATCAAATATCGGGTCGCCAGATGTCGTGACGAGGCTCTCTCTCAGGTGTTGCACGTCGGACATGTAGGCAAGTAGATGTTCTACGGATGCCACCACACCCATTTGAAGAGCAACCAGCTCGGCCTCACCTGCGAAGGTGGCGAGATCCGAAACTGATCGAAAGATAGAAGCTGCGTACGGGTTATTGGGAAATGCCGCGGTTGAGAACTCCTTTGGAATTGCATTGACCATTGGCGCGAGGCGATTGGCGAAATCCCACTGCTGAAGCGCGGAAAAGCAAATCTGATCGTTGACGCATATGAGCTGCTTGAGAAAGCGGCTCGCTAGCGGTGTCTTCTTCATCTGGACCCTCTGGCACGGCGGCAGCATTGTGAGCCTGGTTTAGCAAAAGGGGCGGCAGACGTCGCCACAGCCCAGCCCAAGCTTGAAGCTGCGGGGAAGACCATGGTTTGGCCGCCATCCGCCGCCCCACTACCACATTCTGACGCGACTTCGTTCAGCCAAGACGTACCCAGCGGCCAGCTCGCTTTTCAAGCCGACTCTCAGGTCTCATGTCCGCTCGAGAAATCCCCGGCGCACTTCGAACGACCGGAATGCGGCGCAAAGCCGCCATCCTTTTCAGGATTGAGAGTAGAAGTCGGCTCGCCAACAGCGCAAGTAGGCGGACAACTCGACCGGCACTTGTCAGAGATGACGCCGCCGCGCGCGCAGCAATTGGCGGTAGCCGCGCTCGACCATCTTCAGGCCGTCGTGCACGAGGCGATGTGTCTGATAGCGAAAAGCTGAGTCGTGCCAGTCGGCGGCACTGACCAGCCGCCGGCCGAATAAGGCGGTCGCGACTTCAAGATGGGATGCCTGCTCCTCCCGACCATCGAGGCATCGCAGCATGTGGCCAATGCGCCGGCGCTGGGCCGCGGTCAAGCGGGCATCGGGAAGGTGTTGCCTGTGGGTCGAGCGGATGAACCGTTTGATCGCCTGGAGCCTGTCGTACGCCATGTCGTCGAGTGGAATGATGGCAGCCAGCGGTTCGCCTAGCTGCGCGTCTTCGAGAAGCGCCAGTTGCGTGCCGTCCGGCGCGGAGCGCACGTGATGGCCCACTTCGTCACGCTGGCCAGCGGTCAGCGGAACGTCGAGGGCGCTGCCCTCCCGCGCTCGCAGATTCGGCGGAACCTCGACTAGGTTCACGACCCCAGGGTCGATCTGAGGCGCCCAATAGACGGGCTGCTCGAATGCAGTTTGGTCAGGCCTGGCGGCGAAACTGCAAACCCCAGCGCTTGCGCAATGCGTGCATCGCCTTGGCCGAGCGAGAGGACGCGAAGTCCTGCTGATATTTGGGATTGCGCCGCAGGAACTCCCAGGCAATCGCATCGGCGGCGGCCCCTTTGACGAACGCATATGCCTGTGGGTCACGCCACTGCGATGTATCTAGCTTCATCCGCATCCTTCCCTTCTCAAGGATTTGATAGGGGGATGCAGCGTTGAGCGAAATCCTTGGATTCCGTCATTGACGATTGAGCAAGGAGCGATCTCGGCGCAGAGCAGTCAGGCCGAGACTTGCGGTGCCTACTGGCTCGCGCCTTGCAGTGTCTTGAATGTGTCCGTCCAGGCACGACAAGCATCATCATCACCCTGGCTCCACGCGCTGAAGGCGCGCCAGGCGGCGAAAGATGATGCAGGCTGCTCGAACAACACGCAGATCGACTGATTGCCGGCGGGCCAGCCGGCAGGCTGGTCGCTTATCGCTTCATGCGTGAGCCGTTGCAGATCGGCCAAGGCAGAGCGGATGTGCGGCAGCGGAAATTCGCAGAGGTCTGTGTTGTCACTTGCCTCCCGAAGGATGACGGCGAGTTTAGCCACGACACCCACCAACGATTGTGCAGGCGTCGCCGCAATATCGGCCAGCAAGGCGTCGGCCCTCTCGGAATCATCCTGCTCCACCGTCCGGGCATCGAGATAGCGGGCGACGCTGGTCCCCTCGCCGTATCCAATGATTTCGCCGGCATGCAAATTCGCGCCACGTTCTAAGGGCCCCTCCTCCGCCTGCTGCTGCCGGACACAGGAGGCCAGCATCTCAACGTGAGCATCGATCCAAGCAAGGGATAGAGCCACGACCGGGTCCTCCGTCAGCTGGTTGTCGACGATTGATGAGATTTGTGAAGACGGCTGGTTCCCACTCACTTTCGTAGCACCCTTTCTCACTCGTGACGAAAGGACAAGTCGTGTCTATTGTCAGAATCAGCAAAGATTCTGAGCTATCGACGACGTCGTGCAGGTGGGGCCGAGCGAGCTATTACGCCAGACCTCATCAATGACTTCCGTAGGGTTGCATACTAAAAGCGGCTTTTTTGACCTATGTCAACCAAAAAGAACGATTTTGAGAGCGAAGCGATTTCTGTTCAGCAGTGTCGTGCTGCAAGAGCTATGCTTGGATGGAGCCAGGGCGACCTGGCCGAGGCAGCTGCTGTTTCGAGGACTACGATAGTAGACTTCGAAAGGAGTATTCGTATTCCCCATCGAAACAATCTTGCGGCGATCCGCCGTGCGTTTGAGGCCGCGGGTATAGAATTCCTTGCGGAGAACGGCGGTGGTGCCGGCCTGCGATTTGCGCGAAGGTCTGATCAGACCTAGACAACTCTCGCCCGGCGCGATTTGCCGGGCGAGGCGTTGGCCAGTTCACTCGCCGTTGCGGCGGTTGGGGCGCGACCAGATGAGGCTGTGGCCCTCGCCTTCCTCGTCGGCGAAGAGGTTGGCGTAGATCGGAGCGGTGAAGCTCGGATCGTCGAGCTTGAGGCCGAGATAGTCGCGGCCCTCGGTGGAGCGCTTGGACCAGGCGGCGCCGATTTCGGCCTTGCCGACCACCACGCGGTGGCTTGGAGCGTTCTCGCCGCTGGCCCTTGTGTCGGGGACGATGCGCACGCCCTTGGCGTGGACGCTGAGGGTGACGATCTCGCCGGTGAACTCGTTCGCATTGGTCTTCTTGAAAGTGCCGATGGTAGCCATTTTCAATCTCCGTTCTTCGTTTCCGAGCCCGCACCATGCGACCTCGATGGCGATCGTTGGGCCGAAGGCGACCGCCGCCGCATCGCTTGCGACCGCAGCAAAGCGGAGGATGGCGCAGGCGCGCGTTTCTTGGTTCCGCGAGGAAGGGCTTCGCCCAGGGGAAGAAACGCGCGCCGCGCCATTGCGGCATAGGCGGTCGAGGCTTCAGCGTCCTTCGGCCAGATCAGCCCGTTCGAGAGGTCGTTGGTGCAGTCCGCGAACTGGTAGAGGAAGGAAATGGCGGTACATGCGATTAGAGACCAAGCACCGGGTCTCCAAGATGTCTTTCGATGTCGCTTTGCAGAGGCTGTAGCAAGCCCTTATCACGTCGGCATGAGGCGACCGCCACCTGGCCCGCAATGGTGGCTCGGCGCCCGATCCGCGCGAGCTAACCAAGTTGGGCCGCCGCGACCTCTACATTCCGGATCTGCACATCGACAACATGAAGTGAGGACGCTGGTTCTCCGGCGCGCCGCTGAATTTCTTGCCGGCTCAGGATCGCAAGACGACCCAAAACGTTAGAGGTCGAACGTCGTGACGTCGCAGCTATGGAAACAAGGAGTCGACAATGGCCGACAACAAATCGAAGCGAGGCGCCGCCGACCGGCGGCAAGTCTCCGGCGGTGAAGGCTACGAGGTCAATTACTTCGCCCGCAAGCACGGCATTGGCAAAGATCAGGCCGAGGCGCTCATCAAGCGGGTCGGCAACGATCGAGACAAGCTCAATGCCGCCGCGCAGAACCTGAAGAAATAGGCCGCGCGCCGCGAATGGCGCTTCGGACATTCGTCTTGGCGAGAGTCAATTCAGTGAGCAAGTCAGCGTCGCGTCGCCTCACAATTGGAGGATCTTTAACTCCCCCTAGGAAGCCAGCGTCGCGGGGCGCGGCCAAACTCGCGCCACCTGCCTTCCGGCCTGTCCAGCTCGCAAAACTGGTGGACACGGTTCCCCCTGGCGATCGCTGGATTCACGAGATGAAATACGACGGCTACCGCATTCTCGTCGCGGTGGGTGGCGGAGAGGCGCGCGCCTATACGCGCTCCGGTCTGGACTGGTCCGACCGCTTTCCCTCGATCCTGTCCGAGGCACGCAAGCTCAACGTCCGCTCCGCGCTCATCGATGGAGAGGCCGTCGTAACCGACGCCGAGGGACGATCCAGTTTCCAGGCGCTTCAGAACGCATTGAAGGGTGCTCCGGCGAGCATTGACTATTTCGCATTCGATCTGGTCGAACTCGACGGCGAAGACCTTTCGAGGCTTCCGCTCCTGGAGCGGAAGGAGAAACTGGAGGCAATTCTGCCGGCCGGAAACCCTATCTTTCGCTACTCCGATCATATCCAGGGGCGTGGAGAAGAATTGCTGAACCGCTTCTGCGACGCCGGCCTGGAAGGGGTAATCTCCAAGCTCGCGGATTCGGACTATGTCGGAGCCCGAGACGGCAGCTGGCTGAAGATCAAGTGCATCAAACGTCAGGAATTCGTGCTCGTCGGCTGGACGCCGTCGGACAAGGATCGCCCGTTTCGATCCCTGATTCTCGGCGTCCAAGATGGCGGAAAGCTGCGCTATGCCGGCAAGGTCGGAACCGGTTTCGATACCGCCGAGATGGCCCGGCTGATGAAGACCATGGCGTCGCTCGAGCAGAAAGCCGCCACGGTCGATGCGCCGCGCGCGGAGGTTCGCGGCGCCCACTGGCTGCGTCCCAAGCTTGTCGCCGAGATCGCGTTCACCGAAATGACCAATGAAGGAACGCTGCGTCATCCAAGCTATCTTGGCCTGCGCGAGGACAAGAGGCCGGGGGCCGTCGTGCTCGAGACGGAACACCGCACGGCAACCCTGACGTCGCCGGCAACCAGCACGATCGCGATCAGCAATCGCGGCCGCGTCATCTACCCGGAATCCAACATCACCAAGGGACAGCTAGCCGATCATTACGCCGAGCTCGCCGAGATCATGCTTCCGTGGGTCGGCAACAGGCCGATCAGTCTGGTCCGCTGCCCGCAGGGCCGCGCGAAGAAGTGCTTTTTCCAAAAACACGACGCCGGCAGCTTTGGCGACAAGGTCCACCACGTCGGGATCACCGAGAAGGACGGACACGAGGAGCCGTACCTTTATCTGGACGACGCCGACGGCCTGATGACCTGCGTCCAGATGGGAACGATTGAGCTGCATGGATGGGGAGCCCGCATCGAGGACGTCGAAAAAGCCGACCGGTTGGTGTTCGATCTGGACCCGGATGAGGGCTTGGATTTTGAAGCCGTGCGCGCCGCTGCCTTTCAATTCCGCGACATCCTCAAATCGCTGGGACTGACGACTTTCCCGATGCTGACGGGCGGCAAGGGGGTGCATGTGATCGCTCCGCTGACCCCCCAGGCAGAATGGCCGGAGGTAAAGGATTTCGCGTCTCGCCTGGCTCAGGCGGTCGCCCAGAGCGATCCCGCCCATTTCACGGCGGTGTTGTCGAAGGCCCGCCGCAAGGGTCGCATCTTCGTCGACTATCTGCGCAACCAGCGCGGGGCGACCGCGATCATGCCGTACAGCGCGAGAACCCGGCCGGGTGCTCCCGTGGCGGCGCCGATCACCTGGGCGGAGATGAAGACCATCGATGCACCCTCGCATTTCCATATCGGCGACGCTCCGGAATTGAAGAAACGAGCGGCTTCCAAGGCTCTGGCGGGCTGGGGGCGCGCTGACCAATCCCTGCCACATCTGTAGCGCCCCGCGGGCCGCGGAGAACCCACGCCCGTTTTGCCAACGCCGCGCCATCGGGGCCAAGGATTCTTTGGAACTTGCCAAGACCGGCCTCGTTTGCCTGAAGCAATGGCAAACACCGACACGAGGACCATCGCCAATCTACTGAGGGAATACGCGCATAGGACATCCCTGCGTGGCGGTAATCCCTATCGCACAAAGGCGTATCTACGTGCCGCTGACAGCCTGACGGCACTCTCCCAACCGCTTGATCGCATCATCGCCGCCGGCGCGCTCACCAGTATCCCGGGGATCGGGGACGCCATCGCGGACATCGTCACGAAGCTCCATCAGACCGGCACGCACCCAAGCCTCGATAAATTGCGGGAAGAGGTGCCGGCAGGCGTGATGGAACTGTTTGCCGTTCCTGGTCTTCGGCCCGACAAGATATTGAAGCTTCATGAGGCGCTCGGCGTGAGTTCGCTGGCGGAGCTCGAAACCGCGGCGAAGGAAGATCGCATCAGGCCGGTCAAGGGGCTTGGCGCCGCGCTTCAGACGAAGATCCTGGAGAACCTGGCTATCGCGCGAAGCGGTCAGACACAGCTTCATCTCCATAAGGCCGCTGCTCTCCTTGAGCATGCAATGGCATCGTTGCAGCAAGAACATCCGGAGTTCTCCCGCGTCGAGATCGCCGGTGAATTCCGGCGCGGGTGCGAGCTCGTTTCCGCCTTCGCGCTGGTAGCGCAAGGCAAGGAGCCGGCCGAGGTCGGTGATGCGACCCTGCGGGTTGTCATCACCGACAAGAAACATTTTGGCGCCAGACTCCTCGACGCGACCGGTTCGGCAGATCACCTCAAGCAGCTGAAGGCGGTCGCGACCGACAAGGGATTTGTGCTGAAGGATGACGGTCTCTATCGCGGCCGAAAGCTGGTCGCCTCAGCGACAGAAGACGAAATCTACGACACCTTGGGCCTGCAGTTCATCGAGCCCGAACTGCGCGAAGGCAGGGATGAGATCAGACGGGCGGCCATCCACGAGCTGCCCGCACTTGTTCGCGACCAGGACCTGCGGGGCATCCTGCACTCCCATACGACAGCGTCCGACGGCACCGAGACGCTCGAAGCGATGGCCGAAGCCACGCGCAAGCGCGGGTTCGACTATTTTGGTGTCGCTGATCATTCGCAGTCCGCTCACTATGCGGGTGGCCTTTCGCTGCAGGAAATAACCGAACAGCATCGCGAGGCCGACCGGTTGAACCGGCGGTATGGTGAGAAATTCCGCATCGTGAAAGGCATTGAGGCTGACATTCTGGCGGACGGCTCGCTCGACTATCCGGATGATGTCCTGGAGCAGTTCGACTTCGTGGTCGCCAGCGTGCACAGCCGCTTCAGACTGCCCAAGAAGGAGCAGACCGATCGGCTCATCGAGGCGATCGGCAATCCCCGAACGACGATCATCGGCCATATGACAGGCCGCCAGCTGTTGCGGCGCCCAGGCTATGATCTCGACATCGCCAAAGTTCTGCGAGCCTGCGCCAAATTTGGCGTCGCCGTCGAAGTCAACGCACATCCATGGCGTCTCGATCTCGACTGGCGCTGGCATCAGGAGGCGCTCGACTACGGCTGCATCTTTAGTATCAATCCGGATGCTCATTCAATTCGCGAGCTCGACTACATGCACTGGGGCGTTGAGATGGCGCGAAAGGGCGGCGTCCCTGCGAAGCGAGTCCTCAACGCGATGCGCCTGCCGGCTCTGCTTTCCTATCTGGCAAAGCGCAAGCGCCCATCGAAGAGAATCGGCCGACCACGCGCGACGGCGAGGGAAGCCATGCTGTGATCCAATTGGCTGGCCTGGTGCGGCTCTATTCCAACAGGTGCGCGTTTCCGCGTTTGCTATTGGAATGGAGCAACAATCCCAGCTAACCGACGTGCCCGACCGACAATGTTCCTGCCTGCAACGGCCCGATCCATCGATCTCCGGAACTGAAGATTGTAGTATCCGGCAGCACGAAGCTTATATCCTGGCGGAATGACATTGCAGGCAAATGGTCTCTGAACGCGGCGCTGACCGGCGCAAGATCATCCATGTCGACATGGATGCATTCTACGCGTCGGTCGAACAGCGCGACAACCCAGAACTCCGCGGCAAACCGCTTGCAGTCGGCGGAGCGGCCGCCCGCGGGGTGGTGGCGGCTGCAAGCTACGAGGCCCGCGCCCACGGCGTTCACTCCGCCATGCCTTCGGTGACGGCAAAACGCAAATGCCCCGAATTGATCTTCGTGCCGCCCCGCTTCGACGTCTACCGCGGGGTCTCGGGTCAGATCCGCGACGTGTTCGCCGAACATACCGATCTCATCGAACCGCTCTCGCTGGACGAGGCCTATCTCGATGTGACCCAGAACCGGCTCAACATTTCGTCGGCCACGACCATCGCCGAGATGATCAGGGCAGAGATCCTGAGGGTGACCGGTCTCACCGCTTCCGCGGGAATCTCATACAACAAATTTCTCGCAAAGATGGCCTCCGACCAGAACAAGCCGAACGGCCAGTTCGTCATCACGCCACGCCATGGGCCTGCCTTCGTGGAGGCTTTGCCGATCAAAAATTTCACGGTGTCGGTCCTGCGACAGCCGCGAAGATGGAGGCGCTCGGAATCGAGACCGGCGCCGATCTCAAGAGCAAGTCGCTTGCATTCCTGCAGCAGCATTTTGGAAAGTCGGGGCTCTGGTACTATCAGATTTCGCGCGCCATCGACGAAAGAGCGGTCGAACCAGATCGGCCGCGCAAATCAATCGGGGCCGAAGACACGTTCGCAGCCGACATCTTCGACCTCGATGCATCGCTGGCTGAAATCAAGCCGCTGGTTGCCAAAGTGTGGGGATACTGTGAAGGGAAAGGCATCCGGGGAAGGACCGTCACGCTGAAGGTCAAGTTCGCCGACTTCCAGCAGATCACGCGCAGCCGCACGGTGGCGATGCCGATCGAACTTTCCGATTTCGAACATCTCGCAGCCGACCTCCTTGAATCGGTGTTTCCAGTGCACAAGGGAATCCGCCTGTTGGGCGTCACGCTTTCGTCGCTAGGCGATGTGTTGCCGCCCGATCAACGGCAGATGCGGTTCGAGCTGTAGCGCGGCCCTGGGGCCGAACCCAAGGACCACCGGCCGCAACTTGTCCGGATCATCGCTCGTGTGGATCGATCTCGCGCACGATCTGGGAGACCTCTCCTTCATATTCGTCTGCCCGCACGACTGTGAGCGTTCCGTCGCCGGCGCGGAAGATGACGATGCTGACCATCAGGCTGGTGGCGAGGCTGAAGGCGAAGGCGTTGGCTTCTACGAGGGACATTTTTCCGGCTCCTGTTCTTGAAGCGGGGAGCGATCCCCGCGTGACAGGCGCCCGATGTGTCCGGCCGAGGGCCGCGATCACCGTGAAGGCAAGGGCGAAACGGCGGCACGCTTTGCGTAGTCCGACCCTTTTTGGGTTGATGGCATCAGGCCCTCGGACCGGACCAAGGAATTGCGCCGACCAACGCGGGGATAGGTTTCCCTGTTCTCCATTCCAGGACGGGATGAACCTCGTGTTTCGCCACTTCGCATTCATTGACGCCAAATCGTCAGGAGCGATCGTCCAATCAACGCGCTGAGAACGACGGAAATCGGCGCGAATGACTTGAGGCGGGTGGACTGGTGGCCCTTCACGTCGCGCCGAACTTCATGACCGGAATGCCGAGCCTGCGGGCCTTGTCGGCGAGATTGTCCTGAATGCCGGAGCCGGGGAAATGAATGACGCCAATCGGCAAAGTGTCGAGCATGGCGTCGTTGCGCTTGAAGGGCGCGGCCTTGGCATGCCTGGTCCAGTCCGGCTTGAAGGCAATCTGCGGCACGTTGCGGCTGTGAGCCCATTTGGCCGCGATCAACTCGGCACCTTTTGGTGATCCGCCGTGTAGCAGGACCATGTCCGGATGTTTGCCATGGACCTGATCGAGTTTTGCCCAGATCAGCCGGTGATCGTCGAAGTCGAGACCGCCGGTGAAGGCGACTTTCGGTCCGGGTGGCAACAGCAGCTGGCTGTCTGCATGCTTCCTCGCGGCAATGAAGTCCCGGCTGTCAATCATTGCCGCGGTCAGGTTGCGATGGTTGACGACAGAGCCCGAACGCGGGCGCCAGATCGAGTGTGTGTGACGCTCGTAATGCTCGCCGGCCTGGTCGCGCATCAATTCGAAGGCGTTGCGGCGTTCGAGCAGCGTCTGACCTTGGGCGATGAGGCGCTCGAGTTCGACCGACTTGACCTCGGATCCATCCTGTTCGCGCTGCAGCCGCTGCTGGCCAACCTCGTTTTCATCGAGCTCGCGTTCGATCCGCTTGGTCGCGCGATGGAACAGGTTGACCGTACCCCATAGCAACTCTTCGAGATCGGGTTCCAGGCGTGTGTCGGCCATCGCCACCAGGAGAGCGTCGAAGATGTCGGCGATGCTGGCCGCGACCACCCGGCCTTCGGGAAGCGGGCGCGGATCGGGTTCGTCGTCGAAGGGACGGTAGCCATAGAGCTGAAGCTCCTGAAGGACATGGTCGATGGGAGATGATGCGGGTTGCGGCTCGAAGTCGGTATCGTGCTCGGTGCTCATGACGGCTTGCCTTCGTGGTACCGGCCGCGCCCATCGCGGCCTTCATGGCGACGAAGGCGACGGACGATCCGGACTTGCACCCTAAGCGCGAGCGCAGGGCCGAAACGAAAGTGAAGGATGGCTGCGCCCGGCTATTTTGGTTCGCGATGGAAAGGCCCGAAGACGGGGTCCCGCGCGCCTCGCCGTACGGGGTGGCAGGGCCGCCGGAAAATAGCCGGGCGCAGCCATTGCCTGTCCGGACCGGCCGGCGCCCGATCGCCCTCTGGAAGGCCGTGGGCCGGCCCTCACCCCAGCGAAGGTTCACCTGCGACCCGAGCCACGCATCGCTGGCACGCCCCCCTCCTTCCCTTCCAGGTCAGGCCGCCAGCTTCATGAAGCGCTCGACATCCTGTGGCGCGATCTGAACCCGCAGGATGCCCCTCAGCGCATCGGCGCCGAGCAGACGCAGATCCTCGTTGAAGTCACCAAGTTTCGGCGTCAGAACCATAGCCTCGATACCGGCCGCGCTGGTGCGTTCAATGAGGGTTGCCACTGCTGCGTCGCCTGCCGGATCATTGTCGCGGACGATGTAAAGGCGCCGCAATGTGTCAGGAAACAGGATTGCCGACAGATGTGCCGCCGACAAGGCTGCGAGTGCCGGCATGGCGGGCAGGACAGTGCGTTGCGACAGCATGGTCTCGATGCCTTCGCCGGCGGCCATGACATCGCAGCTGCCGCCGAAGCGGACGGCGTGCCCGAGCAGTTCGCCCATGGCCCGTCTCGGTGTCTCGAGCGGAGCGCGGCCGAGATGGGCTTCGCTAAAGCCGCCCGGATCGAGCCAGGTGCGGTGCACCCCGGTAAGCTGGCCTTTGAGGTCGGTGACCGTCGCGATCATTGCCGGCCATGCTTCAGTCGGGCCGTGGTCTGGACGGTAGTAGCAGCGGGGATGAAACCGCAGGCTCCCGGTCTCATGCAAGGCTGTGATCGCGCGTGCGCGCAAATACGTCTCCACAAGTGTTCCCCATATCGGCTGCGACATGGAAACCAGCCGCCGCGCCGCTTCAGTGGAACCGCCGGCAGCGGGAGCGGCTTGTTCCCACCGGCCCTTTAGTTCGTCCGTGCGCGGCATGGACAGAAAGCTGCGCGCCTCGTCGCAGACCTCCTTGAAATCGACAAGGCCAAGCGATTCCCGAATGACGTCCAGAAGGTCGCCATGTTCGCCGGTTGCGGCGTCGGTCCACTTGCCTGCCGCGCCTTTGCCGGCATCCGGCCCCTCAAGGCGGACAAACATTGACCGCCCAGGCGAATTGCGAACATCGCCAACCAGCCAGTACCGGCCCTGGCGTTGACCATTGGAAAGATAGCGACGGCATACTGCCTCAGCATTTGCGGCAAGCCTTCGCGCAAGCTCGGTGGCATGGTGCATTGCGGACTCCAAAACGAAAAATGGGCCCGTCGTTGCCGACGGGCCCTCGGGTTACGTGTTGCTCCTTCAGCTATTCGGCCGCGACCGCCTGTGTATCGACTGCGGCTGCTTCATTGTCGGTCTGCAACTCTGCTTCCGCGACAGCCAATTCGCCGCCGCCTTCCGCCGTTTCCCCGACCCGCTGTTCGATGGAGCCATCGATCGCGGTCGACGAGGGTTCAGCGACCGTAACGCCTGGTCGGCCGGGTGTGCGCAGTGGCTCCGGCAACCATCCGGTATCCGCGAGCAGTTGCTGCGCCGTCTCCGCCATGTCGTCCTTCTTCAGATGCTCGATCCGATCGCCGGCTCGTGTGCCCTTTGCCTCGCGAACAGACGCGAGAATACGCGCCTTGGTGACACGGCCGAGATAGGTGTCGACCGTTGGCACCCATCCGGCCGCCACCATGTCGAGATCAACGGCCTGTGCGAGCCGGTCAGCGTGGGATAGCGCACTCGGTCGACGATTATACGCCTCGTAGATCGCGTTGACCGAGAGGGACACACAATGCGCGAACAGCGCCTGACGGCTGTCGATTTCGAACGTCTGCAAAGCTTCCCACAGATCCTCAGGTTCTTTCGGGAGCACCGCCACCCATGACTGATGACGAGCATCGACTGCGTCTGCCATGCGGCTGTCATTCAAGCTCGGTGTCTGGGCGCCGAAACTGATGATTTTCAGATCGAGTTCCAGGCACGTATCCGAGCCGTAGCGATAGAAAGCCCGGAGCGTGAGCGCATGAAGCGCAGCGAGGAATGCGACATCAGGCTGCTCGCCGAGCGCATGGCGCAAGGCAAGCGTTCGATGGGCAGTCAGCTCGGTCATCAAGCGATCCGGTATCGGCTTCAGGCCGTTGTCTTCGTCCTGCTCGATCGTGGTCTCTGGGCCGGCGGTAGAGCCATTGAGCAGGCGCTCCGCTCGCGCCGCGCCGGCATCAGCCGCGGTCTCGTCATCGACCCCCGCTTCAACCGGCCGTTCGTCTTCGGGGCGAACATATCCACGCTCGACCTTGAGGTTACCTGATGCATCAATGCTGACAAAGGCGCCCGCGCACCCGATCTCATCGGGGTTGAAGATCTCCGGCCTTTCGTCAATCGCACTGATCGCAGTTTCGATCTCGCCGAGCCGTTCGTCGACCTCCTCGGGTAGTTCGTCGGAATCGCGGTAAGCCTCCTCAAGCCCGTTCAACTCGGCCTCGAGTGCGTCGCGTGTGACTTGCTCCTGCTCGGTGAGAGCGGGCTGTTCGCCACGAAGGCGGCGGAGGCCGTAAGTGTGCCCATAGGGAAAATCGGGGGCGACATCGATCCACTTCCAGCCCTCAGCCGAAATTGCATCGGACTGCACCCGCAGCTTGTCCGCAACCAGTCTTTCCAGGAGGTTGACATCCTGCAGCCAACCGCCGTCGTCGCCTTGGAACAGGTCACGCAGAATGACGCCACCAGCCTCGGCATAGGCGTCGAGGCCGACGAATTGTGCACGCTTGTCGGAAACGCGAACCGCTGCCTCGGTCAGCATGCGGCGGATGGTATGTGATTCTTTGTTGTAGCTCTGAGCGAGACGCTCGAAGACCTGCTCTTGTCGTTCATGGTCGCCATTGACGGTGAACGCCATGAGCTGATCAAGGGTCATGCCGTCTTCGGCATAGACATCAAGGAGTTTGGGCGACACCGACGCAAGACGAAGCCGCTGCTTGACGACGGACGCGGAGACGAATTGGTTGGCGGCGATTTCCTCTTCAGACATGCCCTTCTCACGAAAGGTCAGGAAGGCGCGGAACTGGTCCAGCGGATGAAGCGGCGCGCGCTGTATATTCTCAGCGAGCGAATCTTCCTCGGCCAGACCGCCTTCGCGTATGACGCACGGCACAGGTGCGTTCTTGGCAAGTCGCTTCTGCTTGACAAGAAGTTCGAGTGCGCGATAGCGGCGCCCGCCAGCGGGAATCTCGAACATGCCGGTCTCGTTGCCGTCCGCATCGCGCACAGGCCTGACGGTGATGCTCTGTAGCAAGGTTCGCCGGGCGATGTCCTCCGCCAGGTCCTCGATCGACACGCCGGCTTTGATCAGCCGTACGTTCGCCTGGGAAATGACGAGCTGATTGAAGGGGATGTCGCGCGAGGACGACAGGGTGATTTTCTTCGCAGCAGTAGCCATTGAGATGCACTCCGCGACGGGCGGCCGAAAGCCTCTCTCTCGACCTCCAACCCGTCATGAAGCTACGGCCCACCTCTCACTCTGAGAGGCGAGCCATAGATCCGGACGGCAGGAAAAATGCGAATCCGCAGAGCCCAAGTGGTTGTCAGGTGGCGCGGTCGAGTAGCCGCTTCGCCTTGGCTTCCAGGTCGAGGCGCGCGTCCTGATGCGTCTTGTCCCGTGCCATCGCGGTGATGCCCTGGACAAAGTCGAAAACGCTCTCCGGCTTGTGGCCCTCCTCGCCTAGCACGGTCTCTATGATCTTTGTGGCCTCGGCTTTGCTGAAGCCGCGCTTGCGCAGGAAGTCGGTGCGGTCTTCGTCAGATCTCGCCACGATCCGCTCGCGGGCCGCCTTGATACCATTGACGAAGGGCACCGGGCTGGAATTGGCGAACCGTGCGAGCGCTGGTGCCGCCTCGTGGGCGAAGCGTGACGCGGCATATTTCGAGTGACGGATTACGATCTCCTCAAAATCCTCGACGCCCCACAGATTGCGATTCTGGCAGACGGCGCGGAGATAGAAGGACGCCATCCCGAGAGTCCTCGCACCAACCTCCGAATTCCAGCAATAAAAGCCGCGAAAGTAGAGATCCGGCGAACCGTCAGGCAATCGTCCAGCCTCGATCGGATTAAGATCATCCACGAGGAACAGGAAGACATCACGATCGCTCGCGTAAAGAGTCGTCGTGTCTTTGCTCACGTCGACACGGGGATTGTAGAGTCCAGTCGACCAGTTCAGCACGCCGGGCACCTTCCAGCGCGTGTCGCCGGTGCCGTCGCCGGCGATTCGCTGAACTGCAGCGACCAGCTCATGATCGTAGATCCGGCCATAGTCAGGCCCGGTAACAGCGCGCAATTCCACGCGTCCATCGCCTGTCTCAAGCGTCTTGATATGCTCGCCGCGGTGTCTGGCCAAGCCATATTGCAGATTGATTCCGGCCAGCGAAGCGGGGAGTTGGCGAAGGTATGTCGCCGGCGCGCCGATCAGGCCCGCGAGTTGTCCAAAGCTCCAGTGGGTCGGTGCAATTGGCTCGACCGGACCAGGAAGAACCAGTGATAGGCGTTCGGCGTTGTCTCGGCTGGCTTCAACGCGAACAGTCGTGGTCTCGACGGTGCGCGTCCTGCTGTGTTGGCTGCGGGTGTGGACGGACGCGAACAGATCTGACAACGAAAGGAACCGCTCGTCATCGGGTCGAGAAAACCATTCCGACGACACGCGACCGATCCGGTGCCCCCGGGCCACATCGACTTTGTAGCCGCCGCTAGCGTCCCGCACTGCATCCAGAACTTCAACATTACTCATGGCTGATCTCCATGACAGACCGCCGGAAGCCTCTCTCCCGATCTTCAATCCGTCACAGCCAAGAAGACAGCCCTCTCACTCTACCCGAGCCTGCCGCGACGTTCGGGTCGCGGAAGCGACGGATCGAGAGAAACACCGGGCTCTGGCGAAGTGTCAGGCCTTTTCCTTTCAGCTTCAGGCTTTAGGTAACAATGGGCCGTGATTTCGGCTGCGCGAGGATCAACCCATGTGCAATGATTACGAGCAGCATATCGCCTGGGCCGAATATTGCCGGATGATGCAATCGCTGGCGCTCGACATTCCTAGCCATCAGACCGAACTGGATTTGCCACAGGCGGATGACATTCGCATCAGTGACCCCGCTCCGATCATGCGCGCCGCCGGCGACACGATCGAACTCACACGCATGACCTTTGCCTTTCCGCCTTCCGGTCCCAAAGGCGGGCCTGTCTTCAACTTCCGCTCCGAGGGTCGGAATTTCTCCAACAGCAAGCGCTGTCTCATCCCGGCATCAGCCTTTTTCGAATTCACCGGAAAGAAGTCACCGAAGGCGAAGCATCGCTTCACGCTCAACGGTGCTTCGTTCATGGCGATCGCAGGCCTGTGGCGCGATGGCGAAGGCAACAAGCCGCCAACATTCGCCATGCTGACGACTGAACCCGGGCCTGACGTGGCGCCCATCCACAATCGCCAGATTGTGGTGCTGCCTCCGCAGGATTGGGCGGCCTGGATCCACCTCACCAAGCCCGAGGCGGAGCTATTGAAGGCCTTGCCTGCCGGGTCATTGGCGGTGGAAACCGTGCGACAAGGGAGCGACTAGATCAGATGCCTGTGCGCTTTGCGCGACCCCGGGAGATCCTCAATGGCATCGCTGCGGCAATGGTTGCCCCACGAGATCGCAGCTCTCGCCAAAGCGCGGGCGCTTCGTTGCCCCTGGTTGCCGAGTGGCCACTTCCGCCATCGGCGACGCTTGGCTCGTCGGTGCGCACGAAAGGAATCGAGCGTGAAATACGGGCTCACCTGCCCTGGGCGGTGAGGAAGTACGCCAAGGCCGAGACTGGTCGCATCATACTGCGGATGGGCGAAGACGATGCAGAAGAGTTCGAGGCCGCCTCGAGCAAGATCGCCAAGATGCTGGAAACCATCGAAGTGTTGCCGGTCCTGCCGCGCGAAGCCGAGGACATCCTCACAATCTCTTCGCGGGAGCGTCACAAGTGGCTCAAGGACGGACGGCTGCTAAGCATCGGCACGCGCACCGTGAAGATGCGCGGTCGATCCAAGGCCGTCACCTTCCACGTTTTCGATCCCAAGCACATCGAGGAGATCCTTGATCGCGATCTGCCAAGCCTTTGGCGCGAAGAGGACGCGCAGCAAGTTACGGAGAACAGGCGACGCGGCGCCGGCAAGGCCGCCCTGACGCGGGCGGGAAAGAGTAGCGGCAAGGTTCACGGTGCCGGGAATGACCCCAGAGAGGACGCGCCCCGGCCCAAGTTGAAGGGCTGGGATGCGTTCGACGATGAGGGACTTCTCCGTTAGATCCGTCTTGGAGCCAATTCGCGTCGAGAAGTGGCCCTAAGCGAAAGCTTCCCGGAAGCCACGCTGCAGTCGCGATTGCCCGTCCTGAACCATTCCATATTCAAAGAGTTCTTCAAGCTGACAACCGCCCATTTTTAAGGATGGCCGATGTTCGAAAACTTCGTGCTTGAAATGATGGAAACCGAGGACGGGCCGATACGGCTGCGGCATGGCGGATCTGGACCGCCGCTGCTTCTGATCCATGGCCATCCTCGCTCGCATATGACGTGGGGCCAGGTCGCGGACTTGCTGTCAGCACATTTCAGGATCGTGTGCCCCGACCTTCCGGGCTTCGGGCGCTCCTACATACCGGGCGACGACCCAGAGAGCAGGTTCTCGTCCAAGCGAGCAAAGGCTTCGGCGCTGGTGGAGGTGATGGAAAGGTTGGGCCACCACACTTTCTTCGTCGCCGGGCATGACCGTGGCAGCCTGGTCGCTTTCAGAATGGCGATGGACCATACCGACCTGGTGCGAAAACTGATTGCCGTGGATGGATTGCCAGTTATCGAGCATCTGGAGCGTGCCGACTGGAAATTTGCCCGCGATTGGTACCACTGGTTCTTCTTCGCTCAACCCGATAAGCCGGAACGGGCGATCCTGGCAGACCCGTTGGCCTGGTATAGCGCGTTGCGGCCAGATGAGATGGGACGCGAAGCCTATGACGAGTTGGTTTCGTTCATCCACGATCCCACTATCGTCCATGGGATGGTCGAAGACTACCGCGCAGGTATCAGGATCGACCATCGCCATGACCGTGAGGATCGCGATGCCGGCCGGAAGGTGGGCTGTCCGATGCTCTGCCTTTGGTCGCTCGACGACGACCTGGAGCAGATCTATGGCAACCCGGTTGCGATCTGGAAGCTCTGGGCGGATGACGTGAGCGGCTACGGGATCAAGAGTGGGCACCACGTCGCCGAAGAAAATCCAGCCGCTCTCGCAGCAGCGTTCAACGCCTTTCTCTGAAAAATGACAGAGCAGCGATTGAGCGATCGCCCATGCGTATCGACGAACCCAGCCATTGTTCGGCAGACCCGTTCTTGCGACGCCCTATTTGAAATCCCGCGTCTTCACCTTGATCTGGTCGATGTGCAGATAGGGATCAATGATATTCCTCGGCCTCGGCCCCTTCGGCATGCCGCGCGGGTCGGGCGTCGGACTGCCATAATGAAACTCGTCGCCCCGCCCATGCGGCAGCGGGAAGGCAGTGTCCCGATCACCAACGCTGGCCAGATCAGACGAGAGATCGCTGAGTCGGTGTGCCACGAGATGGACCACATCGCCTTCCCTCTGGATGCGCCCATAGACGCCAATCATGCCGGCGCCCAGCACCACCCTTCGATATTTTTCGAAGATCTTCACCCACACCACCAGATTGGCGATGCCGGTCTCGTCCTCGATCGTGATGAACATCACGCCCTTGGCCGAGCCCGGCCGTTGGCGGACCAGCACGAGACCAGCCGCTTCCAGCCATTGTCCGTCGCGCGCCTGCATGGCCTCCCGGCACGAGACGATACGCTTGCGACGCAGGTCTGCCCGCAGGAAGGAAAGCGGATGGTCGCGCAGGGTCAGTCCGACATGCCCGTAGTCCTCAACCACCTCACCGCCGGCGGTCATGGCACGCAATGTCACGCCCGGCTCCTGGATCTCCGGCGCCGTCCGCTGTTCACGGGCAGATGCGGCTGCAAACAGCGGCAGCGGCTCGTCGCGCAGCGCCTTGATCGCCCACAGTGCCTCCCTCCTCGCCAGCGACAGTGACGGCTGAAACGCATCGGCCTGGGCGAGCTCGACCAGAGAAGCAGCGGGCACGCCGGCGCGATGCCAGAGGTCGTCGACGGAGCCAAATGCCTGGTCAGCGCGCACAGTGATGATGGAAGCCGCGTCGGCATTGGCAAGGCCGCGAACCATCCGCATGCCAAGCCGAACGGCAAAGCGATCCTCGTCCCCAGTGGGTTCGAGCGTGCAGTCCCAGCGCGAGGCGTTGACGCAGACTGGACGCACTTCGACACCGTGGTTGCGGGCATCGCGAACGATCTGCGCCGGGGCGTAGAACCCCATCGGCTGGGCGTTGAGGAGGGCGGCGCAGAAGACGTCGGGGTGATGACATTTCAGCCAGGACGAGGCGTAGGCGATCAGCGCGAAGCTCGCCGCATGGCTCTCGGGAAAGCCATAGCTGCCGAAGCCTTCGAGCTGCCTGAAGGTCTTCTCGGCAAACCCGCGCTCATAGCCGTGCTTCACCATACCGCCGATCAGCTTGGCGCCGAAGCTGGAAACGCCGCCGGTGTGTTTGAAGGTCGCCATGGCGCGGCGAAGTTGATCGGCTTCGCCCGGCGTGAAGCCGGCGCATTCGATCGCCACGCGCATGGCTTGCTCCTGGAACAGCGGTACGCCCAGCGTTTTTCCAAGAACTTTCTCCAGTTCAGGCTTGGGATAGACCACCTCTTCCTTGCCTTCGCGCCGGCGCAAATATGGATGCACCATGTCGCCCTGGATGGGGCCTGGCCGCACGATCGCGACCTCGATGACCAGGTCATAGAAGGTCCGCGGCTTGATGCGCGGCAGCATTGACATCTGGGCGCGGGATTCAATCTGGAAGGTGCCCAGCGTATCGGCCTTGCGGATCATCGCGTAGGTGCGCGGATCCTCAGCCGGAATCGTCGCGAGATTGAGATTGATGCCCTTGTGTTCGGCCAAGAGATCGAAGCCGCGCTTCATGCAGGACAGCATGCCGAGCGCCAGTACATCGACCTTCATGAACTTCAGCGCATCGATGTCATCCTTGTCCCATTCGATGACCTGACGATCCTTCATCGCGGCGGGTTCGATCGGCACCAGATCGTCCAGCCTGTCACGCGTCAGGACGAAACCGCCGGGATGTTGCGACAAATGCCGCGGCGCGCCTATCAATTGCTTGGCCAAATCCAAAGCCAGGCGCAGACGGCGGTCGCCGAGATTGAGGTTCAGCTCTTCGGCATGTTTTGGCTGGACACCTTCGTCCGACCAGCCCCAGACCTGCGATGACAGCATCTTGATCAGGTCTTCGGGCAGGCCAAGCGCCTTGCCGACGTCGCGCAAGGCGCCTTTCGAGCGATAGCGGATGACGGTCGAGCACAAGGCCGCGTGCTCGAGGCCATAGGTTCCGAACACCCATTGCATGACGATTTCTCGCCGCTCATGCTCGAAATCGACATCGATATCAGGGGGCTCCCGGCGCTCTTCGGAGACGAAGCGTTCGAACAAGAGGTCATTGCGGTCGGGATCGATCGAGGTGATGCCGAGCACATAGCAGACGGCGCTGTTGGCCGCCGACCCCCTGCCCTGGCAGAGAATGTCCTGGCTGCGCGCAAACCGAACGATCGAGTTGACCGTCAAAAAATATGGCGCGTATTGCAGCTTCTCGATGAGCTGCAGCTCATGTCTGAGCGTGCCGATAACCTTGTCCGGCACGCCCTCGGGAAAGCGCTCCGTCGCGCCTTCCCAGGTCAGTTTCTCCAAGGCCTGCTGCGGTGTCAGGCCCGGCAGCATGCGCTCTTCGGGATATTGATAGGCAAGTTCGTCGAGGGAGAACCGGCAGCGCTCGGCAATCTCGGTGGTCCGCGCGAGCGCTTCCGGATAGCGGCCAAAAACCCGCGCCATTTCTTCCGGCGGTTTCAGATAGCGGTCGGCGTGGCGCTCACGCCGAAACCCGGCATCGTCGATCGTGACATTGTGCCGGATGCAAGTGACGACATCCTGCAGGATGCGCCGTGACGGTTCGTGGAACAGGACATCATTGGTGACAACCGTTGGCACGTGGGCCTGTCCGGCAAGGTTGGCCAGATCGTGCAGGCGCAGCGCCTCGTTGGGACGGCGCCGCAAGGTCAGCGCCATAAAGGCGCGATCGCTAAATGCGTCGCGCACCCGGCGCAGCCAGAGTGAGCATGTGTCATCTGCCTGGTCGGGCACGAGTACTGCAAGGAGGCCCTCGCCATAGGCGACAACGTCAGCCCAATGCAGCACGCATTTCGCCTTGCCGCCACGCTTCTTGCCCAGCGACAGCAAGCGGCAAAGGCGCGAGTAGGCCGGGCGATCGGTCGGGTAGACCAGGATGGAAATCTCTTCCGCGAGGTCCAGCCGGCAGCCGACGATCAGCCTGACGCCGGTTGCCTTTGCAGCCTCGTGCGCGCGGACAATGCCGGCCAGACTGTTGCGATCACAGATGGCAAGGGCGAGCATTCCCATGCTGGCTGCTTGCGCGAACAGTTCCTCACAGGAACTCGCGCCCCGCAGAAAGGAAAAATGCGAGGTGCATTGCAGCTCGACATAGCACGCGTTCATCCGAAGATGCCATGCAGGAACCAGCGATGCGAGCCGGTCGCGGCATCCTCGCCGTCGCCTGCGCGATAAATCCAGAACCGCTCGCCGGCTTCGTCCTCGACCTGGAAATAGTCGCGCACGGCAGCGAGCTCGGCGTCGCGCTTCCACCATTCACCGAAAACCCGCTCAGGTCCATCGGCGCGCTTGACCCGTCGACGGATGCCTCTCCAGGTAAAGCTTGCTGGCGGATGATCCGGCAGCAGCGCGATGGCCTCGATCGGCTCCGGCACGGTAAACAAGCGAGCCGGACGCGGCCAATGGTCTGGCCATGCGTCGCCGGTCTCAGCGGATCCGGCGGCTACGCGCCGGAAAGATCGCTCGGGTACATCGCTGGCAACCGGGGTAAACCGATAGAGCTTTTCCTCACCGACACGATTGCTGAGTGTGTCGATCAAATCCGAGATGTCTGCGTCCCGTTGCTCGATCAGCGACGAAACCGTCTGCCTGGGCATCAGTGATTCTGCCAACGGCGCGGACAACCTCATCAGCTCGATGCCGAAGCCCGGATCGACCGTCTCGATCTTGTCGCAGAGCAGCCGCGTCAGCCGCTTCACATCGAGAACCGGCAAGGCCGTGCCGACGCGAATGGCTTCGACGCGGTCGTCGACGCGGTAGAGTAGCAGGTCAAGCCGCCGGGCGCCGAGCCCTTTGGTCTCGAGCTCGACACACAGCGCTTGAACAAGCCTGCCGACATAGCGCGCGATCGTCTCGGCCGCGCCGATGGACTCGCCAAAGGCACGTTTCACCTCGACCACATCGGCTGGCCGCACGGGCTCTATCGGTTCGGCAAGGCGCCCAGCGGCCTGGTCAAGGCGGCGGCCGAGTTCCGGTCCGAAGCGCAGCGTCAGTGGCGCACGTGGCTGCCTCAGAAGCTCGCCTACCCTTTCGAAGCCCAAAACCCGCAGACCGCCGACGATTGCATCGGGCAATCGCAGTGCCGCGATGGGCAGAGGAAGGATTGCATCGCAGCTTGCGTTGACGGCGACCACGCTGACGGTCTGGTTGACGTAGCGCGCGACGGCGTGGGCGGCACCCCAGCTATCAGCTAAAGCGGCCCGTGCCGAAATGCCGGCCTGGCCGAGGCGGTCGACCATGTCAGTCAGCATCAACCGTTCACCGCCATGGAGGTGATCGGCGCCCGTGGTGTCCATGACCAATCCGTCCGGAGGATCCGCGGCGACGATCGGCGCGTACCGCCGCAAGGCCCACAGGGCCAACCGCTCCAATGCCTTCGCGTCGGCATCGGGTTCGGACTCCATGACCGCCAGCCCCTTCACGAGCGCCTGCGCCTTCGTTGCCGGCATTCCCACGCGCAGGCCCGCTTCCAGTGCCGCGCGATCGGCCGCAACCACCAAGCGGCGATTGCCTTGCCGCCCGACCAGCACCAAAGGCTTATCCGGTGGCGGCGAGACGTCGCCCAATTTCCTTCTGAGCCGGTCGGTCGACCAGCTTGGAAGGAAGAGCGAGACGACCCTTTGCATCACAAGCCTCCACTTCGATATCCAGTGTTTCCCCTCCACGAGACCGGATCAGTTCAAGTTGCCATCGCGCCCGGCCAACGCCGGGTACAGGCAGCGGCCGCGATGGCAGCACGGAAACCCGCCAGCGGGTGACAGACGCCGTCGGCTGTCCGAAATCGGCAGCTTCGGTCTGCCGGCGCCAGCGGCGGATGGCGATGCCGATCGCGCCGGAGCCTTCCGATGCCAGTTGCAACCGGCGCGAGGCAGTCATGGACAGACGCGCCACTTCCGCGACCACAGCTCCAAGCCCGACATGCCGCAGACCTTCCTCGAAGCAGGCGAGCAAGGATTTGTCGTCACCGGCTTCGACGTAGATAACCCGATCGGGATGCAGCCCGACCTGGGCGATTGCCGGCGCAAACAGATCCTGGCGCGTCACGCACCACAGCACCTTGCCTTGCGTCCTCGCTGCAATCCCGGCTGCAAATAGCGACGCTGCGGCGCCATCGATCGCTCCATTGCCGCCGCCGGCAACCTCATGAAGTGCGCCAAGCGCCACACCGCCCCCTGGCAGATGACTGTCGATGGCAGCGACGCCGAAGGGAAGCACCGCTCGTTCGCGCGTATTGCCGCCTTCGAGACGCGCAATGCGATTTCGAAGGTCGGAAATGGCAGCGTTTGGCGCCGATGCACTCATCTGTCCCCTGAACGCGAAATGCTGATAATATGTTCCTCATTTGTTCTCTTCCTAATGAAGAGTCAATGGTACGGCGAGGTGGCGCTGCGGAAGAAATGTTTGGCGCGACCGCCTGGTGACACCGACAGAGTTGTTTGCCGACAGGACGATACGTCGAGGCCACGATGCTGCGCTGGACGTCGCGCCGGCGACTGCCGGCGCCCAAAGGAAAACGGCGCATAAACCGCAGTCCGGCGCGCGTCCGCAGCAGCGGATGATTGTCGCGCGCGGGACGAAGGAAATTCGCCTCCGCCGGGGGCGGTTAACAGGACAGCCGTAGGAGCGTCAGCATAGCGCCGGCCGCAGGACGGGACGCGGGACCGACTGTCCCCGTCCGCGGTGGTCCGCGTGCAGCATCGACCCATGAATGCAGTTGCCTTGGAAATTGAGCACGGAGCCTCAACCGATTGCCAGTGTGACTATCCCATTGAAAAACGAGCCTATTTTCCAACCATCAGGAGTCTATTGACACCTTTGTTCTTATTTTGTTCACTGTTGGGAGGATTGACACAGGAGGCGAACCATGGAACTTCGCTTGAACATTGAAGGTGCAACGCCCGAGGAACTGGCACGCGGGGTCGCGGCAGCCGAAGCAGTCTTCGCGCGCGCCGGCATTACGGCTTTGCAAGGCGCGGAAGGTTTGTTCGCGTTGGAAGGCTGGGATATCAAAGGCTTTCCGGAAGACGACCAGCCAACCGAGGACGAGGACCAGGCTGCTTCAGTCTGGATGGAAGCCGACGAGGCTGCGACAGCTGCATGTTGTGCGGGCTGGCCGGAGGATAAAGTTCCAAGCCATCAGATCATGGAATTGATCGACGTTCCCCGAACGCGGTTGCAATCCGAGGCGCTTCCGGACACGTGGCCGGCGCGCAGGCAGCTTTATCCTGACGTCGTCAAACGGCTGGAGGTTGCAGCTGGCCCGGACCGCCAGATCGATTTCGATATTGCCTTCGTTCTTGGTTGGGTGCCCGAGCGGCCGACGCTGGATCGGGTCGAGCCGCTTTCGGAAGATGGCGACCGTATCCCCTTCTTCACCAGCGACCTTGCCCAGGTTGAGGAAATGGCCCGCAAGGCGCTCAAGGACTGGAAGATCGAGATTGACCGAGATCCCTATGATGCCCACGTTTTCGACCCTGCAGCCGCCGATGATGGTGACGAATTGCGCATGGCGGCGTGGCGCGATTTCGACGGCTCCTTGCTTATGGAGAAGCCGCCTGCAAATCCTGCAATCGCGCTGACCCTAGCAATGATGCGCGGCCAATCCATGCATTTCGAATAATGGTGAACGGCAATGACATGACCGCGATCGTCTATCGATCGTGCTTTGGCACTCCGGCCGAGCGGCTGACGAGGCCACACCGCGTCTGAGGAGAGAGACGATGTCAGAAAAACCACCCTATATGCCGACCGGCATTGGAATGGGCATGATGAGCGACGACGAGATCAAGGTCGGCGTTCTGATATTCGAAACAGCGCAAGGTAACTTCGACTTCGCCGTCAATCTGCAGGCAGTCGATGTCCTCACGAAGGCAATCAATAAGATCGAGATGCATCTCCGCTCCGGCCGGACGCACTGAGTGTCCGACGATGTGCCAGATCAGAAAAAGCCGAAGCTGATCCTTGTCGTGGCATAGGACCGCGGCGACGATGGCGACCGGTTCACCGCATACGGCCCGACCGACCAGCAAAGCGAGGACCGGCGATCCGCACGGCAAAGGCGCTGGCTTCAAACCATCTCGGTGTCTAAGCACCAACCTTGCGCACCTCGGTCGAGGACGCATCAACCGGGCGCCCTTCGGCATTGCGAAGAATTAGGGGGGCGACTGGTTGGCCGCTAGCCTTTTCCACGAGCACTGAATGCGCTTCGCCAGGGTTGAAGCAATGAGCCTCTCCCCACTGCCTCAGTCCCACCACCACGGCGAATAGACCACGCCCCTTTTCAGTCAGCACATAGTCGCTGTGCGCCCCACCGTCTTTTGGCTTTTCTGAGCGTAAGATGTCGGCCTCTTCAAGCGCCTTTAGCCGGGCTGCAAGAATACCCTTCGATATCCCCAGGTTGCGTTGGAACTCCCCAAAGCGGCGCATGCCATCAAATGCGTCACGCACGATCAACAGGCTCCACCAGTCGCCGATGACATCCAGAGCCCGAGCCACCGGGCATTCGGCCTTCTCCATGCTCTTGCGCTTCACGCGGCTTCTCCAAATCACCCAAATGTGGTTCTATAATAGTACTTGACATCTTTTTTGCAAATGGTTCTATCATGGAACCACCAGCAGAAAGGGTCTCTTATGTCCAAACATCAAGACGAGATTGGGAAGGCGGTCGAACCGCGCCGCAACAGCCCGGTACGGGTAGCAGTGGTTCAATTCAATCCCCAGGTTGGATTGGAAAATCGCAAGGCCAATCTTGCCGCCGTCCAGCAGCGCCTCGAAACAGCCGCAGCAGAAGGAGCAGATCTCATCGTCCTGCCGGAGCTTGCCACGACCGGCTATACCTTCTTCTCGCGCGAAGAGGCGTTTGCCCATTCCGAACCTGTTCCGTCCGGCACCACGGTCCGGGGATGGGAAGAGCTCGCCAAAGCCAAAGGCGTTTACATCGTTGGCTGCTTGCCCGAGTTGGACGGAGCCAAGCTCTACGATACTGCCGTTCTGGTGGGACCGGAGGGCTACATCGGGAAATACCGCAAGACCCATCTGTGGAATGAGGAAAAGCTGTTCTTCACTCCTGGAGATCTAGGCTATCCCGTGTTCGACACGCGGATCGGCCGTATCGGTCTTCTCGTCTGCTGGGACATCTGGTTTCCCGAGACAGCTCGCATCGTCGCGCAGCAAGGCGCCGACATCATTTGCATTCCTACCGGTTGGGTATGGACGCCTCCGCCCCTCTACGATGCGAGCGGCACCTGCATGGCCGCCTATCTCACCATGACGGCAGCGCATGCCAATAACGTTTTCATCGCGACCGCCGACCGCATTGGTGTAGAACGCACCTCCGGCTTCATGGGCAATTCGCTCATTGCCGCAACCAACGGCTGGCCAGTTGGCCGCATCGCCGGACCGGATGAGGACACAATCCTCTACGCCGATATCGACCTCGTCGAAAGCCGCACGGCGCCCATCTGGAACCAGCTCAACGATCTACATCGCGATCGGCGCGTCGATCTTTACGACCAGATGCTGGGCTATCGGGGCGGCAATCCGCACCCCCGCTGAAAAACAATAATGGGAGGAAAGACAAAATGGAGACGCCCTCAATTGGCGGGCGCAGGCCTCGTTTGCCAGCAATCGCCTTGCGTATGCCAGTGGCCACCGGTTCCGGCATCGTCGTCCTCACGATCGCTCTGTTATGGCCGGACAAAGGTAGCTACACCCCTTGGAGCGGCGAAGCCGCTCCAATTGGTGACCTCGCCAGATGGCTCCTCTCGGCGTGGACTGAGCCGGCGTTCTATACGTGCGCGTTCGCCGGAGCGGGGCTGCTCATCGGAGCGATATTTGCCTACTATCTGGAGGCGGCCCGATCTCCTTGGCGGGGCATCGGCCTAGCCTGTGGCTCGGGCCTATGGCCATGGACGGTGGCTAGCTCCCTGCTTGGTCTCGTTTTCAGCAATATCGCCTGGGGTTGGACACTCCGCGACACCGGCACGTGGCAGCCTACCTTCGTGGCTGTAGTGTCGGTCGCGCCGACCATCGTACTCACTTATGGAGCGGGCTGGAGACCAGCGCTGACTGGAGCGGTGCTATCCGCCGTCCTCGTCGCACCATTGTCCATCGCGGCCACGCATCTCGTTTGCCGCCCGCTCGGATTGCCGCTTGTCGCGGGTGTGACCGGAGGCATGGCGATCGGCGCGTTCCTTTCATTTGCGGTCTGCCATTTCCTGCCTTGGCTGTCCTCCTATTCCGTGCAGACCGGCGGAGCAAAGGCACAAGAGGTAAAGGCGCCTGATCGCGGCCTTGCTTGGGCGCTCCGCCGGATGCTCGCTGATTTCTCCGAGGCACAGTTCTTTGGCAATGAATGGGCAAGTATCGGCCTGATCCTGGGGGCTGTGCTGGCGTACGTCGTCGCGCCCGGCGTGCCTGTCTATGGCAGTGGGCTATTGCCCATGGTGCTGACTGGGCAAGGTATCGCGGCTATGATCGGTATGACGCTCTGGCATCGCAAATGGACTCAGAGCGGCTTTTATCCAACGTTCGTACCAATCGTCTCCGTGGTGCCTGCGGCAACGCTGGCGTTTGGAGGGGCGACCATGCCGGTGCTGGGCAGCGCCGTGCTTGGCGCCATCATCGGGGCGCCGCTTGCCGCCGCGATTTCGGCCCGGCTGCCAGAGGGCTTCCATCCCTTCATCGGCAATGTGGCATCAATGGCCATCAGCACCGTCGCCATCATCCCGGCGCTCGGCCTGCGCTTCACCGCGTCATGAGTATGAGGCCTGAAGCATGACCCATTCACCACGCCCGTCATCCAACACCGGTCCAGCTTTCTCGCATCGTGACCGGGTAGGCCAATGCCTCGCGCGCATCGCCGATCCTGCCGGTGAAGGTTCGAAAGCCTTTCTCACAGTCTGGAATGAGGAAGCTCGGATTGCAGCCGAAAGCCTCGATAGGTTAAACGATGCCGGCTACCGTTCTGCGCTCGATGGCCTGCCGGTCTCCATCAAGGATCTGCTCGACGTAAAGGGCGAGGTCACGCGCGCGGCAGCGCGTCCTCTCGACGACACGTTGCCGGCGCGTGAAGACGCACCAGTGGTGGCACGCCTCAAGCAGGCTGGCGCGATCCTGATAGGTCGCACGAATATGACCCCGTTCGCTTACTCCGTCGTCGGCCTCAACGGTCATTTCGGGACGCCAGGCAACCCGGTTGATAGGACCCGAACCCCTGGTGGCTCCTCCTCCGGCGCTGCGGTGTCGGTTGCGACCGGCATGACCGCAGCGGCGATCGGTTCCGACACGGTCGGCTCTATTCGCGTGCCGGCGGCACTTTGCGGGGTCGTAGGGGTGAAACCAACGCAACGCGCCGTACCCCTGGATGGCGCCTTCCCGCTGTCCACGACGCTCGACAGCATTGGTCCGCTCGCACGAACGGTCGAGGATTGCGCAAGGGTGTTGGCTGTGATCTCCGGAGGCCAATTGCAGTTATGGCAGCGAACGAATGTCGAGGGTGTCCGCCTAGCTCTCCCCGGCGGCCGCTTCCTTGAAAGCCTTGACACGACGGTATCGGGTGCCTTCGAACGAGCCTGTCGGCGACTGAGTGCGGCCGGCGCCCTCATCCGCGATCAAACCTTCGAAGCCCTGGAAGCAGCAGCCGACGGCTCTCTAGCGCGCACAATACAATCCGTTGAAGCCTTTACCACGCACGAAGCGCTGCTAGCCCGCCGCGGCGGGGATTATGATCCCCGCATCCGTGCCCGCATCCTTCAGGGGCGAGAAGTTTCAGCTGCGGACTATGTCCGCGCGATCCGGATACGCTCCGGGCTCATGGCAGCATTCATGGCGGACATGGCGGAGGTCGACGCCCTCATCTTGCCGACTGTGCCGGTTGTGGCGCCCCGCTTCACCGAATGCGAGTCGGATGAAGACGGCGTTCGCATCCGACTCCTGAGGAACACGGCGCCCTTCAACGTCCTCGACGCCTGCGCCGTCACCCTGCCAATCCAGGACCCGGGCGAACTGCCGGTCGGCCTCATGCTCGCAGCACCGCCCGGGCGTGATGCTCAGCTCATTGACATCGCACGCGCCATAGAAGCCGCGCTTCGCACATAAGGAGAAACCCGATGCCCTATCTACAACTCGATGTCTCACGGGCTTACCCGACCGACGTCAAACGTGAACTCGCACGTCAATTGGGCGAGATTTATAGCCGCATCATGCAGGCCGACGTGCGGCGCATTTCGATCGCGATTCGCGAATTGGGCGAGGGCGGACTATGGCGATGCACCGGAGAGGAGCCCTACCCCGCCGCTTTGCTCATGTGTGACATCCGTCGCGGACGCCCGGCCGAGCAGCGTGCCATGCTCGCGGAGGCTCTAGTCCGCGCCTGCATGGAGAGCCTCAAGCTGATGATCAACGAAGTCAATGTCGAGTTCACGCAGCATGCGGGGGACGAAATGTACCACCCGATGCTCGGCGGTGTCAGCGATGACTGGTCCGAGAACGAAGCCAGTAGCTGATACACGCCGTTGGGACGACGTGACGGGCCGATAGCGGCGGTCTATCTGCACCCGCTACGCGCCGAGTTCGCCGACGGTCCAGGTGATGGTCGCTGCAACAACAAGGCTTTCCCGGAAGCCGAGACCGAAATGGCTCAAGGCACAAGGTTGATGCTGAGCATTGTCGTCGAACTCACGAGCGCCAATCGGACCGTGTCGAAATCGCAAGAAGAAGAAGCGAAGGCATGACCTCGACCGCAGGCGCTCAGGCAGCATGCGCAAGGTCTTTCCTGGACTGATCGAAGCCGATCCGCAGAAGGCCTGGGAAATACTCCATCGCGGCCGAGGAATTCATCACCGACAGTCGAAAGAAGAGAGGACCCAAACTGGACTGACGGGCCACGCCGCAAGCTGTCCCAAGCTTTCGATGGCGGTGTCGCTTCTGCGCCTGCATCGCTCGGATTGTGACCTTCCAACATGGCGGGCACATTTCTAGGACGTCAATAATCACCTAGACAGGAGCGTCGTCCTGGATGACGCGACGAAGCGCCGTCACATGATGCCAGCTGTGAGCCAAGTGACTAAGCCTACGGGCGGCAACGAAGTGCAAAATGCGGCGAGGCTGAGTGGGGGGAAAGGCGGTAGAGCTCTCTGGACCGCCCCCCGAACTCGCACAACCATCCTATTTATACGCCCTGACCGCCATTCAACGCACAGTCTGATCGGATCCCTTCCGGCGCTGGCTGATACAATCCAGATCTTGATCTCTGAATGGAAGCCCACGCACAAGCACGGGCGCATGCCAACAGCGAGATCATGAAAAGCGACACCCTTTCCTATCCTCCTCGGGGTCTCTCACGCGAAGAAGCGGCTCGATATGTTGGCGTGGGCATAACCAAATTTGACCAGATGGTTGCTGACCGCCGCATGCCGAAGCCGAAGAAAGTTGACGGCCGCGTGATTTGGGATCGCCTTAAACTCGAAGCGGCGTTTGCCGAACTACCTGGAGACGATCATGAGAATATCGTCGACTTCCTGTTGCAAGGGAATCACCGCAGGGAATAGATTCACTCCGCTATGACCGACAAATATCCCGGCCTGTCCTCCTACACCGATCGCCACGGAAAACTACGCTGGCGCTATCGGACGAAGGAGCGTGTGGTTGGTCTGCCTGCTCCCAACCAGCCGGGATTCAAGGACGCATATCAGGCAGCGGTCGAAGGCCGGAAAGTCCCCAAGGCCCCTGTCGTCCAAATGCCTGGAGCCGCCCTGCCCGGCACGTTTGGAGCGGCCTTTCAACGATTGAAGGTTTCGGTCAAGTGGTTGGCGCTTGACGAAGCCAGCAAACGCAAGAACATGCGGCTGATTGAAGAATTTCTAGAACTGCGGGTGGTCCCAGATCACCCCCTTATCTGGCGCGACGTACCGGTTAAGAACCTTAGACGTATCCATATTGAGGAGCTTCTTGGGCGCTTCATAGCCACACCCCATAAGGCCAAGCACCTGCTGGTGGGCATACGCAAGCTGGTCTATGTCGCACTGCGGCAAGATTGGATTGAAATCGACCCCACTGCGGCAGTCGAGTGGCGCCCGGCCTATGCGGGTTGGAAAGCCTGGTCGCGCGAGGCGATGGCGCAATTTGAAAAACGTTGGCAGCTCGGCACTGCGGCACGCACGTGCTACGGACTGGCGCTTTGGCTGGGCAACCGCCGCGGCGACGTTGCGGGCCTGCGCTGGGACCAGAGGGTCACCCGCCGTGTCTTCATCGATGGCGTCGAGCGTCACTTCGACGGGTTTGATATCGTTCAGGGCAAGAACAAGGGACGAACAGGCGGCAAACGCCTGTTCGTGCCGATCACACCGATGCTGTCCGAGATTCTGGATGCGGCTGACAGGCGCGGCGAGACCGTCCTGGTCAACGCCTATGGTCAGCCCTTCTCCGCCAAGTCCTTGACTGGAATGATGGCGCATTGGTGCAACCTTGCCGGTCTTCCGAAGGGCCTTACCCTGCATGGTTTGAGGAAATCGCTCGGTGTGTATCTGGCGGAGGCCGAGGCCTCGACCAGGCAGATGATGGACGTGCTCGGGCACGAGGATATCGATCATGCGGAGCTCTATTCGCGCGAGGCATCGCAGGTACGGTTGGCGGTTCAGGGCATGGATCGAGTCGTGCGGCTGGTCACGCGCAAGCCGATGCTTGGCGAACCTGTTGGCGAACCTCGTGGCGAACCACCCTATAAAACGTTGATAAATAACGAAAATGGTGGGCCCGGAGGGACTCGAACCCCCAACCAAGCGGTTATGAGCCGCCGGCTCTAACCATTGAGCTACAGGCCCCACGCGGGCTGGATTAATGTTTTTCGCATCGCGGCACAAGGCTTTCCGGGACCGCTGGTCACAATCGTCCAAATCAGCCCATAATCGCGCCATAAGGAGCCGCGTGCGCCCGCTGGGCGCGGATATGCTTACCCGAGGAGATTTCATGACCAGACCTCTTTTGCCCCTCGCACTCGCCGCCGCCATCGCCTTTCCGGCGCTGGCCGCGGCCGCTGAGTCGCCGACACCGCCCCGTATCGTGGTTTCGGGCGAAGGGGCGGCGACCGTAGCGCCCGACCTGGCGGTCCTGACGCTCAGCGTCATGCGCGAAGCCAAGACGGCGCGCGCCGCACTGGATGCCAACAACGACGCCATGGCGGCCGTGATCGCCGCGATGAAGTCGGCCGGCATCAAGGACCGCGACCTCCAGACCGCGGGCATCCAGATCAATCCGCGCTATAACTACACAAACAAGCCCGACGGCGGCCAGGAGGCCGAATTGATTGCCTACCAGGTAACCAACACGCTGTCGGTGCGCGTGCGCGATGTCGACAAGACCGGCGAGATCCTCGACAAGGCGGTATCGCTGGGCGTCAACCAGGGCGGCGGCATCGTCTTCACCAACGACAATCCGGCTGCCACCGTCACCGAAGCGCGCAAAAAGGCGGTGGCCGATGCCATGGCCAAGGCCAAGACGCTGGCGGAAGCCGCCGGCGTCAGCATAGGCCGGGTGATCGAAATCACTGACCAGAACATCGCGCCGCCACCGATGCCGATCAACGCCAAGGCCTTCGACGCGGCCGTCGGTGCTGCTCCGGTGCAGGCCGGCGAGAACGCCTACAATGTCCAGGTCACCGTTACCTTCGAACTGAAATAAGCGTCTTCGATGGTCCATGGCCGAGCCCGACCCTGAACCTCCGCCGTGGTGCATGAAAAACCCGCGGGATCGCTCCCGCGGGTTTTTTGAGCCGCATTCTTCCCGAAGGAAAGCGGCTCCACTACTCCAGACCGACCTTCGCAGAAGGTCGTGTCTCCAGACTGATCCTGAAAGGATCATGTCTCCAGACGGATCTTCGCAGAGGGTGGTGTCTGCGACTGACCCCGCAGAAGATCATGCCGCTACCAACCCTCGCAGAAGGTCGCGCCTTAAGAGGCTCAGCGGTTGATGATCGGGCAACCACGCTCATTGGCGAACACGATGACGACGCGGTCGCCATACTGGCGGCCCATCACCTTGACCGTGCGGCGGCTGACGTCGACGACGCGGGCACGGTGCAGCCCCATGCGTTCGGCCTTGTTCAGGGCCCAGTCGGGCGAACAGCCGCGGCGCCAGTCGTCGCGGCGTTCATCGCGGCGGTGGCGATAGCCGTCATCGCCGGCATAGACGCCGAAGCGCGGATCGTTGTTGTTGCCGAAGCCCAGGTAAAGGCTGTCGGCATGGGCGGGAACGGCCGCCAGCGTGCCGAGGCCGACGAGGGCCGAAAGTGCTGCCGTTTTCACCGTGTTGAACATGGTCTTCTCTCCTTGTTGCGGGCTCTCGCCCGTCCTCTTGAAATCGATGATGGGAGAATGCACCCGCCTGTCTGAACTATTTACGAACCCGCCGTTCATCCGCGGTTCATGTGGCGGAAAAAGGAAGCTTCTGCCGGTTTTCCAACAATGTGCCCCAAACGTCTCGCATGGTTCCTGGTTCCTGCGCGCCCTTGCGGACACCGGCCTCAGGGCTCGTCATCCCGATGCGAGCTATGGTTCCTCGTCCCGATGCGCGCTATGGCTCGTCATCCCGATGCGAGCTATGGCTCGTCATCGAGCATATAGTCGAAATAATCCTCCGGCTCGGCCAGGTCCGTCTCGCTGGCCTTGACCCGGCCGCGCATCGACATGCCGGCCTCATGCACCGTCTCGGCACTGCCCGACACCAGACGGTGCCACCAGTAGAGATCGCGCCCCTCCGCGACCAGCCGGTAGGCGCAGGTGCTGGGCAGCCAACTGATGGTGCGTACATTTTGCGGCGTCAGCCCGACGCAATCGGGAACGCGCGCCAGCCGGTTGTGATAGTCCGAACAGCGGCATGTCTGCGCGTCGAACAGGCGGCAGCCGACGCTGGTCCAGTAGATGTCGCCAGTATCCTCGTCCTCGAGCTTCGACAGGCAGCATTTGCCGCAGCCGTCGCAGAGCGATTCCCACTCGGCCGGGCTCATTGCTTCCAGCGTCTTTGTTTTCCAGAACGGCGTTTCCATCTCCGGCATGTGGCCCCAGCCGCCGCGAAGGTCAAGCAGGGCAAGGGCTGGAATGGGGCGGCACCCCCGTCGAAAGACATGAAGTTGCCTTCAAAAGGCCGGCCAATCGCCCCGTACGGTCCCTAACCATGAGCCGCCGGAACCAATTTCGTTAAAATCGGTTTCGGCAAGGATGGGACCCCACAAGGAGAATTTCGATGAAACGCCAACCACGGATTCTGGCAGGCACCGCACTCGGCCTGCTGATGGCATCCGCGCCGTTGGGCGCATCCCCGCTTCAGGGAAGTGCCGCGTTCGGCCCCATGCGAGACAGCGCAATGCCGCTGGTCCTGGCCCAGGACACCCAGACTGACGATGCACAGCAGAGCGACCAGGAACTGCTACGCAAGAAGAAGCGCGATCAGAAACAACAGCAGACCGAACAGGCACCCGCACAGCAGCCCGCGCCAGCCGCCGAGGAACAACAGCCACGCAGGAAGAAGCGCGATCAGCAGCAGGTCGAGCAGGCGCCCGCTGGTGAAGCCGCGCCCGCCGTCGAGGAACAACAACCGCGCAGGAAGAAGCGCGATCAGCAACAGCAGACCGAACAGGCCCCCGCGCAGCAGGCCGCACCAGCTGCCGAGGAACAACAGCCACGCAGGAAGAAGCGCGACCAGCAGCAGGTCGAGCAGGCGCCCGCCGGTGAAGCCGCGCCCGCTGTCGAGGAACAGCAGCCGCGCAGGAAGAAGCGCGACCAGCAGCAGCAGACCGAGCAGGCGCCAGCCGGTGAGGCAGCACCCGCCACCGAGGAACAGCAGCCGCGCAGGAAGAAGCGCGACCAACAACAGCAGACCGAACAGGCACCGGCGGGCCAAACGGAACCTGCCAACGACAACCAGCGCAACAAGCGCAAACAGGAGCAGCAGGCCGAGCCCAGCGCCGTGCCGACACCGAAGGAAGCACCTGCCGCAGAAGCACCCAAGGCAGAACCGGCACCCTCAGGCGAGAGGCCGGCAGCCCAGGGCGAACAACCCCAGGACAAGAGGAAAAAGAACGCCAGACAACCGGCTAGCGAGCAGCCGGCCAATGGCGAACAACAGCAAACCGGCAGGCAGCCTGCAACGGGCGAGCAGCCGGCCACGGGTGAACAGCCCAGTGCCGGCAAGGCCGCGCCTGTCCAGGGGCAAAACCTCGAGCAGGCCGAGACGCCCGCCGACAAGAACGCTGCCCCCATTCTCGACAGCCAGAAGGATGCCCGACGCCGCGGCCGCGGCGAGAACGGCCAGGCCAGCAGGAACCCCGCCAACCAGAATGGCGAGCAGCAAAATGGCGAGCAGCAGAATGGTGGGCAAAACGCCCGGCAGGGCGGTGCTCAGGGCCGCCAACCCGCGGTCGCTCCCGTCGACCAGGGTCCGCCCCCGACCGACGATAGAGCTGCTCAGCAGGAGATCAAACCGGAAAAAATCGTCCCGGTTACCGAGGAGAAGGGCAAACGCCTCGAGCGCGCACCGGACGAGAACATCCGCGACCGCCGCCGCCCCAAGGGTGTCGACGTGCTCAAGGAGATCGGCGATCGCGTCATCATTCAGCTCAACGATCAGACATACGTTCAGAGCAGTGACCGGCCGCGCCTGACCCGCGGCGCCAAGGATGTCTACTATGAGGATCTGTCGCAAGGCCGCACGCGCGAGACAGTCGAGCGCGACAACGGCGTGCAGATCGTCACCATCCGCAACCGCTACGGCGACATCATCCAGCGGTCGCGCATCATGCCCGACGGTCATGAGTATGTGTTGAGCTATGTCGACGAACGAAGCTACGACGACGATAACGATTGGCGCGATCCGGGCGACGACCTACCACCGATGCGGCTGACCATTCCGCGCCGGGACTACATCCTTGACTCCGAAGAGGTCGAAAGCCCGGACGACTACTACACCTTCCTCGAGCAACCGCCGGTGGAGAAGGTGCAGCGCCTCTATTCGATCAACGAGGTCAAGCGTTCCGCACGGGTGCGCGACATTGCCCGACGCATCGATCTTGACACGCTGAACTTCGAATTCGGCTCTTCCTCGATCTCCGATGCCGAGGTGCAGAAGCTCGAGGGTGTCGCCACGGCCATGGAGAAGCTGTTGAAGAAGAACCCGGCCGAGACCTTCCTTATCGAAGGCCACACGGACGCTGTCGGCACACCGGAGGCGAACCTCGCTCTGTCGGACCGCCGCGCCGAAGCGGTGGCCGAAGCGCTGACCAACGCCTTCGGCATACCGCCTGAAAACCTGACCACGCAGGGCTATGGCGAGGAATATCTGAAGGTCGACACCTCAGGCCCCAATCGCGAGAACCGGCGTGTCGCCATCCGCCGCATCACCTCGCTGGTGGCGCCGGTGGCGAGCAACAACTGACCACGATCCGGGAGCCGGAAACCGGCTTTCGGAAAAGATCATGGTCCACAAATGTCTGCATTTCCAGGCGCTTGAGCAGGCTTCTGGAATCGGATCGGTAAAAAGCCCATCCCGGTTTCGCCGGGATGGGCGAGATCGCGGCAACGGCCCAAGTTCAACAAGAATTGTCCTGGCGTCGGGTCCCGCTCATTGAATCGCGAGATGGCCTACCCCAGATTCAGGATCGGGCGTTCCCTGCCCCGTCCCGACTCCAGCGGGACGCACTGAGCCCCGCCGGCCCTCTCCGGCGGGGCTTTTTGCTCAGAGCAACTCCAGGAATGTCTGAAACCGAGTTCCATCCGGAATTTGCGCCTCGATACATCTTTAGAAAGCCGTCCTGATCTTCGTGTCGGAATTGGCAAACACCTCGTCCGGGACAAAAAAGTCGCCGGCCAGCGGCCCGGCCGCACCCGGCGCATACACCGAAAAATCGCTGATCCCCTCGGCGCGCAGCACTTCCTCGTCGATGTAGAAATTGCCGGTCGCTTCGCGTGATGGCCGCATGAAGATGGCATGCGCGGCATCGGCCATGATTTCGGGCGAACGGCTCATCGCGGCCACCGTCGCGCCGCCCAGAAGATTGCGCACCGCCGCGGTATCGATGGTCGAGATCGGCCACAGCGAATTGACCGCGATGCCGTCCTTGGCGAACTCCGCGCTCATGCCCAGCGTGCACATGGACATGCCGAACTTGGCCATGGTGTAGGCGACATGGTTCTTGAACCACTTGGCCTTCATGTCGAGCGGCGGCGCCAGATTCAGGATATGAGGATTCCCGGCCAACTTCAGGTGCGGAATGCACATTTTGGAAACGAGAAACGTGCCGCGCGTGTTGATCTGGTGCATCAGGTCGTAACGCTTCATGTCGGTTTCCAGGGTCCCGGTGAGCTGGATGGCGCTGGCATTGTTGACACAGATATCGATGCCGCCGAATTTTTCGACCGTCTTCGACACCGCTTCGGCCACTTGCGCCTCCTCGCGAATGTCGCACAGGACCGGCAGCGCCTTGCCGCCGGCTTGCTCGATCTCTTCAGCGGCGGTGTAGATCGTGCCCGGCAGTTTCGGATGTGGCTCGGCGGTCTTGGCCGCGATCGTCACATTGGCGCCGTCGCGCGCGGCGCGCAAGGCGATCGCCAGCCCGATGCCGCGCGACCCGCCGGAGATGAACAGCGTCTTTCCCTTGAGCGACATTTTTCCTCCGCTTGCATTGTCCGGTGGCGCGATCCTTGCCTGTGGCGGTCCCGGATACAAGAGCTTGCGGCGGCAGGCCATGCTGACGCTGCGGAGGGTCCATTCGTTGGCGATGATCGTCAAATTCCGGCTGAGACGTCACCTCAGACCAACACCAGCCCCTGCCGCATGGCAATGGCGATGGCATCCGTTCGGTTGGCGGCGCCGAGCTTGATCAGGATCGCTGCGACGTGGAACTTCGCCGTATGCACGGAAATGTCGAGCCGCCGCGCGATTACCTTGTTGGGGGCGCCCTCGGCCAGCAGCGCCAGCACTTCCGCTTCTCGCGGCGACAGCGCCGGGCGGGCGGCATGCTCGTCGGGATGCTCCTCGTCGAAAAGGCCGTCGCCGCCAATATCGCCGCCGTGGAAATCATCGCGGCGGCCAGGAACGGATCCGCTGTCGCCAAAGACGCGGTAGCCGGCCGCCGCCAGCCTGGCGGCGGCCGCAATCAGCATTGCATCCGCCGCCGTCGGCAGCACGGCGAACACCTGCCCCTGCGGCCGTGCCAGGCCGGCCTGCGAAGACAACAGCACCCGCGCGGTCGCGGCGGGAACGGCGTCGCCCTTCCCTGTTCCCGCACCCGTGGGGCCGGCGGTCTCGTCGACGATGGCGACATCAACCGCTTCGCTGCTGCCCGGCGTCACCGGCAGCAGATCGTCGGTCGCGGCAAGCGACGCGGACAGCCGCTCGGCGCGCGCGGCATCACCGAGCGCGACCAGCACGACCAGCTGCCGCTCGCCGGTGCCGCTTTGCGTCATCTCGCCTGTCGCGATCGCGTCCATCAATCCTCTCAGTTAAGCGGCTTTTCGCCGATCGTCAGCGCCACGTCTCGCTGTTCTCCGCCGCGCACGACACCGAGCGTAACCGAAGCTCCGGCGCTGTCGGGCCCGAGCCTGCGGATCAGCTCGCGCGGGCCGCTCACCGCCTCGCCGTTCCAGGCGACGATGATGTCGCCGAGGGAAAGGCCGGCGGCCTTGGCCGGACCGTTGTCATCAAGGCTCATGACGATGGCGCCGCGGGCCTCGCCGTCGCGGATCGGATGCAAGCCGGCGCCGAGATAGCCGCGGGCGACATGGCCTTTTTCGCGCAGCGTCGCGACCGCCCGCTCGATCGTCTCGTAAGGCATGACCAGCGCGCGGCCGCGCGGCCCGAACAACAGCATGCCGATCAGCGCGCCCTTGGCATCGAGCACCGGGCCGCCCTCGAAACGGCCGCCGGCGCCCACCGCCAGGTTGATGCGCCGGTCGATGGTGCCGCCGCGCATTGAGCGCCAGGCCGGGCCGACTTCGCCGACCGAGCCTGAAACTGCCAACGCCGAACCCCGGCTGTTGCCGATGGCGACGGCAATGTTGCCGGGCCGCACCGCATCCGCTTTGGCCAACGGCTCGGCATTGGTAGCACCGGCCGGCTTGAGCAGGGCGACGCCGGTCGAGGGATCGCGGCCGACAAGATCGGCCTTCACCGTCTCGCCCGAAGCCAGCGTCAGCTCGATCTCCTCGCCGGCCTCGACGGCTTCCTCGGCGGCAACGAAGTAGCCGTCGCGCCAATGGAAAGCGCTCGCTGTGCGATGATTGTGGGTGGTGAAGCTCGCGGTCGCCGGTGCCGCCTTGGCTGCCAGATCGGCAATGGCTTCCGAAAAGGCACTTAGATTGAATTCGCTCATAACAGTCTCCTGGGTTCATCCATGCCCCAGATATCGCGCGGCAGCGCGCTTGGAGATACTCGCCTGACGGCTAGTCGGCCGGGCGACTGGCCATCTGGTCAGGTCGCGGCGGATGAAGCCGCTCCGCACATATAGTCATCGTTGCGCCTGAAAACATGGAGCCTGCCAATGGCCGTTGCTGCCGCCAAATTCCAATCCGACGCCGCGCTGCTCGACGCCTACTCGACGACGGTGGCCGATGCTGTCGACCGCATCGGCCCGGCCGTCTGCCGCATCGAGCGCATCGGTGGCCAGGGCGGGCATGGGTCGGGCTTCGTCATTGCGCATGATGGGCTCGTCGTCACCAACTTCCACGTCGTCGGCGATGCCAGAACGGTGCGCGTATCGATGCCCGACGGCGCCTCCAGCGAAGGCCGCGTGCTCGGCCGCGACGCCGACACCGACATCGCGCTGGTGCGCGCCGACGGCAGCTTTGCCGATGTCGCGCCGCTGGGCGATTCCAAGCGCCTGCGGCGCGGCCAGATCGCCATAGCCATCGGCAACCCGCTCGGCTTCGAATGGACCGTCACCTCGGGCGTCGTCTCGGCGCTCGGCCGCTCGATGCGCGCTTCCACCGGGCGGCTGATCGACGACGTCATCCAGACCGACGCCGCGCTCAACCCCGGCAATTCCGGCGGACCGTTGGTATCCTCGGCGGGCGAGGTGATCGGCGTCAACACAGCCATGATCCATGGCGCGCAAGGCATTGCCTTTGCCGTCGCCTCCAACACCGCCAACTTCGTCATTTCGGAGATCATCCGTTTCGGCCGCGTGCGTCGCGCCTTCATCGGGGTGTCGGCCGACACCGTGAACCTGCCCCGTCGCGCAGCCCTTCTGTCGCAAGTGTCGAGCAAGACTGCGGTTCGGCTGCGCGGCGTCGAGAAGGAGGGCCCTGCGGCCAAGGCCGGCCTCAGGGAAGGCGATATCGTCGCCGCGATAGACGGCCGACCGGTCACCGGCGTCGACGACCTGGTGCGTTTGCTCGACGCCGAGCGGATCGGCCGCGAGACGCGGTGCACGGTGGTGCGCCGCACCGGTGTCAGCCAGGTGACAGTGACGCCAGTGGCAAGGGCTGGTTGAGGGTTTCCACTCAGGCGCTCACTGCACCCTGCGCATACTGTGCCAGGAATTCCTCGCTTGGCGGGATCGGCTTGATGACATCGATCAGGACGCCGTTGGGATCCCTGGTGATGAAATGGCGCTGGCCAAAAGGCTCGTCGCGCAGGGACCGAAGGATGGACAGGCCGGCGGCTGTGATCCGCTCATAGACCGCATCGGGATCACGGACTTCGAAGTTGATCAGCAGGCCCGAGCTCCGACCCCGTCCCTCTTCCGGGATCGTCTCATGGTCGCCTCGCACGATACCGAGATTGACGCGCTTGCTCTCCACCGATTGCAGATGCACGTACCAGTCGCTCGTAAACAGCGGCCGGAAGGCGAAATGTTCGACATAGAACGCCGCTGTGCCGGCAACGTCCCCGGTCATCAGCACCGGATAATAGCTGGTCGTCTTCATCTTTCCTTCTCCCGTCAAGCAACATACAGTCTGCATGTAAATTGAATTAACATACAGGCTGCATGTATGCAACAGAGATCAGCGCGCCGTTCCAACCGTGACCGCACCGAGGCGACACGCGCCGATCTGATCGCCGCGGCGCGAAAACTGTTCATCGAAAAATCCTACGCCGAGACCGGCACACCAGAGATCGTCGCCGCGGCCGGCGTGACGCGCGGCGCGCTCTACCACCACTTCTCCGACAAGCAGGCGCTGTTCGGCGCCGTCGTCGAGCAGGAGGCAGAGGCCGTGGCGCGGGAGATCGAGGGCGCAGCGCCGCCTTCGCTCAATGCCCGCGACGCGCTCATTGCCGGCTCCGACGCCTATCTTGCCGCCATGCGCGCGCCCGGCCGCACGCGGCTCCTGCTGCTCGACGGCCCGGCCGTGCTCGGCCGCGCCGAAATGGACGCCATCGACAACCGCCATGGCAATCGCTCGCTGCGCGAAGGGCTGGTCGCGGCGATGCGGGCGCGGACCATAAAGAAGCTTCCGGCCGAAGCGACGACCGCCCTGCTCGCCGCCGCCTTCGACCGCGCGGCACTTGCCATTGAGGCGGGCGGTTCGGCCGAAGACTACCGCAACGTTCTCACGGCACTGATCGATGGGTTGTCCCGCGCGTGATCCGAGGCTTCCCGCCGATGAGATCCAGGGCAAAGGTTGGAATCAAATCTGTGCGCTGGAAATTTCCGGCTCTTCGTCGGGCACCTCGCCCGGCTCGAACTCGTTGAAGCAGCCAAGTTGGCGCTTGAACTGGTCGATCAGCCAGGCCGCCGCCGGCTTCGGGCTGCGGTCGGCGCGGTGCATGGCATAGAGCGGCGAACGCACCTCCCTGAAAGGCTCGAGGTCGAGTTCCACGAGACGGCCGGTAGCCAGATCGTCAGCGATCAGCCAACGCGGCAGCCCGCCCCAGCCCAGCCCCTCACGCATCAACATATGTTTGGTGCGCAGGTCCGTCAGTCGCCAGGTTCGGTAGGCGAAGACGCCAAAATCGCGCCCCTTGGTACGCTCGGACTGGTCGGTGACGACGAGTTGTGTGTGTTCGCGCGCGTCCTCGATCGCTACCGGTTTGGGCAGCAGCGCCAGCGGGTGGCTGGGCGCGGCTGCCAGCACTATCGACATGAAGCCTATACCCACCAGGTGGACGTCGACATCGCCCAGCAGGCCGCCAATACCGAGATCGGCCTGGCCACCGACAACGTGGTCGGGGATTAGGCCGAGTGTGCCGATGTGCAGGCGCAGCATCACGGTCGGAAACTGCGCCTCAAACGCCTTGAGCACCCGCACCAGCACTGGCGAAGGCAGCGCCGCATCTACCGACAGCGCGACTTCCGCCTCCAGCCCCCGATGGTGACCATCGACGCGTGAGCGTATGCGGTGCAGCACGCCGATCATCCGCCGCGCGTCTTCCAGCATCGCCCGACCGATCTCCGTCAGCTGCGGCTCTCGCGTGCCCTCGCGCTCGAACAGCTTCAGCCCAAGCTGCGCCTCGAGATTGGCGATGCCGTAGCTGATGACGGATTGCGCCCGGTTAAGCTTGCGGCCGGCAGCGGAAAAACTTCCGGTGTCGGCAACGGCCACGAGGATCTGAAGCTGGTCGAGTGTCGGGTTGGGTTGCATTATTGTATCTAATTAATGGATGGATCGTATAGAAAATATACCAGTTTATCTGATGGATCGAAAGCCCATATGTAGCGGGACAATCCAATTCCACTGGAGAGACCCACCATGTCCATTCTTCTCGTCACGTCGAGCCCGCGCGGCGCGGCCTCGCACTCGACCCGTATCGCCACCGAATTCGCTCAGAAGCTGCTCGCCGCCGACCCGTCGAACACGCTTGTCGTGCGCGACCTCGTCGCCAACCCGCTGCCGCATATCGATACCGACTATGCGACCGGCATATACACCCCTGCCGAAGCCCGCACGCCGCGTCAGGCCGAAGTGGTCGGGGTCTCGGATGCCGTGCTCGACGAACTGTTTGCCGCCGACACGGTGATCCTGGCCACCGGCTTCATCAACTTCAACATCTCCTCGACGCTGAAGTCCTGGGTCGACCATGTCGCCCGATCCGGCAAAACCTTTGCTTACGGCGAAAATGGCCCCAAAGGCCTCGTCACCGGCAAGAAGGTCTATATCGTGCTGGCATCCGGCGGCATCTACTCGGAAGGCGCGGCTGTGCAGTTCGATCACGCCGTTCCTTATTTGCGCTCGGTGCTCGGCTTCATCGGCATGACCGACGTCGACGTCATCCGCATCGAAGGCGTCGCCAAGGGTCCTGACGCAGTCAGCGAAGCGCTCGCCAAGGCAACCGCCAAGGTCGACGCCGTGGTGGCTGCCAGCCGGGATGTCGCGGCAGCCGCGTAAAAGCTCTGATTGCCAACCAGATCGAAGGCAGGCGCCCGCGCCTGCCTTTTTTGGCCTATCCAATGATGTGCCGCAGCAGTCCTGCCGAAGTGACCCCGATCAGCACGGTCGGCAGCATCGAAAATCGCGTGGCGGCAATCAGCGTGACGGCCAGAGCCAGAAGATCGGCCGGGTTTTTCGAGACGAAGGCAGGCGCGATCACCGAGATCAGCACGCAGCCGGGCGCCGCCTCCATCACGGCCGTTGCCCGCGCGCTGAGCACCCGATTGCGCAGCACGACATAGCCGCCGACGCGGCTGAGGTACGTGACACCGGCCATCAGCACGATGGTGAGAAGCGTCTGCGCGTCGATCATGCCTCATCCCTCCACAACAGCCAGGCCGAGACCAGCCCCGCCAGCGCGCCCGCCGCTACATACCAGGCGCCGGGAACGAAAAGGTAGGTCAGCGCCGCGATGATCAGACTGACCAGCCACGGCCGCGCAGCGGCAACATCCTTCCACATGCCGCGCAGCAGTACCAGGAAGACGGCCGCGAACGCCATGTCGAAGCCGTAGGTCTCGGCTTCGCCCAGCACCGGCCCGAGCAAGGCGCCAATTGTGGTGAAGGCCACCCAGGTCAGGTACATCGCCACTGCCGCGCCCATATAGTAGCGCGGGCTGAAGGCTGGCGCGACGCCGTCGGCGGCGCGCCGTTTGGCATCGGCCAGGCCGAGCGCCCAGCTTTCGTCGCACATGAAGAACAGCGCGGAAAACGCCTTGCGCCGCGGCAGGTCGCGCAGGAACGGCGCCAGTGCCGCCCCCATCAGGAGATGGCGGCTGTTGACCAGGAAGGTAATGGCGACGATGAGCAGGACATGCGGCGGCGACGTCCACAGCTGGATCGCCGCGAATTCCGAGCCGCCGGCGAAGTTCAGTCCCGTCAGCAGCGACAGTTCTGCGGTGCTGAGCCCCCTTTGTGTGGCCTGTGCACCAAGCACCAGCGCATAAGGGATGGTGCCGAACAGCACGGGCGCGCAGGAGGCCACGCCGCGCCGGAACTCGGAGTTCAGTCCGCCGCCCGCCGCCGATCTGGTCTCTGCAATGCTCATGATCTTCCTCCGGCCGCGCCGCGCGGCCGCCTCTGCCGGTTCCGTTGGATGCCGCTGATGTCAGGGCAACCATAGCCGCCAGGCCTCGCAATTTGGTTGCGAAGATTGTTGTCTTTTACCAGATTTTGGCATCTTGTGCCATGAATCAACAGATAAACGGAATTTAGAGCCATGAAACTTGACGAGATCGACAGGCGCATCCTGCGGGCGCTGCAGCGCGATGGGCGCATGGCCAACAATGAGCTGGCCGCTGAAGTCGGCCTGTCGCCGTCGCCGTGCCTGCGCCGCGTCAAGCTCCTGGAGGAGGCCGGCGTCATCGACCGCTACGTCGCAGTGCTCAATCCGGCCCGCATCGGCAAGGGCCTGACCTTCTTCACCCGCATCTGGCTGAAAGCGCAGGACGAAGACACGATCGAGCATTTCGCCACCGAAGTGGCCAAGCTGCCGCAGGTGATGGAATGTTATCTGATGCTCGGCGACTGCGACGCCATGGTGCGCGTGGTGGCGGCCGGCATCGACGACTACCGCCGCTTCCAGTCGGAACATCTCAGCCGCATCAGGGGCGTGCAGAACGTCAAGACCGACGTTCCCAGCCAGACCATCAAATACACATCGGAACTGCCGATCTAGGCGCCGGGGAATGGCCTCATCTCAGACTGGATAAAAAATGCAACCGGATTGTAGGATTGGTGCCGGCGCCGGCGTCCTTCGGACGCAAGCGGCAGGCCAGGTCAGGCCGTGCCGCACAACAAATGCCTTACGGCATGGGAGAAAACCATGAACCTTTCCTATCGTTGGGTCATTGTCGCGGCCGGCGCGCTGATGTCCTGTGTCGCCATCGGCACCATGTTTTCGCTGGCAATCTTCCTCGAGCCGATGGCGCTCGATACCGGTTGGTCACGCGCCGGCATATCGAGCGCGATGACGCTCAATTTCCTGGTCATGGGCCTTGGCGGCTTCGCCTGGGGCGCGCTGTCGGACCGCTTCGGCGCCCGCATCGTCGTCACGATCGGCGCGGTGCTTCTCGGCCTGGCGTTGGTGCTGGCCAGCCGCGCGGGCTCGCTTGTCACCTTCCAGATCACCTTTGGCGTGCTCGTCGGGCTCGCGGCCAGCGCCTTCTTCGCACCGATGATCGCGCTTACAACAGGCTGGTTCGACACCAATCGCGGCCTTGCCGTGTCGCTGGTCTCGGCCGGCATGGGCGTCGCGCCGATGACGATCTCGCCCTTCGCCCGCTGGCTGATCTCGGCCTATGAATGGCGCACCGCCATGTTCGACATCGGCATCATGGCTTGGGTGCTGCTCCTGCCGGCGGTGCTTCTGGTGCGCCAGCCACCGAAGCCTGTCCTGACCGACACTGGCTCCTCGCCGGTTGCCGAGGGCGCCGGCCTGAGCGTCGGCCAAGCGCTGCGCTCGCCGCAATTCATCGTGCTGGGGCTCACCTTCTTCGCCTGCTGCGCGGCGCATTCGGGGCCGATTTTCCACATGGTCAGCTATGCCATGCTGTGCGGCGTGGCACCCATGGCCGCCGTCTCGATCTACAGCGTTGAGGGCCTTGCCGGGCTTGGCGGGCGTCTGCTCTACGGCGTGCTCGCCGACAGGCTTGGCGTCAAGCCGGTGCTGATCGCCGGCTTGTTGATCCAGGCCGTGGTGATCGCCGCCTATCTCTCGATCAGTCAGCTCGGCCAGTTCTACATGCTGGCCGTCGTCTTCGGCGCCACCTATGGCGGCGTCATGCCCCTCTACGCAGTGCTGGCGCGCGAATATTTCGGCCAGCGCATCCTGGGCACCGTGTTCGGCGCCGCCACCATGCTGTCCAGCCTCGGCATGGCGCTCGGCCCGCTCGCCGGCGGCATGGTGTTCGACGCCTACGCCAACTACCATTGGCTGTTCATCGGTTCGGCCCTCATCGGGCTGGGTGCGGCGGGCATCGCCATCGCCTTCCCGCCACTGCCGCGCAGAGCGTTGCAGCCGGCATAGCGGAGCAAACGAAAGGGCCGGCCCATATCTGGACCGGCCCTCGGATCTCTGGAATTCTTGAGCCGTTCGTCGGCGGTCTACCCGAACATCCGCTCGCCCTGCTCGTCGACGAGTTGGATGCCCTTCTTGATCGAGATGTCGACGGCGTCGTCCAACCCGGCGAAGCGATCGGCGCGGATGAATCTGTGTTCCTTCAGGACGCCGTCGACGTCCTTGGAGACGACGCCGCAGGTCTGGTACTGGCCATCGGCCTTGTAGGGCGTGGCGCTGATCGTGAAACCCTTGTGCTCGACCTGCTTGGCCGGTGCGGCGCTCTTTGGCTCGGCCGCTTCATCACCGCCTCCGCCGAAAAGACGCTTCAGAAAAGACATCGGACTTCCTCCAACAGCATTCATCCCGCACCACATAATGTGGCGCGGGATGAATTTCACTATCGCTCCTTGCCTGAACGGGCAAGGGCCGTGCCGGTTGGACCGAAGCCGGGTTATTTGCGCGACAGCGCTTCGAGCGCCGCGGCGGCGTCTTCGAGGATGCTCATCGCCTCGGCCTGCTTGTCCGCCGGCGCATCGACGATGTCGCTCAGCGCGGCGCGCAGCCGGTGGCGCAGCGCACGGAATTCGTCGCGCTTTTCCGAACGGCCGCCTCGGCCGTCGCGCCGATCCTCGCTATCGTCGTTCCAGCCGAACCAGTCGCGCGCCTTGGCCATCTTGCGGCCGAAGCGCTCGAGATGGTCTAGCACGCCGTCGATCATCTCACGGTTGTCGGCAAGATGCGCCTGCCCGGCCTCGGTGATCGAAAACACCTTCTTGTTGCCTTCGCTAGAGGACACGGCATAGCCTGCCTCTTCCAGGAAGGTCAGCGTCGGGTAGACCACGCCCGGGCTCGGGCTGTAGATGCCGCTGGTGCGCTCCTCCAAGGCCTTGATGATGTCATAGCCATGGCGTGGCGCCTCGGCCAGCAGCGACAGCGTGATCAGCTTGAGGTCGCCGTCGGCCAGCATGCGCCCGGCGCGGAACATGTCGCCCGGGCCGCCGCGTCCGCCGCCCCTGCCATGGCCGAACGGGCCAAAGCCGCCGCCCCCGCCTCTGCCGCCAAATTTGCCGGCCATGTGCATGAAGACGCGCTCGGCGCGATCGCCAAAATGATTGTGTCTGTGCATTGATTGCTCCTTGAGTTCTATCTTACGATATATCTTAGCTAGGCGCACGCCAGCATGGAGTCAAGACATATCTTACGATGTATCGGGCCGGAAGCGAACAGCATCTGTCGGACGCCGATCCGTCGGTCGCGCTCGAACATGCGTTCATCATGATTGGAGTAGCCGGCGCTACCAGCGGCCGTTGCGCCGGTTCCAGGCATAGAGCAGGTCGGCGAAGCGGTCGTAGCCGAAGCGAGCGAGCGGCAGGGTAAGGGCGTTGCCGAGCAACTTTGCCAGCCAGCCCTCTCCCGGCGTCAGCGCCCACACGGCGATGGCGACATCGGCGCCGACCAGTAGCCTGCCCTGAGCATCGGTCGCGTGCAGCCGGCGGCGGATGTCTTCCAGCGAAGCGCCAAATCCGGCCAGTGCTTCCGGTTCATGATTGATGTCGCGAAATTCGATCCGCCCGGCCTTGACCACCTCGATCAGCCGCCGCTTCTGCCTGGTAATGCCGGCATCGCAGACCGGGCAGCGCGTGTTGTACCAGACGGTCAGCAAGGGCCTGGTTCTGCTATCGATCACTTCAGGCCCATCGCCATCTTCGGCCCTACGCATTTGTTGTCGCGAAACAGCGCCCATTCTTCGCATAGCCGCTGGTGGGACAGCCGGCAAAATCCATATTCATTGCCGGCCTTGTCCTTCTTGATCACCAGGCGCCCGCCGATCTCTCCGCAATGAACCGATGCGGGATTGGACATGCCGACCGGTTTTTGCGGGGCAGTGTCGGCATCGATCGGCATCGACGACTACGCGGCAAGGCTGATAGCCAATATCGAAACTGTCTTCATCGCGATCTCCGCTGGCTGCATTCTATCACGATGAAGCGCACTGTCTTGCCGCAAGGAGCCATCGAGCCCGGCACCTGCTCATCGGCTCCGGAACGTCCCGATTTGCATCATCCAAGCGACGAGATGATCTCGCGGTAAGCAAGCTCCGGGAAAGCCTTCAGGGTCCGTGACTTGACGTTGCCGCCCGCGGCCAGCATCAGCGCGAAACGCGCCAGCACCGCATCGTCGGGCGCTTCGACCACCGCCACCATGTCGAATTCCCCCATGGTCAGGTAGAACGACTTGAACGATCCCCCCATCTCGCCCAGTTGCGTCTTGGCGGCATCGAGGCGCTTGGGGGATTCGCGCACGTTCTTCGCGCCCTGCTCGGTCCAGTTCATCAGCATGATGTAAGTCGTCATGGCACGCCTCCTCCGGGGCCACGGAGCACGGTGCTCAGGCCATGCGATGTCGACACGGCCTCGACCGGGGCGGGCTTCCCGGGCTGTCGCCCAGAAAAATGCATCCGACACGAAATTATCCTCCCTAACGGCGCGTGCCGCAATGGCGAGCGCCAAAGAAAAAGGGCGCCACGATGGGCGCCCTTGATCTCTTCGCAATCGGTAGGCCTCAGCTATCCAGGAAGCTTCTGAGCTTGCGCGAGCGGCTCGGGTGCTTGAGCTTGCGCAATGCCTTGGCTTCGATCTGGCGGATACGCTCGCGGGTGACCGAGAACTGCTGGCCGACTTCCTCGAGCGTATGGTCGGTGTTCATGCCGATGCCGAAGCGCATGCGCAGCACACGCTCCTCGCGCGGCGTCAGCGAGGCGAGCACGCGCGTGGTGGTCTCGCGCAGATTGGCCTGGATCGCCGCGTCGATCGGCAGGATCGCCATCTTGTCCTCGATGAAGTCGCCCAGATGCGAATCCTCCTCGTCGCCGACCGGCGTTTCGAGCGAGATCGGCTCCTTGGCGATCTTCAGCACCTTGCGCACTTTTTCGAGCGGCATTGCGAGCTTCTCGGCCAGTTCCTCCGGCGTCGGCTCGCGGCCGATCTCGTGCAGCATCTGGCGCGAGGTGCGCACGATCTTGTTGATCGTCTCGATCATGTGCACCGGAATGCGGATGGTGCGCGCCTGGTCGGCGATCGAACGCGTGATCGCCTGCCTGATCCACCATGTCGCGTAGGTCGAGAACTTGTAGCCGCGGCGATACTCGAATTTGTCGACGGCCTTCATCAGGCCGATATTGCCTTCCTGGATCAGGTCGAGGAACTGCAGGCCGCGATTGGTGTATTTCTTGGCGATGGAGATGACGAGGCGCAGATTGGCCTCGACCATTTCCTTCTTGGCGATCGCCGCTTCGCGCTCGCCCTTCTGCACCTGGTTGACGATCTTGCGGAATTCCAGGATCGAGATGGCCGTTTCCGTGGCCAGATTCTGGATCTCGGCGCGCAGATCCCTGATCGCGTCCTTCTCGTTCTTGGTGAACTCCTTCCAGCCGCGCGAGGTCAGATTGGCGATCGAGCGCGTCCAGTTCGGGTCGAGCTCGGAGCCCTGATATTCCTTCAGGAACTCCTCGCGGCGCACGCCATAGCTTTCGGCGAGACGCAGAAGCTTGCCCTCGTTCTGCACCAGGCGCTTGTTGATGTCGTAGAGCTGCTCGACGAGCGCCTCGATGCGCGCCGTGTTGAGCGACAGCGACTTCACCGCCTTGATGAGCTGATCCTTCAGCTCCTTCAAGCGGCGGTCCTGACTGGGCGACAGCGTGCCGGCCGCGGCCAGCCGGTTCTCGACCTGCTGATCCTGCAGCTTGCGCAGCTTCTTGTAGGTGTCGGCGATGACGTCGAGCGTTTCCATGACCTGCGGGCGCAGCTCGGCTTCCATTGCCGCCAGCGACAGGCTGGCCTCGTCCTCGTCCTCCTCGTCGTCATCCCCGATGCCGCGCGTGTCAGCGCCGACATTGGTGATGTCGTCTTCATCGTCGCGTCCGCGGCGCGGCTTTTCCTCGACCTTAGGCGCTTCCTCGACGCGCTCCACCACTGGCGCCTGCTTGGCCTCGGGGCCGGCATAGGTGGCTTCGAGGTCGATGATCTCGCGCAGCAGGATCTTGGATTCGTTGAGCTCGTCGCGCCAGATGATGATGGCCTGGAAGGTCAGCGGGCTTTCGCACAGGCCCGCGATCATCGTCTCGCGGCCGGCCTCGATGCGCTTGGCGATGGCGATTTCGCCCTCGCGCGACAACAACTCGACCGAACCCATTTCGCGCAGGTACATGCGCACCGGATCGTCGGTGCGGTCGGTCGGCTCTTTCTTCGTGGTTGTGGCGGCGACGGCGGTGCCGGTCTGCTCGGCCAGCTCGTTGGCGTCTTCCTCGGCATCCGCCGCGGTGTCGCCGGCCTCGGCCTCTTCGCCCTGCTCGTCGTCCTCGACGACGTTGATGCCCATGTCGGACAGCATCGCCATCGTGTCCTCGATCTGCTCGGAGGTCACTTCCTCGGAGGGCAGCACCGAATTCAGCTCGTCCATGGTGACATAGCCGCGCTTCTTGGCGGCCTTGATCATCTTCTTGACAGCATCATCGGAAAGGTCGAGCAGAGGGCCATCGGTGGCGCCTTCGCGTTCGGTCTCGACCTCTTCCTTTTCCTTTGTCGCCATAGTCTTTATCTTCTCCTAGCGGCCCGACATCGAGGCCGCGCAAGCTGTCGGACCGGTCAAATCGGCTGGGCTCGCTTTTGCAACGCGCTTCACCGGGCCAATAACTGCATCATCTCTTTGTTGGTGCCCTGTCGTCGCCCAAAACCGGTTTCCATTTTTGGGCGACATGCATTAAGTCCAGATTAACCCTGATATCTGTGGCAGGCTGGCTGCCTGTCCAGTGACCAAGACCTCACATCGCTGCTTTTCCCGTCGACGCGAGTGCGGGTTAACGTTTCGAATCGTCCTGATTCCGCCATTCTGCCGGAAGGTCAAGCGCCTCTCGCATGATTCGCATGAAAAAAGCGAATCAATTACCCGACTTAGCGCGGTCCGGCTCTAGAAGATCCATGACAACGCCGTCATTCCTGCACTTGCTGGCATGAGCCCGTCCCAACCCTCGGGCCGAAATGAGCTCCGCCTTTCTTCTGCTGGAGTATGATCGTTCCCGAAAACCGGGTCCCGCTTTTCGGAACCATGCTTCAGGCCCGACCAGCCCTGCCCGACGAAACACCGAAACCTTCGATCAGCGCTTCCGTCGCTTGTACATCCCGAAATTGCGCTTGAATTTCGATCAGATGGCGGAAATTCTCGTCCGAAGGATCCGCATCCATCGCCGCTTCCGCCTGTTTCAGCTCCTTATGTAAGGTGCGCGCGCTACGCTGCAAGTGCAGCGCCTGGTTCAGAGCGTCGCGGGCGTCCTCGAGCGCTGCCGTCTCCAGCGCCGGCCACTGCCGCGCTCGCCTGATCAGGCCGACGGCACGCTCCCAGATCTCGGCGCAGCCGGCGCGTTCGATCGTCGCCACCACGGCGTGGCGGTCATTGGCCATGTCATGTGCCATCGCGTCGAGGATGGCGCCGTGCAGCCGCTTCAGCTCGGAATTGGCGAGATCGAGGAACTCGACATGGGCGAAATTCTCGTCGATCAGCGCCGGGTGGTTGACCAGTGCGACGATGATCGTCGCCTCGCGCACCGACATGCCTTCGCTGCCGCGCTTGACCAGTGCCGACTGGCCGAGGCTTTCCGTGATGGCGATGCGACCACCGCCGGCTTTAGCGAATTGTCCGCCGGGAGCGGGCGCCTTGCCCTGCCCCGGTTTCCAGTCCGGACGACCTTGCCGCGTTGCGCGCTGAGAACCGAAGAAGCTCAGCACGCGCTCGCGCATCTCCTGCTGGTAGTGATATCGCAGGCTTTCATCACGGATGCGGCTGGTCAGTTCGCGCAGCCGCTTCTCCAGTTCGGCCCGCCGCTCCGGCGTGTCGAAGACGCCGCCCGCCGTCTCGCGCATCCATAACAGATCGGCAAGAGGACGCGCTTCCGCCAGCACGGCGCGGAAGGCATCCGGCCCCTCCGCCTTGACCAGGTCGTCGGGATCCTTGCCTTCCGGCAGCAGCGCGAAACGCGCGGTGCGCCCGGCTTGGACTACGGGCAGCACCATGTCGGCGGCCCGCCATGCGGCCTTCAGCCCGGCCTTGTCGCCGTCGAAGCACAGCACCGGCTCGGCGGCCATACGCCACAACAGTTCGAGCTGGTTTTCGGTAAGCGCCGTGCCGAGTGGCGCGACGACATTCTCGAAGCCGGCCTGCGCCAATGCGATGACATCCATATAGCCTTCGACGGCGATGACCGTGCCGCCCTTGGCCAGCGCTTTTCGCGCGCGGGCGAAATTGTAGAGCACGTTGCCCTTGTGGAAGAGCTCGGTATCGGGCGAGTTCATGTATTTGGCGAGCGCATCCGGCGCCAGCGCTCGCCCACCGAAAGCGATGATCTTGCCACGCGAATCCGGAATCGGGAACATGATGCGGTCGCGGAACCAGTCATAGGAGACCGGAATGTCGTCGCCATGGCGCACCAGCCCACAGGCCTCGATATCGGCCTTCGGCACGCCCTTTGCGGCCAGATGCTCCTTCAGCGCATTGCGGCTGTCGGGCGCATAGCCCAGCCGGAAAGCATGCTGCGTCGCGGGCGTCAGTCCGCGGTCGCGCAGATACGCACGGGCCTTGGCGCCTTCCGCGCCCTGTAGCCGCTCCTGGAAAAAGGCAGTCGCCATTTCCATGACGTCGGTAAGGCTGGCGCGTTCCTTCTCGCGCCGCTCCTCCTGCACGTCGCGAACCGGCATCGGCACGCCGGCCATGTCTGCAATCTTCTCGACCGCCTCGGGAAAGCTCAGTCCGTCAAGTTCGGTCAGGAACTTGAAGTGATCGCCCGAGACCGAGCAGCCGAAACAATGGTAGCGGCCCTTCTTGTCCTCGCAATGGAAGGACGGGCTCTTCTCGCCATGAAACGGGCAGCAGGCCCAATAATCGCCGCGCGACGCATTGGTCTTCTTGCGATCCCAGGCGACGCGCTGGCCGATGACCTGCGAAATCGGCACGCGGTCGCGTATCTCGTCGAGGAAGGCGGGCGGAAAGCGCATCGGGGAACTCGTTTATCCCCCATATAATCATGCCCGCGAAGTCCGGCGACCCCTAATGCTGACGATGCCCGGTTTCCACAGGGCAAAAGGAAAGGCGGCCGTTGCGGGCCGCCCTTCCTCCAGTCTGGCACTATCGGGACTTTACTGCGCGGCGATGGCGCCAAAGATGATGCCGGAGAGGGCGCCGACCAGCACATAGTCATTGCCGACGCGGATCCATTCCTGGCCACTGCCCGGACGATGCAGGCCGTAGCGCCCATAATCGCGGACCGGCTGATGCTGCCGCCAGCCGGAATATTTCTGGCCATTGCGCCAGTTGTTCCGCTTCACGACGACCTTCTTTTGAATGATGCGCTTCTGGATGACCCGCTTCTGGATGACGCGCTTCCTGACATCCCGGTTGGTGGGCTTCTGCCAGTCGACATTGGTATAGTTCGACTGCGGCGCGACCGGCGCATTGAGCGGCGCGGCCTGGCCCGTCAGGGACGTGGCGGCCAGCATCGAGAAAGCAAGACCGGAAAGAACGATGCGTTTCATGAAGGAATCTCCTTGGTTGTCGATGCCGCGGAAATAGCCGTCGAAGAATGAACCGAAACTGAACATGAGCATTACAATTCCGTAATAAATCCGAAGCTTAGATCGATTGGTTGAACATCTTCGCAAATTCCGGGCGAAGGGCGGGCGGCAACACCGGCCGATCCGCCGCGTCAAGGCGGCGAGGCTCATGCAACCATTTCGGCATCCGTCCATTCTCCGACACGCCCCGTCGCGCGCCGGCAGCCCTTGAAATCGACAAATTTTTATTATCCGGCTAAAATATTCGAGCTATTATCGGCCAACGCCATGATCATGATTCGCACCCCTCGTCCTTCCCCCGGCCGCCGCGCTGCCCGTGTCTCCGGCTTTGTCCGTATCGGTGCGCCGCAATGAGCGGCTCCGTGGTTCTTCTGCATCTGGCCGGGGCCGTGGCGCTGATGTTGTTTGCCACGCGCATGGTGAAGACCGGCGTCGAGCGCGCCTATGGCGACGTGCTGCGCCACAAGCTGCGCGCCACCATGCGCAATCCTGTCATGGCGGTGCTGGCCGGCACCGGCCTCGCTATAGCGCTGCAGAGCTCCACCGCCGTCACGCTGCTGGTCGGCTCCTTCGCCGGCTCCGGCATCGTCTCGGGCGCGGCCGGGCAACTGGCCGTACGCGGCGCCGAGATCGGTTCGGCTCTGGTGGTCAAGCTGCTCACCTTCGATCTCACGCTGCTGGTGCCGCTCTGCCTGATCACCGGCACGGTCATGTTCATGGCCACCGAGCGGCGCGACTGGCGCCAGACCGGTCGCATCCTGGTCGGCATCGGCCTTTTGATCCTGTCGCTGGAAATGATCGGTCAGGCATCCGAGCCGCTGCGCAACAGCCAGTTAATGCCGGTCATCATCAATTACTTCTCCGGCGATTCCATCACCGCCTATCTACTGGCGGCGCTGATCACCTGGCTGTTCCAGTCGAGCATCGCCGCGGTCCTGTTGATGGCGACGCTGGCGGGCCGCGGCCTGATCACGCCCGAACTCGGCGTCGTCCTCATCCTGGGCGTCAATCTCGGTTCGTCGATCATCGCGCCCATGCTGACCCGCTCCTCCGGCCCCGAAGTGCGCGTCGTGCCGATCGGCAACCTCTTGATGCGCGGGCTTGGCTCGCTGGTCATGCTGATCCTGGTCATGATCTTCAGGCCGCATTTCGCGTTCCTTGGCGCGACGGCAGCGGACCAGATCGTCAATGCCCACATCCTGTTCAACGTGCTGATCCTGCTCGCCGGCCTGCCGCTGGCGGGTCTCGTCTACCGCGCCTCGGAGAAGATCGTGGCGCTCGGCACCAAGACGCCAGCCGCCACGCTCGACGTCGTCGAACTCTCGGCGCTCAACGAAAGCGCGCTCGACGTGCCGAGCCAGGCGCTGGCCAATGCCACCCGCGAGGTGGTGCGGGTCTGCGAGACGGTCGAGATCATGCTCAAGCGCATCATCGAGCTCTACGAGAGCGCCGATGCCGACAAGATCAAGGCGCTGGCCGCCCTTGACGACCGCGTCGACCGCAAGCACGCGGCGATCAAGCTCTACCTCGCCAAGGTCACCAAGAACCCGCTGACCGAGGACGAGGCGTTGCGCTGCCAGGAACTGATCGGCGCCTGCGTCAAGCTGGAGCAGGTCGGCGACATCATCGTGCGCAACATGCTGGTACATGTGAAGAAGAAGTTCGACCGTGGACTGGAATTCACCGACGAGGGTTGGAGCGAGCTGTGCGCCTTCCACGCTTCGGTGCTCGCCAATGCGCGGCTTGCCTTCAACGTGCTGGTGTCGCGCGATGCCGAGACGGCTCGCCAATTGGTGCTGGAGAAGGAACGGCTGCGCGACGCCGAAAAAGAGACCAGCGCCAGCCATTTCCTGCGGCTGCGCGAAGGCACTGCCAAAAGCGTCGAGACCAGTTCGATCCACCTCGACACCATCCGCGATCTCAAACAGATCAACTCGCTGCTGGCATCGATGGCCTATCCCGTGCTGGAAGAACGCGGCCTCCTCGGTGGATCCAGGTTGAAGGCGAGCTGATCAACGACATCTCTCCCTTCTTTGAGACACCTCATCCCACCTCGCTTTGCGACGCCACCTCCCAACAAACAAGGGCAGAAGGAAGAGCGCCGCACTCTGTCGAAAAAATTGTATTGCGGCAGAATTGCATGGCGTCGGTCCTTCGGCGGCAAAATTGCCATTGCCGCGTTTCCATCGCTCGGGCTAGGCATATCAGCCAAAGCTTTCGGAGGAGATCGATGGACACCCATTCGCGCAGTTTCGCCAAGGCGCTTTCGTGGCGCGTGACCGGCACCATCGATACGATGATCATCTCGCTGGTGGTGACCGGAAGCGTCAAGCTGGCGGCCGCCATCGGCGTGACAGAAGTCTTCACCAAGTCGCTGCTCTATTATTTTCATGAGCGGGCATGGCTGAAGGTTCCTTATGGACGCAAGACCCCGTTCTGAACCCGGGGTCAAGATTTTGAACCCGGAGATCAAGAAAAGCTAAAGCGGCGACAAAAATTTCTGGATTGCCGGCAGCGCGCATCCGTGGTTTGAGGCCTGCATTCGAGGATTTAATTCCCGCCATGTCGCTTCCGCTCATCGCCCTGTTCATCGCTGCCTTCGCTTTCGGCACCACCGAATTCGTCATCGCCGGCGTGCTGCCGCAGGTGGCGCAAGGGCTTGGCGTTTCGGTTCCGACATCGGGCTATCTCGTCTCCGGCTATGCCTGCGGCATTGCCATCGGCGGTCCGCTTCTGGCACTTGCCACCAAGTCCTTGCCGCGCAAAACCTTGCTGCTCGGCCTCGCGGTCGCCTTCACCATCGGTCAGGCGGCCTGCGCGCTGGCGCCCGACTTCACCTCGATGCTGCTTCTGCGCATTGCCGTCGCAGTCGCGCATGGCGCTTATTTCGGCGTCGCCATGGTGGTGGCGGTCGGGCTGGTGCGCGAGGACCAGCGCGGCATGGCGGTGGCCGTCATCCTGTCGGGCCTCACCGTCTCCAACGTGATCGGCGTGCCGGCGGGCACTGCCATCGGCAACATCTGGGGCTGGCGCGCGACCTTCTGGGTTATGTGCGCATTGGGCGTGGCGGCCACGCTTGCCATGGCAGCCCTTTTGCCGCGCACCACAGGTTATCAGGCCAAACCCGCCGGCCTCGCCCGCGAGGTCCGCGTGCTTGCCCGCCAGCAGGTCTGGACCTCGCTGATCCTGATGCTGATGCTGATGATCGGCCAGTTCGGCCTGTTCACCTACATCACCCCGACATTGATCGAGATCACCGGCCTCGACGAGAACCTGGTGCCCTGGGTGCTCTTGCTCAACGGCGTCGGCGCCACGCTTGGCGTCTTCCTCGGCGGCAGGCTAGCCGACTGGAAGCTGATGCCCTCGCTGATCACCATGCTGGCCCTGCAGGCGGTGACGCTTGCGGTGATCTATGCCGTCAGCCCCTATCCCGTGCCGATGATCGTGGCGATCGTCATCTGGGGCGGCCTCAACTTCGCCATCGGTACGCCGATTCAGACCCGCATCCTGTCCTGGACTGCGGATGCCTCGAACCTGGCCTCCTCGCTGATCCCATCCGGCTTCAATGTCGGTATAGCGCTCGCGGCATCGCTCGGTGCTGCCATGCTCAATGGCGGTTACGGTTATCGCAGCCTGCCGCTGCTTGGCGCTGTGGCGATGCTCGTCGCCGTCGCGGTGGCGCTCGCCTCGCACATCTGGGAGTGGCGCAGCAACGCCACGCCACCGCTGACGGCAGCGGCTGAGTAGATTATCCGCGTCAGGACATCCACCACCGATCATGCCTGATCCGGGCGTCCACCGGCGCAAGCACGACGCGATGAACAGTCATGTCTCGCCCGGCGGCTGCGCAGCTCCAACGCATTACAGATCGATGCGGAACCGCAGGCTCTCCGCTCCGCCATAGGCGGCATCTTCGAGGAAACGTTCGACCAGTCTGCCGCCGTTGGCCAGGATCACTTTGTGCGAGGCCGGATTGCCAGGTTTTGCGGTGATGTCGACATGAGCCAGGCCGACCGCCCTCGCCTCATCCAGCATAAGCCGCAGCGCTTCCGTCGCGTAGCCGCGTCGCTGTTTCCACGGCACCACGGCGTAGCCGATATGGCCAAGCACGTGCGGCGGCAGCGCCGACGTGCCCTTTTGCCAGCGCAGGCCGATCGAGCCTGACGTCTCGCCGTCCCACATCCAGCGCCTGAAGCCCGGCAGGCGCGGGACCTGTCTGCCGTCAGGCAAGGTGATCGGCGGCCCCTTGGCCTCGGGATCATCGAGGCTGGCCAGGAACGCCGCCGGATCCTCCTCGATTGCGGCAAGCTGCTCGCGAGCTGCCTCCATGAGCCGTACATTGTCGGGCGACCAGCCGCGCTCGAGCGCAGCCTTGTAGGACGCCAGATGCTTGAGCCCGGGCTTGACGATTTCGATCATGATCCATGCTCCCTCGCAGGCCAAGCAGGCATAGCGATGGCCACTGGAACGCTCAAGCGGGCTGGAAGCGGATCGCGCCCTTGTTGAGGAAACACGCTTTGCTGAACAGCGACAGATCCAGCGGGTTCGGTAGCCGAACGTCGCTGATATCGGGAAACGGCTTCGTTGACGGATCGTAGGAGCGGTCGATCTGCGAGATGAAGACCAGGATCACGCCCCTGTCACGCGCAAAAGCCTTCAATGTCCGGACCTGGTCCATCAGCTCCGGATTGTCCCGCTTCTGGTCGAGCAGTTGCAGATAGTCGATGACAGCGAGCGTCCCGCGCGCCGCCGATCCCAACACCTCGACGATGTAGTCGGCGCTGATGCCATCGGAAGTGTCGGACGCGAACAATCGGTCGAACTGGGCGGGGTCCGCCCCGATGGCGCGAAACCGGTCCAGCACATCGCGATGCGTGTATTCCAACGAGAAGAACACGCTGCGATGGCCACGCTTCATGGCTTCGACCGCGAGTTCGAGGCTCATCAGCGTCTTGCCGTGGCCTGGTCGCGCACCGACCAGAACCAGGTCGCCGGGCATCAGCCGCGAGAACAGCCTGCCGGCGGCCGTCGTCTCGGCTGCCTTGGCCGCAAGCAGACTCCAACTCGCAAAACCTTCGCGGGCTGCAATACGGTCAAGCGCCTGATGGAGCGGAATCTTCTCCTCGCGGGACAACAGCCTGGCTTGACGCTTCAGATTGTAAACGGGCGCAATCATCGCAAACCTCCTGGTGCGAGCAGTCTTCGCAACCCCTCCTTATGCCTGGTGCTCGAACAGTCGGTTCGATGATCGGATTGCCCCGCATGAATGATGCTTTCCCGACGGAGGGAGGAGGCGTGGGCGCGCCGGAATCAGACAATACCCTAATGCTGGCGGGTCGAAAACGCGCATACGTGCCGGGAATGCTGAACAAGATGTGTTTCGCCGGCGGGCGTAAGCCGATTTATGATCGTGCCGGGGGTGATTCACCGCCAAAACACAAACGCTTCGACAGGAGAACGGGTCTGGTGCGGTTGAGATCTATCCCGCTGGGTGTCGTCGCCAGCCTCTTCCTCGTTGTCGTCGCTTTGACGGCACGGTCCTTTGCCGCGCCCTCGGCCATTCCGGCCTGGCTGCAGGCCCATGTCGGCGAAGGTGATGGCCAGATCTCAGCTGTGGTCCTGGAGCGGGCCCGAGCGCTTTACCTGAAGAAAGTCGGCGCAGGAGCCGTTAACAATCCCTGCTACTTCGCCATGGATGCGACGCGCCCTAGCGATCTGGGCAACAACAAACTGGGTCACCGTTATTACATCATCTGCGAGGCCAGCCAGGCGTTTCGCGCCGTTTCGGCGGGCCACGGCAGCGGCCGGAATCTGAAGGGCGTCGCCGATTTCGCCAATGGCAAGCGCTGCGCGAAGAACTTCGGCAATGCGCTGGATTCGTCACTGACCGCCGGCGGCGCCTATATGACCGGCGAGGCGAAAACCTCGTTCAAGGGCTATTATCGCACCGCGGCGAAGCAGGACGTGGCTTTCATGCGTACCTTCGTGCAGTTCGATGGCGAGGGCGAGGCCGCGAACGCCAGGCAGCGCGTGATCGGCGGGCATCCGGCGGAAGTGTTGAAGGGAATGTGTCTTCGCAAAGACCCGGCCAGCTCGCATGCCGACCATGACGGCTACGTGCCGTTCGGCAAGCTGGTGGATTATGCCGGCGGCCGCAGCAATGGCTGCACCAGTTGGTCGGCGGCGGATGCGCGGCAGATCATCCCGATGGTGAAGGACAATCCGACGACGCTCTACATCTACCCTGAATCGCGCGACATCGCCGCCGTTGCGCAAATCGTGGCGGCGGGGCGTTCGCTGTCGGACGCTGGGCCCTATTGGAACGCATCCTGCCTGAAGGAAATCGGCTCTCCGAAATTCTGGCCGCGAAAGACGCTCGAGCCGATCATTGCCCAATATAGGAAGGACCACCCGGCACCGCCTCCGCAGCCGGTGCCGATCTGCAAGGAGCCGTGAGGTCCGTCCCGGCTCGGGGGATGCGGGGCCTACGGGATCGCATTCCTCAGCGCAGGAAATCGAACATCGCCTGCATGAAACCGGATGGATATTCGACGTTCGACAGGTGAACCGCCGGCAGGACGACCAGCTTCGCGCCGGGCACCGCCGCGGCGATCAGTTCGCTGTGGCTGGCCGCCGTCACCGTGTCGTGCTCGCCGGCGATCACCAGCGTCGGCCGCGAGATCAGCGCCACCGTGCGGCGAAGGTCGGCGTCGCGCACCGCCGCAAAGAGGCCCGCCAAGCCCTGCCGGTCGATGGTGAGCAGCATGGCGCGAAATTCCCCGATGACGGGCTCGTTGGCCGCCATCATTTTGGCCGGGAACCAGTTGTTGAGGAACGTTTCGGCGGTTTCGGCCATATCGGGCGCCTGCCGGACGGCGGCAATGCGCTCGTCGAAATAGCTTGCCGGTCCGAGATGCGACGAGGTGTTGCTCAGGATCAGCCGGTCGATCCGCTCCGGCGCGTGGATGCCGAGCCATTGCCCGACGAAGCCGCCCAGCGACAGGCCGAGGAAATGCACGCGGCCAAGACCAAGCGCATCGAGCAGTTCGATCACATCGCGGCCGAGCCGGTCGAGCGAATAGGCGCCGGCCGGCACGCTCGATCCGCCATGGCCACGAAAATCATAGCGCAGAACCCGGAAATGCCTGGACAGCTCGCCGATCTGTCCATCCCACATATGCAGCGTGGTGCCGATGGAGTTCGACAGCATCAGAACCGGCTTTCGCGCATCGCCGTCGAAACGGTAGGCGATGCGCGTGCCGTCGCCAACAGTCACAAAATTCAGCTCACTCATGATGAAAGATCCTTCTGGAAGGGTTGAATGACAGAGCGTAGTCAGATCGTTGGTTTGTTGATATTACAAAGTCAGGACAATCTCTGTAATCAAAGCTGACATGGCTGAATTCACCTTGCACGACCTGCAGTGCTTCGACGCCGTGATCCGCACCGGCGGCTTTCAGCCGGCGGCGGCCCTGTTGCATCGTTCACACCCGGCTGTATTCGCCGCTGTCGCCAAGCTGGAACGGCAGCTCGACCTCGTTCTCCTGGACCGCAGCGGCTATCGCGTTCGCCCGACCGAGGCCGGGCTGTCGTTCCACCGCCGGGCGCAATCGCTGCTACGCGAACTGGAAGGCCTGCGCGTGCATGCTGCCCAGCTCTCGATGGGCGAGGAAACCGAAATTCATGTCGTGATCGGCGACCTATGCCCACGACCGCAGGTGCTGGGCCTGCTCGGGCGGTTCTTCGCGCAATGTCCCGGCACGCGTCTGCACCTGCACTTCGAGGCCGTCGGCGGCCCTTGCGAACGCCTTTTCGACGACGAGGCCGATCTGGTCCTGCACTGGATCGACAAGGGCGATGCGCGGGTGGAATGGATCGATTTGTGCAAGGTGCCGTTCATTCCCGTGGTGGCACCGGGCTTTCTGCCGGAGCGCATCGAGCCGCCGATCACGCTCGACCAGATGCAGGCGCTCACCCAATGCGTGATGCGCGACACTGCCCGCCATTCACCACAACAAGATTACTTCATGGTCGAAGGCGCGCCGCAATGTCTGGTCGCTGACCAGGGCATGAAGAAGGAGATCATCCTGCAGGGCCTCGGCTGGGGCCACCTGCCACGCTTCCTGATCGAAGAGGAGCTGCGCGATGGACGCCTGCGGTCCATCGCCGGCCCTCATATGCCGGGCCGCACCGACGAACTGGTGGTGGCGCGCCGCCGCGACCGTCCCCACGGGCCGGTCGCCAACCGTTTGTGGGATCATATCCAGCAGGAGGCGCCGGCATTGCGCCGCGCGTTGGAGCCCCAGAAGGTTGTTCCATAGGGCAGGCAAGCACCGAGGGTCGCGCCGGCTACTGCAGCAGTCCCTTGATGATGCCGCTTGCCTTGCCGAAATCCATCTGGCCGGCATATTTTTGCTTCAGCGCCGCGATCACCTTGCCCATGTCCTTCTGGCTGGCGGCACCGGTCGCTGCGATCGCCTCGCGTGCCGCGGCGGTGATGGCGGCATCGTCCAATTGCGTCGGCAGGAAATCGCGGATGATCTCCATCTCGCCGCGCTCCTGCGCGGCCAGTTCCGGCCGCTTGCCGTCCTCGAACGCTTTGGCCGATTCTTCGCGCTGCTTCACCATCTTGGCCAGGATCTGCAGGATCTCCTCGTCGCTGGCCGGCTCCTTGCCGGCACCGCGATTGGCTATGTCGCGATCGTGGATGGCGGCCTGGATCAGCCGCAATGTCGGCAGCCGGTGCTTGTCCTGCGCCTTCATCGCGCTCTTCAGGGATTCGGCGATTTTTGCGCGCATCGTGCTCTCTCCTTCGGTCGGCGCGGACAATAGCGCCGGGTGCAGGCCAACGCAAACCCTGATATGTCGAGGCAAGCCTATGATATTGCTCAATGAAATAAATCGCGGCGGCATTTCCCATCATCATTGACCGACCTGCCCCCTTCCCCTATGTACTGGGCCTTGCATGAACTGAAGCTTGAGTGCGTGAAGGCCGCGAATTCGCCGCTCCGCGCCGTTTGCCGCGCAAATAGCCCGCCGGGCCTGTTTGAAGCGCGCGGCCTGATAGGAGTGCCGCCATGGCCGACACCGCGTCCACCCCCGCTTGGGCCACCGAGAAACCGACGGCATTGCTGGTGCTGGCCGACGGCACCGTCATTGAGGGTCGCGGTCTCGGCGCAACGGGTTCGGCGGTCGCCGAGGTCTGCTTCAACACCGCGCTTACCGGCTATCAGGAGATCCTGACCGATCCGTCCTATGCCGGCCAGATCGTCACCTTCACCTTCCCGCATGTCGGTAATATCGGCACCAACGGCGAAGACATCGAGGACCTCAATCCGGCTGCTCGCGCCGGTGCCGTCGGCGCCGTGTTCAAGGCCGATGTCACCAATCCCTCCAACTACCGCGCTGCCGGCCATCTCGATCAATGGCTGAAGAAGCGCGGCATCGTCGCCCTCTCGGGCATCGACACCCGCGCGTTGACCGCGTTGATCCGCGAAAAGGGCATGCCCAACGCCGTTATCGCGCATGCGCCCGACGGCGTCTTCGATCTCGACGACCTGAAACGCCGCGCCGCCGCGTGGTCCGGCCTGATCGGCCTCGACCTCGCCAAGGAGGTCACGTCAGGCCAGTCCTCGGTGTGGCGCGAGACGCCTTGGGTGTGGGACGAGGGCTTTGGCGAACAGAACGAGCCCTCCATGCATGTCGTCGCCATCGACTATGGCGTCAAGCGCAACATCCTGCGCCTGCTTGCGGGGCTTGGTGCCAAGGTGACCGTGGTTCCGGCCAAGACCGGCGCCGAGGAAATCCTCGCCATGCAGCCGGACGGCATCTTCCTGTCCAACGGCCCCGGCGACCCTGAAGCCACCGGCGCCTATGCCGTGCCGGTCATCCAGGACCTGCTCAGGACCGAGATTCCGGTGTTCGGCATCTGCCTCGGCCACCAGATGCTGGCGCTGGCGCTGGGCGGCAAGACCGCCAAGATGCATCAGGGCCATCACGGCGCCAACCATCCGGTCAAGGACCACACCACAGGCAAGGTCGAGATCGTCTCGATGAACCACGGCTTTGCCGTCGACGCCGACTCGCTGCCGTCAGGCGTCGAGGAAACCCATGTCTCGCTGTTCGACGGCTCGAATTGCGGCATCGCGCTGACAGGCCGGCCGGTATTCTCGGTCCAGCACCACCCCGAGGCCTCGCCCGGCCCGCAGGATTCGCATTATCTGTTCCGCCGCTTCGTCAACCTGATCCGCGAAAAGCGCGGCGAGGAACTGCTGGCCGAACGGGCTTAGTTCCGACAGATCCTCATATTCGTGCCCCATCTTCCGCGACGCCTTTGGTGACGGTTCCGAGTGCCGCGGGCCTCGCCACTTTCGTAACGAAGACAACGAGCGCCAGCACTAGGAAAACCGCGCCAACCAGGTAAGGCGCACCGCCGAAGGTCACTGGCGCGCTTGGCCCGGTGAACCAGGAAAAGATCGCGGTATAGAGCAGCGGCGTGACGATCGATGTGATCGAGAAGATCGACGTCATCGCGCCTTGTAATTCACCCTGCGCCGAAGGCGGCACCTTGGCGGCGGCGAGGCTCCTGAGCGGCGGGTCGGCCAGCGCTTCCAGGCAGCCGACGACGATCACCGCATAAATCATCCAACCCTGCGTCGCGAAGGCGTAGCCGAAAGCACTGAGCGCCGTGAACGCAAGACCGATAACCGCCGTCCTCCACTCGCCAAGCCTGGGAATGATGCGCGGCAGCACCGTTGCCATGACGATGGCACCGCACAGACCGAAAGCGCCGAGCGAAAAACCGATCTGCTGCTCGTTCCAGCCATAGCGATAGCTGGAGACGAACGACCAGACCGCCGGATACATCATGTGGCCAAGCGTCATCAGGAAGAAGACCAGCCCGATCCAGCCAATGCCTTGATATTGGCGCATCTGGAGAAGCGTGCCGACCGGGTTGGCGCGTTTCCAGTCGAAGCGCCGGCGGTGCTTTTCATCGAGCGTTTCGGGCAGCAGGAACAGCGCGATCAGGAAGTTCACAAAGGCAAGTCCGGCGGCGAAATAAAACGGCACGCGCGGCCCGAAGGTGCCGAGCAGCCCGCCAAGGACCGGCCCGATGACGAAGCCGACGCCGAAGGCGATGCCGAGCAGGCCGAAATTCTTGGCCCGGTTCTCATCGTTCGAGATGTCGGCGATGAAGGCTGATGTGGTCGAATAGCTGGCGCCTGAAATGCCGGCCAGCACGCGCCCGATGAACAGCATCGGGTAGGACCAGGCTATGGCGCAGATCAGATTGTCGATGGAAAACGTCAGCACGGAGGCGAGAAGGATCGGCCGCCGGCCGAACCGGTCGCTCAACCCGCCCATGATGGGCGCGAAGAAGAACTGCATGGCCGCATAGACGAAGAACAGCCAGCCGCCTTCGATCGCCGCCTGCGAGACGCCGACGCCGGTCAACTCTTGCAGATAGGCCGGCAGCACCGGCATGATGATGCCGAATCCGATGATGTCGAGGAGCAGCGTCGTGAAGACGAGCGCAAGCCCCCGCTTGGCGGTTTTGGGATCCATCATGGTTTCGTCTGCTCCTTCCCGGCGCCTGGCGCGCAGGCGGAGGCACTTATAGGCGAGCAGGCCGTCAGGAACAATGAGGGAACAAGCAGGACGTTCGCATCCTGACACCCCCTGACGACATCCTTGCCGTCAGGTCACCCGTGAAAGAACCGGATGCTCAGATCGGGTTGTTGAACGTATCGCAGTCGGAAAGCTTGCCGCTCTTGTAGCCGCGCGCCAGCCAGGTCTGCCGCTGCGCCGACGTGCCGTGGTTGAAGCTTTCCGGCACTACGTAGCCCTGCATCTTCTTCTGCAGCGTATCGTCGCCGATCTGCCTGGCGGCATTGAGCGCGCTTTCCATATCGCCTTGCTCCAATATGCCCTTCTGCGCCGTGTAATGCGCCCAGACGCCGGCGAAGCAGTCGGCCTGAAGCTCGACGCGCACCGACATTTGATTGGCTTCGGCCTCGCCCATGCTTTGCCGCATCTGGTTGAATTTGGACATGATGCCGGTCAGATTCTGCACGTGATGGCCGACCTCATGCGCGATCACATAGGCCCGCGCGAACTCGCCCGAGGCGCCGAACTGCTGGTCCAGCTGCTGGAAGAATGTCATGTCGAGATAGACCTTGTGGTCGCCGGGGCAATAGAACGGTCCGGCCGCCGACGAGGCGAAGCCGCAGGCCGAGCGGATCTGCCCGCTGAACAGCACCAGCTTGGGGTCCTCATAGGTCAGTCCGTTGGCCTTGAAAATGCCTGTCCATGTGTCCTCGGTCTCGGCCAGCACGGTTGCCACGAACTGCTTCATCTCGTCGGAAGCCGGCGCACCGGTGCCCCCGCCCTGGCTGCCGCTGTTGTCCGTTATCTCGCCGCCGCCAGGCAGCAGGCCTCCACCGCCGCCGCTCAGCACCTGGATCGGATCGATGCCGAAGGCTTTCAGGCCGAAATAGAGCACGACGAGGATGATGATGGTCGAGATCGACATGCCGCCGCCGCTGCTGCCGCCGATCGGAATGCGGAACTGGCCGGGTCCGCCGCCACCAAATCCGCCGCCGCCGCTGCTGCGCTGGTCCTCGACATTGTCACTCTGACGACGGCCTCTCCAGAGCATGGCAACTCCCCGCGCTGCGAATTTACTGGTCGATCCGGCGCGAGGCCGGCTCCACCTCATAAACAATTATCTCAATGGTTGCGCCAAGTCACAGCATTTTTCGCAGCCGTGGCCGTGCTGGCATGTTGGCTCCGCTGCTCTGGCCGCGACTGTGGAATGTCTATGGCATCGCCGGCGAAACGAGCCAACGGCTTGGCAAAGTCCCTAGCCCGCCGTCATCGCCTTGCGGAACGCTTCCAGTGTCTCGGCACTGACATGGTGCTCTATGCCCTCGGCATCGATGCGCGCCGTCTCGGCGCTGACGCCGAGCGAACGCAAAAAAGCCTCCACCGTCTGGTGGCGAATGCGGCTCTCTTCCGCGACCTTGCGACCTGCTTCGGTCAAGAACACGCCGCGATAAGGCTTTCTGGAGACCAGCCCGTCGGCACACAGCCTGGTCAGCATCTTGGCCACTGTCGGTTGGGCGACCCCCAGCCTGGCTGCGATGTCGACCTGGCGGGCCTCGTTGCCGTCCTCGATCAGGTCGGCGATCAACTCGACATAGTCCTCGACCAGCGCGCTGCGGCGCGCTTCGCGCGTCTGCCGGAACCCTTCCGAATGGACATCGGCATCGGGCAGCGGCTCACGCGGGACCGGTCTGTTCTTCAGCGCCAATATGCGCTCCTCCTTGGCTGCCCGAAGATTGAATCGGCCCGCATTCATAGCACGGGCCCCGACAATCCTGGCGTTTATTTGCATTCGGGCCCAGGCGCAACCGCATCGCCGCCGCGTCGGAGCACGATCGATCGCATCACAAAAGCATGATCAATGAAATATAGCATATTGCATAATGTTGAGCCGTGGCATAGATAGGAGACATCATCCATTGCATCAAGCGGAATTCGCCATGTCCGAGACCGACGCCACCGCCATAGCCAGACCAGCGTGGCGGTTCGACAGGCCAGGCGATGAGCAGCCGAGCCTGCGCGAGGTCAACTCCTCGATCGCCGTACCGAATTCGGGCGTCTGGTTCCGTCGGCTGTTTGCCTTCATGGGGCCGGGCTACATGGTCTCGGTAGGCTATATGGACCCGGGCAACTGGGCGACCGACCTCGCCGGCGGCGCCCAGTTCGGCTACACGCTGCTGTTCATCATCATGCTGTCCAACCTGATGGCGATCCTGCTGCAGGCGCTGGCCGCGCGTCTCGGCATCGCCACCGGCCGCGACCTCGCCCAGGCCTGCCGCGCCTACTACCCGCGTCCGGTCAACTTCGTGCTGTGGATCGCCTGCGAGCTCGCCATCATCGCCTGCGACCTCGCCGAAGTGATCGGCACCGCGATCGCGCTGCAGCTCCTGTTCGGCATTCCGCTGATCGGCGGCGCCATGCTCACCGCGCTCGACGCCTTCCTGGTGCTTTTGTTGATGAACAAGGGCTTCCGCTATCTCGAAGCCTTCGTCGTCGCGCTTCTGATCATCATCTTCAGCTGCTTTGCCATCCAGATCTTCGTCGCCGCGCCGCCGGCCGGCACGATCCTGCATTCGATGTTCGTGCCGTCATCCGAAATCGTCACCAATCCGGCGATGCTCTACATCGCCATCGGCATCATCGGCGCCACCGTCATGCCGCACAATCTCTATCTGCACTCCTCAATCGTGCAGACCCGCGCCTATGAACGCACCGACGAGGGCAAGCGCGACGCCGTCAAATGGGCAACGACGGACTCGACCATCGCCCTGATGCTGGCCCTGTTCGTCAACGCCTCGATCCTGATCGTGTCGGCGGTCGCCTTCCACAACACCGGCCATCAGGACGTCGCCGAGATCGGCCAGGCTTTCGAACTGCTGTCGCCGCTGCTCGGCCTGAGCATCGCCTCGATCCTGTTTGCCGTGGCGCTGCTCGCCTCCGGCCTGAACTCGACGGTGACCGCTACGCTTGCCGGCCAGATCGTCATGGAAGGCTTCCTGCGCCTGCGCATCCCGCAATGGGCGCGGCGCCTGCTGACGCGCGGCCTCGCCATCATCCCCGTCGTGGTCGTCACCGCGCTCTATGGTGAAAAGGGCACTGGCCAGTTGCTGGTGTTCAGCCAGGTGATCCTGTCGATGCAGCTGCCCTTCGCGGTGATCCCGCTGGTGCAGTTCGTCTCCGACAGGAAGACGATGGGCAATCTCGCCATTCCGCGCGCCGTTGCGGCGCTCGCCTGGGTGGTCGCCGCCATCATCCTGCTGCTCAACTTCAAGCTGCTCTACGACACGCTGTTCGGGATCGGCTGAAATCGGCCGCGACAAAGACGCGGCCCGCGCTATTTCTCGCTCGATCATGACCACGATAGCCCAATCCCGAAGCTTCTATGCCAAGCTGATGGCTGCCCAGGCGCGTTCCGCCGATCCGCGTCTTGAAGAGGTGTTCGCGGCCGTGCCGCGCGAGGCGTTTCTCGGTCCTGGCCCATGGACGATCGTCGCCGGCCAAGGCGCGGTCGAGACCCCGAGCGCCGACCCGCGCTTCATCTACCAGAACGTGCTGGTGGTGCTCGATGCCGACAAGGGCATCAACAATGGCGAGCCGTTCCTGCACGCCATGTGGATCGGGAAACTCGCGCCCAGGCCCGGCGAGGCTGTCACTCACATCGGCGCCGGCACCGGCTACTACACGGCTTTGCTGGCCAGGTTGGTTTCACCTGGCGGCACCGTTGCCGCCTTCGAACTGGACGCCGATCTTGCCTCGCGGGCAAAGGCAAACCTTGCGGGCTACGAGAACGTCACTGTCATTCCTGGCGATGCCGTCACATCGGATTTGCCGCCGTCGGACGTCATCTATGTCAATGCCGGCGTCGCGGCACCTCCACCCGGCTGGCTCAAGGCGCTGAAGCCGGACGGCCGCATGATCTTCCCGTGGCGCCCGGCCGAGCGCGTTCCCCTGGCCGTTCTGGTGACCCGCACCGAAAAAGGTTTTGCCTGCGACCCTTTCATGCGCTCCTGGTTCATCCCTTGCTCCGGCGCGTCGATTGCAAGCCCCGCGGCAAAAATCCCGACGCGCGACCAGGCCGCGCGCAGCCGCTCGATCTGGCTGACGGCGGACAAGTTGCCGGACCGCACCGCCACCGCGATCTTTGAGCATGTCTGGTTTTCGTCACGCAGCCTCGACGCGCGGCCTCGGGGCTGACGAACCGAAATTCGGCAGGGCCTGTCGGACGGCCAGCCAGTCATCCGTCCTTGGACTGAAGTCCGGCCCTGACGGCATGGATCGAAACAGGAGGAGCATCCCATGAGAAAGATCATAGCGGCGACATTCGTCAGCCTCGACGGCGTGATGCAAGCGCCGGGCGGCCCGGAGGAGGATCCCGTCGGCGGCTTCAAGTTCGGCGGCTGGACGTTCCACTATTTTGACGAAGTGGCGGGCGCGGCGATGGATGAACTATTCTCCGAGCCCTTCGCCCTCTTGCTCGGCCGCAGAACCTACGACATCTTCGCCGCGTACTGGCCGTATCAGAAAGATCCGATCGCGGATGCCTTCAACCCTGCGACCAAATATGTGGCGACGCATCGTCCGGATTCGCTCACCTGGCAGAACACGCAATCGCTTGGGCCTGATATCGTCCCGGCGTTGCGCCGCCTCAAACAGGAAGATGGACCTGACCTGCTCATCCAGGGATCGGCCAATCTGATCCAGACCTTGCTCGCCAACGGGCTGATCGACGAGATTCGGCTGATGATCTTCCCGCTGTTGCTGGGCAAGGGCAAGCGGCTGTTCGGCGATGACGCGATGCCGGCCGCCTTCAAGCTGACCCGCTCGCAGACTTCCAGCACCGGCGTCATCATGGCGACCTACGAGCGCGCCGGCGAAATCAAGACCGGTTCCTTTGTCACGGGGGAGCCATCCGACGCCGAGCTCGAGCGGCGCAGGACCTGGAAGTAGTGTGTCGGCCTTGGCACCTTCCTCTCCCTCCGGAGGGGAGAGAGGAACCCAAGGTCTACTTGGTCTCAAGCCGCCATCAGCCGCCGCGCCAGACCGTCGCGTACATACCGCGCAAACTCCTGGGCCGCGGGGCCGACACCATGCCTTGGCAAATGCAAACTGATGGCAAAATTCGGCAGCGGCGGCAGCGCGCCGTCAGACGATAGGATCTCCAAGTCGGCCGGCACCGTGGAGGCCAGCCAGGTGGTGACGGCCAGGTCGGAGCGCACCGTCGCGGTCGTCGCGTCGATATTGCCGTTCTCGAACACGGTGCGCCATTCCAGCCCATGCTCGTGGAGCGCCGAAAGCACCACCGGCCGGAAGGCGCAGCTGTCGGCGACCATCGAGACCGGCAGGGGGCGCTTGGCGCGCGCGACACCGCCCTTGGCGCCGACCCACACCAGCCGATCGATGGCGAGGCACTCGCCATCCGATGCCCCCACCCGCTCCTCGATGACCGCCAGGTCGATAGTGCCGGCCGCGAGCGCCGCGGCCAATTCCGGTGAGGAGGCGCAGACCAGCGATATCTCGACCTGCGGATGGGTTTGCGCATAGGCTTTCAGCACCGGCGCCAGCGTCGTGCCGACAAGGTCGTAAGGCACGCCGAACCGCACCTGGCCGGCCACGACATTGGCAGCCATTTCGGCCCAGATCTCGTCATTAAGGCTGAGCAGCCGCTTTGCCTTGCCGAACAGCCGCTCGCCGGAAGAGGTCAGCCGCAAGCCGCGCCGGTCGCGCTCGAACAGGCTGCGGCCGAGCGCCTCCTCCAGCCGCCGGACTTGCTGGCTGACGGCGCCTTGCGTCAGGTGCAGCGCATTGGCCGCCGCCGTCATGCTGGCCTTGTCGGCGACGGTGACGAAGGTGCGCATGAGCGTCGTATCGAGGTTGCGGATCATGTCCTGCATTATAGATGCTAATGCCAGTCATCGCAAATATTGCATTTACTGATATTCGGCTGCATCTACCATGGGGCCTCCGACTGAGGACGCCGCATGCTCCAACCCGTCATCCCGCTGATCCTGTTCGCCCTGGTGGCGACCAGCACGCCCGGCATCGCCACCACCTTGTCGACGGCGTCGGGCGCGCAGTTCGGCTTTCGCCGCTCCATCCCGCTGGTGGTCGGCAGCGCGGCCGGCTTGGCCACCGTCACCGGGGCGGCGGCCGCCGGGCTGGCCGGCCTGCTTCTCGCCATGCCGTCCTTGCAGCTTGCCATGAAGATCGCCGGCTCGCTCTACCTCGTCTGGCTGGCGCTCAAGATCGGCCGTGCGGGGGCCCCCAAGCTCGATGTGACGATGATCAAACCGAACAGTTTTCTCGGCGGTGCCGGCATTCAGTGGATGAACCCCAAGGGCTGGGCGATGGGGCTTGGAGCCGCGGCATCCTTCGCCGCACTCGCCGACGGGCCGGCGCGGCTGGCCCTGCTGCTCGGCTCCACCTTCGGCCTCACCGCCGCCTTCTCGCTGTCGCTATGGTGTGTGGCCGGCATGCTGCTCGCCCGGCTGCTGAAGACCGAGCGGCAATGGCGCGCGCTCAACATCCTGCTCGGCCTGGTGCTGGCGGCATCGATCATTCCGATGTGGCGGCAGGCGTAAGATGGGCCTGCAGAACCTGGGTTCCTCGCCCCCGCAAGGCGAGGCGAGGAACCCGAATCCTGTCAAGCCGCGTAGCGTGCGGCTGGCTTGTCGGCGTGCAGGCTGCCGTAGAAGGTCTGCCGGGCGCCGAGGAAGGCGTCCAGCTTGGCCGTATCGGCAAGCGCGGGCACGGTGACGGCTTCGCCCCTGGCCAGGCCGACAAGGGCAGCATCGACCATATCGTCGGCAGTCATGATGATTTCCTTCGGAAGCTGGTCGATATTACTTCCCGCGGCTTCCCAGAAATCGGTCCGGGTCGCCCCCGGCAGCACCACCTGCGCCTGGACATGGGTGCCGGCAACCTCGCGCTGCAGGGCTTCGGTGAAGTTGACGACATAGGCCTTGGTGCCGCTGTAGATGCCGCCGAACGAGGTGTCAAAGGCCAGCACCGAGGCGATGTTGACGATAGCGCCGCGGTTGCGCGCGAGAAATCCCGGCAGCACAGCACGCGTCAACCGCGTCAGGGCGATCACATTGACCTTGATCATGCGTTCAGCCGCATCGGCGTCCGCCGTCGCAACCACCTGCGCACCACCAAGCCCGGCATTGTTGACCAACAGCGTGACGCTGTCATCCGTCGACACCGTCCGCTCCACCCGCCGCACATCATCGTCGTTGGCCAGATCGGCACTGATCACGCTGACCTTGCGGCTGTAGGCATAGCGCAGCCTTTCAGCCAATTCCTCGAGCCGGTCGGCGCGGCGCGCCACCAGCACCAGGTCATAGCCCTGCCCCGCCAGCCGGTCGGCATAGACAGCGCCGATGCCGGAGGAGGCGCCGGTGATGACGGCCGTGCCCTTGTTCTCGCTCATTGTCCTGTTCCTTTTCGCTTTTCGCTCTGGTTCGGCTTCGACGGATGCGCCGGCTGCCGAGCTTCTCGATCGTCAATTGGTGGCATATGCCACCTTTGGCGAAGTAGGTATATGCCACTATCTTGTCAACGGCGGTCGCGAAAACTATTTCTGGCGGCAGGCTGGCACAGGCTTTGCCGGCGAGGAGTTGACATGACCGACCTTCAGCAGCCGGGATTCAGCCGATGCAACAATGCCACCTTGCGGCGCACCGCGCGCAGGCTCGGCCGCTTCTACGACGACGCGCTTGCGCCTTCTGGGTTGAAAGGCACGCAATTTGGCCTGCTCTTTCAGATCAGTGCCAGCAGCGAACCGGCGATGGGGACCGTTGCCGAGGCGCTGATCATGGATCTCTCGGCGCTCGGCCATACGCTGAAGCCGCTGGTCCGCGACGGCTATGTCGAAACCTTCCCCGACAAGGACGATCGCCGCGTCAAGCGCGTCCGGCTGACGCCGCACGGCCAGGCCAAGCTCGAAGAGGCGATCAGGCTGTGGAGTGTCGCCCAGCAGCGCTTCGAGGAGATGATCGGCGCGGAGCAAGCCGCGAAGCTGCGTGCGACGCTGGATGATGTGGCCTCTCTGGACCTCGAAACGCCGGCGGCCGCTCCCTCCAGTTGAAGCGGCCGCGTAAGAACCAGTGACGAAAAGCTCGGCGCCCTCTACTCCGCCGGCATGGCGACCGGCCGCGCCAGCATCCGGCCGGCCAGCACGATGCCGAGCCCGATGACCGGGAAGACGGCCGCGATGAGGCCGAGATCGGCCGGCCCGCCATAGCGCAGCACGGCGCCGCCAACCACCGCGCCGAGCGCCACGCCGAGATAGAGCGCGGAGGCGTTGAGCGACAGCACGATCGGGGCAGCGTCCGGGGCGAGCTTGATGATGCGGCTCGCCTGCGCCGGCGGGAAGGCCCAACCGACGATGCCCCATGGCACCATCATGCCCATCAGCGCCGGCCCGGCGAGATGATGTGGCAGGAAGGCCGGGATCAGCGAGAAGGTGACAAGCATGGCAGCGCTCAGCGCCAGCGACCAGCCGACGGTGCGCGTCGCGCCAAACCGGTCCGCGGCCTGGCCGCCGGCGATGTTGCCGATGACGGCGCCGACACCGAAGGCGAGCAGCATGCCGGGCAGCGCTATCGGGGAGAGCCCGCTGGCTTCGATGGCCAGCGGCGCGATAAAGCTGAAGACGGTGAAGGCGCCGATGAGGGCAAGCGTGGTCGTGACCAGGATCGGCATCACGCCGGGACGCATTGCCGCCGCCAGCCGGCGCTTCAGCGGCAGCTTGGTGCCGATGATGCCGCGCGGCAGCCGGTACCAGAGGATGGCGCCGGCGAGCGCGCCGAGGCCTGCGATGGCATAGAACGTTCCGCGCCAGCCGGCGATCGCCGCGACCAGCGCACCGAGCGGGGCGCCCACCGCCACCGCCACCGTGGTACCGCCGACGACGACGGCAATGGCGCGGGCCCGGTGATGGTCATCGACCAGCGCCACCGCCGTGCCTTGCGCGGTCGCCGCGAACAGGCCCGACGACAGCGCCATGATGATGCGCGCGGCGAGCAGCACTTCGAAGGAGGAGCTCAAGGCCGCGGCAACGTTGCCGATGACGAAGAACACCAGCGTCCACAGGATGACGCGGCGCCGGTCCCATTCGCCGGTCAGCGTCGCCAGGATCGGCGTGCCGACCGCATAAGCGAGCGCGAAGGCGGTGATCAGCGTGCCGGCGAGCGGAACGGAGATGCCGGCATCCCAGGCGATGTCGGGCAGAAGGCTGGAGATGACGAAGCCTTCGGTCGAGATCGCAAACGATCCGAGCGCAAGCCAGAAGATCCGCTTGTCCATGGCGATGTGTCCTTAGTTCAAAAGTTATTGAACAATTGGACATAACCCGGCAGGATGTCAATGAAGCCAGGGAAAAATAGCACAACCATCCTGACAGCCCTGTGTCAGCACGGTCGTGAAAGGGAGAGCGGTGTGCACGGCAGACGTGGAGCGGGTGCGTTGAAATCGGCCGGAACTGTGCTTAGGTTGCAGCCATGAGCCTGCCACATCCCAATACGGACCAGATCAGCCTGCCGATCGTGCTCGCCGTGCTCGGCGACCCGACGCGGCTGGCGATCGTGCGTTATCTCGCCAGCAAGGAAGGCGTGCCGCTGAACTGCAGCAAATTCCTCGATCTCGCCTCGAAGACCAATCTGAGCTACCACCTGGCAAAGCTGCGCGAGGCCGGCGTGACTCGCGCACAAGTGGCCGGCACCAACCGCATGATCACGCTGCGCCGCGCCGATCTCGATGCCCGCTTCCCCGGCCTGCTCGACAGCATTATTGCCGCCGCAGGCGACGATCCGGCGCTGCCGGCGGTCGGCGGCCATGATATCGAAGTGACGGCCTGACTCGCGGGATCTGGGTTCTCGCCCCCACGGAAGTGGGGAGAGGAAACGCTGCCTCACAACCGGAGCTCCCCATGCGCATCGCTGTCCTCGCCGATATCCATGGCAATGTGCTGGCGCTTGACGCCGTGCTCGCCGACCTCGAGCGGCGCGGCGGCGCGGATATCACGGTCAATCTCGGCGACAGCGTTTCGGGTCCGCTCTGGCCGCGCGAGACGTTTGCGCGGCTGGAAGCGCTGGACCTGCGGACCGTGCGCGGCAATCATGACCGCCGCGTCGCCGCCGATCCGGCCGATGAGACCATGTGGGCCTCCGACATCTACGCGCGGGAACGGCTGACCGGGGCGCAGCGCGAGGTGCTGTTCGCCTAGCCTCTGACGCTGGAGATCGCGCCCGGCGTGATCGCTTTCCATGCCAGGCCCGATCATGACGAGAAATACCTGCTCGATGCGATCACCGATGGCCGGCTGGTGCGTGCGCCGCTGGCGGCGATCCGGCGGCGGTTGAAGGCGCTCGATCCGGCCTGCCGCCTGGCCCTGTGCGGCCATAGCCACCGGGCCGAACTGATCCGCTTGCCCGGCGGTCCGGTGATCTTCAACCCGGGCAGCGTCGGCTGTCCCGCCTATGAAGACTCGACGCCGCCGGCGCATTCCTCCGAGCAGGGCGCGCCGCATGCGCGCTATGGCATCGTCACTTCAGGCGAGCCCGGCCGGCCCGACCGTTTCGAGGCCATCGCCGTCGATTACGATCACGAGGCGGCCGCTAGCCAGGCCGAACAGGCGGGACGGCCCGAATGGGCCCATGCGCTGCGAACCGGCTTCATGCCCGGCTGAATGCTCTTCGCATTCATGCCGCCAGGCTGCTCTCTCCCCGCTCCTCCGATCATCGCCTTCACGCAGATCCGTCCCTGTCGGAAGAAAATCTCGCTTCTGGACATGGCGCAGCGTCGTCGCCTATAAAATCGGCTTCGCGTGTGGCGGCGTTTTCGTATCTGGCGGTGCCTTTGGTAATGCAATCTATCGGCCACGGCGAAGCGATGAAGCGCCGGTCTACGCTCCGAACGACGCTCTTCGCGCTGATCGCCGCTCCTGTGCTTCTGACGGTGGCCCATGCCGAGGATGGGCCGTTCATCTCCATCATCACCGGCCTCGCCCCCGACGATCTCCTCAACGTCCGCGCCCAGCCATCGCCGATCGGCAAGACCGAGGCGCGGCTGGCCAATGGCGCCAGCGTGAACAATCTCGGCTGCATCGACGTAGACGGCCGGCAATGGTGCAAGGTCGAGGCCGAGAACCCGAAAATCAGCGGCTGGACCCCTGCCCGCTACCTGAACCCCGTCAATCCGGCTTCGCCGCCCGATCCGGATCAGGCGGATGCGTCCGCTGCCGCGACCAACAATGCAGGCCAGGCGCTCGACGCCGCGACGGCCAGCCCCGCGGCCGCTCAGCCGCCCGCCTTGCCGCCCGACCTGACGGCGAGGCTGGGCGGAGCCGATGATGCGGCTGCCCCCGCAACCACGCCGAAATCCGCCGCGGTGATCGCCATGCAGGATGCCTACGGCCTGGCGCTGGTGGCGAATGAACGGCCGCCCACTGGGGAGAATCCGGCTCAGGCGGAGGCCACCGCCGGAGGTGCAGCCATTGAAATTCCCTGTGCGCGCAATGTCGGCCAGCCGATGACCCTTTGCGCGGCAAGTGTCGAGCACAAGGGCAGCGACAAGGCCGACGTCACCGTGACCTGGCCCGACGGCGGCAGCCGCGTCATCTCCTTCTACGGCGGCCTGCCCGCCGGCTCCGACGGCGACAGCGATTTCCGCTTCACCCGCGAAGGCGGCCTAAGCATGATCCGCGTCGGCATCTCGGAACGATTCGAGATTACGGACGCGGTGGCGTTTGGGGATTAGTTTGGAAGGCAGTAGGGCAGTAAGGCAATATGTGAAGTGCCTGGAGTGACTGCCCTACTGCCCTACTGCCCTACTGCCCTACTGCCCTACTGCCCTACTGCCCTACTGCCCTCATTTTCGGGGTTACATCCCGCAAAACTCTTCCCTATAAGGCCCTCCTAGCCTGATACCAGAATCGCAAGCACAACCGGCCGGGTCTCCCGTCCCGGTTTTTCGTGCAAGCCGCTCGCCGAACGGAATTCATAAAGATGCCAAGACGCACCGACATCAAGTCGATCCTGATCATCGGGGCCGGCCCCATCGTCATCGGCCAGGCCTGCGAATTCGACTATTCCGGCACCCAGGCCTGCAAGGCGCTGAAGGAAGAGGGTTTCCGCGTCATCCTGGTCAATTCCAACCCGGCCACCATCATGACCGACCCGGAACTGGCCGACGCCACCTATATCGAGCCGATCACCCCCGAGGTCGTGGCCAAGATCATCGCCAAGGAGCGCCCGGATGCGCTGCTGCCGACCATGGGCGGCCAGACCGCGCTCAACACCGCGCTGTCGCTGCGCCGCATGGGCGTGCTGGAGCGCTACAATGTCGAGATGATCGGCGCCGACGCCACGGCCATCGACAAGGCCGAGGACCGGGCGCTGTTCCGCGAGGCGATGAAGAAGATCGGCCTGGAAACGCCGAAGTCGATGCTGGCCAACGCCACCGACGTCAAGAATGCCGACCGCAAGACGCATGAGGCCGAGCGCGCGGCGCTGAAGGCCGAAAAGCCCGACAATCTCGACGCCGCGCTCGACGCGCTGGAGACAAGCTGGAACCTCGGCGAAGGCGACCGCAAGCAGCGCTACATCAGCCACGCCATGGCGATCGCCGCCCAGGCGCTCGACCATGTCGGCCTGCCCGCCATCATCCGCCCCTCCTTCACCATGGGCGGGACCGGCGGCGGCATCGCCTACAACAGGGCCGAATTCTTCGACATCGTCCAGTCCGGCCTCGACGCCTCGCCGACCACCGAAGTGCTGATCGAGGAGAGCGTGCTCGGCTGGAAGGAGTACGAGATGGAGGTCGTCCGCGACAGAGCGGACAATTGCATCATCGTCTGCTCCATCGAGAACATCGATCCGATGGGCGTGCACACGGGCGATTCGATCACCGTCGCCCCGGCGCTGACCCTGACCGACAAGGAATACCAGATGATGCGCAACGCTTCGATCGCGGTGCTGCGCGAGATCGGCGTCGAGACCGGCGGCTCCAACGTGCAGTTCGCCGTCAACCCGGCCGATGGCCGGCTCGTGGTCATCGAGATGAACCCGCGCGTCTCCCGCTCCTCCGCGCTGGCCTCCAAGGCGACCGGCTTCCCCATCGCCAAGATCGCCGCCAAGCTTGCCGTCGGCTACACGCTGGACGAGCTCGAGAATGACATTACCGGCGGCGCCACGCCCGCCTCGTTCGAACCGAGCATCGATTACGTCGTCACGAAAATCCCGCGCTTTGCGTTCGAAAAATTCCCCGGCGCGGAGCCGGTGCTGACCACCGCCATGAAGTCGGTCGGCGAAGTCATGGCTATCGGCCGCACCTTCCAGGAATCCCTGCAGAAGGCTTTGCGTGGCCTGGAGACCGGCCTCACCGGCCTCGACGAGATCGAGATCCCCGGCCTTGGCTCCGCCAACAGCGCCGACGACCGCAACGCGATCCGCGCCGCCTTGGGCACGCCGACGCCCGACCGGCTGCGCATGGTGGCGCAGGCGATCCGCATGGGCACCTCGCTCGAAGACGTGCACGCAATGTGCAAGATCGATCCGTGGTTCCTCGAGCAGATCGCCGGCATCCTGGCCATGGAAGCCCGCATCCGCGAGCACGGTCTGCCTGAGGACGCCGCCAATCTGCGCATGCTGAAGGCCATGGGTTTTTCGGATGCCCGCCTCGCGTCGCTGACGAAGAGCGACGTGGAAGTCGTTCAGAAGATTCGCGAAAAGCTCGACGTTCATCCGGTTTATAAACGCATCGACACCTGTGCGGCCGAGTTCGCGTCGCCCACCGCCTACATGTACTCCACTTATGAAGTGCCCTTCGCCGGCGCGCTCGCCAACGAGGCGCAGGTGTCGTCGCGCAAGAAGGTGGTTATCCTCGGCGGCGGTCCGAACCGCATCGGCCAGGGCATCGAATTCGACTATTGCTGCTGCCACGCGGCGTTTGCGCTGCGCGACGCCGGCTATGAAGCGATCATGATCAACTGCAACCCGGAGACCGTGTCGACCGACTACGACACGTCGGACCGGCTCTATTTCGATCCCCTGACGGCGGAGGACGTGCTGGAGATCCTGCGCGCCGAGCAGGCCTCGGGCGAGCTGGTCGGCGTCATCGTCCAATTCGGCGGCCAGACGCCGCTGAAGCTCGCCGATGCGCTGGAGAAGGCCGGCATCCCGATCCTCGGCACCTCGCCCGACATGATCGATCTGGCGGAGGACCGCGACCGCTTCCAGAAGCTCTTGCACAAGCTCAATCTCAGCCAGCCGAAGAACGGCATCGCCTATTCGGTCGAGCAGGCCCGCCTCGTCGCCGGCGAGCTCGGCTTCCCCCTGGTGGTGCGCCCCTCCTATGTGCTGGGCGGCCGCGCCATGCAGATCATCCATGACGAGGGCATGCTGCAATCCTACCTGCTCGACACCGTGCCCGGCCTGGTGCCGGAGGACATCAAGCAGAAATACCCCAACGACAAGACCGGCCAGATCAACACGCTGCTGGGCAAGAACCCGCTTTTGTTCGACACCTATCTCTCGGGCGCAATCGAGGTCGATGTCGACTGCCTCTGCGACGGCAAGGCGACCTTCGTGTCGGGCATATTGGAGCACATCGAGGAGGCCGGCATCCATTCGGGCGACTCGGCCTGCTCGCTCCCCGTTCACTCGCTGCCTTCGGAGCTGGTCGAAGAGCTGGAGCGGCAGACGGCGGCCCTTGCCCGCGCGCTCAATGTCGGCGGATTGATGAACGTGCAATACGCGATCAAGGACGGCACGGTCTATGTGCTGGAGGTCAACCCGCGCGCCTCGCGCACCGTGCCCTTCGTCGCCAAGACCATCGGCCGCCCCATCGCCAAGATCGCCGCCCGCATCATGGCCGGAGAGAGCCTGGAAGACGCCTTCGCCCATTACGGCGCCATGCCCGACCCCAGGAACCCGGGCCACATCGCGGTCAAGGAAGCCGTCTTCCCCTTCGCCCGCTTCCCTGGCGTCGACATATTGCTCGGCCCGGAAATGCGCTCGACCGGCGAGGTCATGGGCCTCGACCGCGACTTTGCGCTGGCCTTCGCCAAGAGCCAGTTAGGGGCGGGTGTTGATCTCCCCCGCTCAGGCACGCTGTTCGTCTCGGTGCGCGACGAGGACAAGAAAGGCATATTGCCGGCGGTCAAGCGCCTCGCCGGCCTCGGCTTCAAGGTGATGGCCACATCAGGCACCGCCCGCTTCCTCGCCGAAAACGGCGTCGTCGCCGAGAAAATAAACAAGGTGCTCGAAGGCCGCCCCCACATCGAGGACGCCATCCGCAACCGCCAGGTCCAGATCGTGTTCAACACCACGGACGGCCAGAAGGCGGTATCGGACTCCAAGTCGCTACGCCGCGCGACCCTGATGCAGAAGGTGCCGTATTATACGACGCTGTCGGGTGCTGCGGCGGTGGCGGAATCGATTGCGGCGCTGAAGGCGGGGAGCCTGGAGGTCAGGCCGCTGCAGGAGTATTTTGCTTAAGGCGACAGCCAATCAGTGAAAAATTCCGAGACGATGACTCCCACGGGAAATCAAAGGTCACTTTCTCCTAGGATTCTTAAGCGCTATCAAATAGTCGGCAGACGAATCGACACTGTTCTTTGGAAACGTTAGGCTCTTTTTATTCCGGTTAGTTTTAGAAACACCTTCAATTTGCTTCGACCATTGACCGAACGTATCTAGAATCTGCTGTATCTGCGACAGAGAAAACTTCTCCCCCTTGGCGAGGTAGAGGAGTGGGGTTACTCTTCACTTGGATGCAGGCCATTGGAGCCTGCTCACCCCACCGCCACACACTCAATCTCGATGTCAAACTCCATCGGCCACGAAGCCACCGGCACAAAGCTCCGCGCCGGCGGGTTGGTCGAGAAATACCTGGCATAGACCCGGTTGATCGCGTTGTAGAAGCCGGAATTGACGGCGTAGATGCGCACCATCACGACATTGTCCAGCGAGGTGCCGGCCGCTTCCAGGCAGTGTTTCAGCGCCTTCAGCGACGCCTCGGTCTGCACCTCGATGTCGCCCCGCACCATCTCGCCGGTCACCATGTCCACCGGCGGTGTCGCCGAGATGAACACGAAGCCGTTGGCCCTCACCGCCGTCGAACAGGGCAGGCCGAGCGCCCGCACCTTGTCCGACATGACGGGCACTTCGATGACTTCCTTTTTCACAGTGGTGCTCCCTGGGTTTGGGGGGAGCTTATAGTGCCGGCCGGGGAACGCCAGCGCCGACCCGCAGTCCAGAGCCGGAACTCGTCCCTCGCCTGCGAAATCTCGTAGGGCGCTCCCCCTGGCGCCGACGCGTTGTCCAGCCCTCACCCTTGCCCCGGATAGGGCGTGCCGTCCTTGTGCAGGAAGCGGCCGTCCGAACTCGGGCTCATCATGTCGATGTCGGAGCAGGTGATGACATCGTCCGGGTTGCGCGAGCCGACCTCGAGGTAAAGCGCCGTCGTGGACGAGCGGTTGATCAAATGGTGACCATTGCCGCTGTTCTTGGCGAAGGTGGCGCAGTCGCCGGCGCTGAGCAGCGACTCCCCGCCATCCTCGACCAGCGTCAACTCGCCTTCCAGCACATAGACGAACTCGTCCTCATGGCTGTGCCAGTGACGCTGGCTTGACCAGCCGCCGGGCGGCAGCGTCATCAGGTTGACGCCGAAATCGGTGAGCCCGCCGGCATCGCCAAGCCGGCGGCGCGTGCGGCCGGCGCAAGGGCCATCGAAGGGCGCGGGATAGCCCGAGCCCTTGCGGATGGGCAGGGATGCGAGGTCGAGTTTGGGCATGGGTGCTCTCGGGATGGTGGTGCGGCAGTGTAGTCCCACGCAGGCCTGGGAAGAACCCTGTTGCGCGATGTGAGCCGTCGCGCCCTACGGCGCCCCCCTCTGTCCTGCCGGACATCTCCCCCTCAAGGGGGGAGATTGGCTGTCGCGAATGCTTTCGCCAAATTTTCGGCGTGGGCAGAAAGAGCGCCGACGCCCAAGCTGCCGATCTCCCCCCAAGAGGGGGAGATGTCCGGCAGGAGAGAGGGGGGCGCCGTAGAGTGCTATCGTCTGCGGTTCAGCTCCCTCTCGACCGCCCTCACCCCTGATGCGCGGCCCCCAGTTCCTTCACGTGCTTCTCGTGCATCTTCAGCGTCGGCAGCGTCTTCTTGGCGAATTCCTTCATCGCCGGATCATCGCCCGATTGGGCGTAGGTGCTGAAGAGCGCGACGGCGTCCTTGTGGGCGGCTGTCTGCATCATGATGTATTTGGTGTCGAAGTCCTTGCCGCTGGCGGCCTTGAGTTCGTCGAGCTGGCCCTGTTCTTTCGGCTGAAGCGCCGGGCCGGCCGGCTTGGTCGAGGCGGTGGTCTGGCCCTGCGCGAGTGCCGCCTTGAAGTCCTCGCCGGCCTTGGTGTGATCCTTGATCATCTGTTTGGCGAAGGCCTTGACGTCGGCCGACGCCGATTTCTGCTCGGCGAGCTTGCTCGACTGGATCTCGAACTCGTTGGCGCCGGGCACCGTCTTGATGAAGGTCTGCGTGTCGACCTTGCTGTCGGCCGCCAACGGCGTCGTTTGGGCGGTGGATTGGGCAAGCGCGGCGGGCGCGGCGGCGAGCAAGGCCGCGGCGGTCATGGTCAGAAGCGTTTTCATCTGCAATCTCCGATCGGAATGGTTCCCTCGGGATTCCAACGCCGCAGATGCACGGAAGTTGCGCCGGGCGCCTTGCCGTCAATGGCAGCATGCCTCGCCATATTGCAGCTGCTCGTGCCAGTTCGGCCGGCCCTCCGGGGTGAAATCCATCAGGTTCCACAGGATCTCGCAGGTGCCGATGGCGCGCGGGTCCTGGCCGGGTTCGGGCGGCGCGAAGCCGAGTTCGGACGACCAGAAATGCCTGATGCCGTCAGCGTCGCGGTGGAACACCGAGAGCAGCGGGATCTGCGCACCGTCGGCATCCTCGGCGTTGTAGTCGCGCTTGAAGCTGTTGGAGGCCGACGACACCAGCCGCATGTTCTTCCAGCCACGGTCGCGGCCGAGCGTGACGAGGTTTTCGAGCGCCGTTTTCGCCACCACGGCGAAGTTGAAGCCGGCCGCCTGGAGATGGCCGACGGCGCCGTCGAACTGGTCGAGCAGCGCCGTGCAGGACGGGCATGGCTGGTCCGGCCGAGCCAGCTTCGCCGTGCCGCCCGTCATTGCCACGTCGCGCGTCTCCTGCGGATGGCGCGGAAACATCATCTGGTAGAGGATCAGCGTGTCCTTGCCGGGTGCGAACAGTTGCGACAGCTTTATCTCGGCCGCCCTGCCCTCGGCATCCAGCCCATCAAACACGTAATCCTGTGGCACCAGCCCGCCCGGCGGCAACGCGCGGCGCGCCGCAGCCACATCCTCCATGGCGCGGCGCAGCGCGATTTCCTTCTTCAGCAGCTTTTCGCGGGCGGCGCGGTATCTGGCGGATTCGTTGGGGAAGGTGATCATGATCGGCTCCTTGGGTCACAGCGCCGGCGTCCCGGCGCGGTTGCTCTAAGACCTAAGGACGCGCCGCTGCGGCCGGTTCCGACATTTTCTCCTCACCCCTTCACGCCGCCGGCGGTCAGGCCGGAGACGATCTTGCGCTGGAAGATCAGCACCAGCAGCACCAGCGGCACGGTGACGATCACCGATGCGGCCATGATGTTGCCCCACGGGATCTCGAACTGGGAATTGCCCGAAAGCAGCGCGATCGCCACCGGCACGGTCCGCTGGGCGTTGTTGGAGGTGAATGTCAGCGCAAACAGGAACTCGTTCCACGCGCCGATGAACGCCAAAAGCCCGGTGGTCGCCAGCGCCGGCCACATCAGCGGCAGGAAGATGCGCGTGACGATGATCCACGGCGTCGCGCCGTCAAGGATCGCCGCCTCCTCGACCTCGACCGGCAGGTCCCGCACGAAGGCTGTCAGCACCCAGACGGTGAACGGCAAGGTGAAGATCATGTAGGAGAAGATCAGCGCGACAAGCGAATTGTAGAGGCCGAACATCCGCACCAGCTCGAACAGCCCGGCCAGCACCGCCACCTGCGGAAACATCGACACCGACAGGATGGCGAAGAGCAGCGCCGAGCGGCCACGGAAGCGCACGCGCGCCAGCGCGTAGGCCGCGGTGACGCCAAGGAACAGCGAGAGCGCGACAACCGCGCCCGAAACCACCAGCGAGTTCATGAGGTTGCGCGCGAAGGCGCCTTCGGTGAGCACGTTGCGGTAGTTGCCGAGGCTGAACGTCCGCGGCCACAGGTCGGCCTGGAACAGCTCGGTGCCCGATTTCAGGCTGGTGACGATGGCGTAGTAGAACGGGAATACCGCGACCAGCACGATGACCGCGACCGACAGGTAGAAGCCCGCCCGCTTCAAGATCCACATCTCAGCGCCCGCCCTCGAGGCTGACCCCGCCGATCCGGATATAGGCCATGGTGAGAAGCGCAAGAATGAGGAACAGCAGCGTCGAAGCGGCCGAGCCGTAGGCGAACTTGTCGAACTCGAACAGGTTCTCGCGCGCGAACACCGACATCGACTTGGTGTGCACGTTGTTGGGCGTCAGCACATAGATCAGGTCGAAGATGCGCAGCGCATCGAGCGCGCGGAAGATCACCGCCACCATCACCGCAGGGCGGATCAGCGGCAAGGTCACCCGCCAGAAGATCTGCCACGGATTGGCGCCGTCGAGCCTCGCGACCTCGATGATCTCGCGCGGCAGCATCTGCAGCGCGGCAAGGATGAGCAGCGCCATGAACGGCGTCGTCTTCCAGATGTCGACGACCAGCACGGCCGCCATCGCCGTGTCGGCGTTGGCCGTCCAGGCGATCTTGGTGTCAATCAGGCCGAGATTGAGCAGAACCACATTGATGATGCCGAACTGGTCGTTGAGCATCCACTGCCACATCTTGGCCGAGACGATGGTCGGGATCGCCCAGGGGATGAGGATCGCCGCCCTGACGATGCCGCGGCCCGGGAATTCGGCATTGAGCACCAGCGCGACGATCGTGCCGAGGATCGTCTCGCAGGTCACCGAAATCGCCGCGAAACGCCCCGTGTTCCAGACGGCGCTCCACCAGACCGGATCGGCCAGCACGCCATCATAGAGCACCCGGCCGCTCGGCATGCGCAGCACCGAGAAGTAATTGGCGAAGCCTGCCCACTGGCGGGCGTCGAGGTCGGCCAGCGAAGCGTCGGTGAAGCTGAAATAGATGGTGCGGGCGAGCGGCCAGCCGGCAGCGGCGGCGAGCACCAGGAGCATCGGCGCCAAGAACAGCCAGGCCGAGCGCACGCGCTGGCGCATCAGCCGCGAGCGCGGGCGGCGGGTCGCGACGGCTTCAGTCCTCGGCTCCGCTTCTGTCATCCCTTGCGCCGGGTGGGATTGGGATATGGAGGCGCGTTGTGGTGTCACCAGCCACGGCCCTTCAGCCTTGTCAGCATGGCTTCGAGGTCGGCCAGATTGTCGCCCGCGGTGCCATCGCCCGACAGCGTCTTGTGGACGGCGTTCCAGAACTGGCTCGACGCCTCGTTGTACTTGATCTTGGCCGCGGCCGAGGGACGCGGCACCGCATTGAGGAATATCTGCTTCCAGCGCGGGACGATCGGCTGTTGCCTGGCGATGTCGGCATCGTCATAGAGCGCCTGGATGGTCGGCAGGCTGGAGTTCCTCAGCGCGCGGTATTTCTGCATCGCGGGCGAGGCGATGAATTTGACGAGCCCGATCGCCGCGTCCGGGTGCTTGGAATATTTGGACACGGCAAGATTCCAGCCACCCAGCACCGCCGCCGGGCGCGCGCCTTCGCCGGTGCCGGCCGGCAGCGGCGCGACGTCGAACTTGCCCTTGATCGGCGAGCCTTCGGAATTGCCGAGTGCATAGGCGTAGGGCCAGTTGCGCATGAAGACCGCATTGCCGGTCTGCCACACGCCGCGCGATTCCTCTTCCTGATAGGCCAGCACGCCGGGTGGCGCGATGCTTCCGACCCAGCCCTTGGCCATGTCGAGCGCTGCCGCCGCTTTTGGATTGTTGATCGAGATGGTGCCGTCCGGCTCGATGATCTGGCCGCCGCCATTCGACATCACCCATTCGAGCGCGTCGCAGGTCAGCCCCTCATAGGCATTGCCCTGGAAGACGAAGCCCCAGATGTCCTTGTTGCCGGCAGCCCGCTCCTTGTCCATGACCAGCCTGGCGGTGTCGGCCAGCTCCTTCCAGGTGGCAGGCACCTTGGCGCCGTATTTGTCGAGCAGGTCCTTGCGGTAGTAGAGCGCCGGCGCATCGGTGAAGATCGGCAGCGCCACCAGCCTTCCGTTGACGGTCTGCGACTGGATGATCGAGGGGAAATGGGCGCCGACGACGTCCTTGGTCGCCGCGGTCAGGTCGACGAGCTGGCTGGCGAGCTGCGGCGCCCAGATCACATCGGTCTGGTAGACGTCGATATCGCTATTGCCGGCGGCAAGCCACAGCCTGTACTGGCCGAACTGGTCGGTCCCGGATGCCGGCATGACGACGATGCTGACCTTGTTGCCGCTGTCCTTCTCATAGCGGTCGAGGATTTCACGCAGCACCTTGATGCCGATTCCTGTGTCGCCCGATACGATCGACAATTCGACGGCTCGCGCAGGGATGGCCGCAATCATCGCGGCAGCGACCAACGTGGCAAATGCGTGAAAGAGCCTCATGGCGGCGGAGGATCTCCTTTCGGAACGGCGACGCAAGCCTTCGAGGCTCCGGAAGCTCGTCGGACCCCTCCACCACTCTTTGAATGCGGAGCGGCGCTCTGGGTTCCCGAGCGATGCCCGCGAGCGGCGGTGGGCCGGGCCGCGGCTTCAGCCTTCCCAGGCGACAGGGCTCATCCCAAGCCGCTGATAGAGCCTGACAGCGGCGGCGTTTTCCACCGTGTTGGTCTTGAGGTCGACATGGTCTGCGCCGCGTTCGCGAAAGACGGCGAAGGCGTGCCACATCAGCGCCTCGCCGATGCCCCTGCCGCGCGCCTGCGGATGCACGGCGAGATCCCTGACGAAGGCGCTCGTCCAGCACAGCGCCGCCGCCACCAGCAGGCCCTTGGTGTCGATGACGAGGAAACAGAGCGCAGGGTCGAATTCGGGGTCGCCTGAGATGCGTGGCCACCATTCGTCGAACGGGCCGTCGGCGCCATCATCGAACACCTCGCTCAGCAGCGCATGCAAGGCCGGCGCATCGCCGTGCTCGAGGGTGCGCATGACAAAGCCATCCGGCCAGTGCGCGGGAACCAGCGTCTCGTCGAGGATCTTGCGCAGCCGGATGTCGTTCGGAGCCGGCGGGCGCGGTTCGGGCATTTCGCTCAGGCGTCGGGCAGCAGGCGGCGCCGCTTGCGGTCGACGCCGAGGCCGGTCGCCTCGAGCAGGCCCTTGCGCTTGGCGTCGAAATAGTAGCCGGTCTGGTAGAGCCAGTCGGCGCGCTTGGCGTTGCCGTCCGACACCAGCCAGGCGCCACGCAGGTATTTGACGGCGTATTTCAGGTTGGTTTCGGCATCGAACAGGCCCCTGGCCGGTCCGTCATAGCCCATGCCGCGCGCCGTCGCGTGCTTGATCTGCATCAGCCCCCAATGGCCGTTGTTGTAGGCTTTGGGATTGAAGGTGCTTTCGCGGTTGACGACATGGCGCACAAGGTCGACCGGCACCTGATAAAACGCGGCGTATTTTACGATCAGCCGGTCGATATCGCCGCGCACGCCGGTCGCATGCTCTTCCTGCACCGGAGCGGCAGGAAACTGGACGAGGGCAGCCGGATTCTGCGGCACAACATAGGCCGCCTGCTGCACGCCGGGCATGGCTTTCTGATCGTTCCTGGCGATCGCCGGCACGATGAGCCCGGCGGTGGCGTAGGTGGCTGCCGCCTTGATTGGTGCGCCGGCGCCAGCCGGCGGCGGCGCCTGCCAGGCATTGGCGGTCATCACCGCCGGCACGGCCGGTGCGGTTGGGGTCGCTCCGGCAAAGGCCGCGGTTGCCGCGGCCGCCTGTGTGGTCGGGCCGGCGGACAACTCAGCGGTTTGAACGGGCGTAATCCCCGACGATTCCGGCAGCACCGAAACCGTCTCCGGCAACGGTATGGTGAAGCCGGCATCGGTGCCGGCGACGGTCGCTGTTTCGGTCAGGGAAGACGCGGATTTCATCTGCGATGTCGACGTGCAACCGCTGACGCAGGCCATGGCCGCGATCACGCCGAGCGCGATAAGGGTTTGTTTTGCTGGCAAGCCGCGTTCGGGTCCGGTTCGTCGGATGTTAAGAAATCCCTTACACCAGCGATTCCTGGCGAGCAATCGGGGCGCTCAGGTGGTTTTCGGGTGGCGAGACTCGGGCCGAAATGCCATATTGTTCCTGATATGTACCGGCATGAATGCCGGTTTCTGGCCATTTTGCGAAAGGAGCACGCCATGCAAACGCCGTCGCAGATCACAGCCGGCCACGCAGTGTTAGAAACAGTGATCGGCTTCATGGGTATTGCCTGGAGCGAAAAGGGCCTGATCCGGCTCTGCCTGCCCGAACGCAGCCGCGAGGCGGTCGAGCGGCGGCTGATGCGCCACGCCGGCGTTTCGGCCGCTACCGTGCAGCCGCCGTGGGTGGTCGAGCTGATCGCCTCGATCAAGGCCTATGCGGCGGGCGAGGATATCGATTTCTCCAGCGTGCCGGTCGATCTCGACGGCATCGACGATTTCCGCCTCGCCATCTATGGCGCGGCGCGAAAGCTAGCCTATGGCGAAACCACCACCTATGGAGAACTGGCCAAGCGCGCCGGCCATGCCGGCCTGCCGCGCGAAACCGGTGCCGCGCTTGGCGCCAATCCGGTGCCGCTGGTCATTCCCTGCCACCGTATCCTCGCGGCCGGCGGCAAGATCGGCGGCTTTTCGGCGCCCGGCGGTTCGACCACCAAGGAAAAGATGCTGGCCATGGAAGGCGTGCGCGTCGGCCCGCCGCCGCCCGCGCAGGTCTCATTCGGATTTTGAAACGATAGCCGCCGCGCCAGGCTATGGCCTAGTCGTTATGAAAAAACCGCCGGCGGAAATGCCGATCGTTGTCCGGGCGCTTGCAATTATAGACCGGGCAGGATTTCGTATCGGCGCTCGGCACATAGGCGCGTGTCCTCACCTCGCCCGTTGTGCAGAATTGCTGGCTCTGCACATAGCGGTCGTAGAGTGGCAGTCCCGGTACCCGCCTCGACTGGTAACGCAGGATGACGGCGCCCTGCCGCGCGATCGTCGCCTGCACGCGGCCACACTCCATCCGCGTCGGATCGTAGCGCGAGATCGCCTGCGCCTCGGCGGCAACCAGCGTCAGGCATGCTGCCAGCAGAATGGTCTTCATGGTCCTCTCCCCTGATGCGCGGCTCACGGACAGCGCCATCTGACGCAACGGTTTCACCGGATTGGGGCGGCCATTGGGCGGTCCCTCGATCACGGCTTTCTCACGCAGTCTTGTATTTCGTGCGAAAGCAGCCTATATCAGCCCCATTGATATTTCGGCCGATCGATCCGGGCCTCGCGATCTTCGCGTTTGCTGACGTCTATCTCCAAAATCTCGATGCACACCGGCTGGACCTCGGTTCGGTCAAACCAAAGCAAATGTGAAGGACTATTTTTATGGCAACTGGAACGGTCAAGTGGTTCAACGCCACCAAGGGCTTCGGCTTCATCCAGCCTGACGCGGGCGGCGCGGACGTTTTCGTCCACATCTCCGCTGTCGAGCGCGCTGGGCTGTCGACCCTGGTCGAAGGCCAGAAGATCAACTTCGAGATCGAGCAGGACCGCCGCACTGGCAAGTCGTCCGCTGGATCTCTGAGCAAGGCAGCCTGATTTTGAAAATGGCGCGCGCCGGGCGACAGCCCGGGGCGCGCGGCAAGTCACGGATGTACTGACGGTCGCGCGAGAAGCGCGCCGGAGCGGAAAGACCCGACAAGCCGGATCAGCAGATAGCTGCCAGCCCGGACCGGACGCTCCCGATCAGGCTACCGAAATGGGAAGGCGGGCATTGTCCCGCCTTTTTATTTGCCTGGATTCCAGGCATGTAAAGCCGAACCTGGAGTCCCACCTGTGGTACCACTAGAGTGGTATTATCCGGCCATGACCAAGCTTGAGCAAATCGAAAAGTCCATCACCGAACTGAGCCCCGAGGAGCTGAAGGCGTTTGCCGCATGGTTCGAGGCGCTCCAGGCGGACCTGTGGGATCGGCAGATCGAGACCGACGTGAGGGCGGGGCGATTGGACAAGCTTGCCGAACAGGCATTGGCTGACCATCGCGCCGGCCGGACTCGCCCTCTGTGAATCACGGCGCCTCTCCATCATTCTGGAAGGCTTATGAAAAACTGTCATCGTCGATCAAAGCAAAGGCGGACAGGGAGTTTTCCCAGACTGCGTTCCGATCCTTTTCATCCCTCCTTACATTTCAAGCAGGTCGGTTGCTATTGGTCGGCGCGGGTCGACGAAACTACCGGCTGTTGCCATACGCAACAATGAAGATGTGATCTGGTTCTGGATCGGCACCCTATGCCGACTACGACCATCTGTTGAAATAGCTCCCGCGCAGCTTCCCGGACGATGGGCGGCCGGGCCTCGCGCCTGTTGACGCGTGCCCCGCCCCCAAAGAGCCGCGAGGCGGCGACGAGGTTGAGGATAAAGCTACCCCACCCACTCCATCGGCACATGCCCCGGATCCGCTTCCACTCGTTTTAGCCACGCAGCCACCGCCGGGTAGGCGTCGAGCTGGAAGCCGCCCTGCTCCGCCGTATGCGTATAAGCGTAGAGCGCAATGTCGGCGACGCTGTAGGCGCTTCCGGCGAAGAACGCGTTGTTCTCCAGGTATTTATTCATGACACCGAGCGCCTTGTTGCCGCGCTCCAGTGTCACCGCCAGCCGCTCCGGCGTCGCGTCCTTGGCCCTTTCGGGAAAGGTCAGCAGCGCCTTGCGCACGGCGATATAGGGCTCGTGGCTGTACTGTTCGAAGAACAGCCATTGATAGGCGAGCCCGCGCTCATACTTGTCCGCGGGCAGGAAGCGCGTGCCCTCGGCGAGGTAGAGCAGGATGGCGTTGGATTCAGCGATCCGCCTTCCGTCGTCGAGCTCCAGCAGCGGCACCATGGCGTTCGGATTCTTGGCGACGAAATCCGCTTTTCGCGTATCGCCCGTGTGCGAACTCACCTCGACAGTGGTGAAAGGGAGGCCGAGCTTGGCCATCAGCAGGCGCGGCTTGTAGCAGTTGCCGCTATCGATCATGCTGTAAAGTATCATCGCTGGTCCCCGAGCGCTGCCATGTGCAGACGCGATTATCGTAGCCGCGCCGTCCTCACCAATGATTAGTTTTGGCGCGACGATCAGCGCCGCTGATGTGTAGCACACGGCGCTACCCGAACAGCGGCACCACCTTGCTGTCCCTGCCCAGCAGCGCGTCGATGGCGAGCGGTCGCTCGTCGACGATCACCCCGGCCAGCGCCGGCCGGGCGAGTAGAAAACCTTGCAGCAGGTCGACGCCGCCATCGAGCGCGACGCGCAGATGGGTGGGCTGTTCGATGCCCTCGACCAGGACCTTGGCGCCGCGGTCGTGCAGGCTGGAGACCAGCGGGCGGAAGAACCGCTCGGCGGCGGCGTGGCGGCAGAATTGCGCGAACCAGCCACCGTCGATCTTGACGATATCGGGCTTGAGCAGGCTGACCCGCTCCTCGGTCGAGTGGCCGGTGCCGAAATCGTCGATGGCGATGCGGATGCCGTCGCGGCGCATCTCGCGCACCAGCCTGGCCAGCAGCGTGTCGTCGGCCGCCTGTTCGGTGATTTCGCAGACCAGCATGCCGGGGGCCAGGCCGAGCTCGCCGAGATGCCTGCTCATCAGCCGGATTTCGGCCAAGGCCCGGCCCCGATGGGCGTTGACCAATGGATTGTAGTTGAAGAACAGATCGAGCCCGTCGACGCCGATGTTGCGGAAGTTCCTGAGATGCAGCACGCGGCACATGGTTTCGACGAACAGCCGGTCCTCGGCCGCGACGCCTTCGAAGAACGCCCGTGCGGCGCCCGGCCGGCCGGCGCGATGCGGCTCTATCAGGCCCTCGACCGCGATTGCGTGCAGGAAGCGGCCGCGCGGCGCGAAGATCGGCTGGTAGGCGCTGCGCAGGCGGAAGTCGCCATAAACGCCATATTCGATACCGACCTCGTCCATGAAGATCGCATCGCCGACATCGCGCCGCCGCTCGGGCCTCATCGTGTGCCCCTGCGCCCAAAGGCTTTCGCCGCCCGCGCGGTATGCGGCGCGGCTGCCGGGACGGAAGATGCACTGTCGGCGGCAGGCGATGGCCCGTCCTCGCCGAAGACGCGGAAGCTGGTCGGCGCCAGTTCCGGCCGTGCCAGCACGAAACCCTGGACCATCGAAGCCCCGGATTTCTCGGCCAGCTCCAGCTGCCAGCCTTCCTCGATGCCCTCGAACACGGTGCGGATGCCTTGTGCCTCGAAGCTTTTCACCATGGACGTCAGCAGCGCGAAGCCGGCGCCGGACTCCATCAACTGCGTGATCCAGTGGGCATCGAACTTGACGATGTCGGGTTTCAACTCCTTGATGCGGTTGATGTCGGAATCGTCGGCGCCATAGTCATCGACGGCAATGCGAAAGCCGTTGCCCTTCAACGCCGCGACGAAACCGTGCAGGGTCTCCTGCGAGGCTGGACGCTGCTCGGTCACCTCGCACACGACACGGCCCGGATCGATGCCGGCCTCGTGCAGCACCAGGCGCATTTCGCGCAAGGCATTGTCGGCAACGGCGCGCTCGGTGAACACCGACGGATCGAAATTGACAAAGATCGACGCTTCCTGCGGCAGGCAGGCGCCGGCATTCAGCAGATGCAGCGTCCTGGTCAGCGCCTCGACATGAAGCCGGTCGGCGGCCGGGCAGGTGCTGAAGAAGCTCATTGGCGATTGCGGCTCGCCGTCGCGGAACGGCCGGATCAAGCCCTCGAAGGCGGCAACCGACAGCTTGCCTTCCCTGAAGGCGAAGATCGGCTGGAAGGCGCTTTGCAACGTATAAATGCCCCAGACACCTGACGAGGTGCCGTCATCATGACGGATGATATGGGCAAGCCCGATGCTGCGCGACAAGGTTCCTCGCTCCGCGAACTGGCGCAATTGGGTTACGATCCTGCCACGCAAGCCTCTACCGCCCGTTAATGAACTTTCTGTTGCCGATCACGGCTCATTGACCTCCTTGCGGCACTGGCCCAGCCGACAATGCTTGCACTCACGGGAATGATGCGACATGAGAAGCGCCGCGGCCGCTCCTGGCCGCGCTGATCCTTTCTGGAGAGAAAAAAGGTCATGGCCTTCCTTGCCGACACCCTTTCCCGCGTGAAGCCTTCCGCCACCATCGCAGTGACGCAGAAAGCCCGCGAGCTGAAAAATGCCGGCCGCGACGTCATTGGCTTGGGTGCCGGCGAACCGGATTTCGATACGCCCGACAACATCAAGAATGCGGCGATCGAGGCCATCCGCCGTGGTGAGACCAAATATCCGCCGGTGTCGGGCATCGCGCCGCTGCGCGAAGCGATCGCGAAGAAATTCAAGCGCGAGAACAATCTCGACTACAAGCCGGAGCAGACCATCGTCGGCACTGGCGGCAAGCAGATCCTGTTCAACGCCTTCATGGCGACGCTGAACCCTGGCGACGAGGTCATCATCCCCCGGCCCTATTGGGTCAGCTATCCCGAGATGGTGGCGATCTGCGGCGGCACTTCGGTGTTCGCCGACACTTCGATCGACAACGGCTTCAAGTTGACGGCAGAAGTGCTGGAAAAGGCGATCACGCCGCGCACAAAGTGGCTGCTGATGAACTCGCCGTCGAACCCGTCGGGCGCCGCCTACACCGAGGCCGAGCTTCGGTCGCTCGCCGACGTGCTGCTCAGGCATCCGCATGTCTGGACGCTGACCGACGACATGTACGAGCATCTGACCTACGGCGACTTCGTCTTCAAGACCATCGCCGAGGTCGAGCCGAAGCTCTATGAGCGCACGCTGACCATGAACGGCGTGTCGAAAGCCTATGCGATGACCGGCTGGCGCATTGGCTACGCCGCGGGTCCCGTCCAGCTGATCAAGGCGATGGACATGATCCAGGGCCAGCAGACGTCGGGCGCCTGCACCATCGCGCAATGGGCCTCGGTCGAAGCGCTGAACGGCCCGCAGGACTTCATCGCCAAGAACAAGGCGATCTTCCAGGGGCGCCGCGATCTCGTCGTCTCGATGCTCAACCAGGCGCGCGGCATCTCTTGTCCGTCGCCGGAAGGCGCCTTCTACGTCTATCCGTCCTGCGCCCAGCTGATCGGCAAGAAGACCAAGGCCGGCAAGGTGATCGACACCGACGAGGCCTTCTGCTCGGAGCTGCTCGAGGCCGAGGGCGTGGCGGTGGTATTCGGTTCGGCCTTCGGCCTCGGTCCGAACTTCCGCATCTCCTACGCCACGTCGGAGACGCTGCTGGAGGAGGCGTGCACGCGCATCCAGCGCTTTACGGCATCACTGACCTGATCGTGAAAACAAAACCCGGCCAAACGCCGGGTTTTTAGATCGGCTCGACACGGTACTCAGCCGCCATATTGGGCCGGCGTCACCGCTTCCAGCCAGTCGGCATGCACGCCCTCGAGCGCTTCCTGCATCGCTATATGCGTCATCGCCGTTTTCGGCCCGGCCCCATGCCAGTGCTTTTCGCCTGGCGCGAACGAGATGACGTCCCCTGCCCTGATCTCCTGGATGAGACCGCCCCAGGTCTGGGCGAGGCCGGCACCCGACGTGACGTACAGCGTCTGGCCAAGCGGATGCGTGTGCCAGTGGGTCCGCGCGCCCGGCTCGAAGCTGACCAATGTCGCCCGCAGCCGTGCCGGAGCCTCCTTCTCGATGATCGGCGTCTGCAGCACCCGGCCGGTGAAGTACTTTTCCGGCGCGATGACGGTCGGCGTGCTGCCGCAAGCAATGATCTTCATCGTTCGATCCCTGGAACTGGTGGCGATGCGGGCGGCGGCGACGCCGCTCTTCTTTCGAGACCCTAGTTTCGGCCGATATGGCCGTCGACGCAACCGGTCTGTTCGGCTTGCAAGTCAGCGGCAACCGCACCGCGCGCTCAGCCCCTGAGGCTACCTATTTTCCTTGCCCTGCCGGCAAACAAGTGGGACGATACCTTTGGGCCGGTTGAAGACAAGCCCGCCCGCGACGGTCGAACAGGCCGGCCGCCGCTCAGGACCGACTGACCTTGGCCTGAACCATGAATGCCAGTCGGTCCCCAGGGAAACGCCTGAGTGGAGGTCAGTCATGGGTAATCGCGCCGGAGGACGACGCACGGGACCGAAATGCATTGCCATAGTCGGTCCCTTCGCAAGCGGTAAGACGACACTTCTCGAAGCCATATTGGCGCGCACGGGCGCCATTCCCCGCCAGAACCCGGTTTCCTCAGGAAACACCGTTTCAGATCATTCGCCCGAGGCGCGCGCGCACGCCATGAGCGTCGAGGCGACCTTCGCCACCACAGAATTCATGGGCGAGCAGTTCACCTTCGTCGACTGTCCCGGATCGATCGAATTCTCCTTCGAGGCCGAACCGGTGCTGGCCGCCAGCGACCTCGCAGTGGTCGTCGCCGAAGCCGACGAAAAGAAGATTCCCGCCCTCCAGCTCATCATGCGCAAGCTCGACGATCTCGGCGTGCCGCGCATCCTGTTTCTCAACAAGGTCGACAAGGCGATCGCGGGCGTGCGCGACACGTTGAAGATGCTGCAGCCGGCAAGTGCGGTGCCGTTGCTTCTGCGCCAGATACCGCTGCGCAAGGACGGCGTCGTCATCGGCTCGATCGACCTGGCGCTGGAACGCGCCTACATCTACCGCGAATATGCCGAGAGCGAGGTGGCCCAGATACCTGGCGACGAAAAGGCGCGCGAGCTGGAAGCCCGTTTTTCGATGCTGGAAAGGCTGGCCGACCATGACGACCAGTTGATGGAACAGCTGCTCGAGGAGATCGAGCCGCCCAAGGACGCGGTCTTCGACGATCTTGCCGCGGACCTGCGCGACGGCGCCGTCACGCCGGTGCTGATCGGCACCGCAGAGAAAGGCAATGGCGTGCTGCGTCTCCTGAAGGCGATCCGCCATGATGCGCCCGACATCGACGCGACCCGCAAACGGCTCGGCGCCCCCGAAGGCAACGCGACCGTGGTTCAGGTGATGAAGACCATCCATACGCCGCATGGAGGCAAATTGTCCGTGTCGCGCATCCTTTCGGGACAAGTCGCCGATGGCTCCGAGCTCTGGCTGCCCGGCGGCGACATGGCAAAGGTGTCCGGCATCTACAGGATGCTTGGCAAGGACCAGTCGAAGCTCACCGCGGCGAAGACCGGCGACACGGTCGCGCTCGGCAAGCTGGACGCGGTCAAGACCGGCCAGACGCTGACCTCGGCCAAGGGCGGCATGAAGCCGCTGCTACAGTTCGAGCCGCCGCAGCCTGTCTTCGCTTTCGCCTTGCGGCCGAAGGAGCGCAAGGACGAGGTGAAGATGTCGGCCGCCATCCAACGGCTGGCCGAAGAAGATCCCTCGCTCAGCCTGCATCATAACCAGGACTCGGCCGAGACCGTGCTGTCGGGCCATGGAGAAATGCACCTGCGCGTCGTACGCGAACGGCTCGAGGGCAAGAACCAGATTCCGGTCGAAGGCCATCCGCCGGCGGTGCCCTACCGCGAGACTATCCGCAAATCGGCGCAGCAGCGCGGCCGCCACAAGAAGCAGTCCGGCGGCCACGGCCAGTTCGGCGATGTGGTGATCGAGATAAAGCCGCTGCCGCGCGGCGCAGGTTTCCAGTTCACCGATACCATCACCGGCGGCGTGGTGCCCAAGACCTACATCCAGTCGGTCGAAAGCGGCATACGCGATTACCTGAAGTCGGGCCCGCTCGGCTTTCCCGTCGTCGACGTCGCCGTCAACCTGTCGGACGGCTCCTACCACGCGGTCGATTCCTCCGACATGGCCTTCCAGATGGCGGCCAAGCTTGCCATGAAGGAAGGCATGGCGGGCTGTTCGCCCGTGCTCCTGGAGCCAGTGATGAAGGTCGAGATCGTGACGCCCTCCGATGCGACCTCGAAGATCATCGCCCTGATCCCGCAGCGGCGCGGCCAGATCCTCGGCTACGACGCGCGACCCGGCTGGCCAGGATGGGATGTCGTCGAGGCGACCATGCCGCAATCCGAGATCGGCGATCTGATCATCGAGCTGCGCTCGGCCACCTCAGGCGTCGCCAGCTACCGCGCCGTCTTCGACCACATGGCCGAACTCACCGGCCGGCTCGCCGACGAAGCGATGAATGCCAACGGCAAGGCAGCCTGATTCTGATGCATGTCGTCTAAAGTGATCTCGGCTTTGGGACATCGACATCCACAAAGATTTGGGTGAGTGCCCTCTCGAACCTTGTTCGAGGGGGCGCAAACAAAAAACGACGCCCGGGGGGCCGGACGCCGTTTTGTTTGCGGACCGTTTTCTTGGGAGGAGAAACGGCAGGTCCGCCGCATCTTGAAGTCGCCGCTTCGGCGGAAGAAGGTTCGGACGCGGTAGCCGCCTGAGCCCGGATCGTCCGAGTGATGCCCCCATCTCCCGTCCGACCACACCGCGTCCTATGGTCTGCTTAGCAGGAGCCGAACGCCTTTGACATGTTACCAGAGGTTACATGTCACTGTTACGTGGCTATTTCGGTGGATTTTCCCGCCCTTCCGGCAGCCTCCGGGCAACAAAAAAGCCGGATCAATGAAGATCCGGCTGAGTTTGATTGGAAGTGCCTGTTAAGGCTAACCTCCAGAGGGGAACACTCGAGGGCGCTAATGGGAGGAGAACGCGCCCAGGAGATGAACTATATATGTGCTCATCATGCCCAAGAAACAAGCATCTATTTTGCAACACACGCATGCAAAAAGACGCAGGCTGTGGTCTAAGCCATTTCTGGACCCAATAGGACCAGCAGAATCACCGAAGCGGAACCCGCAATGAGACAATTGTCACGGCGGAATCGCGAATCACGCTCGGTTTTCATCCCGAAATGTCAAAAATGCGCAATGGCGTGGAATGAGGCAGCAGGCGTTTATTTCCGAGGCAACTAATGCATGTCGCGCAAAGTGTCCTCGGTTCGGCAGCGACGTGAACAACAAAGACTTGAGCGCGTCGCGGGAATCGGTTTGGGCGTGACATGCTTCAGGCGGGAGACAAGCAATGCGGACCTTTTCGGCGATCGCCGGCAGTGCTGCGTTCTTCATCGCGGCACCCTGTATCGTCGCCGGCCTCGTGCCGTGGCTGCTGACGGATCGCTGGGACCGGCCATGGTCGAGCCTGCCGGGTCTTGCCCCTCTTGGCTGGATCCTCATCGCGGTCGCCGTGGCGGCGCTGCTGCATGCATTCGCCTGCTTTGCGCTTGAAGGCCTCGGCACGCCTGCTCCGGTCGCTCCGACCGAGAGACTGGTGGTCGGCGGGCTCTACCGCCATGTCCGCAATCCGATGTATGTGGCGGTGCTGTCGATCATCATCGGCCAGGCACTGCTGTTTTCAAGCTGGACGCTTGTCGCCTACGCCGCCATGGCAGCCGCGGCCATGGCCACCTTCGTCAAGCTGTACGAGGAGCCGACGCTCGCACGCCGCTATGGCGATGAATACCAAACCTACCGCCGCAACGTGCCCGCCTGGCTGCCCCGCCTGACGCGCTGGCGGGGGTGAGGGTCTGCACGATCTCCGGTCAATACGACCAGCTCCGCGCCTTGGCGATGATGAAGTCGCGAAATACGTGCAGCTTCGCCTGGTTCTTCATCGCGTCCGGGTAGGCGAAATAGGTGTCGAAGGAAGGCACCTCCGTTTCCGGCAGGAGCTGCACCAGGCCGGAATCCTTGGAGATGACATAGTCGGGCAGCATGGCGATGCCGGCGCCGCCCTGCACCGCGCGCTTGATCGACAATATGTCGTTGATCTGCAGCGTCGGCACGCGCTGGCCGCCCTCGAAATCGCCGACCGTTTCCAGCCAGTTCAGCTCCGACAGATGCGCGGGCACCGGCACGCCGAAAGTGACGATGCGATGCGCCTTGAGCTCGGCCACCGAAGCCGGCCTGCCATGCTTGGCGATATAGCCTGGCGAAGCATAGAGGTGGAAATGCACCGTGAACAGGCGGCGCTGGATAAGGTCCGGCTGCTGCGGCTGGCGCAGCCGGATGGCGCAATCGGCCTGGCGCATGGTGAGGTCGAGCTCCTCGTTGGCGAGGATCAGTTGCAGGCTGATTTCAGGATAGAGCTCGATGAACTCCTGCACGCGCTCGGTCAGCCAGCCGGCGCCGAGCCCGACCGTGGTCGTGACCCTGAGCACGCCGGAGGGGCGGTCCTTGGTCTCGGTCAGCCGCGACTTGATGGTCTCGAGCTTCATCAGCACGTCATGCGCCGTGCGGAACAGCATCTCGCCCTGTTCGGTCAGCACCAGGCCGCGGGCGTGACGGTTGAACAGCGGCACGCCGACATCGTGCTCGAGCGCGCTGACCTGGCGCGAAATCGCCGATTGCGACAGATGCAGCGTCTCGGCCGCATGTGTAAACGACCCCGCTTCCGCCGCAGCGTGAAACACGCGTAGCTTGTCCCAGTCCAACGCCATGATTCCCCTCGTTCCTGTTTGGCGTCTGAATGAAAAATCAGGCTTTTACACGGCGTTTCTAAGCCGTTCTTTCAACAGTTTGCGAACCGCTATTCGGCCGCCTCGCGATGCACCTCGATGCCGGCCAGGTACTTCTCCGCCTCGAGCGCCGCCATGCAGCCCAGCCCCGCCGCAGTCACCGCCTGGCGGTATATATCGTCGGTCACGTCGCCGGCGGCGAACACGCCGGGCACGTCGGTGCGGGTCGAATCCGGCGCCGTCCACAGATAGCCGTTCGGCTTCTGCTTCAGCTTGCCGACGAACAGCTCGACCGCCGGCGCATGGCCGATCGCGACGAACACGCCGTCGACCTCGAGCTGCGTCTCGACACCCGTCACCACGTTGCGCAGCTTCAACCCTTCGACCGAAGGCGGCAGTGGCGTCTTGCCCGGACGGCCGGTGATCTCGTCGACAACCGTGTCCCAGATGACGCGGACATTGTCCTTCTTCAAGAGCCGCTCGCGCAGGATGCGTTCGGCGCGGAAGTCCGAGCGCCTGTGGATGACCGTCACGCTCTTGGCGAGGTTCGACAGATAGAGTGCTTCTTCCACCGCCGAATTGCCGCCGCCGACCACCGCGACATCCTTGCCGCGGTAGAAGAAGCCGTCGCAGGTGGCGCAAGCCGATACGCCGAAGCCCATGAACGTCTGTTCGGTCGGAATGCCAAGCCATTTGGCCTGCGCGCCGGTGGCGATGATCAGGGCATCGGCCGTGTAGACGGTGCCGGAATCGCCGGTTGCGCGGAACGGCCGCACGTTGAGATCGACCTCGGTGATGATGTCGGCGATGATGTCGGTGCCGACATGCTCGGCCTGCCTGAGCATCTCGCTCATCAGCCACGGACCCTGGATGGGTTCGCCGAAACCGGGATAGTTCTCGACGTCGGTGGTGATCATCAGCTGGCCCCCCTGCTGCAGGCCGGCGACCAGCATCGGCTTCAGCATGGCGCGGGCGGCATAGATCGCCGCGGTATAACCGGCCGGGCCGGAACCGATGATGAGGACAGGCGCGTGCTTGGTGGTCATGAAAAGCCTCTGCGGAGGGCTGCCGGCGTTTGCGGCATGGAAAACTCGTCGATGTCGCGCGTAATGTAAGTGTTGCCCACGACGCCAGCAAGGCAAGTTGGCGTTCGTCCCCGGAAAGCTTTGTCGCACCGGGCGAACCGCTCCGGTACGACGCGGATTTCTTCGTAGGGGATGGCGTGGACAGCAAAGTCGTTTAATTACAAAATCCCGCAAGATTCTTGCGCCACCCGTAATCATCGAAAGCCCCGAAATGCCGCTCAAGGCCGACCTCGACGCAATCGACTGGAAGATCCTGCGCGAATTGCAGGCAGATGGGCGCATGACCAATGTCGAACTGTCGAACCGCGTCGGCATTTCGGCACCGCCTTGCCTACGCCGCGTCAAGCGACTGGAGGAAGCCGGCATCATTCGCGGCTATCGGGCGCTGCTCAACGCGCCGGCGCTCGGTCTCGACGTGGTCGCCTTCTGCCTGGTCGGCCTGCACCATCAGGCCGATGCCGAGCTTCGCATCTTCGCTGAGCGCACGCGCGGCTGGCCGGTCGTACGCGATGCCTGGATGGTGTCGGGCGAATCCGATTTCCTCCTGCACTGCGTGGCAAGCGACCTCGGCGCCTTCCAGACCTTTGTCATCGAGGAACTGACCTCCACGCCGAACGTCGACACGGTGCGCACAGCCCTCACCATCCGCCGGGTCAAGGATGAAGGGTTGGTCTCGTTCGAGCGGCCGTGACGCCGATCGATTGCGGCACCCGGCCAAAGCGAATTCCGGAATTTCGCCACATCGCCGCCGCGTTGATAACGGACAGCGCAGGCAGCCGGATCGTCTTGTGCGATTTGGCGCCTGATTGGTTTCCTTGCCCAAGCAGCGTAAGTTCCAAGGACAATCCGCCGTGGAAGGGACCATGACCAGGTTTGCAAGCCCGATTTCGGCGCTCATCATCTGCATGAACGAGGCCGATATGATCGGCCCGTGCCTCGAAAGCATCGATTTTTGCGCCGAGATCGTCATCGTCGATTCAGGCTCCACCGACGCCACGTTGGACATCGTTCGGCAGTTTGTCGCTGAGGGCTATCCGATAAAGCTGCTGCACAATGGCTGGCCGGGTTTTCCGCATCAGCGGCAATTCGCGCTCGACCACGCCACGCAGCCCTGGTGTCTTTCGATCGACCCGGACGAACGCGTCGACGACCGGCTGCGGCAGTCGATCATGGCGGCGGTCGAGACGGCGAATGCCGGCATCAGCGGATGGTACATCCGCCGCCGCGACTGGCTGAAGGGCTACGGCTATGCCCATCGCTGGGTGCTGCACAACAGGCTGTTGCGGCTTTTCCGCCGGGAAGGTGCGACCATGGACGTGACCGCGCGGGTCCATGAATCCTTCGGCGTTTCCGGCGAGACCAGCACGATCGAAAGCGGCGTGCTGCTGCATCGCCGCGAAATATCGGTCGAGGAGGATCTGGCCCGGGCAAATGCCTATTCCAGCCTCAAGGCGGCCACCCTGGTCGAGAAAGGCAAGAAGCCGGGCCTGGTGCGGCTGGTGCTTTCGCCGCTCGGCAACTTCCTGAAATTCTACCTGGCCAAGCGCTACTTCCTGTGCGGCCGGCACGGCTTCGTCTATTCGATGTCGGTGATGATCTATTCCTTCGCCACCGAGGCCAAACTGTATGAGGCCTCGCAAGGCAGCGAACCGGCGTGAGCGGTCAGGCCCGGATCAAGACCGCTTATCCCGGCCATCGAGCCGCCCTATGGCGGCGATGAGACCGTCGAGGTCGCTGCTGTCCCGCAAGGGCCTGATGACGAAGCCGGAGCGAAGCTGCGCCTCGCCGCCGACGAGCCAGCCCTGCGGCAGGCCGGCGCTCAGGCCTGCCTCCATGTCGGCCAGCTTGTCGCCGACGATCACGGACCGCCGGAGATCGAGATCGAGGCGTCTCGCCGCCTCGAAGAGCATGCCGGGATTGGGTTTGCGCATCGGGTGATCCGATATGCCCAGCGGCCCCACGCCAGCCTCGTGGTAGGCGCAGGCCAGCACCATGTCCACGACAACGCCCTGATCGCGCAACAGCTCGAGCACGCGGCGGTTCACATCGGCGAAGGCACTCCAGCCGAAATAGCCGCGCGCGATGCCGGACTGGTTGGTCACCACCACGACCGGGATGCCGGCATTGTTGGCGGCGGCGATCGCCGGCAACATCTGCGGCCGGAGCTCGATCTCGGCCGGATCGCTGGGATAGTCGGTATCGACATTGATGGTGCCGTCGCGATCGAGGAACAGAGCCGGCTGGCCGGCGGGAAAAACCCTGCCGCCGATCCGCTCCACCCACAGGCCCGGCTCGGCCAACGGGTGCGGCGCCTTGTCAGCCATTGCTGAGGCGCGCTTCCACCACCTCGCACAGGTGATGGTAGAGGCACAGATGCCCCTGCTGGATGATCGGCGTCGAGGTCGAGGGCACGTTGAGCAGGATGTCGGTCAGCGGCGCGAGCTTGCCGCCTGTGTCGCCTGTCAGGCTGATCACCGTCATGCCCATGGTCCGCGCCTGTTCGGCGGCCGCCAGGATGCTCGGCGAATTGCCGCTGGTCGAGATCGCCAGAAGCACGCTGCCGGCCGCGCCATGCGCCTCGACTTGGCGCGAAAAAACGGTGTCGAAGCCGTAATCATTGCCCCAGGCGGTCAGCACCGCGGCATTGGCCGGCAGCGCGATGACATTGTAGCCCTTGCGCTCCTTGAGAAAGCGGCCGACCAGTTCGCCGGCGATGTGAATGGCGTCGCTGGCCGAACCGCCATTGCCGCAGATCAGCAGCGCCTTGCCCGACGAAAGGGCGGCGACGATCGCGCTCGCCGCACGTTCCATCGCGCCTGTGAGATCGCGCTCGACCAGCGCCGTGATCGCGGCCGCCGAGCGGACCAGGTAATCGTTCAGTTCGGACATGAAACCCTCAATTCTTATTACCGGCCGAGCGCAACCTGCCGATGGTGCCGGTCGTGCTCTTGCCGGCGACGAGATCGACCAGGACCACGCGCCCGCCGGCTTTCTGCACCACGTCCGCGCCGACCACGGTGTCGACAGTGTAGTCGGCGCCCTTGACCAGTATGTCGGGCAGAAGCGCCTCGATCAGCGCCAGCGGCGTGTCCTCGTCGAAGACCACCACCGCGTCGACAGACGCGAGTGCCGCCAACACGCAGGCGCGGTCATGCTGGTCGTTGACAGGCCGTTCCGGCCCCTTCAGCCGGCGCACCGAAGCGTCGCTGTTGAGGCCGAGCACCAGCCGGTCGCACTGGCTGCGCGCCGCGTGCAGCAGGCTGACATGGCCGGCATGCAGGATGTCGAAACAGCCATTGGTGAAGCCGACGCTGAGGCCCTCCTCCTTCCACGCCGACACCAGCCGTGCGGCCGATTTGGCGTCGAGGATGGCATCCCTGTGGACGCTCGGACCGTGCGATCGAAACAGCGCGCCGTTGAGTTCCTCGACCGTCAGCCGCGCCGTGCCTCGCTTGCCCACCACAACGCCGCCGGCTGCATTGGCGATCGAGGCGGCCGCGGCCGGATCGGCGCCGGCGGCAAGCGCCAGCGCGAAGGTCGCGATCACCGTATCGCCGGCGCCCGACACATCGAACACTTCGCGCGCCTGCGTGGCGATGTGGCGCGCCTCCGTCGGACCGACGACGCTCATGCCCTTTTCGCTGCGCGTGGCGACGACGAAGTCGAAGCCATGCGCCGCAAGCAGCTCGCGCGCCGCGGCCACGATCTCGTCATCGCTGAACACCGGCCGTTCGACCGCTTCGCCGAGTTCCTTGCGGTTGGGCGTGATGGCGGTCGCGCCGGCATAGCGTGCATAATCCCGGCCCTTCGGATCGACCAGCACCGGCTTTCCCGCCTCGCGGCAGATCGCGATCAATTCGCCGGCGACGCCGTCGAGCAGGATGCCCTTGCCGTAATCCGACAGGATGACGATGTCGGCGTGCGCCAGCGCGGCGCGGAAATGCCGGACCAGCGCCGCGCGCTCCGCCGCGCCGAGCGGCTTGATCTCTTCCTCGTCGAAGCGCAGCACCTGCTGGTTGAGCGCGCTGAAGCGGCTCTTGGACGACGTCATGCGGCCGCGCTCCCGCGCCAGGCCTGTCGTGTCGGCGCCAAGCTCGCCGAGCATGCGCACCAGGCTGTCGCCTGCCGTATCAGAGCCGATCACCGAGACCGGAATGGCGGCGGCGCCGAGCGAGATGATGTTGGCCACGACATTGCCGGCGCCGCCCATCGCCAAGCTCTCGCCGCGCCCATGGAGCACCGGGATCGGCGCTTCAGGCGAAATCCGCTCGATGATGCCGTTGACGAACCGGTCAAGGATGAGATCGCCGACCACCAGCACGGTGGCCTGGCCGAAGTGCGCGATGGCGCGGTGCAAGGGCTCGGGGGAAAGTGGGTCGTGCTTGGTCATGTCACTGGCAACGCGCAAAAACCGGTTTTGAAGATGCATGGAGGACAAATTGGCCGGGATCGGTCGTTCATGGCGATGCCGATATACCGCAATTCGAGCCAGCGCAACGCCGGCTGGCCTCGTCAACTCTTCTGCAAGGCGACATGGACGCCAAGCCCGACCAGCACCGCGCCGCCGGCTCGCTGCATCATGCGCTGCGCGCTGCTGGAGCGGCGCAGCCTGCCGATCAGGGCACCAGCCAGGAACACGCAGACGATATCGGCCGAGGAGAACATCAGGTTGACTGTCGTGCCCAGCACGACGAATTGCAGCCAGACCGGGAATGCGGCAGAGGCATCGATGAACTGGGGCAGGAAGGCCATGAAGAAGATCGCGGTCTTCGGATTGAGCACCTCGACGGCGATGCTCTCGAAAAAGGCGCGGCAAGCCGATTTCCGCTCGATCGCCGGCAGTGCCATGTCGCCTTCCGCGCGCTTGCGGAACAGCGCCACACCGAGCCAGATCAGGTAGAGCGCGCCGACGAGCTTGACCGCCATGTAGAGCGGCGGCACGGCGTGGAAAAGCACGGACAGGCCGGCGGCAGCGGCAAAGACGTGAACATAGCCGCCCAGATGAATGCCGAGCGCCGCAGTCAGGCCGGACCAGCGGCCGCGCGCCATCGTCTGCGCGGCGGCATAGAGCATGGCCGGGCCTGGAATATAGGCGAAGATCGCCGTGGTGGCGAAAAACGCGACGAGCAGCTCTGTCGACGGCATTCCTGGTCCCTCATGATCGCGCCCGGCGGCGCGAGCCGACTGAAGCGGCAGCTTTGCGGCGCCACTGTGGCGCGCTGCCCCGCGCAGGGCAATCGCGGACGGGTCCACCCCTCGATTGTTCTTGCGGATCCCAGTGCCGCCCGGCAACGCTGCTTTGTCGACAGCTTCGCAAGCCTCCCTTATAAGGACCGGAATCGCAAGCAACCAGAGGCGTTCATGATCATCGTCACGGGCGGCGCCGGCATGATCGGCTCCAACATCGTCGCCGCGCTCAATTCGGAGGGCCACGACGACATTTTGGTCGTCGACGACCTAAGCGATGGCCACAAGATCGCCAACCTTGCTGACTTGCGGATCGCCGACTATCTCGACAAGGACGATTTCCTGGCCCGCCTCGAGGACGGCGGGCTCGGCCGCATCGAGGCCGTCTTCCATCAGGGCGCCTGCTCGACCACCACCGAATGGAACGGCAAGTTCATGATGGAGGTGAACTACGCCTATTCGAAGCGGCTGCTGCATGCCTGCCTGGCGCTGCGCGTGCCCTTCCTCTACGCCTCCTCGGCATCGGTCTATGGCGGCGGCTCCGAGTTCCGCGAGGACGCGGAGCTTGAGCGGCCGCTCAACGTCTACGCCTATTCAAAAAAGCTGTTCGATGACTATGTCAGGCGCAATGTCTTCGATACCGATCATTCGCAGGTCGCGGGCCTGCGCTACTTCAACGTCTATGGGCCGCGCGAGGCGCACAAGGACGCCATGGCCTCGGTCGCCTTTCATCTGTTCAACCAGGTCGGGCGTGGCGAGAATCCAAAGCTGTTCGGCGCCCATGACGGCTTTGGTCCGGGCGAGCAAAGCCGCGACTTCATCCATGTCGGCGATGTCGCCGATGTCAATCTGTGGCTGTGGAAGCGCGGCGCGAGCGGCATCTTCAACTGCGGCACCGGCCGGGCGCAACCCTTCCGCGCCATTGCCGAAACCGTCATCGACGCGCTGGGCAAGGGCGAGATCGAGTACATCCCCTTTCCCGACCACCTCAAGGGCAGCTACCAGAGCTTCACGCAAGCTGATATGTCGCGTCTGCGCGCCGCCGGTTACAACGGGCAATTCCGCAGCGTCGAAACCGGCGTCAGAGACTATGTCGAATGGCTGAAAGCCCAGCGATCCTCGTGATCGGCCCACGCTGGGTGGGCGATATGGTGATGGCGCAGTGCCTGTTCTCGGCGCTGAAGGAGCTTCATCCAAATGCAGCCATCGACGTGCTGGCGCCGGCCTGGGCGGCCCCTTTGGTCAAGCGCATGCCTGAGGTCCGCCAGCAGATCGATTTCCCGCTGAAACCCGGCGCGCTCGAATTCGCACATCGGCGCCGCTTCGGCCGTCTGCTGCGCGGCCGTTACGACAGGGCCTATATCCTGCCCGGCAGTTGGAAGTCGGCGCTGATCCCGTTCTTTGCCCGCATTCCACGCCGTTTCGGCCATCTCAGGGAAATGCGCTACGGCCTGTTGACCGATATCGTTCCGCTGCCGGAGGCCGTAAAACGGCGCACGGCGCAGGCCTATTTCGGCCTTGCACAGGGTGGCGGTTTCCGGGCGCCTCATCTGACGGTGGACGCCAATAACCAGGCTACGCTGCTCGACCGTTTCGGCCTGGAGTCGCAGAAATTCGTGGCGTTGATGCCAGGTGCCGAGTTCGGCCCGGCCAAGCGCTGGCCGAGCGAACGCTATGCCGGCCTTGCCCGGGAGTTCATGGCCAGAAGGTTCAAGGTCGCGCTGTTCGGGTCGAAGAACGACCGCGACGTGACCGCGGAGATCGCAGCCCTCGCTCCTGGCGTGGTCGACCTGGCCGGCCAGACGCGGCTGGAGGACGCCATCGACCTGATCGCGGCCGCCGGGCTGGCGGTCTCCAACGACAGCGGGCTGATGCATGTTGCGGCGGCGGTCGGCACGCCGGTTGTCGCCGTCTATGGTTCGACCTCGCCACAGAATACGCCGCCGCTGGCCGAACGGCGCGAACTGGTCTGGCTCGGCCTCTCCTGCTCGCCTTGCCACCGCAAGATCTGTCCGCTCGGCCACCTCAATTGCCTGAAGACGCTCGAGGTCGCACGGGTCATGGCGGCGGCGGACCGCCTGCTGGACATCCCGGCCTCCGCATGAAGGTGCTGATCGTCAAGACCTCGTCGATGGGCGATGTCATCCACACTTTTCCGGCGCTCCAGGATGCGCGCCGCGCACGGCCCGATATTGCCTTCGCCTGGTGCGTCGAGGAGGCTTTCGCCGGCATCGTCGCGCTGCACCCCGCAGTCGGAACCATTCACATGGTCGCCATCCGGCGTTGGCGAAAACATCTCTTCGACAAGGCCACCTGGCGCGAGGCGACCGCCTTGCGACGCGCCTTGCGTGCGTGCCGCTATGATCTGGTCATCGATGCGCAAGGCCTGTTGAAATCGGCGCTGGTGGCCAGGCAGGCGAAGGCGCCGATCGCCGGCTTCGACCGCTCAAGCGCGCGCGAGCCTTCGGCAACGCTGCTTTACGACGTCGGCCACGCCGTCCCCCGCAACCTCCACGCCATCGAGCGGACGCGGCGGCTTTTCGGGCTGGCATTGGGCTACCGGCCCGATCTTTCGATGCTGGATTCGGGCATTGTGCCGCCGCCCGGCAATCAGACCGGCATAGCCGGCAACACGGCCTTCCTGCTGCACGGCACCAGCCGCGAGGACAAGAAGTGGCCTGTTGAAGACTGGATCGAAACCGGCCGCCTGCTGGTTGAGCGCGGCATGACGCCGGTCACGACCTGGTCGGACGAGCGCGAACAGGCGGTGGCCGAAGCGATCGCCCGGGCAGTTCCATCGACGAGCATCGTGCCAAAATCACCATTGGCCGACATCGCGGCGATCCTGGGCAGCTCGAGGCTGGTAATCGGCGCCGACACGGGGCTCACGCATCTCGCCAGCGCCTTCGGCCTGCCGACGGTCGCGGTGTTTTTGGCCACGGAGCCGGGTTTGACCGGCCCGCGCGGCCCCTATGCATCGACGCTGCAGGCCGCGCCCGGTGAGCGAGTGTCGCCCGCGAGGGTGGTGGCTGAGGCTGAGAGGCTGCTGGAGCACCAGACGCATGGTCAGGCCGGCGCTGGCAAGAACTGATCTATTCAATGGGAAAGCTGGCGCTGCCCCTCATCGCCCTGCCGGGGAGAAGGACACCTTCACCGATGACTGCGCCAATTTTAAGCGTTTGCAGAATAGACGCCGACTTCGCGTTCAGCCGTCTTCTCCCCGTCACTATACGGGGAGAAGGTGCCGGCAGGCGGATGAGGGGCGGCGCCAACCTTGGCTAAAAACGCGCAGATCAGCGCCCCTCGAACCCCTTAGATAAACTGCACCTGGACGATCTCGTATCCCCTTGCACCACCCGGCGCGTTGACCTCGATGGCGTCGCCGACTTCCTTGCCGATGAGCGCCCGCGCGATCGGCGAGGAGATCGAGATGCGGCCGGACTTCACGTCCGCCTCCTGATCGCCGACGATCTGGTAGGTCTTCTTCTCCTCGGTGTCCTCGTCGACCAGCACCACGGTGGCGCCGAACTTGACCTTGTCGCCGCTGAGCTTGGTGACATCGATGACTTCGGCCCGGGCGATGAGATCCTCGAGCTCGTTGACACGGCCCTCATTGAGGCTCTGCGCCTCTTTGGCGGCATGGTATTCGGCATTTTCGGATAGGTCGCCGTGCGAGCGCGCTTCGGAGATCGCCTCGATGATGCGCGGCCGCTCCTCCTGCTGGCGCCAGCGCAGTTCTTCCTTCAATGACGCGAACCCCTCGCCTGTCATCGGGACCTTGTTCATGATACCTGACCTTTCCTGCCGCCACCCCCGCATTTCGGGGAAAGCCTTATCGATGGTGCAAAAAGAAAACGGTCCGGCAGCCTCGGGCTAACGGAACCGTTCACCGCAATTTCCCTGAATATAGCAATCTTTGCGGGCTTTTCACGCCCAAAAATCGGTTTCTGAAGAAATCATCACCGTTTTCGCCCGCGCCGTCGCAGGAGCCGGCATGGCAACAAAAAACCGGCCGTGATTGCTCGCGGCCGGTTCGAAAAGGCATCGAGGGGGGTCAGCTCCTCATGAAATGGTCGATCTGTTCGGCCAGCATGCCGTATTCGCGTGAACCCTTGCCGGTTCGCTTTTCGATCTCCATCAGCTGTTGCTGGGCGCCGGCCAGGTCGCCGATCTGGAGATGGGCTTCGCCGAGATATTCGCGCACCAGCGTGTAGTTGGGATCGATGCGCAGCGCTTCCTCGTAATAGCCGAGGCCAACGGCGACGCGGCCGGAATGGCGGTGCGAATAGCCGAGATAGTTGAGGATGCGCGGGTCCTGCTTGTTGGCGGCGAGGCTGAGCACGGCGATCGCCTCGTCATAGCGGCCGGCCATCGCCAGGTCATGCCCGGCATCATAGATGCTGTCGTCGTCCAGCATGCCTTCCTGGGGTGCGACGCACTTGTTCTTCTTCTTGTCCCAGACCATGCCTTTCTTGCATTTGGTGGTCGTACTGGTGTCGTCACCGCTGCCTGCGGCAAACACCGGAACGGCAAGGAACTGCAGAGCGAGAAGCGCGCTCGCCGCCTGGATCAGCACTCTTTTATGCATCGGAGCCTCCTGGAGGGGTGAGAATGCAACACTAACGCAGCGTGTCGGCGGTTTCATCCCGGAAAAAAGCAAGGGGCTAACATGAGGTGACGGATGCTCGAAATCCGCTATCATCGGCGGCGATGAAAGCTGAGCCAGCGGAGACCGCCAGTGCAGCGACGGCTTGAAAAGAACTGGGATTTGACGATCGGGCCCGACACCGTGCGGCTGTTCATCCTCAAATGCAAGGCGTTGAGCGCCGCGATCAATGAAGACTATGCCGACGGCGCCGAACACGAAATCGAGTTCGATGGAAACACCCGTGACAATCATCATCATGACGGACTCGCCGAGGAAAGCTCGGAAAACCTGACCGAAGAGGAACTGCGCGAGCTGATCAACGACCTCAATGTCGACGAGGCGGCCGAGCTCGTCGCACTCGCTTGGGTCGGCCGTGGCGACTACGATGCCTCGGAATGGGCCGACGCCGTCGCCGCCGCGCGCGAGCGCGCCAACAAGCACACGGCCAAATACCTGCTCGGCTTGCCGTTGCTCGCCGATTGGCTGGAGGAAGGGCTGGAAGCGATCGGTGCGTAACGCGCCGGTAATCGATTGTGATCGGGCCTAAGCGCCTTCCAGGCAACTTCGAGCATCCCGGCACCGTTTCGAGGCGATGGCAACACTGAGCTTTTCCCGAAAATACAGGATTGCATTGGTCATGGTCGTGACAGCACTGCTGGTGACGCCGGCCGATGCCAGGCATCGTCACAGGCATCACGAGCCGCTTTCACCACGGGTGGAACAGCCGCTGACGCCGCGGGTTGACCGGCAGCTGAAACCGCGCGGCGAAAGGCATCGCAAGCCGAAGCCGGCACGGCAGAGGACGCAAAATCCGAAGCCGGTACGTGCGGATGTCCCCGTGCCTGAACCGCGCCCCGCTGACGCGCCAGAACCGAACACGCAAAATCCAGCCGCAACATCCGACCGGTTTCAGGAGGAAGGATCCCCTCGGAAGCAACAAGCCCGGCCCGAGCCGCCAGCCGATGCGAAAGGCGAACCGGAGCCGCCAGCCGTGGCGCCGACGCCGACACAAAGGCCTGAGACTGCGGAACCGGAGGTTGAGCCGCCGGCCCTCGCCCCGCCACCGCCGCCAAAGCCGGCGGACGCGGACAAAAAGGAGATGCTTCCCGATCCGCGTTCGGCTGACCTGCCAGACGCGAAAATGCCTGCCGAGGAAGTCGCCTGCCGCGAGCGGCTGAGGGGTCTCGGTGTCGAATTCGAGGAGCACAAGGCTGAAAGCGATCGCGATATCGGCTGTTCGATCCCCTATCCCCTGGTGCTGAAGAGCCTTGGCAAGTCGATCGCCATTGCCCCGGGCGCCGAGCTCAATTGCGCAATGGCCGAGGCGGCGGCACGCTTTGCCGGCAACGTCATCCAGCCGGCGGCGAAAGCCGAATTCGGCACCGACCTGAAATCGATCGGCCAGGCATCGGCCTTTGTGTGCCGGCCACGCAACGGCACGCGCAAACTGTCCGAACATGCCTTCGGCAATGCGCTCGATATTGCCAGCTTCACACTTGCGGACGGCAGGACGATCGAGGTCGGCCCGGCGCCACCGGACAAGGACGCCAAATTCCTCGACGCGGTGCGCAAGGCCGCCTGCGGGCCGTTCAAGACCGTGCTGGGCCCGGGCAGCGATGCCGATCATTCGCTGCATTTGCACCTCGACCTCGAGCCGCGCCGCCACGGCGGTACTTTCTGCCAGTAGGGCCGGCTCAGAAGCGATGCCGCAATTCGGCCGCAGGCATGAACGCCGGCGCTGATTTTTCCTTTACCGTTGATCGTTAAAATCCCGCCTATCGGGAAAGGGACTGCCGATGGACGGGATATTTCGTGCCGCGCTGGCGCTTGCGCGGCAATCGAAACGCGCGCGCGCCGCGGCCGGCGGGCTGGCCGCCCTGCTTGCGCTGGCCGCGGTGTCGGCCTGCAACACCGGCAACGTGCTGGCACTGGAGCCAGCCGTCGATGTCGGCGCGCAGACCGCGGCCGTGCCGCAATATTCAGGCATGCAGCGGCTGGTTCCTTCCAATCCCTACATGACGCAGGCCGCCTATCCACGCATGGACGAGCCGATGTCGCCGGTCGAGCAGATGCCGGCCAGCGAGACCGACTGCCGTCAGCAGCTGAGGCGCCTCGGCGTCACCTTCACCGACCTGGCGCCGATCCATGAAGGCCAGTGCGGCATCGACTATCCGGTGAAGGTTTCGGCCATCGGCAGCGTCGAGATGAAGCCCGCCGCGACGCTGACCTGCGACATGGCCGCCAGCTTCGCCGCGTGGACGAAGAACGAGCTCGTTCCTTCCGCCCGCTGGCGCTACTTCTCCGGCGTCAGGACCATCCACCAGGGTTCCAGCTATTCCTGCCGCAACATCGCCGGCGAAGGCGTGCTGTCGGAACACGGCAAGGGCAACGCGCTCGACGTGATGAGCATCGAACTCAACAATGGCAACGACATCGACGTGCGCAAGCCCGGCCTGTTCGCCTTCCGCACCCGCGGCTTCCTCAACAATGTGCGCGCCGACGGCTGCCAGTATTTCACCACCGTGCTCGGCCCCGGCTACAACTACGACCACCGCAACCATTTCCACTTCGACATCAAGAACCGCAAGAGCGGCTATCGCGCCTGCCGCTGATCCCTTTGCCTGGCGGCGGCTTCGCCGCGTACAGTGACGTCGTAGAACTCGAGCGGCATCGATGAGCCAACGAAGCTTCCGACGACGCGCTGCGACCTGGCTGGTGTTGCTCCTGGCGACCTATCTGGTGCTGGCCTATGTCGCCGCGCCGGAATTCTGGACGTTTCGCGATCGCGGCTTTCGCAGCCAAAGCTTCGAGATGGTGACGCACACCCCGCAAGGCATTCCGGGCGACCCGATCAATGTCGGCCTGATCGGCACGCAAAAGGAGGTTGTCCATGCCTTCGCCGTCGCTGGCTGGGACACGGCCGACGCCATCACATTGAGGACAGCGATCGACATCGGCGAAAGCGTCTTGTTTTCGCGCCCCTATCCGGACGCGCCGGTGAGCCGGCTGCTGTTCGAAGGTCGCGCCCAGGATCTTGCCTTCGAGAAGCCGGTCGGCGGCAGCGCCGACCGCCGTCACCATGTGCGCTTCTGGCAGACTGATGCCACCGGCGACGACGGCCGTCCGCTACGGCTGGGCTCGGCCAGTTTCGACCGTGGCGTGGGCCTGAGCCACGACACCGGCGCCATCACCCATCATATCGGCCCCGACATCGATGCCGAACGCGACTTTCTTATCCAGGATTTGACCGCCGCCGGAATGCTGATCTCAACCAGCGAACTGGAAGGCATCGGCGCCACCACGCACGGGCGCAATGGCGGCGGCGACCCCTATTTCACCGACGGCAAGGCCGTGCTCGGCGTGCTGAAGCAACTGCCGTGATGCCTGAAGTCAGCTCGTGGCGACCACGACCTTGCCGAACGGTCCCTTCTCCAGATGCTGGAAGGCCTGCTCCACCTCCTCGAAGCCGAAGACCTTGTCGACCACCGGCCGGATACCGAGCACCTCGATCGCCTGGTTCATCCGCTCGAAGGCGCGGCGATGACCGATCGATATCCCTTGCACGACGATGCGATTGCGCAGGAACGGCACGATCGGAAAGCTGAGTTCCATCGAGCCCAGCAGGCCGATGACCGACAGGCGGCCGTCGGCGGCCAGGGCATCGAGCGATCGCCGCGCATTGTCGCCGCCGACCATCTCCAGGATATGGTTGACGCCGGTTCCACCCGTCAGGTCACGCGCGGCTTCGTCCCATGCCGGCTGGGTGCGGTAGTTGATCACTTGCCAGGCGCCGAGTTTCCTGGCCCGTTCGAGCTTGTCGTCGCTGCTCGAGGTGACGATGGCGCGCAGGCCGAAAGCGGCCGCGAATTGCAGTGCAAACAGCGACACGCCGCCGGTACCCTGGATAAGAATGGTCTGGCCGGGCACCGGCTTCGTCGCCTCCGCCAAGGCAAACCACGCCGTCAGCGCCGCGATCGGCAGCGTCGAGGCCTCGGCGTCGCTGAGCGAAGGCGGCGCCAGCACGACGGCATCCTCGTGAAGCAGCACGTAATCGGACAAGGTGCCGGGCAGTGACAATCCCAGCGTGTGCTGGTGAAGCACCGGCGGCGCATCGCCGTCAGGCCAGTCGGCGATCACTTGGCCCAGCACGCGTTGCCCGGCCTGGAAGCGGCTGACGCCGCCGCCGACCGCCACGACCTCGCCCACCGCATCCGATGTCGGCACGAAGGGAAAGACGAGGTCCGGGATCAGCACCCCGTCCAGGATCATTCGATCCTTGTAATTCAGCGATATGGCCTTGATCCGCACCAGCAGCTCATGAGGCCTGGGGGCGGGTACCTTTCCCTGCGCCGGTTGCAGCTTGGACAGGCCAAAACCGGTCATTTGCCAGGATCTGTTGATGTCTCTGTTCATCTCGTCTGCTCCGGATTGAGTTGCTGGCGAGATCTTTACGTCATTCCACTATGGAAAAAAGTGCTTCTATGCGGCATAATTGGAAACGAATTGAAGATCATTATTCTACAATAGGGGCACAGCCATGGAATCCGCCGATCTGCAGGGCATTGTCGCCTTCGTTCAAACGATCGAAGCCGGCAGCTTCACCAGTGCGGGAGAACGGCTGCGCGTGACGAAATCGGCGGTCGGCAAATCGATCGCACAGCTGGAGCATCGGCTTGGGGTGCGTCTGCTCAATCGCACCACCCGCAGCCTGAGCCCGACAAGCGAAGGCCTCAGCTATTACGAAGCCTGCGTCAGGGCGCTGTCCGAAATCGAAGCCGCCCAGTCGCTGCTTGCCTCGCACCGGCAGGTGCCCTCGGGCCGGCTTCGGGTCGATTTGCCGTCGGCCTTCGGCCAGCGCTGCGTTGCCCCAGTTTTGTTCGACATTTCCAAGCGCTTCCCCGATCTGGCGATGGAGATCTCCTTCAACGACCGTCGCGTCGATCTCATCGAAGAAGGCATCGACCTGGCAGTTCGCATGGGCGAGCTCGACGACAGCCTGTCGCTCGCGGCGCGGCGGCTCTATGTCCAACGCTCGTGCGTATTGGCCGCCCCCGCCTACCTCGAGGAGCACGGCAGGCCGCGAACGATCGAGGAGCTCGCCGCTCATAAGCTGATCGGCTACACCCGTAACGGCGTCGCCCATCCCTGGACCATAAGGCACGTCGACGGCCAAATCGGAAAGTTCACACCGCGGGCAAGGCTGGTCCTCGACAATGGCGAGCCGATGCTCGACGCCGCCCTTGCCGGCTGCGGCATCACCTTCCTGCCGACATGGTTGGCGGCGGACAGCCTCAGGAGCGGTGCGCTCGAAATGGTGCTGTCGGACCGCCTCGTCGAAAACATTGCCGTCCACGCCGTTTGGCCGGTGACGCGAGCAGTGACGCCGAAGGTCCGCGTCGTAGTCGATGCGCTGGTCGAGCATTTTTCGGCGCCGCCCTGGGATGCCGCCTGACGGGGCCGCATGCGCTGTCATCTTCCTGAAAACGGCTGCTGACTATTTTCCAATCCAGCACGGCAATGCTATTGACCCCTGATGCTATATGTTGAAATCGCCACCGTGGTCGTCCTCATCTGCGTGAACGGCCTTCTGGCAATGTCCGAGCTTGCCATCGTCTCGTCGCGGCCGGCCCGCCTCAAGGCAATGATCGATCGCGAGGTCAAAGGCGCCGGCCGGGCGCTTGCGCTTGGCTCCAACCCCGGCAAGTTCCTGTCCTCGGTGCAGATCGGCATCACCCTGGTCGGGGTGCTGTCCGGCGCCTTTTCCGGCGCCACTCTCGGCGAAAGGCTGGCGCAGTTCCTGGCCTCGAACGGCATCCGCGAAAACATCGCCGATCCGCTCGGCGTCGGCATCGTCGTGGCCATCATCACCTATGCCTCGCTGATCATCGGTGAGCTCGTGCCCAAGCAGATCGCGCTGCGCGATCCCGAGCGGGTCGCCGTGCGCGCCGCCCCGGCCATGACCGTCCTCGCCACCGTCTCGGCGCCGCTGGTCTTCCTGCTCGATATTTCGGGCCGCGCCGTGCTTTGGCTGCTCGGCCAGCGCGGCGAGAGCGAGGAGAAGGTTACCGACGAGGAGATCAAGATGCTGGTCGCCGAGGCCGAGCATCACGGCACCATCGAGTCCGACGAGCGCCGCATGATCGCCGGCGTCATGCGGCTTGGCGACCGCGCCGTGCGCGCCGTCATGACGCCGCGCACCGAGGTCGACTGGATCAACCTCCAGTCCGACGATGCGACCACCCGCAAGCTCCTGATGGATACGCAGCATTCGCGCTTGCCCGCCGGCGACGGCGGCGTCGACGCCATGATCGGTGTCGTCCAGACACGTGATGTGCTGGCGGCATTGCTGGGCGGCCGCGCGCTCGACCCGCGTCGGCACGTGCGCACCGCGCCCATCGTGCACGATCAGGCCGACGCGCTCGACGTGCTGCAGACGCTGAAGGAATCCGACGTGCCGATGGCGCTGGTGCACGACGAATACGGCCATTTCGAAGGCATCGTCACCCCCGCCGACATCCTGGAGGCCATCACCGGTGTCTTCCGTTCCGACCTCGAAGCCGGCGAGGAGGAGAATGCCGTCAAGCGCGACGACGGCTCATGGCTGCTTGCCGGCTATATGCAGGCCGACGAGATGGCCGAGGTGCTGGGCATCGACCTGCCGGAAAACCGCGACTACGAGACCGTCGCCGGCTATGTGCTGTCACACATGCACCATCTGCCGGCGACCGGCGAATGCGTCGACGCGCAAGGCTGGCGCTTCGAGGTGGTCGATCTCGACGGCCGCCGCATCGACAAGCTGATCGCCACGCGCCTGCCCAGCGGCCACCGCGAAGTGGTGCGCTGACTGTTCCAACGTTGCCTCGGGCCAAGAGCTATGGGCGTCGGCCGATCGATCTACCGGTCCGCGCCTACTGCTCCGTGAAGGCGCGGGCGAACGAATCGAGCATCGGCCGTGCGAGATATTCCAGGAAAGTCCGGTCGCCAGTGTTGATGAACGTCTCGACCGGCGTCCCGGGATAGAGCTGTTCGGGCCTCACGCGGGATGGCAGGGCGTCGATCTTCAGCTTCGCCCGGAAATAGGGTTCACGCGTAGCCTCGTCGATCAGCCGATCCGCGGAAATCTGTGTCACGGTGGCTGGAACCTCGGGCGTGAGCCGCGTGTTCAAGGCGGACAATCGTAGTTTCGCCGGCTGGCCGACGCGCACCTGATCGATGTCCTTCGGCCGCAGCTTCGCGTCGACGACCAATCCCGATGTCGTCGGCAGGATTTCCATGATCTTTTCGCCCGGAGCAATCACGCTGCCCTTGGAATTGTAGGTCGATGACACCACGATGCCCGCTGCCGGCGCCTTGATTGTCGTGCGCCGCAGCACCGCCGCGGCCGCCCTGATCTGTTCCTCGACATCGGCCAGGTTGGAGCGAACCTCGTCCAGCTTCGTCAGCGCCTCCTCCACCCGTTGCGTGGTCAAGCGCTCGGTCTGCTCCTGCGCCTCGACGATCTGGGTGCTGGCCGATGCAAGATTGGCCTCCAGTGCCCCCGCCTGGCCGACGAGGTCGGCTTCGCTGCGCAGAAGCTGGGAGTATTCGGTGCGGTTGGTCAGGCCCTTGTCCAAGAGGCTGGTCTTGATGCCGAGCTCCTTCTTCACCACCTCGACCTGCTGCTGGATGGCTTGTTTCTGGGCGTCCAATCCCACGACGGACTGCCGATGCATGACGACCCGCTGCTGGAGGATCGATCGTTCCGACCGGAACCGGGCGAGCCTGGCGTCGAATTCCTTCTGCTGTTCGCGAACCAGCATTTCGAAATCGTGCTGAAGCGGCGCCGGCGCCGCTGTTGTGATCGGCGCCAGCCTGTCCAGCCCGTCCCGCTCCGCCTCCAGCCGCGCCGCACTTGCCCTGAGCGCGATCGACTGCCTCGTCAGCCGGTTCAATTCGGCCTCCGCGGCGGTTGGATCCAGCACGATCAGATCCTGCGCCTGCTGCACGCGATCGCCTTCGTGGACCAGCAACTCTTGGACGATGCCGCCCTCGGGGTGCTGGATGAGGATGTTGCCTCCCATCGCCGAGATCGTTCCTTGCGTGATCACCGCGCCGGACAAGGGGGCATAGGCCGCCCAATAACCGAAGCAACCTGCAAATATCGCTATCGCCGCATAACCGGCGAATGCCACGCGCCCTGTGTCGGTGCGTGGATTGCGTTCCCCGGCGAGGCTGTGCACTGCCATCATCTACGATCCAAAGCGGGTTTTTTGCGGGGCGCTGCGGATCGTCGTGGCGAACGACCCCGTCACCACCGTATTCTGCCGGGAAGAATTGCCGACGAGCGGCTGCCGCAGCAAATCGCTGCTCGGGCCGAAGGCTTCGATCGCGCCGTCGCGCAGCAGCATCACGCGGTCGCAGGCCGCTGCGATCGAAGGGCGGTGCGTGATCACGATCAAGGTAATCCCCGCCGCGCGCGCAGCCGAGAGCACCGCTTCGAGCGCCGCCTCGCCGGCGCCGTCGAGATGAGCGTTGGGCTCGTCCAGGACGAGAATTCTGGGGTTGCCGTGCAGGGCGCGCGCCAGCCCGATCCTTTGGCGCTCGCCGCCCGACAGCGCCCGGTCAGACGGACCGATCATCGTCTGGTAGCCGTCGCGCTGCGTCAAAATCAGTTCATGTGCCTCGGCACGCTTTGCCGCCTCGACGATCGAGGCGTCATCCGCGTCGGGGTCGAAGCGGCCGACGTTCTCCGCGATCGATCCCGGGAACAGTTCCACCTCCTGCGCGAGATAGCCGATATGCCTTCCAAGCTGCTTTTCGTCCCAGGTCCTGAGGTCCGCGCCGTCGATCCTGACCGAGCCGCTGACCGGTTGGAGCGCACCGACAAGCAATCTGGCGAGCGTCGATTTGCCGGCTCCGCTCGGGCCGACGATCGCCACCGCCTCGCCGGCCCCGATGTGGAAATTCAGCCTCTTGACGATGGGCGGACCGCCGGGCGTATTCGGCGCGACGTAGATCAGATCCTGCGCCGAAATCGCGCCTGACGGATCAGGCAAGGCCAGTTTTTGCACCGCGGACGGACGTGCCGAAAGGGTTGCCTCCAGCCGTTTCCACGATCGCCTGGCGTCGACGATCTGCCGCCACGAGCCGATCAGTTGGTCGAGCGGCTGCAGCGCGCGCGACGATACCAGGGAAGACGCGAATATCATCCCAGCCGTCATCTTGCCTTGCAGGACAAGCCATGCGCCCACGCCCAGTATCGCCAGCTGGAGCATCATCCGCACGGCCCGGGACGTTCCGCTGAAGATCGCATTGGCCGTCGATGCGCGGTCGTGAACGATCAGCGCTTCGGCGACGTGCTTGCCCCACGCCCGCGCGGCGTTCTGGACCATGCCCATGGCGCGCAGCGTCTCCGCGTTGCGGGCAAAGGCCTGCTCCGACTGGCTGGCGACCGCCGAACGCTGTGAAAACAAGGCGTCGTTCCTGCCGATGGCAAGCTGGGTTGCCAGGACCAGTGCAAGCAGCATCGCCACGCCAGCCAGAGTGAGCCAGAACAGGACGGGATGGATCAGGTAGAGCAGGCCGAGGAAGAACGGAGCAAACGGCAGGTCGAACAGGACGGCCACGCCGCGCGACCTGATGAAGGCGCATACCGAGGCGAGATCACGCAATGGCGACAGGCCTGCGGAGGCGTGGTCGGCGCCAAGCGTGGCGGCGAACGTCTCCTCCCCGAGCTTGCTGTCGATGCTGGCCGCGACGCGCTGTGTGTATATGGAGCGCACCGTGTCCAGAAAGCCCAGAAAGACCAGCGCGAGAACCGCGATGACCGACAGGTAGACAAGCGTCTCGACATTGGAGGAAGGCAGGACCCGATCATACACCTGCAACAGATAGAGCGGGATCACCAGCAGCAGGATGTTGATCAGCAACGAGAAAACGCCGACATCGGCGATGGCGCGCCACAAGACCGCCCGCAGACCTGACTGTCCCATCGTTCCCGCGCTCCCTTGGCGGCTCATGTCCCGAGACATCGGCGCTCAGACCGAGTGGTCGCCCGCGACGTCCAGGGGGTGGTGCTGCAGGTCATCCAGCGTATAGGCGCGGATATAGTCGATCTTCATCTCCGCCGGCGTGGCGAGATGGTCGGGAGGCGCGCCGGCAAAGCCGCCGACGGCGAGATCGGCCAGCATGTACATGGGCGTGTGCATGTCGGACGGCGTCGCGGCTTCGGCGACCTTTACGCCGTCATAGGTCCAGACGAGCGTATCCGGCGTCCACAGCAGGCCATAGGTATGGAAGCCGTCGGTGTCCGAAACATTCACCGAGGAAGAGACCTTGGTGTGCTGTCCCGTCTCGTTCGTGTGCGCCGTCATGATGAGCGTGTTCGGATCCTGCCCGCGCGCTTCCAGGACGTCCAGCTCCGGCGGCCACGAGCCGTCTTCCGGCAGCAGCCAGAAGGCCGGCCAGGCTCCGGCCGTTTCGGGCAGGTCCGCCCGCATTTCGAAATAGCCGTAGGTTTGCGAGAAGCTTTCGTGGGTCGTCAGGATGCCCGAAGTGTAATCGTAATTGTTGATCAGTGGCTTGATGTCTGCCGGCGCTTGCGCCGCGGTGATGGTGAGCACCCCGTTTTCCACGCTGAACGGGTGGACTGAGCTGGTCGGGCCGTAATTGGCGTCGATGTACCATTGCAGCTCCCCATTGCTGCTCAACGTGCTTCCGTTCGGCGCTCCCCACCAGAAGTTGGAATTCCAGGTGCCATCATGGCCGTTCCAAAGGCTGAGCGTGTTGAAGTCGTCGGAAAAGGACAGCGTCATTCCGGACTTGTCGATCGGCAGTTCGAACTGGCTGGGCGCCAGCTTGTCCACCGTCGTGTTGTTGAAGACCAGCACCTCGTCGGATCCGAGGTTCAGCAGAAGGTTCGATCCTGCCTGGGTCATATGTGCCTTGACGTCGTCGAAAGACATGAAGTCGTAGCCATTGAGGCGGACCGTGTCGTCCGCGCCGAAATCGGTGATGAGGTCGCTTCCATTGCCCCTGGTGATGATGAAAGTGTCGGCGCCGCTGCCGCCGATCAGCACGTCGTTGCCCTGACCGCCATCCAGCGTCTGATGGCCCGAGCCACCCTTGATGATGTTGTCCAACGCATTTCCGAACGCATAGCGATTGTTGCCGGTGACGACGAGATTCTCGAAATTGTCGGGGAGCTTGTAGCTCATCCATGTGTCGATCGTGTCGATGCCAGCCCCGGGATCCTCCACCACCTTGTTGTTGGTGGAATAGAGGTGATAGTAGTCGTCGCCCGCGCCGCCATAGATGGTGACGTTGACGCTGGCGTCCCCCCAGAAGGAGTCGTTGCCGGAGGTGCCGTGCAATTCCGGCCCGGATCCGGTCGCCGAGAACCAATGGGTGGACGTGCCCGTGTAGGGGAGAGGGATGCCTTTGGCGTTCACGACGGTGCTCATCAGGAAATCCTTTCCTCGCGCCTGTTCAGGTCATTCGAAACGGCAACCGCTTACGGAGCAACGTTGCCATGCACGATGTCGGTCCAGGAGCTTGCCACACAGTTCAGCATTACATCGACTGTTGGGTGACATTTTTCGAAACGAAAGCACTAGAGGCCAAGAAATGGTCTATAAATCGTAATGAAGTCAGTAAAACTTTTAATAAAATTTTCGCTTATACCGAGAAAACGGCGATATACTTGCTGCCACGCCTGGCGTAGGTCACAAAAAAGCGATTCCGGCTTTCTGGCGGGCCGTAACATTGCCGCTCTGGAGCGATGGGCGAATTCGAGGGCTGGCGCATCGAGCGAGGGAACAGGCCTCGGGCCGGCGGCGCAGTGCCTGCTATTTGTCGCAGGGGAACACCGTCAAACCGCGGCTTCGATCGGTTCGGAAAGCTTCGGGTTCGAGCGCGAGGCGATCAGGCAACTGGCCACGATGAGGCCCGCTCCCGCCAGCGTGGTCCAGGTCACCGCCTCGTCGAAGAAGAACCACCCAAGCGCAATCGCCCAGATGAAGGCGGAGTATTCGGTCGGGATCAGATATTGCGCTTCGGCGCGCGCGTAGGCCCAGCTCATCAGGAATTGGCCGGCGAGCGAAAGCGCCGTCACCCCGGCGAGAGGAAGCCAGAGCTCGCTTGGCAGCGCAATGGCAAGCCAGGGTGCCGCGAGACCGAGGATGACGGCAACGCAAAGGTTCTGGAACAGCATGATTTCGATCGGCTTGGCCAGCAGCGCCTGTTGCCGCGCGAGGATCAGATTGTAGGCGTAGAACACCGTCGATACCAGCACGGCGGCCGTGCCGAGCAGGGCATCCTCGGCATAGGTCGCATGCCCGAACTGTCCGGCTATTATGATTGCGACGCCGGCAATGCCGGCCAGCGATGCCCAGATCGCCTGTCGCTGTATCCGTTCGCCCAGCAACAGTGCGGCCAGCAGGAGCGCAAACAGCGGCGCCACGAAACTGAGGCCGATCGCCTCCGCCAGCGGCAGCCTGGCAAGCCCCCAGAAGAACGACAGCAAGACAATGCCGACAACAACGGCACGCAGCGCATGCAGCCTCAACACGGAAAGGGCGGGAAATGAACGCGACCCTGCCGACCAGCCGGCGCCCGCGACCACGGTTGCCAGCATGCTGCGCCATAGCACCGTGTTGTAGACGCCCACGGCAATGACCAGAACCTTCATCGCCGCATCCATCCCCGACAGAAGGAAGATGCCGAGCGCGCACACCAGCACCGGGATCATCGGGGAAACGACGCCTGCCAGGCTGGATGACTTCACGGGGCTTTGCTCATGTGATGGATCGCGGCCGGATATATCAGGGCAGAACGGCCGAGCCAGATGGCAGCTCCGCCCATATGGAGGGCCAACCCGTATCGGTCCGGCATCGCGCGAAAGCAACCTTCACAGCTCCACGCCTCAGCCCGGATACGATGCTGAATCCGCTGTCTTGCTCACTTCCGCTGCCCCGAACGCCGATGAAAACAGATGAACTCCCAAGCTTGGCCGGCGTTCCCCGCGCATGATGCGGAAACTCTTCGTGTTTGGTACCTTGAAGAAAGGCTTTCCCCTTCACGGCGAGGGTTTGTCCGAAGCCGCATTTCTGGGCGCCTACAGGACGCGAGAGCGCTTCCCGATGCTGATCGCTGGACCTCGCTTCGCTCCGATGATGTTCAATGAACCAGGCGTCGGCTTCCAGGTCGGCGGCGAACTCTACGCCGTGGACGATCGCGCCTTGGCAAACCTCGACAGGATCGAATCCGTTGGCAAGCCCGGAAATTTGCGCGTGCTGATCGAAGCAGAGCCTGTCGATGGCGGGCCGCCTGTCTCGGCGTATGTCTACATGAAATCCCGGCATCTCGCCGCGCCGATCCACTCCCGATATCTCAAAGACTACAATGATCGGCGCTTCGCGCTTTCATGGGGTGGCTAGAACAACTCCAGGAAACGTGCATGGCGTTTCCCGCCTGGTTCGGCTTTTCTGCGACGCCAAGTGGTTTCACCTCGCCACTGATGCTCCGGCACGTTTTAGCGCCAAGGGATTTTGAGCTAAGGTGACGCATCACCGATGCGGCATAGAGCATTCTCATGACTGAACGTACCGGCGCCGGAGGCAGCAACACGGCAGTCGCAAGCGATCCTGCCGACGACGATCCTCGCCTGGCATTTATCTATCAGGAGGCAGTGCGAGGCCTCAATCATCAGCAGAATCTCGTCGAGAACATGAACACGCGCGCGGGCAGCCTCATCTTCGCCACCGCGTTTGTAAACTCGTTGCTTGGCGCAAGGGCGCTTTCCGACGGGCTCGGGCTCTGGGATTGGATCGCAGTGGCCCTGCTGTTCGGCATTGGCGGACTGATCGTCTTCCTGCTTTGGCCCTATCACAAATACACGTTCCGCTTCGATCCGGAAGAGCTGCTCCATCACTATGTCGATGGCGACAGGCCGCTGAAGATATCGGCCATGCAGCGCGCGCTTGCCCTTCGCATCAAGGCCGACATGGCCAGCAACTGGCGCATCATCCAGCGGCTTCGGGTAGCATTGCAGATCGCGCTGGTTCTTTTGTTGTTCGATATCCTGGCCTGGCTTTTCGCCGTCGCCGGCGTTTGACACGCACGATTTTGGGCCGAAGGCTATTTCTATCCCCAGCGGATTGCCCGGCAGCCCGACACTAAGGCATCAGCACGACCTTGCCGATCGAGCGGTGCTCTTCGAGCAGGCGATGCGCCTCGCCGGCTTGGTCGAGCGGAAAGCGCCCGCCAGTCGTGACGACAATGTCGCCGCTGGCAGCCAGATCGAAAAGCTCCGAAAGGCTCGCTCTCAGCACTCCAGGGGACAGCAGCGGGAGCAGCGCGAAGCCCTTCAACGACTGATTCCTGCCGATCATCGCCTCAAGCCGGGCAACGCCAAGCGCATAGCGGCCAAGTGCTGCAAACACGAGCTCGCCACCGGGCGCCAGGATATCGAGGAAGTCCCCGGTCATCGCTCCGCCGACGGTGTCATAGATCGTATCGAGACCACCCTGCGCGGCGTCTCTGGTTTCGGCCACCCAGTCTCCGGAATGACGATCGATGGCGATGTCGGCACCGTGCGACATGGCGACGTCGAGCTTGGCCTTGCCGCCGGCGAGCCCAATGACCCGGCGCGCGCCTTGGCGCTTCGCCAACTGGACGAGCAGCGAACCGACCCCGCCCGCGGCGGCGGGAACCAAAACCGTCCTGTTCGCCGGCGGACTTTGCCGCAACAGATGAAAGGCGGTCAGCCCCTGCACCATCAACGCCGTCGCCTCCTCGGACGAAAGCGGAGCCGGTAGGGGAAGGCCCAAGCCTGCGTCGATCGTCACATACTCGGCATAGCCGCCAAAGGGGCGTGTCGAGGCAAACAAGGGCGCGGCGATCCGGGTCCCGATCAGCGCACCGTCCACCCCTTGCCCGACGGCCTCGACGACGCCCGCCGCCTCGACGCCGGGAACCATCGGCAATTGCGGCGTCACCGCATAGCCATCCGCGCGCATCAGCACCTCGAAAAAGTTGATGCCGGCGGCATGAACGCGGATCAGCACCTCGCCGGCCTGCGGCTCCGGCGTCGGCAAGTCGACAATCTCCAGCACCTGGGGGCCGCCGAAACGGCTGAATTGTGCGGCTTTCATGGCAAACTCCGATCGCTATGGCATCGGCCGCGGTTTGCCACTATCTGCGAGACCTCGACTACACACTTATTTGTCCCCTGCTGACCAGGTGGTGACCATGGCCGGAATAACCAAGAGACTGCCGTTGCTGCCGGCGGAGCGTGCCCTGAAAGTGATCGCAGGGCGCTGGAAGGCGGTCATCCTCTACCATCTCTTCGACGGCCCAAGGCGGCTGACCGCACTCAAGGCGCTGATGCCGGGCATCACCCAGAAAGTGCTGATCCAGCAGCTCCGCGAAATGGAGGAGCACGGTCTCGTCAGCCGCGAAATCTTCGCCGAAGTGCCGTCGCGCGTCGAATATTCCGCCACGCCGCTCGGCCTCAGCCTCGAGCCCATCCTGCTGGCGCTGTGCCAATGGGGCCAGCACCACGCCGACGAACTGAACGAAAAGCATCGCCTTGCTGACTGCGTCATCCGGCCACGGCCAGGGCGGGACGAGCAAGCAGCCTTCCGCAATTGAAAAGGGCGGCGCAAGCGCCGCCCCACATCCTTGGGAGGATGATTTCGAGGCGGTCAGGCCGCCTTGATTTCCTCGTCTATGGCGTCGGCCTGGCGCGCGGTCTTGAGCGCCTTGGCCCACCAGGCGACGTCGTTGACGAGCGCGGTCGCGGCCTGGTTCAGGTGCTCGATCTCCTCGAGCTTCTTCTCGCCCTGGCGCACCGCGAGGAAATCGCCCCAGGCGATATGGACGGCCGACTTGACCGGCGCCATCTGCAATTCGACCGCGTGGAGGCGCAGCTGCTCGACAGCGCGGGCACCGCCGACGCTGCCATAGCCGACGAAGCCGGCCGGCTTCTTGTTCCATTCATTGGCGGCGTAGTCGATGGCGTTCTTCAGCACGGCCGTCGGGCCGTGATTGTACTCGGCGGCGGTGAAGATGAAGCCGTCATATTCGGCGACCTTCTTCTGCCAGCGCTGCGCCACCTCGTTGGTCGATGGCACCCAGGCGGAGGATGCGACCTCGTCGAAGAAGGGCATCGGGAAATCGCGCAGGTCAACGACATCGACCTCGATATCGGCATGCGATTTGGCGATCTTGGCGATCCATTGGGTGGGCACGTCGGCGAAGCGCGCGGCGCGTGTCGAACCGACGATGATGGCGATCTTGGGTTTGGACATAGGGGCTCTCCTGGTAAGCAATTCCTGGGCAGGTAAGACTGGTATCGTTTGGATACCGGGGCTATATGAGTTCCTGTCAACTTCATGCGCAAGGAGGCACCTTTTTGTTACTGAGGAACCCGCACAACACCGAAGACTGCCGTGCCGTTTCGGAAATCCTGCAGCGCGTCGGCGACAAGTGGACCGTGCTCGTCGTCGGCAAGCTCGGCGACGGACCGCTGCGCTTCAATGAGCTGCGCGCGGCTGTCGGCGGCATCTCGCAGAAGATGCTGACCACCACCTTGCGAGGGCTGGAACGCGACGGTTTCGTCACCCGCACCGTGTTCCCGACCATTCCGCCGCGCGTCGACTACGAGCTGACCGAACTCGGCCATGAACTGCTGGTCCCCGTCAGCGCGCTCGGCGAATGGGCGCGCAGGAACACCACGCGCGTGCGGGCCGCGCGTGCGAAATTCGATGGCCTGCATGGCTGAAATTCTACAGTCGTTCAGCAATCATTGACTGATTGTCTTCGTGCCTGCACCGCCGCTGCAGGGCTGAAAGACAGTTTCACAGCGGTCCCAGGCTTTAGTTTTCGGCTGGAACGGCCTTCGGCTTGCCCTCGCCGTCCAGCGCCACCATGACGAAATCGGCGTGCGTGACCTTTTCCATCAGGTCGGAGAGATAGCGCTGCGCCCAGGCCTCGACCTTGAGCGTCATCGAGGTGCGGCCGACGCGCTCGACATGGGTGTAGATGCACAGCGTATCGCCGATCTTCATCGGCTTGGCGAAGGACATCTCCTTGACCGCCGCCGTCACCACGCGGCCCTTGGCGCGCTCGGCGGCGCGGATGCCGCAGGCCAGGTCCATCTGCGCCATCACCCAGCCGCCGAAAATGTCGCCGGCGGCATTGGCGTCCGAAGGCATGGCCAGCGTGCGCAGCGTCAGATCGCCGATCGGCCGCCCGTCCGCGTAGTGCACCATGCGAGTTATCCCCAGAGATTGACTGCCCTGATCCCGTATCGTCAAGGCGCCAACGCGTCAACGCGAGACGATCGCGATCCACGGCTCGGACCTTCATTTCGAGTCCCCCCGCAAGGGCTCGCGGCCTTCTAGAAATAGCGCTCGAGGTTCGCTCGAATGCGATCGAGAACAGTATGCCCGGAAACGTCGGGGACGAACGTCCTGCCGGTGATGGCCTCGTAAGCCTGCGCATAGACTTTGGAGGCCTGTTCGACGATCTCATCCGGGATTTCCGGAATAGGCTCCCTGTACGGATCGCAGCGCGCCGTCACCCACGATCGGATGAAATCCTTGTCGAAACTTTCCGGCCGAGTGCCGTTCGCCAGGGCCTGTTCGTAACTCCCGGCGATCCAGTACCGGCTGCTGTCGGGCGTGTGGATTTCGTCGGCCAGGATGATCGTCCTGTTTTGGTCGATGCCGAATTCGTATTTCGTGTCGGCGAGGATCAGGCCGCGTTCGGCGGCACGCGCCTGGCCGCGGGCGAACAGGTTCAAGGCGTAATCCGAGACGGTGTCCCACTGCGCCTGGGTGAGCAGGCCCTGTTCGATGATCTCGGTCCTGGACAGCGGCTCGTCATGGCCGCCATGCGCGGCCTTGCTGGTCGGCGTGATGATCGGTTCGGCCAGCTTCTCATTGTCGCGCAGGCCGTCCGGCAGCCGCATGCCATACATGTCCCGTTCGCCGCGACGATAGCGGGTCAGGATCGAGGTGCTGGTGGTGCCCGCCAGATAGCCGCGCACGACGATCTCGACCGGCAGGATGTCGAGCCTGGTGCCGACGACGACATTCGGGTCGGGATATTCGAGAACATGGTTCGGGCAGATATCGGCGGTTTCCTCGAACCAGTACCGCGCCGTCTGCGTCAGGACCTCGCCCTTGAACGGGATCGAGGTCAGGATGGTGTCGAAGGCGCTGAGGCGGTCTGTGGCGATGATGATGCGCCTCCCGTCCGGGAGGTCGTAATTCTCGCGGACCTTGCCCTTGTAGTGACCCGGCAGTTCGGGAATGAAAGCATCCGACAGGACACGCATGGGATCTCCTGCCTTGCGCAGATTGGCCGATGTCCTCGCATAAGCTGTCGACCCCATGCGTATCAAGCGGGATTGTTAAGGGTTCCCCGCAACTGGATCCGGCATCGCGGTCGCTTTTTTCACAACGCATGCCGGAAGGCCCAGCGACGCGGCAAGCCCGCCCCGTCTAGGCTGCGGCCAGATTTCCGGAGCCGGCCATACCCATCATGCAGACCTACGACTTCATCATCGTCGGCTCCGGCTCGGCCGGTTCGGTGCTCGCCGATAAATTGTCGGCCTCGGGCCGCTTTTCGGTGCTTGTGCTCGAAGCCGGCGGCAGCGACCGCCGCTTCTACGTGCAGATGCCGCTCGGCTACGGCAAGACCTTCTTCGATCCCACGGTCAACTGGAACTACAAGACCGAGCCGGATCCCGGTCTTGGCGGCAATGTCGACCACTGGCCGCGCGGCAAGTTGCTTGGCGGGTCCAGCTCGATCAACGCCATGGTGTGGATCCGCGGCGCGCGCGAGGATTTCGACGACTGGCGCGACGCGGGCAATCCCGGCTGGGGCTATGACGACCTGCTGCCGGCCTTCAAGGCGCTGGAGGACAATGAAGCCGGGGCCGATAGATGGCGTGGCAGAGGTGGCCCGCTGCACATCAGCGATACGTCTGATGCCGTCCACCCGCTGACGAAGCGCTACCTCGCCGCCGGCCAGCAAGCCGGACTGCCGTTCAACTCCGATTTCAATGGCGCTGCCCAGGAAGGCGTCGGCGTCTACCAGATCTCGACCCGCAACGGCCGCCGCATGTCGGCCGCGCGCGCCTTCCTGCGCCCGGCGATGAAGCGCGCAAACGTCCGTGTCGAGACCAACGCGCTGGCAAGCCGCATCCTGTTCGAAGGCAAGCGTGCCGTCGGGGTCGAATATTTACAGAACGGCCAGACGAAGACGGCCCGCGCCGGCCGCGAAATCATCCTGTCCGCCGGCTCGATCAACTCGCCGCAGCTTCTGCAGCTCTCCGGCGTCGGCCCGGCGGCGCTGCTCAAAGGGCTGGGCATCCCGGTCATTCACGCCAACGAGAATGTCGGCGCCAACCTGCAGGACCATGTCGGCATCAACTACACCTTCAAGGGCAAATTGCCGACACTGAACCAGATCCTGCGTCCCTGGTGGGGCAAGCTCATGGTGGGCATGCAATACATCCTGACGCGCTCCGGCCCGCTGTCGCTGTCGATGAACCACGGCGGCGGCTTCTTCCGCACCGATCCGGCGTTCTCCCGGCCCAACATGCAGCTCTATTTCCAGGCGTTTTCGACCGTCATCCCGAAGAGCGGCGAGCGCCCGATCCTGACGCCGGACCCTTGGCCTGGCTTCTCCATCGGCCTGTCCAACTGCCGCCCGTCGAGCCGCGGCGAGATCATGATCCGCTCCAGCAATCCGTTGGACCATCCCAAGATCGTCGGCAACGCCTATTCGACCAATGCCGATGTCGAGGAGATGCTGGCGGCGGTGAAATTCGTGCGCAAGATCGCCTCGATGCCGGCTATGGCCGAGATCATCGCGGAGGAGGTTTTGCCAGGCCCATCAATCACTTCGGACGCCGACCTGATCACGGATTTCAGGAAACGCTCCGGCACCGTCTATCATCCGGTTTCGACCTGCCGCATGGGACCCGATCCCGCGCGCGCCGTGGTCGATCCGCGGCTCAAGGTACATGGGCTAGAAGGCTTGCGCGTGATCGACGCCTCGATCTTTCCCGACAACATCACCGGCAACACCAACGCCGCCTCGATCCTGACCGGATGGAAAGGCGCCGAACTGGTTCTGGAGGACCAAGAATGAAGATCACCGACGTCAAGACCTGGGTTGTCGGCAATCCGCCGCCCGGCATCGGCGGCAAGTATTTCATCTTCGTCAAGCTTACCACCGATGGCGGTGTGGTGGGTTACGGCGAGGCCTACAACGCCACCTTCTCCGCCCATGTCACGGCCAGGATGGTCGAGGACATGGCCGAGCGCTATCTCGTCGGCCGCGATCCGCACGACATCGAGAATTTCTTTCGCCGCGCCTATTCCTCCGGCTTCACGCAGCGGCCAGACGTGTCCGGCATGGGCTGCTTCTCGGCGCTGGAAATGGCCTGCTGGGACATTATTGGTAAGGAAGCGGACAAACCCGTCTACAAGCTGCTCGGGGGCCAGGTGCACGAGACGCTGCGCTCCTACACTTACCTCTATCCGCATACCGGCAGCGTCCATTCCGAGGACGCCCCGGACGGCAGGAATGTCTACAACGACCCCGAAATGGCGGCGGCCTGCGCGCTCGAATATGTCGAGCAGGGTTTCAATGCCGTCAAGCTCGACCCGGCCGGTCCCTACACCGCCTTTGACGGCCACCAGCCGCGCCTGCTCGACATCGACGTCTCGACCCGCATGATCAAGGCGATCCGCGAGGCGGTCGGCACGCGTGCCGACATATTGTTCGGCACGCACGGCCAGTTCACCGCCTCCGGCGCCCTGCGCCTTGCCCGTGCCATCGAGCCCTATGACCCCTTGTGGTTCGAGGAGCCGGTGCCGCCCGATATGCCCGAAGTCATGGCGCAGGTCGCCCGCGCGACTTCCATCCCGATCGCCACCGGCGAACGGCTGACGACCAAGTTCGAATTCGCCCGCGTCATCGAGAACCGCGCCGCGACCATATTGCAGCCGGACCTCGGCCGCTCCGGCGGCATTCTCGAAACCAAGAAGATCGCCGCCATGGCCGAGGCCTACCACATCCAGATCGCACCGCATTGCTATTGCGGCCCGATCGTCGGCGCCGCCAACATCCAGCTGGCGGTGACGCTGCCCAACTTCCTGATCCTGGAATCGCTGAAGCAGTGGGACGGTTTCCACGCCACGTTGCTCAAGAAGAAGATCGAGTGGCAGGACGGCAACGTCATCCCGTCGAAGGAACCTGGCCTCGGCGTCGAACTCAACGAAGACGTCTGCGACGCTCACCCCTACACCGGCAAGGACCTGCATTTGCAGATGATGCAAACGCCGCTGATGCCGTGAGCGAACGCTACGCCTTCATCGGCCTTGGCCATCTCGGCGGCAAACTTGCCGCCAGCCTGGTGCGCAACGGTTTTGCCGTCACCGTCTTCGACCGGGAGCCCACCGCCGTCCAGCGCCTCGTGGCGCTCGGCGCTATTGCTGCCGGCAGCCCCGCCGAGGCGGCTGAGCGGGCGGGCAATGCCATAACTTGCCTGCCGTCACCGAGGGTCAGTGAGGCGGTTCTCGCGGGGCCTGTTGGACTGCTCAACGGCCTCCCCGCCGGCGGCACCTGGATTGAGATGTCGACCAATGGCCGCGACGAGATCGTGCGCCTCGCGGGCCTTGCCTCGGCCAGGGGAATCGAGACCTTGGAATGCCCGGTCACCGGTGGCGTGCATCTGGCGGCGGCCGGGAAAATCACCGCGCTGGTCGGTGGCGATGCCGATCTTTACGGGCGTCATCGCCCTGCCATCGATGCGATGTGCGCGAAGTCGTTCCTGATGGGCCCGATCGGCTCGGCGGCGGTGATCAAGGTCATCACCAACATGCTGGCCTTCATCCATCTCGTCGCCGCCGGTGAGGCGCTGATGCTGGCCAGGCAAGGCGGGCTCGACCTCGCCCAAGCCTATCACGCCATCGTCGCCTCCTCCGGCAACAGCTTCGTCCACGAAACCGAAAGCCAACTCATCCTGAACGGCTCCTACGACATCGGCTTCACCATGGACCTGGCGCTGAAGGACCTCGGCTTCGCGCTCGGCCTGAGTCGGGATTTCGGTGTGCCGGTGGAACTGGCATCGCGCGTCAATGCGATTTTCGAGCAGGGCAAGGCGGCTTACGGCGGCGGCGCCTGGTCGACCCAGATCGTCAAATTGCTCGAGGACGCTGTCGGCGCCGACCTGCGCGCGCCCGGTTTTCCGTCCAAACTGGAAATCTGAATCCGGGAAACTTGAAGCGGTTTCAAAAGGTTGAGCGCTCATCTGGAATCAGGACCGGAGCGACCTGAATCAAAGCCGCAACGTCTTGATTCAATATCTGAGCGTCAGAGCGCCGGGCAGGATCTCGAAGGTCGCTGGTATGCGCCCGGGCGACTCGCCGTCGATGTCGACCAGCGCGCCGTTCTTTTCCACGTCGCCGAGCGGTTCGACAACCACTTTCTTGCCGCGCAGGATGGTGATGGCCGGATGGTTGCGATGCCTGCCGCCATAGAGCAGGCGGATATCCCAGATCAGCTTCAGCTTGCTGGCCGCGCGCAGGATGACGATGTCGAATTGGCCGTCGGTCAGTTCGGCGTCCGGCGCGATCATCATGCCGCCGCCGAAGAATTTGCCATTGGCCACCGCGACCAGCGCCATGCGCGCCTCGACCGGCGCGCCGTCATCGACTGAAATCGTTACATCCTGGAACCGGTAGCGGGCGAATTCGACCACGGTGCGACACAGGAACAACGTCTTGGCCGCAACCTTGCCCTTGCGCTTGTCGGCGTTGACGGCGCGATCGGTAGCGCCCGAGAGCCCCAGGCTCGCAATGTTGACGAAGTGCCGGCTGGCCAGCGCGCCATGGTCGTCGATATAGCAGATGCGCCCTGCATCGACCGCCCTGCCCTTGGCCCCGGCGATCCGCTTCAGCGTCGCGTCCACCTCCTTCGGCAGGCCGAGCCCGCGCGCGAAATCGATACCCGTGCCGCACGGCAGCAGGCCGAGTTCGGGCGCGCGGCCGTTTTCCTTGGACGCCTGCAACAGGCCGTCGGCCACTTCGCTGGCCGTGCCGTCGCCACCGGCCGCGATCACCAGGTCGAACCCGTTTGCCGCGAGGTCGAGCGCCAGCCTTTCGGCATCGCCTTCGGCCTGCGTTTCGCGCAGTTCGAAATCGCCGAAGTGATTTTTCAACGAAGCGGCGACCTCGGACCAGTGCCGTTTCAGCCAGCCGCCGCCGGCAATCGGATTGAGCACCACCCCGACCTTCAATGCGCATCCCTCCCCGCAAGGCGCCAGGCACGCACTGCCCGATCCTTTGCCGGCATTGAAGCCCGCGCCCGTCGGCTGAGCAATAGGCGCTCTCGGTTCGGGTCCCGAAAAAGCAGGGCAGGCTGTCTAAGGCCTTGGAGGGCGAAATTCCGAGACTTCTGGCAATGGTCCCCGATAATCCCGCTATCCACAGGCCCGCGGGCATTCCCCAACATCCTTGGCCGGCGTAAGTTTAACCCATCTCAGGCGGCTACCAATCGCCCAGCCGAAAGGCGAAAGTGAAAGGCGGATTTCCTGAGGCCCGTACGGCCCGAAGCGAGAGCAGGCTCGCCTGCTTCGAGGGACGGAAGCCGAGACCTACGGGGCCGCGGAAAGCGTGCCAACGCCGACGGCGGACCGATGCTGCCATGAAGGACGGCAAAAACCTTCGATGGCCGCAGGGCAAAGCCCGCAAGGGTGGAGACCGGCGTGGTCTGGAACGGGCGCGGCCTTCGGGCGGCGACTGGCAGGACCGTCAAAATCAAGGCCGGCTTGGTGCGACGACTTTACGGAAGTTGCTGCCGTGACCGTGTCCTGGTCTGACAGGGAGGCGCTGGGAGAAATCCCGGCGCCGACTGTCTTTTTCCCTCCCGCTCAAGCGCCTTCCCGGCGAAGTTGCGGGCGCCGCTTCACCGCGCGCCAAAATCGGTTAGTATCGCCCTGTCAGAGTCCGTTTGCGTTTGCAGGCGGGTTCGCTGAAGGGGGTACTTCATGACATTGATCCAGAAGCTTGCCGCCGCCCTGGCCTGACCGGCCATGGTCCTGTTTCGCTTCATGAAGCGTGTCATCAGGACGATCCTCTGGCTGATCGTCATCATTGTCCTGATCCCGATCGCCGGGCTGGCCTACGGTTTCCTGACGACGCCGTCGCTGGACAAGACACCGTTGCCGGGTATCGCCGAAGGTGCACCGCCGCCGGCGCTCGCCGCCAGGGTGCGCGCCGAAATCCCCGGCTACCAGCGACCTGAGGAATCGACCTTCCTCACCTACCCGGAATGGGCCATCGTCTATGCTGCGCGCGAATATGCCGGCTTCGTCGCCAAGGACCAGCCGAGCGGCTTTCCCTATTTCGCCTATGTCGGCCGCTTCTGGCAGGACTACGCCATGGTGATCCGCGCCAGCTCCGCCTATAAATTCAACTACGCCAACCACCAGATGCCGGTCGTCATCGGCACCAGCCACACGATCGAGCATGCCGTGCAATGGGCTTATGAAAACACGGTGGGCCGCATCACCGAGGCGATTGCGGGCAGGCGCACGGCGACTGACATCTACCAGGGCAAGGTGGCGGCCGAATACGCCGCCTTCCTCGACCAGGGGCCGTGGTACCAGTTTCCCTATGCCGAGAAGCGCGCCGGGCTTTTCGCGGTCCAGCCGGCGCCGGGCGACAGCGCCGTGCGCTCCAGCGAACGAAAGCTTGCCTTCGCCCTCGCCGACACGATCAAGCAGTTCTATGCCAGCCTGATCAGGCAGGCACTCGCGGCAACGTCCGATCCGGCCTTGCTCGACATCCACGTCTGGGCCAAGGGACCGGTCGGCGAAGCGACGCGCAACGAAGCCGACACCTTGCTCGAACGCGACTACGGCCCCGACGGCACCGTTTTCGTCACCAAGCGCTACCAGATGTTCACCGACATGATTCCGCGCCTGATCGACAAGGGCGTCTCATTCGTCGAGATCGGCGGCAATGACGAGATCATGATCACCGTGCTCTCCACGGATTCGATCGCCGTCCCCGAAGGCATGCGCATCCTGTTCAGCTATCCGCTGCCGGCCGATCCATCGACACGCCGCACCGGCATGGTCGTAGCCGTACCCAGGCTGCATCTGGTATTGCCGGCGCTGATCAAGTCAGGCGCCAGGCTGGAGCACGTCTACGACTACTGAGGCCTTTCGGCCACGCTGCGCGGAGAACGGCCGTGTCGAGCGCCACGCCACGCTCATTTCACAATCGCGGCCAAATCCCGCCTTGTTCGCGCGCGATGGACTGTCGCATGTCGCCCAAAGCGTGCCCGCGGGCTCCGCTCAGGGACCGGTTTGGACAGCGACATGCACCTGAATGGGCTGCCGAGGGGCACATCGAGGGGACGAGACCGTGATCAAGACCGCCCTTGTCGCCATGACCATCGTCGGCTGCGACTGCGACGCCAAGCTTTGCGAATATATCGGCGAGACGCCGGCCAAGTGGTCGACCATCGCCGAGTGCGAAGCGGCGATGAAGAGCCAGATGCTGCACGAGCGCAATTTCAACTATCCGCTCGTCTCTGGCATCTGCCGCGCGAAAGGTTCCGCGTCCTCCTCGCAACTGGCCGCGACCGCTTCGCGCCCGGAGCTGAGGCCCGCCAGCCGCGCCGTTGAACCGACGCTGCCGCCCGAGCTGAGCCACAGGCCGACGGTCCCGGTCGGCTCGCCGACGACGGCGATGGAAGCGGCCGCCGCGCGGCCGGTCGCCTATGAACAGGTGGTCGATGGCGGCACCGGCGTGCTCTATCGTACGAAAAACGGCTATGCCGTCGTCAAGACCGATCTCGGCCGCGCTGTATCGGCGACCGCCGACATGGCCAAGCGGTCAGCCAACTGGCTGGCTGGCCTGGTGCCGAGCAAGCTGTAGGGACGAAACTTTCTTCACCGGCGTCACCATCCCGGTCTGTCATCAACGGTCGCCGCCACCTTGGACCTGAAGAGACAAGACTCGCGCAAAGGTTGCAAACCGGATGGGGATGCAGCATTGTGTCGACCGCAACGATGAAGGGGGGCCTTCCATGAAACCAGCGGTTCGAACTGCGGCAGCCTTGATGCTGGCGCTTGCTCCGGGATCGGTCGGCGCGCAAGGCGTGGATCCGGGTGACGACAAGGGGATCATCTTCGCTCCGGGCGATCCCGACATGGCGGCGGCGACCGCGCAGGCGCTCGCCGGCCTCGATGAATTCCTGGCACTGTCCGAAATGCCTCCCTCCGGCACAGGTAGGTTCAAGTTGAAGGTCAAGGTGCGGGATGGGCATGTCACCGAGCACTTCTGGGTCATACCGTTCCGCCGTGCCGGGACAGGGTTTGTCGGCATATTGGCCAATGAGCCGGAGGCAGTGCACAACGTCGTGCTCGGCCAGAACATAGAATTCACCAGGGACGACATTTCCGACTGGGGATATACGCGGGACGGCCATCAGGTCGGCAGCTTCACGATCTGCGTGATGTTCAAGCGAATGTCGAAAGAAGAGGCGGACAACATGCGCGAAAAGTACGGCTTCGATTGCTGACGGGAACGCCGGCTGATCAAGCCGCTTCGTCCCTGGCGCCGATCTTGCGCACCAGCGCTGCCGTCGCCAGCATCGCGCCCATATCCGATATCATCGGCGCGACATGGGTCTGGTAGTCCAGTGGCACCGAAATGGCGGGCAATTCGAAGAAATTCTTCGCCTGCGGCAGGAGCAGAAAACCGTCGCTGCCGTTGAGGGCCACGCGCGCCGGTTCCTCCGGCCAGGTTTCGCCCAGCCATTTCAGCGCTTGCGCCAACCGGCCGCTCACCAATGGCTGCGCCGCCTCGGCATTGTCGGTGCGGAACTCATAGGCGGCATCGAGTTCCGGCACGCCGGATGACAGTTCCTGCATCTTGCTGGCGAACATGCCACGGAAGAAGCCGACGACGGCATTGGTCCGCCGCGTCGCCACCAGGATTCCCGGCAACGGTTCGATGGCTTCGAAGGCGACGATCACGCCTTTGAAAGCCGTCGATGAGCCCTTGCCTGTCCCTTCCCGCAGTTCCGCTTCGTAGAGCTCGAACGAAAACTCTTCGTAGCGGCCGGAAACGACATCGTCGAACGACTGCCGGTTGAACGGCCCGACCGCCTCGCGCGGCAGCCGGTCGAAGGAATTTGGCCGCCCGCCATGCGCGTAGCGCACGTCGCGGATGAAGCCGAAGATGATGGGCAGCAGTGTTTGGCGAAATGATTGCTGCAGCCGCGTCGCCGGCTTCATCGCCTGGAAATAAAGCAGGATCGAAACCGCGAAACCGACGACATAGAGGAACACATGCGGCGTCGAGAACCATTGCTCGTTGGGATCGGCGACCTTGTTGAACAGCCAGGCGATCAGCACCACCGTCGCCAGCACCAAACCGACGAACAGCGGCACCCGCCAGCGTACCTGCCGCACCACGGAGGCCCGCGCCGCTTCATAAGCCTCGATGTTTTTCCGGATGCCGGCAACCACGGCGTCGCCAGGTATGAAATCCGCTGTTTCCACCGCCACCCCCGCTTGCCTGGACCGGTTCATGATAGCCGGTTTTGTCTGAAGTATCGACTGTAGCGCCTCTTCAACAGATGCTTGCGCCGCCTCTTCATTCGCCAATCATCAGCGCTTGGAAAAGCGCCGACATGGCGATCTTGGCCAATGTCCACCACCTGTAGTTACGGAAAGACCGCGCTCAACCGCCTCTCCACCTTGTCACGCATGCGGCCCTCCAATCCTTCCACCGGCGCCAGCCGCTCATGATCCCCGGCGCGCAGCCGCACAAAGGGATGCATCCGGTAGGAAATGACTGACCCCCGCGTTCCCGCATCGGCGCTGACGTCGGCGACAAGAATCCCGCCAATGCGTCCCGGCCAAGGCTGGCGGATAAGGGCGGTTCCGAGGAAATCGCCAAGTCCATAGGCGACAATCGTATCGCCGATCCACTCCACCGGCTGCACGACATGGGCGTGGTGGCCGGCGATCAGCCCGACGCCCTGCCCTGCCAGGCGCCTCGCCAGTCTCCGCGTTTCGGCGCGCGGAAAGTGGCGGAACTCCCAATCCCAATGCGGCACGGCGCAGAGGAGATCGAACCCGTCACCTCGCAGGTGGGCAATATCGCCGGCCATCGAAACGCGGCCGGCGAACAGGTCCTCGCCCGCATTGCGCCACAGCGTGAAGGCGGCGAACCCGACAGTCAGCGGCCCGACTTCGACAGGCTGCACCGGGCTGTTGCCGGCGAGGCCAATAGTGCCGATACCGAGCCGCTTCAGCGCCGCCACGGTCTCATCGAAACCGGCGACGCCCTGGTCGAGCACATGGTTGTTGGCCAGCGACAGCACCAGTCTTTCACGCGAGATGCCGACTGCCGCCAACGCGTCGCCGAGAAAGCGCTCGCTCATCGCGTGATGGGTGCCGAGCCTGGTGCCGAGCACGGCGCTTGGCTTGTCCACGATCGGGCTTTCGCAATTGCCGATCACCAGGTCGGCCGCGCCAAGCAGCGTTTTGATCACCGGATCACAGTCGGGCGCGCTGCGGTTGGCCACCGCCGAAATGTCGCCGACGAAGGCGAGCCGCACCGTCCGTTTCGGCGCCCGATCCACCATCGTTCCGGCCACGGGCGCGAAGCCTTGCACACCACCGGACAGCGACGGTTTCAGGAATCGCGGCAGCCACGACAGTTTGTAGGAGAGCGGATAGTTCGACACGCGATGTCCAATCGTTTGCCCTGTGTAGACCGTCTGCCGGGCGCGTTGAAGCCAGCCAATGGCAATCATGCATCAGCGCCCGGCAGACGCGGCATTGCAAATGCGTGTATGATTGCCGGCACGACGCGCATGGGAGGGGGAAAATGACCACCACTGGCAAGTCTGCTGGCATTGGCACTTGCTCTGGTTCTGCCGATGTCTTCGGCGCAGGCCGCCATGCCCGAAACCGCGGCCGCTCTGTTCGAGGCCAAAACCGTGGTCGCGCGCGACACGGCGCTCTCGACGCTGGAGGCAGCCGCATCCACCGACCCGGCATCCGCCTATGCCGCCGGCGCCGGCGAATTCTTCACCGCGCTGGAATTGCTGGCCAGCGGTCTGCACCGCCACGGCTTCGAGAGCCCGCGATCCTTCATGCTGCCGCTGATGCGTCTGCCTGTGCCGGAAAACCCGAACCCCGAACCGCTGACCTACGAACAGTTCCGCGCCATATTGGTCGCCTTCCGCAACCGGCTCGAGAAATCCGCAGCCACGCTGGGCTCGGTGCCTGCCAATGCCGATATCGGCATTGTCATTGACCTCACCCAAGTCGGCATCGACCTTAACGAGGACGGCACGATCGCGCCGGACGAAAGCATTGCCGCCATAATGGCCTCGCTGTCGCGCGGCGTGGCGCCCGACGATGCCGCGCCTGCGCTCACCTTCCGCTTCGACCGCGCCGACGGTTATTGGCTGCAGGGCTATGCCGAGTTCCTGATGGCGCAGGCCGATTTCTGGCTGGCGCATGATTTCAGGAGCACGTTCGACGGTTCCTTCCACATGCTCTTCCCGCGCGCAAAACTGCCGTTGCAGGACATCCTCGTTCCGCCGGCTGGCGACATGGGCAGCAGCATCTTCTCCTCGGAATGGCGCATCGCCGATTTCATCTCGCTGGTGCATCTTGTCAACTGGCCGGTGGTCGAGCCCGAGCGGCGGCAGGCGGCGCGCCGTCACCTGCTGGAGATGATCCGGCTGTCGCGCGAGGACTGGAAGGCGATCCGCGCCGAGACCGACAATGACCGCGAATGGCTGCCGGGACCGCAACAGAAGGGCGAAAACCCGCTCACCGGCCTCGAAGTCGGAGAGCAGCAGGTCGCGGCCTGGCTCGCCACCTTGACCATGGCCGAGGACCTGCTCGAAGGCCGCGTGCTGCTGCCGCATTTCCGCATCACCGGCAAGGGCATTAATATGAAGCGCTTCTTCGACGAGCCGAAACCGTTCGACCTGGTGCTGTCGATCACCGGCCCGGCCATCGCGCCGTATCTCGAAAGCGGCACAATCCTGACCAGCGACGATTTCGACCAGATCCAGAGCGAATTCGGCGGCGGTGGTTTCCTGACGTTTGCGCTGTGGTTCAATTGACGGCCTAACAGGGCTGCGTTCCTGGGCGGTCGGCGCCAGCCCCCCACCCGGACCTGCGCTCCGACCTCCCCACAAGGGGGAGGTAGAAGCTCCATTGCAAACCCTAGAAAATCGCGCCTTGGTACAGCACCGCTTCCGCCTCCTCCGGCGCGAACCGCCGCGCCAACACGGTGGCCGATCAATGGTCGCCGCGAAACCGCGGTACGGGCCGGTTATCTGCTGCGGGCGGATAGCAGTTTTGGGGCGACGCACTGGGCCTTCTCGGGAGTACGGAATGACACGCGCCACCGTCGCGGCCCCGCTGAAACGGCCATTCGCTTCAATTAGCAAGAGCTGTTTTGCTTGACTCGGCCGTTAAAAGCAGGCAGCAAAATACTCTTGGAAGGGCTGCAATACCGCGTTCATGGTCGTGGACGAGCCTTTTTTGGCACAAAGTCCACGTCTCTCGGTTGGTTTTGAGAGGGATTGGTTAACCAACTTTGTCCATATTTTGAAGCAATCGGCAACCAAAGACAGGCGCGGCAAACGCGTCGGGGACCACCTGGGATCACTCACAGAATGGTCGTCGCGGCTATCACAGCCGCGGACGTGGGAGCCGATTGGAGCAAGATTGGTTGAATGGCGTTCTTGAGTAAGAAAATTGTCGGGGACAGGCGTTGGGACGGCGAAGCTGCCGGCAACGCGTCACGTGCCTCATCCTTCAACTCTAAGCGGATCGTCCGCTGGGTCGCGGTGCCCGGCGTCAGCGCTGCCGTTGGCCTGTGGCTGGTCGGGACAATGGCTGGTCTGAGCTCCGTCGGCGCTTCGCTGTCGTCGACGTCGAGCGTCCTGCCGCAGAGGCTGGCCATGCCGGGCTCGCTCGCTCTTGCCGATCCGCTGAAACAGCATTTCCTGATGCCCGCTGCGCCATTCGCACTGGCCAACGCCGATGGCGGCACGCAGGCGCTGCAGAACCACGCCGTGCAATGCGGCTCCGGATGCTTCAGGCTGGCCGCGCTCGCTCCTCGGGCGGAAAAGTCGGCGCGCCTCGTGGCCGCGTCCACGGCACACCCTGTCCCGGTCGCCAAGACGACCTCGCAGGAGCGCTTCGAGCGCATGGAAGCATCTCTCTCGCCAAGCAAGCTCGCCGCCGCCTTCGCCAACGCGGCCAAGCCCGTGGCCACGGCCGGCGCACCCGCCCGTCCTATCATCTCAACCTCCGCTCCACAGGTCGCCGAGGCATCGCTGGTGCCGGGCGCCAAGCTCGTCGCCAGCCTGTCTGAAGACTTGCCGGCACCCGCGGCGGAGCGCTTCGCCCGGATCGACACCGGCTCGGTGGTTGTCCAGACAGCGCCGCAGCCGATGCATTTTGCCCAGCCGGATGCCGGCACGCCGGACAATTCGCAACTGGCCCTCGCGCTTGCCCGCTCGCTGCCTGTCGAGGACGAGGCATTCGCCTCGCCATTGCCGATGACGGACTCTTCGGCCGATGTCGCGGTTTCGCCTGTCGAAACCCAGCAGGAACAGCCGGGCGATGCCGCGGCCTTGCCCGACGCGCTCACCGATGACGTGCCGCTGCCGACCCGTCGGCCGCAATTCGACGCGCCGGAGCCGTTGAAGTCCGTGGAGCAGGAAAAGCCGACTCAACAGCCCAAGGTCGTGCAGCAGAAGCCGGCACCTCAGACAAAGCCGGTCCAGCAAGCCCAGCCGGCAAAGCCGATCCAGCAAGCCCAGCCGGCAAAGCCGGCCCGGCAGGGCCGGCCGGCGGATGGCGGCGACGCGTTGGCCTATGCAAAGCCAGACACGCCTTCGGGCGGCCTCGGCCAGGCGTTCAGGAACCTGTTCAACGCGCCGGGCGGCTCCAGGAGCGGAGCCGGCAGCGGTGTCGCCATCTATGACATCAGCGCCAAGACCGTCTACATGCCCGACGGTTCGAGGCTCGAAGCGCATTCGGGCATCGGCGCCATGGCGGACCAGCCGCGCTATGCCGATCAGAAGAACCGCGGACCGACACCGCCCAACACCTACAATCTGTCCTTGCGCGAGTCGCGCTTTCATGGTGTCGAGGCTTTGCGTCTGACACCCGTCGATGGCCGCAATAAATACAACCGCGACGGGCTGCTGGCCCACACCTACCTGCTTCGGGGCCGCTACGCACAGTCCAGTGGATGCGTCGCCTTCAAGGACTATGCGCGCTTCCTCGCCGCCTTCAAGAAGGGCAAAATCAAGCGCCTCGTCGTGGTGCCGCGCCTGAACGGATCGCCGACACGCGTGGCGGACAACGCACGCGGCGCCTGACCGCAATCGGCAGGCATCACCGGCACTTGCCTCCTCCTGACAGCCTTCTGTCAGGAGCCGCATCTGGTGGTGCGCCTCGGCTGATCGCGCTCTTTCCATTTTCGCCGAGACCTCCCATATTCCGGACATGGCCAAATCCACCGAAAAGAGAACGCCGCCGACGGCGAATGACGACCGCGCCGCGCCCAAGCGGCGCAGCCCGCTGACCGATTTCCTCGACGCCTCGGAACCGCTGCACAAAGGCGGCTTCGCCGAGATGCCGCAGCCCGAACTGTCGGGCACGCCGCTCACCGGTTCGGTCGCGGACTGGGCCGAGCAGATCGAGCAGGAAGCCGAACGCGAAGGGCGCCAGGCCGGCAAGGACGGCGGCAAGTCGCCGAAGCCATCGAAGAAGATCCCCGAGCGCTCCGCGGCGCCCGGGCGCACGGCGCGTGGCACCTCGATGGGCGGCGCGGCGACAGCCCGCGAGCGCGCGGCGGCCGGCCTCAATCCCGTCGCCGGCCTCGACGTCTCGCTCGAGGAAGCCGAGACGATGACGTCGAGCGGCGTCACCGCGACGGTGGCGGCTCTCTCGGCATTGATTGAATCCGGCAATCCGCTGCACAAGGACGGCGTGCTGTGGACGCCGCACCGGCCTGCCCGGCCGGAAAAGTCCGAAGGCGGCATCACCATCAAGATGGTGTCGGATTTCGAGCCGGCCGGCGACCAGCCGACCGCCATCAAGGACCTTGTCGAGGGCGTCCAAAACAACGACCGCACGCAGGTGCTGCTGGGCGTCACCGGCTCGGGCAAGACCTTCACCATGGCCAAGGTGATCGAGGAGACGCAGCGTCCCGCCTTGATCCTGGCGCCGAACAAGACGCTGGCGGCGCAGCTTTATTCCGAGTTCAAGAAATTCTTCCCCGACAATGCGGTGGAGTATTTCGTCTCCTACTACGACTATTACCAGCCGGAAGCCTACGTTCCGCGCACCGACACCTTCATCGAGAAGGAATCCTCCATCAACGAGCAGATCGACCGCATGCGCCACTCGGCGACGCGCTCGCTGCTCGAACGCGACGACGTCATCATTGTCGCTTCGGTCTCCTGCATCTACGGTATCGGCTCGGTCGAGACCTATACCGCCATGACCTTCCAGATGCAGATCGGCGACCGGCTCGACCAGCGCGCTCTGCTCGCCGACCTCGTCGCCCAGCAATACAAGCGCCAGGACATCAATTTCGTGCGCGGCTCCTTCCGCGTGCGCGGCGACACGATCGAGATCTTCCCGGCCCACCTTGAGGATCGCGCCTGGCGCATCTCCATGTTCGGCGACGAAATCGAGGCGATCACCGAATTCGACCCGCTGACCGGCCAGAAGACGGGCGAGCTGAAAAGCGTCAAGATCTACGCCAATTCGCATTATGTGACGCCGCGCCCGACGCTGAACCAGGCCATCAAGTCGATTAAGGAAGAGCTCAAGCACCGTCTGGTCGAGCTCGAGCGCGCCGGCCGCCTGCTGGAGGCGCAGCGTCTGGAACAGCGCACCCGCTTCGATCTGGAAATGCTGGAAGCCACCGGCTCCTGCGCCGGCATCGAGAACTATTCGCGCTATCTCACCGGACGCCAGCCGGGCGATCCGCCGCCGACACTGTTCGAATATATCCCCGACAATGCTCTGGTCTTCATCGACGAAAGCCACGTCACCGTGCCGCAGATCGGCGGCATGTATCGCGGCGACTTCAGGCGCAAGGCGACGCTTGCCGAATACGGCTTCCGCCTGCCTTCCTGCATGGACAACCGGCCGCTGCGCTTCGAGGAATGGGACGCCATGCGCCCGCTCTCGGTCGCTGTCTCGGCAACGCCCGGCGGCTGGGAGATGGAGCAGTCCGGCGGCGTATTCGCCGAGCAGGTCATCCGACCGACCGGCCTCATCGACCCGCCGGTCGAGGTGCGCCCGGCCAAGACCCAGGTCGACGACGTCGTCGGGGAGATCCGCGAGACGACCAAGGCCGGCTACCGCACGCTGGTCACCGTGCTGACCAAGCGCATGGCCGAGGACCTGACCGAATATCTGCACGAGCAAGGCGTGCGTGTGCGCTACATGCACTCCGACATCGACACGCTGGAGCGTATCGAAATCCTGCGCGATTTGCGCCTCGGCGCCTTCGACGTGCTGGTCGGCATCAACCTTTTGCGCGAAGGCCTCGACATTCCCGAATGTGGCTTTGTCGCCATACTCGACGCCGACAAGGAAGGTTTTTTGCGCTCGGAGACGTCGCTGATCCAGACCATCGGCCGCGCCGCCCGCAATGTCGACGGCAAGGTCATTCTCTATGCCGACCAGGTCACCGGCTCGATGGAGCGGGCGATGGCCGAGACCAACCGCCGCCGCGAAAAGCAGATGGAATGGAATGCCGCCAACGGCATCACGCCGGAATCGGTCAAGTCGCGCATCTCGGACATTCTGGATTCGGTCTACGAGAAGGACCATGTCCGCGCCGATATCTCGCAGTTCACCGACAGCGCCGGCGCCATGATGGGCAACAACCTCAAGGCCCATCTGGACGCGCTGGAGAAGCAGATGCGCGACGCCGCCGCCAACCTCGATTTCGAGAAGGCGGCCCGCATTCGCGACGAGATCAAGCGGCTGCGTGAGATGGAGATGTCGATCTCCGACGATCCGCTGGCCAAATACGCCGATATGGAAAGCCCGGTCTCGGGCCGCGAAAAAGGCAAGCACAACAAGGGCGTGGCCAGGCATCGTACATCGGAGGAACAGGAGCGGTTCCGCAAGCTCGACGAAGCACGCGCCGCCGAAGAGGCAGCCAAGGCTGCCCGGCCCAATCTCTTCCGCAAGCCTGATCTCGACGAGATGGGCGCCGATGGCGCGGTGCCGGTGAAGAAGCCCCTGTTCGCCAAACCGTCGATCGACGACATGGGCCCAGGCACCGACATGCCGACGCCGGCCGGTGCCGTGTCGCGCTCGCTGTTCAAGAAACAGTCGGCGTCCGAAGCACACGGCTCGGATTTCGGCATCCCCGGCGAGCCGACCAAACCACTGTTCAAGAAAAACTCTCTCGACGAGATGACCGTGCGTCGCACCGAGAAACCGGTCGAGGGAAAAGTGCCGGCGAAGCCACAGCCGATCTCCCCCGTTGTTGGGGCCGGCAGGACAGAGGGGGGCGCGAAGGAACGCGACGACAAACCAATCGTGCGCCAACGCGCCGGCATTGGTTCTTACGAAGCCCCCGGCGACGCCCGCCGCGAAAAGCGCCGGCCCGCAAAGACAGGAAGGCCCGGAAAGTAGTTCGTTCGAAATGCCGGCTGGACAGCGCCCCCTCTGTCCTGCCCGTCCTCCACAGCAGCTGCGCTGCAGCTGCGGAGGGTGGACCGGACATCTCCCCCACGAGTGGGGAGATTGGCAGCTTCAGCGCCTCGCTCGACGCTACCCTCCTCTTGCCCAGCGCATGACCTTTGGTGTACTCAGTCCCCACACCCAACGTCTTGAAAGGAGGGCTGCGTGTTTATCGATCACCATCGTCAGCGTGGCCCGATTTCCGCCCTGCGAGCTTGCTTGCAGGGCTGACCAGGGACGGTCCGGGTTTTTCCCGCTTCGATTTTTTGGTCTGCCCTTCGTGGTGCGCATTGCCGAGCCTGATGGCCGCTTGCGCACTGACAAAGTGCATTGAGCCGGACTTTCCGGATAGACCAGAGAAATCGACATGGCCCTGATCAGCCTCAAATCCCTCGGCGTCACGATGAGTGCGCCGCTCTTTTCCAATCTCGACCTCACCATCGGCAGCGGCGACCGGCTCGGCATCGTTGCCGCCAACGGTCGCGGCAAGTCGACCTTGCTCAAATGCCTGGCCGGCGAGATGGAGCCGACCTCCGGCGACATTACCCGCACGCGCGGCTTGCGCGTCGGCCATGTCGAGCAGTCCGTTCCTGCTGCCCTGCTTGGCCGCAGCTTTCATCAGGTGGTGGCTGACGCTTTGCCGCCCGAGCAAGCCGAAAGCGAACTATGGCGTGTCGATGTGGTGCTGGATTCGCTCGACGTTCCTGAGGCGATGCGCGAGCGAGAGATGCAGGCGCTGAGCGGCGGCTGGCAGAGGCTGGCACTGATCGCGCGTGTCTGGGTCACCGATCCCGACATGCTGCTGCTCGACGAACCGACTAACCATCTCGACCTTGCCCGCATCAGCCAGCTCGAAACTTGGCTGAACGCGCTACCGCGAGAGGTGCCGGTGGTGATCGCCAGCCACGACCGCGCCTTTCTCGACGCCGCCACCAACCGCACGTTGTTCCTGCGCCCGGACCAGTCGCCGGTGTTTTCCCTTCCCTACTCCCGCGCCCGGCAGGCCCTCGATGAGGTCGATGCCTCGACCGAGCGAAAATTCCAGCGCGACATGAAGGTGGCGCAGCAATTGCGACGCCAGGCCGCCAAGCTCAACAATATCGGCATCAATTCGGGCAGCGACCTTCTCACGGTCAAGACCAAGCAGCTCAAGCAGCGCGCGGAGCGACTTGAGGACGCGGCGGCCCCGGCGCATCACGAGAAATCGGCGGGGGCGATCCGGCTGGCCAATCGCGGCACGCACGCCAAGGTGCTGATCACGCTCGACGACGCGGCGGTGGAAACGCCCGACGGCACGCTCTTGTTCAGGACCGGCAAGCGCCACATCTGCCAGGGCGACCGCATCGTGCTGCTTGGCCGCAACGGCGTCGGCAAGTCGCGCTTCGTCACGCTGATCCGCAACGCCATTATCGAACCCGACACGGTTCAGAACGTGAAGGTGACGCCGTCGACGGTGCTCGGCTACAGCGACCAGGCGCTGTCCGGCATCGGCGGCGACGATACGCCACTGGCGATGGTGTCGCGCCGTTACGATGTCGGCGAACAGCGCGCCCGCTCTCTGCTTGCCGGCGCCGGCGTCGGCATCGAGATGCAGGAGCGCAGGATCAGTGTGCTGTCCGGCGGCCAGAAGGCGCGGCTGATGATGCTGGCGCTGAGGCTCGCCAATCCGAATTTTTATCTGCTCGACGAGCCGACCAACCATCTCGACATCGACGGCCAGGAAGCGCTGGAGGAGGGATTGCTCAAGCACCAGGCAAGTTGCGTGCTCGCCTCGCACGATCGCTCCTTCATCCGTGCCATCGGCAACCGCTTCTGGCTGATCGAGAGGCGGCGGCTGACCGAAGTCGACGATCCCAAGGAGTTCTTCCGCTCAGTGGCTGAAGGGGCGGGATAGATCGGATTGTAAATTATCCGCTTACAGGTCCTTGAATCTTGTAAGCGATCTGTTTACATACGTCATGATCAAGTCTTTCAGGAACAAGGCCCTGTCAGAGCTCTTTCAAGCCGGGAAAACCGGCAAGATCGACACCAAGATGCACAAGCGCGTTCTTGTCCGGCTTGACCGCCTGGAAGCTTCAGAAAAGCCGGAGGAGATGAACCTTCCTGGCTTTGCCTTCCATGCGCTGAGAGGCTTCGATCCCATCCGTTACACGGTCCACGTCAACGGCCCGTGGTGCATCACGTTTGAATTCGACGGCAAGGACGCCGCCCGCGTCGATTTCGAGCAATACCACTGAGGCGGCCAGATTGGAGAAGTTCGACCAATGAGCGTGCACGAGCCGACGCGTCCTATCGAGCGCTGTCCCTCCCACCCGGGAGCGCTGCTTGGGGACATTATCCCGGCAACTGGAAAGACCAAGGTGGAAATTGCAAACCTGCTCGGCATCTCCCGGCAGCAGCTCTATGATATCATCCGCGAAAAGAAGCCGGTTTCACCGGCTGTGGCCGCCCGCCTTGGGAAGCTGTTCGGCGACGGGGCCGCGATCTGGCTTCGCATGCAGGCAGCTTTCGATGCCTGGCATGCCGAACGTGAGGTGGATGTTTCGGCTATTCCGACGCTCAAGGTCGCGTAGGCGGTGGCGCTCGAATGAGAAATTAAACGCTGCGAGAAAAATCGACGACCTGTCGGATCGCCTGAACCTGCCTCGTCCTTGGGATGCCGACACGATGATGCCGGCGCCAACCCAGGGAGAATGCATCATGTCCGTCCTTTCCTCCATCGGCCGCATCGCAACCCGATATGCGGCGGCGCGTGCCCGCCATCGCAGCGAGCGCATCCTGCTTTCGCTGCCCGTCGAACTGCGCAAGGACATCGGCTTTCCAGAACTCTTCGACGCGCAGAACAGCCGCCGCTCAGCCGCCGTCCCGGCCAGGGTCATATGAACGGCCGAGCCATGCGTCTATTGCTGGAGTTCGCCGGTCGCCCGGCCAGTCCGGGCCCGGCCCACGAGAAAAATTTCAAGCCCATGTAGGACCGCCGTCACCTCACGCGTCCTATGTCCGCAAGGCCAAATCAAACGTGAAGAGGAACACGCAATGACCGACCAGACCCCTGTTCAGCCCAAGGCGAAAGTGCTCGGCGGATTGACCCCCTATCTGCAGGTGGACGGCGCCTTCAAGGCTGCCGAATTCTACCAGAAGGCGTTCGGCGCCGAACAGGTCTTTGCCTACCCCGCGGACGAAAAAGGCCGCACGATGCATGTCCACCTCCACATCAACGGCTCGACGCTGATGTTGGGTGACGCCTATCCCGAGCACGGCCACCCGCACCAGGCGCCGCAGGGCTATACGCTCCAGCTTCATCTCGGCAGCGACGAGATCGACGGCTGGTGGCAGCGCGCGGTCGACGCCGGCTGCGAGATCGTGACGCCGCTGCAGGTGATGTTCTGGGGCGACCGCTGGGGCCAGGTGAAGGACCCTTTCGGAGTCGCATGGGCGATGAACGCTCCAGTGGAGCAATAACCGTCGCAATTCGATAGCGGGCGTCAGCACTCTCGGCGAGAAGGGCGCGCCCACCTGCCCCGGGTCGCATCCCTGCCGGCCCGGCGCCGGATGCAGCAAACAAGGAGATTGCCATGTCCTATGTCGACGGTTTCGTGCTTGCCGTGCCAAAGGCAAAACTCGACGATTACAAGAAGCTGGCCAACACCGCCGGCGCCGTCTGGAAGGAACACGGCGCGCTCGCCTATGTCGAGTGCGTCGGCGACGATGTGCCTTATGGCGAGGTCACGTCGTTTCCACGCGCCGTGCAGGCCAAGGACGACGAAGTCGTCATCTTTTCCTGGATCGTCTACAAATCCAGGCAGGACCGCGACGCGGTCATGGCCAAGGTGATGGCCGATCCACGATTGCAGCCGGATATGTCGACAATGCCGTTCGACGGCAAGCGCATGATCTTCGGCGGATTCCAGACGTTCATGGAATTGTAGGCAACGCACTTGGGCGGAGCGGGAGCGCTCCGCCGGAAATGCCGAGCCGCATTAAGCCAGTCTGTCCAGCAGAGGCTTCAGCCTGTCGCCGTAGCGCTTCCACAGGTCGACCGAGCCTTGATACATCGGCTGGCGCACCTGCGCGGCGGAAGCCGTGCGCACCGGCCGGTCGGTCTGGTGGAACGACAGCACGGCATCGTCCCATGGCAGCCCGAGATAGTTGATCAGCGCCCGGCTCTGGCCTTCCTGGTCGGCGACGAAATCCTCGTAGCGCACATCGTGCACGACGCCAGGCAGCACCTTGTGCCAATGCGCCATGATGTCCGTGTAGAGATTGTGGAAATCGGCGAGTTCGCCCAGATCATAGCCGTAGCGGTGGCTGTCGCCGCGGAAATGCACCTTGTAGATCGAAAGGCAGGTTGCCGCCGCATCGCGGGCGCAATGGATGATCCTGGCCTTTGGCATCATCATGTGGATGAAGCCGACAAGCAGGAAGTTGCCCGGCATCTTGTCGGTGACGTGGCGCATGTGCGGATAGCGGGCATGCAGCATGTCGAGATAGGCGCGTCCCGCCTCGGCAAAATCCGTATCGGGCGCATCCGAAACGCCCCAGGGGAAGCCGCCGGGCATGGTCGCCGGGAACTGCCTGCCGACCGCCGTCTTCAGGATGCCGAGCTCGCCGGCGCCGTAGACCTGCGGATGGCTGGCGATGATCTGCTCGACCAGGGTCGTGCCCGAACGAGGCATGCCGACGACGAAGATCGGCGTATCGTCGGAGATCGCGCTGGGCCTGTGCTTCTGGAAGAAATCCCTGTCGAACACCGTTTTCATAGCCTCGAATTCGGCGCGTGTCCTTTCCGCGTCGTAGTCGATGCCCTTGCGGCGGATGGCATTGCCTTCGGCGAAATAGTCGAAGGCTCTGTTATAATCCTTCAGATCGTCGTTGACCTTGCCGAGGCCGAAGGCAAGCTGCATGCGCGCCAGGCTGTCCGGCAGCGCCTTGGCGTGCTGGGCCTCCATCCCGGTCAATTCGGCATCGCGCTCCTTCTGGCGCTTGACCTGCGTCAGCATCAGCCAGGCGCGCGCCATGCCGGGATCGGCCGCCAGCGCCTGCCGGAACAGGTCGGCCGCCTCGTCGAGCTCGCCTTTTTCCATCAACCCGACGCCCAGCCCGTGCAGCAGTTCGGCGTCCTTCGGACGGATCGACAGCGCCTCGCGAAAGACGGCCAGCGCCTCGTCCAGGCGCCCCGCTTCCTGCAAGGTTTCGGCAAGCCCGATGCGGGCGCGGAAATGGAAGGGATTGCGCGCGACCGTGCCGCGATAGATCTCCTCGGCGCCCTCGAACTGCCCAAGCTGTTTCAGTGACGAGCCGAGATTGTCGCGCGCCGCGAGCTGGTCCGGCCGCAGCGCCACCGCGCCGCGGAAGAAGTCGGCGGCCGCCGCGACACGGCCGAGATCGCGCATCACCGTGCCGAGGTTGTTGAGGAAATCCGGATTCTTCGGCTGCAAGCGCACCGATTGCTCGAGGAGACCGAGCCCCTCGGCGCTGCGCCCGGTCTGGTGCAGCAAAAGACCGAGAAAATGCGCAGCCGCCGCATGGTTGACCTTGTGCGTCAGCACTTGCCGATAGAGCGCCTCGGCCTCTTGCCGCCGCCCCGCCTGATGCAGTTGCAGCGCCCTCTGCACATGCTGGTCGAGACTCGACGGCGGCTGTCCGCCCGAGCCGGAGTTGGCGCCAGCACCCGCCGCTCGTCTCTGATCTCTGTTAATGGGAAACCTGCCGTGTTTGTCCGCCTGCCGCGATCTAGGCCATTGGCGCGGCGGGTTCAAGGCTTTGCTTGATTTCTGTCGTAAGCAGATGAGTTGTCCGGATTAGGTAGCACGTGAGTTGTCCGGTTTTATCGCCAGCGGATGGAGGCTGGGATGAAGCGGACGGCATGGCTACAGGACCGGAGAATGCAAAAGTTTCGGGACGTATTGAGCCGCTGGAATGGTGGCGATCTTTCGATGATGGAGGCAGGGGAGTTGCTTGGCATGTCGGAGCGGCAATTCCGACGCTACCGCGACCGGTACGAAGAGGCTGGGGAAGCAGGGTTGCTGGATCGGCGCTTGGGCAAGCTTTCGACGCGTCGGGTGCCGGCGGAAGCGATTGAGGAGATGCTGGAGCTTTACCGTCATCGCTATCTCGGCTGGAATGTGAAGCATTTCCACGAGCACCTGCTGCGCGATCACCATTTCAGCTGGGGCTACACCTTCATCAAGACGCAGCTCCACGCGGCGGGCCTTGTGGAACGGGCCAAGCGGCGCGGTGCTCACCGGCGCAAGCGGGAGAGGAAGCCTTGCGAGGGGATGATGCTGCATCAGGATGGCAGCCGTCATCGATGGCTGGCGGGTGAGCCGATGCTGGACCTGATCGTGACGATGGACGATGCGACGAGCACGATCTATTCGGCCTTCCTGATCGAGGAGGAAGGCACGGCGTCGAGCTTTCAGGGCCTTCTGGAGACATTCGTCGCCAAGGGATTGCCATCGAGCCTCTACAGCGATCGCGGCAGCCACTATTTCGTGACGCTGAAAGCCGGCGAGGCGGTCGACAAAAGCCGGCTGACCCAGGTCGGCCGGGCACTCGAGCGGCTGGGTATCGAACATATTCCAGCCTATTCCCCTGAAGCGCGAGGCCGCTCGGAGCGGATGTTCTCCACCTTGCAGGAT
>NZ_JAIUIF010000014.1:0-154611 GCF_020165475.1 Mesorhizobium sp. BR1-1-15 | reverse complement strand
CTCCAGCGCGTTGATGGTGCGGCGGTCGGTGGCGATCGCCCAGAAATCGGTCCAGCCCAGCGCCGCGGAGCGCCAGACCAGCCCCGACAGCGGAATGAGGATGATGAGGGTCAGGTAGGCAAGCGAGAAGCCGAGCGTCAATCCGAAACCCGGAATGACGCTCGGCTGTCGAAACCGCCAACCCGCCCGAGCGGGTGCTGTGATCATATCGTCCTGAATATCGACTGCTTACTGGGGCTTGTAGATCTGGTCGAATATACCACCATCGCCGAAATGGTAAGGCTGTGCTTTCTTCCAGCCGCCGAATTGTGGGTCGTCGATGGTGACCAGCTTGATCGGCGGTAGCTTGGCCAGGTCCTCTGCCGACACCAGATCGGGCTTGGCCGGACGATAGTGGTTCTTGGCGATGATCGTCTGCGCTTCCTTGGAATAGAGCCAGCCCAGATAGGCTTCGGCGACCTTGCGCGTGCCCTTGGCATCGACATTGGCGTCGACCAAAGCGACCGGCGGCTCGGCTAGGATCGAGGTCGGGGGATAGACGATATCGAAATTTTCGGCACCGAACTCGTCGAGCGCTAGATAGGCCTCGTTTTCCCAGGCAATCAGCACGTCGCCCAGGCCCTTTTGCGCGAAGGTCACCGTCGAGCCGCGCGCACCGGTATCGAGCACCGGAGCGTTGGCATAGAGCTTGCCGACGAACTCCTTCGTCTTGGCCTCGTCGCCACCGTCATTGGCGTTGGCATAAGCCCAGGCGGCGAGATAGTTCCAGCGTGCGCCGCCCGATGTCTTCGGGTTGGGCGTAATCACCTGGACGCCGTCCTTGACCAGGTCGTTCCAGTCGTGGATGCCCTTGGGGTTTCCTTTGCGGACGAGGAAGATGATGGTCGAGGTGTAGGGTGCCGAATTGTTCTCGAATTTCGTGCGCCAGTCCGGATTGATCTTTTTCGACTTGGAGACGATGGCGTTGATATCGCCTTCGAGCGCCAGCGTCACCACGTCGGCGTCGAGGCCGTCGATCACGGCCCGGGCCTGTGCGCCCGATCCACCGTGCGACTGCTGTATGGTGACCGTTTCCCCTGTCTCGGCTTTCCAGTGAGCGGCGAAGGCCTCGTCATAAGCCTTGTAGAGCTCGCGTGTCGGATCGTACGACACGTTGAGAATGGTGGTATCGGCGAACGCGAAACCGAGCGTGCCGAACTGGACAGACGTGGCGACCAGTGCGCCGAGCAGTCTCCTGAAACGAGGTTTGGTCATTTCTGCCTCCGTTGAACCCACGTCAAATCTACCGAATTGGTAGAATTTAGATGCATTAAATGTTGCCTTTTTTGTCGTTTTGGAGAAAATCTTGGACCTGATTTCGCGGTGCGGAGAAACATTTTCCCTCAAACGTCCCCTTGGCGAATCCCCATCGACCTATCTAGGAACAAGCGGTGCCGAAGCAAGGCTGTGGCATTTGGTCGGCACGCTATCCGGCTGGACTGGGAAATCGAAGCGCTGCTTGGCGGAGGGATCGTGGTTCAGCGTGAAGGTGCCGCCATTCGCGTGCATAGTTCTTGAATCCGGCCGAGTGCATCGCGCCGAGCAGCAGCTTGCGGTTTGCCGTCGCTTCGCTTGCGGTACAGGAAAATTGTCCGTTCCGGCGTAACGGATATCCTGGCGGATCGAGGGGCCGGCAACGCGGACGAAGTCGGCGGGCAGGGCGTCGGCGCGGGCTGGGAGGAGATTGCGGGTAAAGGAACTGGCGTCGCGAGTATTGTCGCGAGGCGCCGTACCTCAGGCGAAGAAGCGCAATCCCCTGAATCGCTTGCGCAATCTTATTCAACAAACACCTTCACACTTGCCGCGCGTCCCGCCGCATCGATTACGGTCAAGGTCGAGTAGCCGGTGCCGTCCGGTTGCCATGTCGCGGTGCGCCGGCGGTCGATGCCGGTCAGCGGCTTGCCGTTGGCCAGCCAGCGGAACGGCGCGCGCCCGCCTTGCAGCTTCAGTACCAGCGGCGAGGCGTCGGCCGAGTTGGTGGCGAGATCGACGCGGGCGCCGTCGGGCGGAAAGATAATGGTCGGCGCGGGCTCTGTGGGGGTCGAGGCCTGAACCAGGCCGTCGGACCCGGCGCCGAAGCGGGCAAGCGTCACAGGCAGGTCGTTACGTCGAGGAGTGAAGGCGCCGGGGGGCTTGCCCGGCAGCGGCACGGTGGCGAGACCCGAGCGGACAAAGCCCTCGAACAGAATTGGGGCTGCCGACACATAGCCGGACAGGCCAGGCACCGCGCCTGCATCGGCCCGGCCGACCCAGACGCCCAGCACGTAACGGCCGTCGAAGCCGACCGACCAGGCATCGCGGTAGCCATAGGAGGTGCCGGTCTTGTAGGCGACGCCGCGCTGCAATGCACCCTCGGGCGGCTTGACGCCCGACAGAATGTCCATGATTTGCCAGCTCGCCTGGTCATCGAGGATGGTCGCGGTGGTGCGCTCGGCATCGGCCGGCTCGGTGCCATCATGCAGCGTGTGCGTCTTGCCGCCATTGGCGAGCCCTGTATAGAGCTGGACGAGATCGCGCAGCGTAATCCCAACGCCGCCAAGGCCGATGGCCAGGCCCGGCGCCTCGTTGACCGGCAGGATCGGGTTTACCCCAGCCTGGCGGAATCGGGCCGTCAGCCGCGCGGGACCGACCGCGTCGAGCACGCGGATCGCCGGCACGTTGAGCGACAGTTGCAGCGCCTCGCGGATGCTGACGTCGCCCTGATAGCCCATATCGAAATTCTTCGGCCGGTAGCCGCCGAAATCGGCCGGGCTGTCCTCGATCAGCATTTCCTGCGCCACCAGTCCCTGTTCGAAGGCAAGACCGTAGATGAATGGCTTCAGCGTCGAGCCCGGCGAACGCACGACCTTGGTCATGTCGATCCAGCCGGAGCGGCTGGCGTCGAAGAAATTGGCCGAGCCGACTTCGCCCAGAATATCGCCGGTGCGGGAATCGGCCAGCACCATGGCGACGGAGAGACGCGCCCCAAGCTTGGCGGCGGCGTCGCGCGCTACCTGTTCCAGCCCTTCCTGGACGCTCTTGCGGATCGTCAGCTTGAGCGGCTGGCCGGGAACCGCCTTGGGCAGCATCGCATAGGCGGCGTGCGCGGCGAGCGCCGGCAAGCTACGGCGCAGGCCAGACACATCGTCGAGCGCGGCGCGCGCGGCCTCGCGTTCGCCAAGCAGGCCAGCCGAGGCCATGCGGGACAGCACGCGGTCGCGGGCGGCGTGCGCGATCGCGAGGTTGCGGTCGGGCCGGCGCTTCTCCGGCAGCTGCGGCAGGGCGACGAGAAGCGCGGCTTCCGAGACGGTGAGCCGCTTCGGCTCCTTACCGAAATAGGCGAGCGAAGCGGCGCGCACGCCTTCGAGATTGCCGCCATAGGGCGCCAGCGTCAGATAGCGTTCGAGGATCTCGTGCTTGGACAGCCGCCGCTCGATCTGGATGGCGCGCAGCATCTGCTTGAGCTTGGAGCCGAGGCTGCGGCTGTCGCGCGGCTCGATCAGGCGGGCGAGTTGCATCGACAGCGTCGAGCCGCCGGACACGATGTGGCCACTGGTGGCGAACTGGCCGGCGGCGCGGGCAAGCGCCAGCACATCGACGCCTTCATGGTTCCAGAAGCGCTTGTCCTCATAGGTGACCAACATGTCGACGAACTGCTTGTCGACCTGGTCGAGGCGGGTTTCGAGCCGCCAATAGCCGTCAGGCGTGGCGAAGGCGCGCAAAAGCTGGCCGTCGCGGTCCTGGACTTCCGTCGAGACGGTAAGCTTTTCAGGAAGCGGAGGCGGGAAGGCGCGGTCGAGCTGCCACAGGGTAGCGGCGGAAACAGCAATAACAGCCACCAAGGAGGTGCTAGCGATAGCCGCGCGGCGCAGGAATTTTCTTGAGGGCATGGCGCTGCCCCTCATCCGCCTGCCGGCACCTTCTCCCCGCATAGTGGCGGGGAGAAGGGAGCTGTCGCAATCGTCGGCGCCTTTTCTGTAACGTTGAAAATTGGCGAAAGCCTTGGTGCAGGCCCCTTTCTCCCCGTCACTAAACGGGGAGAAGGTGCCGGCAGGGCAATGAGGGGCAGCGCAAACTTCACGTTCATGTCCGCCTCGACACCTTACGGCGCCTTGACCTCCATCATGCCGGTGGCGGTGCGGGCCGAATATTGCGGCCGGTACATGTCCTCCACCGTTGCGGCCGGATGGGTGTAGGTGCCCGGCGTCACGGCGCGCACGACATAGGCGAGTGTCAGATTGTGGTCGTGGTCGCCGTCACTGGGGTTGAAGGCGGCGACGAAACGGTCGTCGCGGAATTCCAGATGCGCGGCGTCGGTCTGTGCCAGCCAGGAGAAGTTCGACAATTGCGCGCTGGAGACCAGGCCGGGATTGTCGATCTCGAAGCCGGCCGGCAAAAGGTCGGTGATCAAAAGGCGCGAAGGCCAGTTGTTCTGTTCATTGACCTTGAGCACGACGACATAGCGTTCGTTCTGGGTTGCCTCCGTCACATTGGCTTCGGTTCCGTCGAGCTTGTAATAGGTGCGCTCAATGGTGAACCCGTCACCCCCGGCCGGCAAGGGCTGCACCGGCGATGCCACGGTGGTGACGACGGCCTGCAGCGGGGTCTTGCCGGTGTTGGCGATGGTGAGCGGGCTGTCGGCCACATCGCTGCCGTTGATCTGGCTGGAATAGCCGCCGGAATGCGGTGCACCGTTGACGGAAAGCGTGATCGAATCATTGCCTTGTCTGAGGGCGCGGGCCGCCAGCAGCATCCAGGATTCATCCTGGGTGCTGGTCCAGCGGACCTCGGCGCGTTCCCTGGTCACCAGCTTGATCAGCTCCGGTACGACCGACGGCACCGGCTTCGATTCCGCCGCAAGCGCCAGCATTGCCGCCCCGTCGCGCAGCGCCGAGCCGTAGTCGGAGCGATAATAGTCATAGGCGGTGCTCGACTTGGCGAGCTGCAGCGCGGTCTTGAACGTCGCTTCCGAACGCTGCGTGTCGCCGTACAGCGCCAAGCTCGCCGCCAGCTGGGCAACGGCCATCGGGCTGGTGAAGGCCTCGAGCTGGGTGTCCGCGTAATAGCGCAGATCGCCGATCGAGGCCTTCTTGTTGCGGGCAAGCACGTAGAGCGCGTAAGCGATCTCGCTGCCGCGGTCCTGTACGCTCTGGTCGTAGCCGAGCGAGTTCTGCAGATTGCCCAGCGCCTGGTTCATGGCGAGCGCCGGTACATCGTATTTCTGCTCGCGCGCCCTGGTCAGGAAGTCGGTGACATAGGCGTCGAGCCACAGATCGCCGGAGCCCGGGCCCCACAGGCCGAAGCTGCCGCCCGAAGCCTGGTAGCTCAGCACCTTGTAGATCGCGTCCTGGATGCGGCCATGCAGGTCGGGATCGCTCTGCATGCCGACGCCCGAGGCCATTTCGTTGACATAGAGCAGGGGCATCGCCCGGCTGGTGGTTTGCTCGGCGCAACCATAGGGGTAGCGGTCGAGCGTCATCAGGAGCGAAGGCACATCGAAGGCCGCCGCCTGCGAAACGCCGACACTGACCGAAGCGCCGTGGAGCAGGCTTGCCGCCAAAAGCTCCTTGTCGACGCGCAGCGCGCCGCCATCGCCCTTGAGGTCGACCACCATGCGGGTGGTGACCGGCAGTTGTGCCGGACGGACCGGCACGTAGAGCGTCTGCTCGACCTTGGTGCCATCGGCGTGCGCTAGCTTGATGGTGAGCGAGGCATTGCCTGCCGTCTGTGCGATCAGCGGCACGATCAGGGTCTGGCGCTTGCCCTGCGCCAGCGTCAGTTTCTGGGGCAGGGGCTTGTCGCCCGTCGAGAGGTCCCCCGTCGTGTCGATCGACAGCGCATAGTCGCCGGCCGGACCGTCGGTGTCCGCAATGTCGAGCCGCATGACGGCGGCGTCGCCGGGCGCCAGGAAGCGCGGCAGGCCGGCGGTGATCACCACCGGATCGCGCACGATCACGTCCGACTGGGCGTGGCCGACCGCTTCCTTGGTCCAGGCGACGGCCATGACGCGAACCGTGCCGTTGAACTGCGGAATGTCGAAGTCGACGCGTGCTTTGCCGTCGGCATCGAGCTGCACCGGGCCGGAGAAGAAGGCGACCAGCTTTTCGGTCGGCGGACTGCCCTGCGCCTGCATGTTGGCGCCGTCGCCGCCGGTCCTGAGCTTGCCCATGGTGCCGAGAGAGCCGTCGATCAGGCGGCCGTAGAGATCACGGATTTCCATGCCCAGCATGCGCTGGCCGAAAAACCAGTTCTCAGGATCCGGCGCCTTGTAGTTGGTCAGGTTGAGGATGCCGACATCGACGGCGGCGACAGTGACATAGGCGTTGCTGCCGGGCTCTACGCCGGCGACCGCGACCGGGATCGACAGCTGCTGGCGCGGCATGGTCTTGTCCGGCGGGGTAAGGGTGACGGCGAGCTTCTTCGAGCCCGGATCGACCTTCAGCCATTTCACGCCGATGGCGCGGGCCGGCATGCGGCTTTCCTGCGCGTCGCCAGGCCGGAACAGGGTTGCCGTGACATAGGCGCCGGCGCCCCAGTCGTCGCCGACCGGGATGTCGACCGTGCCGCCGCCGGCCGGCACCGATGCCGTGACGGTCTTCAACAGCTTGTCGGAACCGATGTTGACCAGAAGTTCGCCGGCAAAATGCGGCGAGACCTTGAGCCTGGCCACTTCGCCGGCGGCATAATTGCCCTTGTCGAGGGCGATCTCGAGACCATCAGGCGTTTCGGTGGTGGTGGAGGAGACATACCAGCCGCCATCGAACTCATAACTGGTCGCGGGTCCTTCCGGATCCGCTGTCTCGACCTCGAGCCGGTAGCGGCCCCAGTCGACCGGGATCGACACTGTCGCCTCGCCGTCGGCGCCAAGGTCGACTTGGCCATTGGCGATCGATTTGGTGAAGGTGACGGGTTCGTAATTCCATGAGTTGTTGGAGCGGTACCACTGGTAATTGCGCTCGACCTTGACCAGCGACCATTGCGCACCTTTCAGCGCCTCGCGCTGGCCGTCGGGGTCGACGGCGATCAGGCTGAATTTCGCCGTGCCGCCCTGCGGCACTTCATCATCGGCAAAGTCCGGCCGGATGCCGATCATGTGGCCTTGCGGGCGGATGCCGATATTAAGCGAGCGCTCGATTGCGCGGCCGCCGGTCTCACGCATACGGACCGTCACCTTGGCGTCGATGAGCTTCGTGGTCGACGGCAGTTGCTCGACGGAGACCGGGAAGGTCGCCTTGCCATCCTCGCCGACCACCGGAAGATCGGTGAACGGGGTGACGGTCGGTTCCGACGACTGCTCGTCGGCAAGGCCAAAGGAATAGCCGTTGAAGCGGTCCCAGTCACGCGCGGTCGACAGGGTCAGTTCGCCTTCGAGCGCGAGGCCAGCAGCCGGTGCGCCATAGAGAAAGCGGCCGTCGACGGTGATGTTGGCGGTTTCGCCCTGCGCGATCTCCTGCTTGTCGGCCTTCATGTCGAATTCGATGCGGTCCGGCACGAAATCCTCGACCAGGAACATCTGGCTGGCGACGGCCGGTTGCTTGGGATCGGTATAGATCGATACCGACCAGGTGCCGCGCATGGCGTTTGGCTGGAGCGGCAGATCGACGGCGTGCCCGCCGGCTGACGCGCCATCGCTGACGACGCGGCGATCCTCGACGCCGTCCGGGCGCGAGAAGATAAAGGTCAGCGGCAGGTTCTCGACCGCCTTGGCGGCGCCGTCACGGGCAAGAGCCGCAACATGCACCTCCTCGCCGGCGCGGTAGATGCCGCGCTCGGTCCAGGCGTAGATATCGAGCGCGCCCGGCGCTGCGCGTCCAGTGACGCCGCGGTCGGACAGGTCGAAACCGGCGCGGGCCATGTCGAGGAAGACAAAGTCGTTATCGCCCTGCCTGGCCATCAGCACGGCCGGCACCATGCCGCCGTCGCCGCGTGTTAGGCCGGGATTGAACACGGCATGACCATCGGCATCCGAAGTCGCGGTGCCGAGGATCTCGTTGTTGCGGGCAACCAGCGTCAGTTCGGCGCCCGCTATCGGCTTGGCGCTGCCCAGCGAACGGGCATAGACATTGAGCCCGTCCTGACCGGTATAGGTCGAGAGGCCGATGTCGGAAACGACGAACCATTGCGTGGCCATCGAGTTGTAGTCGTCGCTCTTCTCGCTGACAGCCTGGGCAGTCAGCACATAGACGCCGGGCTTGCGCCGCGGCAGCGCCTCGTCGACCGGGAAGGAGGTGGTGACCTCCTTGTTCAGGTCGTTGGCGATGTCGAGCTGGCCTTCCCAGACCGGCTCGCCCATCTGCTCGGAAATGTTTGAGATGTCGTAGCTGTCGAGCTGATGCAGGAACTGGTAGCCGGACAGAAGCTGGGCCAGCGAGCGGTCGCCGATGCGATAGAGCTTCATCTCGGCGGCGTTCATGTTGACAGTGACGACGGGGATGCCGCGGCGCGCGCCGGCCGGCAGCACGAAGCTGTCGCCGGTGAAGCGGGCCGAAGGCGCACGGTCCTGCACGTAGATCGACAGCACGACGGGCGCGGCGGTCACTTCGCCGATGGCGGCCGGCAGGCCGGCGCGGAAGGTCACGTCATAATGCTGGCCGTGTTCCAGTCCTTCGACGCAAATCTGCTTGTCCTTGGCTTCAACGCCTTTGGGCGGCTGGTTGTCGACGGTGACGAATTGTGCGTAATCGACGCCGGTCTTGACCAATTCCTCGGAGAATTGGGCGCAGATGCGCGGGGCGCTGGTGTCGGCATCGACGGTGTGGTCGATGACGCGGAAACCCTTGCGAGCCTTGAGATCAGAATAGTCGGCCTGGACCGCAGGCGAAGGTACCAGGGCAAGGCTGGCTTCATAGGCCTGCAGGGCGGGGCGATAGAGGTCGCGCTTGTCGAGGCCGGAGCCGATGAGCGCCAGCGTCTCCGCCCGCGTCCTGGCTGTACGCAGGAGCTTGTAGGCATTGAAGGCGGCCGACGTACCGTTTGCCGGCAAGGTGGAGGCCTCGGATGTGTTGGCCGCCGGCTGCACGGCAAGCGTTTCGCGCGCCAGGTTGAGCCAGAGCTGGCCATCGTCGGGCATGACAGAGACCGCGGCCTCGTATTTCTGCACGGCAGTGCGATGATCGCCGGTGAGCACCGCCTGCTCGGCCGCCGTGGTCAGCGCGGCCATGCCCTCGGTCGGCCTGTCATAGGCCGGGCCGAGCAGCCGGTTACGGTATTGCTGGGCCTGGTCAGCCATCCAGTTGGGGAAGAAGGCGAGTTCCGGCGGCGCGCCGATGTCGGGGTCGCCGTCGATATTGACGACCTTGCCCGCGACCGCGCCGTTGAAGGGCTTCAACTGGTTATAATCGGATTTGAGGAAGCACCATTTGGCCTTGGTGTTATAGGTGAAGGCGCGGCAGGCGGGATCGCCCAGGCAGGTGGTCTTGCATTGATCGAGCGTGACGTTCTGGTCGGACCGGAGGTCGAAACCGAAATAGTCGGAATTGTCGGTCGTTGCGACTCGCCGTGCTTCGGCCGCTTGCGCGACGTTACCCCAGGCCAAGACATTGGCCCAGGCGAAGAAGAGAAGGATCAGGAAAGACAGACGACGAGCCGCGCGCATTGCCATAACACCCTCCAGACAATTTGCAGACGTCCGGGCATGTTCAAGCTTCACTCAGGCTTGTCAACATGAGGACGCGGCAGGGTTCCGCCTGCCAACGGTTTCCTTTCCGGCCAACAGCCGGTAGTACCTCCATAGGACAGGGGATCACGCATTCTTGCGGCAATGCAAAAGGTGTGAATTCCAAGCCCGTCCTATTTCAGACAATTGGATTGTGGCCCCTTTACGAGCGCTTCAGAACTTCATTCCAATTTTAGGTTTGTAAAGTAGGTTGTCTTAATGCCGGCGTATGAAAGGCAGATGTCAGGGGGTACCGAGCCAAAGCGCGTGCTTTCGCGCGCGCTGCTTCTGGCCGTGATCTGCTGCTCGCTGATCGCCGGGCTGGGACCGGCGGCCGCCTTCGAAATCTTCGGCATCAAGCTGTGGGGCTCATCGAGCGATGAGGATGCCGACATCGTCGATCCGATGCGCTACGCCGTGACCATCTCCGCGCCCGACGCCGACAAGGACCTGGTAAAAAAGCTCGAAAACGCCTCGGCGCTGAAGAGCGACGAAGACCATCCCGTCTCCGGCTCGCTCGGTCTGATGGCCAAGGCGCGCAGCGATCGAGAACAGCTTGTGGCGGCGCTCTACGCCGATGCCCGCTACGAAGGCGTCGTCACCATCACCATCGAGGGCAAGCCGCTGGACGAATTGCCGCCGGACGCCGAATTCAAGGGTCCGCAGCCCATTCCCGTGGCCGTCAACATCGCCGCGGGTCCCAAATTCACCCTCGGCGATATCCGGCTGGAGGGTGACGCCGCTGGACTGATGAGCGCCGATTACGGCCTGATATCAGGCGGCGACGCTGGGTCTGGCGCGGTGCTCAAGGCCGAGGCGCTGATCGTGCGCACGCTGAAGGAGCAGGGCAGGCCGCTGGCCGAGGTGACCAGCAGGCACATCGTCGCCGACCATGACACGTCGACCCTCGACGTGACGCTGACGGTTGCTGCCGGGCCAGTCGCCGGCTATGGCGCGACCACGGTGGAAGGCACCGAGAAGGTCGACCGCGACTTCACCGAATACATGACCGGGCTGAAACGTGGCCGGCAATACTCGCCTCAGGAGATCGACGATGCGCGCGACAGGCTGCTGGCGCTCGAGGTCTTCAACAGCGTGACTTTCAAGGAGGCCGACAAGCTCGATGCCGAGGGCAACATTCCGATCGGCGTCCAAGTCAGCGAGCGCAAGCCGCGTTATTTCGGACTGGGCGGCACCTTCTCGAATACGGAAGGGCTGGGGCTGGAGGGGTATTGGGGCCATCGCAACCTGTTCGGCCGGGCCGAGAAGCTGCGCATCGACGGAGCCATCAGCGGCATCGGCAGCAATGACCTGTCCGAATTGAACTACAATGCCGGCATCATGTTCGAGAAACCCGGCGTGATCGGGCCGGCATCTAAATTCTTCGCCGGCATCAAGACCGTGCTCGAACATCCCGACGCCTACGACCATTTCTCGGTCAAGGGCAACACCGGCCTGTCCTATGAACTGACCAAGAACCAAACCGTGTCGGCCGAGGTCGCGCTCGACTATTCACGCATCCACGATTCCTTTGGCAAACATAAATACCTGATCGCCAGCATCCCGCTGCAATATGTCTATGACAACAGGGACGTCAGGCTGAACCCGACCAAGGGCTTCAGGTTGCTGGCCTATGCCGAGCCGAGCTACGACATATTGAGCGGTGCCGCCTTCCTCAAGCTGAAGGGCGAGGGATCGGCCTATCAGTCGCTGGATACCGCTTCGAAATTCGTGCTGGCGGAACGTGTCGCACTTGGCTCGATCGTCGGCACCAGCCTGCAGAACGTGCCTGCTGACCGGCGTTTCTATTCCGGCGGCGGCGGCTCGGTGCGCGGCTATGCCTATCAAGGCATCGGCCCCAAGGATTTCACCGGCCAGCCGATCGGCGGCCTGTCCTTCTTCGAGACCTCGGTTGAGATGCGTATCGCCATCACCGACACGATCGGCATCGTACCGTTCGTCGATGCCGGCACGGTATCGACGAAGTCGTTCCCCGATTTTTCCGACGTCAAGGTGGGCGCCGGTGTCGGCTTGCGCTATGTGACGCCATTCGGGCCGCTGCGTATCGACGCCGCCGTGCCGCTCAACCGCGACCCAGGCGACCCTCATTTCGGCATCTATGCCGGCATTGGCCAAGCGTTTTGAACATGAAGACGGTCTGGCGCATCCTTCGCATTTTTCTCTACACGCTGCTGATCGTGGTAGCAGGCGCCATCGGCGCGCTTTTCGTGCTGACCAAGACCGAGCGTGGACGCGACAATCTCGCCGGCATCATTTCGCGCCTGGCCTCGAGCGACGAGCGTAAGGTCACCGTCAGCGGCATCGACGGTATCTGGTCGGGCGCGCTCAGTGTCGACCATGTCGTGCTGGAGGACCGCGAGGGCGCCTGGCTGGTGGCGCGCAAGGTGGCCATCGACTGGTCGCCGCTGGCACTGTTGTCCAAAAACTTCAGCGCCGACCGCATCGCGGCGGAGCGCATCGAACTTGCGCGTCTGCCGGTGGCCGGCACGCAGCAGCCGGCGCAAGGCGGCGCGACGACGCTGCCGGTTTCCATTGATATCAAGCAGATCGACTTGCCGGAAGTCGCGCTCGGCCAACAACTGGCCGGCAGCGGCATCGCCGAACTCGCCGCCAAGGCCTCGGTGAAGGCCGACGCCGCACCGCTGTCGGTCGAGACGGTGCTCAACATTACCCGCCATGACGGCAAACAGGGCAATGTCGACGCGCAGATCCATTTCGCGCCAGCGGACAACAAGCTCGACCTCAACCTCAAGGCGTCGGAACCGGCCGGCGGCATCATCGCCAATCTGCTCAATCTGCCGGACACGCCGCCGGTCGACATCGTCGTCTCGGGCACCGGGCCGCTGGCCAACTGGAGTGGCGTCGGTACCTTCCTTGTCGATCATCGGATCGTAACCCAGCTCACCGGCCGCCATCAGCTCACCGACAAGGGTAACTATCTCGAAGCCAAGGGCGACGGCGATTTCGCCCGCTTCCTGCCGGAGAACCTGAAACCATTGTTTGCCGGTAAGACCAGCTTCGATATGGCGGGCACTGCCACGACGGCGGGCGGGATCAGTGTCGACCGGGCCAACATCGACAGTGATGCCGTGCACGGCACCGCGACCGGTATCGTCGATCCCGCCGGAGCCAGCGATCTTTCGGTCGAACTCGCCGCCAAGGGGCCACCCGTGGTGGTTAGCGTCGGCAGCAAGGCGCAGCCGATCACGCTGGCGATCAAGAATGCCACCGCCCGGGCGTTCGGCGACGGCAAGGCGCCGGTCGTCGATATCGGCGCCTCCTTCGTTTCGATCGTCGTCGGCGGCACGCGGCTAGACGACCTGGCGGCGCAGATACACTCCGACGGTTTCGACATCCAGAACCGCACCGGGCCGGTTACCGTCAAGCTTGGGTCCGGTGGCCTGAAAACCGACGTCGCGACGCTGGCGCCGCTGGTCACTGGCAAGGTCGATGTCGGCCTGGCTGGTTCCCTCAGCAAGGACGCCATTGTCATCGATCAGGGCACGCTCCGGTCCGATGCGCTCAATGCCTCGCTGACGGCGACCGTGGCGCTCGCCGACCTGTCGATGCAGCTCAAGATGAATGCCGATGCCGTGGCGACCGCCTTCCCGCAGCAGATCGCCTCGGTGCTCGGCGGGCGGGTGAAGTTCTCGGCCACAGCGTCGCGCGATCCGCAGGGCTCGTTCGCCGCCAACTCGATCGAACTCACGTCCGGTTCGCTCAGCGCCAGCGGTACCGCCAGCATGCAAGGTACCGACATCCTGGCCGATATCAAAGGCAGGCTGGGGGATGTTTCGGTGCTGTCGCCGACGGTCGGCGTCCCGGTCGAGGGCGGTGTCGATTTCGCCCTGTCGGCAAGCGGCGCCATGACCGCGCCGGATTTCACGGTTTCCGCCAACAGCGATAGCCTGACGGCCTCGGGCCGCACGGTGAAGTCGATCAAGCTGACCGCGAGCGGCAAGGCCGACATTGCTAGCCCTTCCGCCAATGTTTCGCTGACCGGCGCCGTCAACGACCAGCCGCTCGACATCAAGGCGGCGCTGGTGACGAGCGAAGGCAAGCGCTCGATCAATGGCTTTGCGGTGTCGCTGGGTGACAACAAGGTGTCGGGCGATCTGGCACTGGATGACAAGTTCATGCCGCTGGGCACGCTCATTCTTTCTGCGCCTGCAATCGATCAGCTTGCGGCGCTGGCCGGCCAGGCGGTGACCGGCGACATCAACGGCACCATTCGCTTTGCCAAGAGTGGCGACGTGCCCTCCGTTGCCATTGACGCGAAGAGCACGTCGATCGCGCGCGGCGAGGTGACGGCCAGCACAATCGCCGTCAATGCCTTGATTGCCAACTATCTCAAGGCGCCGGCGATTTCAGGCTCGATCAAGGCCGATGCTGTGACGTCGGGGACCACCCAAGTCGGCGGCATCATCGTCGATCTGAAGCGCGACGGAGACTGGACGAATTTTTCCGGCGGCGCCACCGTATCCGGCATTCCAGCGAAGGCGGCGGGGCGCGTGAAGATCGCCGATGGCGTCACCAGCGTCGAGATCGCCTCGGGCGAGGCTACGATTCGCGGCATCAAGGCGGCAATTGCCGAGCCATCTATGCTCAGTATCGCTGATGGCACCACCAGCATCGAAAAATTAGCGCTCGATGTCGGCGGCGGCTCGGTGGCGCTGTCCGGTACCGCCGGCCAGACGCTCGATCTCGCGGCAAAGGTCTCCGCCTTGCCGGCTGCCCTTGCCAACGGCTTTTCGCCCGGCCTCGATGCCGCTGGAACGCTTGATGGCAGCGCTGAGGTAACGGGCTCGCCGTCGGCTCCGGACGTCCGGTTCAATGTGCAACTGGCCGATGTCGAAACAAGCCAAACCCGTCAGACCGGGCTTGGGCAGCTCGCAGTCGACGCGGCCGGCAGCTACACCATGGCCGGCGGCGTCGTCCTCGACCACGCGACGCTCTCCGGTGACAAGGTTTCCGGTCAAGCCGCCGGCACGATCAATCCGAACGGCGCCAGCGATTTCGCCCTTGACCTCGTCTCATCCGGTCCAAGTCTGCCGCTCACGGTCGGAAGCGCCGAGAGTCCCATCAAGATCGAGGTCCGGTCGCTGTCGGCAAAGGTGGCGGGCGAGAGCACGCGGGCCCGATTGGATATGTCCGCGATCCTGCCCTCGATCGCCACGAGACCGGCGAAGGTGGACGGACTGAGCCTGGCATTGCACTCGGATGCGTTCGATCTGAAGAACCGCGCCGGGCCGGTTTCGGGCACAGTTTCGGTGGATAGGGTTGGGCTCGACAATCCCACCATCGCGCCGCTGATCGCCGGCAAGGTCACGGCCGCGCTCAGCGGGCGCCTGTCAGCCGACGCTGTCGCCATCGACAGCGGCTCGCTCAAAAGCGACGCGCTCAACAGCCAGGTCGCCGGCCTGGTGTCGCTGCGTGACGGCGCCATCGACCTCAAGCTGAAGGCGGATGCTCCATCGTCGGCCCTGCCGGCCGCAGCACGCGGCATGCTTGGCGAACGGGCGCAGTTGAGCGCCACGCTGAAGCGCGAGCCCAACGGTAATATCGCCATAGGCGGATTGACGCTGGCCTCCGGCGCGCTGACCGCACAGGGGCAGGCGAGCCTTGCCGACAATACGCTGGCCGCCGACATCAAGGGCGTGCTGGGCGATGTTTCGCTGCTGTCGAAGGATGCCAAAGGCGCTATCGCCTTTGCGCTGAATGCGCAGGGCCCGGCGACCGCGCCGGATCTGTCGCTGACCGTCGACAGCGACAAGCTTTCGGTGGCGTCGCGCGAGATCACCGGGCTCAGACTAACCGCCACCGGCAAAGCCGACGCGGCCAAGCCGGCGGCCAATGTGCAGCTGACAGGCAATGTCGCGGGCCAATCCTTGCAAGGCAGTGCGGTGCTGGCGACCGCGGACGGCAAGAGCGCCATCAATGGCCTGCTTTTGTCGCTGGGCCAAAACAGGATTTCCGGCGACCTGGCGCTGGACGACAAGTTCATACCCGAAGGCACGATCTCTCTCGACCTGCCCGATATAGGACCGCTTGCCGCACTGGCGCTGGAAAAAGCGGAAGGTGATGTGCGCGGCACGATTGCGTTCTCGAAGAACGGTGCCGCACCGCAGGTCGCCATCAAGGCTACGACCGCCTCGGTCACGCGCGGCGATCTTCAGGCGAAGGCCGTGTCGATCGACGCATTGATCGCCAATTACCTCGCCGCTCCGGTCATCTCCGGAAAAATCCATGCCGACACCGTCACGTCGGGCGGCACGGTGATCAGCGGCATCGATGTCGACCTGAAGCGTGACGGCGACTGGACCGGCTTTTCCGGCGGCGCGACGGTGAAAGGAATTCCGGCGAGGGCCGCGGGCCGCGTGAAGGCGGCAAACGGCACGACGACCATAGAGCTTGCTTCCGGCGAGGCGACCGTCCAAGGCATAAAGGCTGCCATCGCGCAGGCTTCGACCGTCACCATCGCCAATGGCACGACGACGCTGGACAGGCTGGTGCTCAACCTGGGCGGCGGCACGGCGACGGTGACCGGCAAGATCGGGCAGGCGCTCGACATCAACGCGGCGCTGGCGCGGGTGCCGATCTCGCTTGCCAACAGTTTTTCGCGGGGTCTCGATGCCGCCGGTTCGATTTCGGGCACGGTGAAGGTCACCGGGGCACCAGCCAGCCCCAGTGTGGCGTTCAACCTCGACGCTGCCGGCGTGCAGACTTCGCAGACCCGCGGCGCGGGGGTCGGTGCGGTGAGTGTCTCTTCCTCCGGCACCTTTGCCGGCAACAAGCTGACCTTCAACGCCAATGTCAGCGATGGGGCCGGCCTTGGTCTCAAGGGGGGCGGCACGGTGACGACATCAGGCACGCCGGCGCTCGCGCTTGACTTCAATGGCGCCGTGCCGTTCGGCATCCTCAGTCAGAGGCTCGCCGCGCAAGGCCTGTCGCTGACGGGGACCGCGAGTGTCAATGTGCAGGTACGCGGTCCCGCGACATCGCCGGTCATCGGCGGCAGCATCAGCACGTCGGGCGCCCGCCTGCTCGACGCGCGTTCCGGGCTTGCGGTCAACGACATCGCAGCCGAAATTTCCATCGGCAATGGCGTCGCCAGGATCAACCGGCTGACCGGGACGCTGTCGACGCGCGGCAGCCTGTCGGCCAGCGGCACGGTCGGTATCAATCCGGCGCAGGGGTTCCCGGCCGATCTGTCGATCAAGCTCACCGACGGCCGCTACACCGATGGGCGGGTGGTCACCGCCAATCTTGGCGGCGACCTGACGATCAAAGGACCGCTGACGTCGGCGCCGGTGATTGCCGGCACCGTCAACCTTGCCAAGACCGTGATCACCGTTCCGGACAAATTGCCAGGTTCGCTTTCGGCGCTCGATGTCAAACACAAGAACGCGCCCGGCGCGGTGAGGGCGCAGGACAAGGCATTGCGCCCGGCCACGACCAGCGGCAAGACGGGTGGCAGCGGCCTTGTGCTGGATGTCACCGTCAACGCGCCGAACCAGATCTTCATCCAGGGCAGGGGCGTGGACGCCGAACTCGGCGGCTCGCTCAGGCTGACCGGTCCGGCCTCATCGCCGCAAGCGGTCGGCACTTTCACGCTGCAACGCGGGCGGCTGTCGATTCTCGGCAAGCGGCTGACCTTCACCGAGGGCACGGTCGGCTTTTCTGGCTCGCTGGTGCCCTATCTCAACCTGACCGCGACAACGACCACGAGCAGCGCAACCGTCACCATCGTGGTGTCGGGCGAGGCGACCAATCCGAAATTCACCTTCACCTCGGTGCCGGCGCTGCCCGAGGACGAGGTGCTGGCGCAACTGATCTTCGGGCGGTCCATGTCGAACCTGTCGCCGCTGCAGATCGCGCAACTGGCCGAAGCCGCCGGGCAACTCGCCGGTGTCGGCGGCTCGACGTCGCTGCTGGAAAACCTTCGCAACGCGATCGGCGTCGACGATCTTGATGTCACCACCGACGAAAAAGGCGGCACGGCGGTTTCTGCCGGCAAGTACCTCAACGACCGCACCTATGTGACGATCCAGAAAGGCGACAAGCCGGGCTCGGGCAAGGCCACGATCGACCTCAACGTGGGACGCGGCGTCAAACTGCGCGGCGAGGCGACGGACGCCGGCGAAGCCAAGGGCGGCATCTTCTACGAGAAGGAATATTGAAGCGGAGACTTGGGCTGGCCCTCATCCTGGCGAGGGCTGGTCCTGTCGCAAACCGCGCCAATGTCTCAGTTTAATCGCCTGAAGAGATTTAGTGGAAATCCGTCGCGCACTAGCAATTTTGCGCCAAGACTGTCGCTATCACGCGAACCGCTCCCCCTCCAAAGTTGCACATTCGTCAATATGTTCCCAACCATGCCGTCTTTGACATCATGGCCTGGATGCGGAATGTTAATCGGCGGAAAGCCAACAATGGGAGTTAGTCATGACAATCTACAAGAGTAATGGCGATAGCGTTCCGGATCACATCCTGGCCATGGCCGAAGAAGCTAAGTCGGGTAAGGTCGATCGCCGCGAATTCCTCGCGCTTGCCAGCGTCTTCGGCGCTTCGACGGCCATGGCCTATGGCCTTCTGGGGCTCGCCGCCCCGACGCCGGCCAGGGCCGAGGACGTGCAGGGTAAGAAAGGCGGCGTGCTCAAGGTGGCAATGTCGGTGAAGGATCCCAAGGATCCGCGCACGGCCGACTGGTCGGAAATCTCCAATGCCGAGAGGCAGGCGCTCGAGCCGCTGGTGAAATACACCCACCAGTACACATTCGCGCCCTATCTCCTGGAAAGCTGGGACATCAATGACGACGCCACCGAGTACACGCTGCATGTGCGGCCGGGCGTCGAATGGAACAATGGTGACAAGTTCACCGCCGACGACGTGATCTACAATTTCACCCGCTGGGCCGACAAGGCCGCGGAAGGCAACTCCATGCCGGGCCGCCTCGGCAGCCTCGTCGATGACAAGACCAAGAAATTGCGCGAAGGGTCGGTCATCAAGGTCGACGACATGACCGTCAAGCTGAAGCTCACCAAGCCCGATATCGCCATCATCCCCAACCTGACCGACTATCCGGCACTGGTGGTGCACAAGAGCTTCGACGAGAAGGGCGCCAACTTCAAGAACTGCCCGATCGGTACGGGTCCGTTCGAGCTCGTCTCCTACGACGTCGGCCAGAAGGTCGTCTACAAGCGCCGCGAGACCGGCAAGTGGTGGCAGGGCGAAGCCTTCCTCGATGGCGTCGAGTTCATCGATTACGGCACCGATCCGGCCGCAACGGTTTCGGCCTTCGAATCGGGCGAAGTTCAGACCAACCATGAGACGACCGCCGACTACGTCAAGATCATCGCAGACGTCGGCGCGCCGCCTTCCGAGGTCGTGACCGCCGCCACCGTGGTGTCGCGCTTCAACGTCAACGCCAAGCCTTACGGCGACCAGAAAGTGCGTCAGGCGATGTGCCTGGCCGTCGACAACTCGGTGGTGCTGCAGCTCGGCTACGGCAATGCCGGCACGCCGGCCGAGAACCACCATGTCGCGCCGATCCATCCCGAATATGTCGAGCTGCCCAAGATCAAGCGCGACATCGCCAAGGCCAAGCAGATGCTGACGGAAGCCGGCGTGATCGATTTCGAACACGAGCTGATCAGCAACGACGAGGACTATCACAAGAACACCACGGACGCGATCGCGGCCCAACTGCGCGAGGCTGGCATCAAGGTGAAGCGCACCGTGCTGCCGAGCTCGACCTTCTGGAACGACTGGACGAAATATCCGTTCTCGGAAACCAACTGGAACATGCGTCCGCTTGGCATCCAGGTCATCGCCATCGCCTACCGCTCGGGTGAAGCCTGGAACGAGACGGCCTACGCCAATCCGGACTTCGACAAGAAGGTCAACGAGGCGCTCGGGATCGCCGACGCGGAGAAGCGCAAGGTGGTGATGAAGGACATCGAGCAGATGCTGCAGGATTCCGGCATTATCATCCAGCCTTACTGGCGCAAGCTCTACATCAACATCAAGCCCGAGGTGAAGAACCACTCGATGCACCCCACCTACGAGCACGATTTCGGCAAGGTCTGGCTCGATCAGGCGTGACCCACAGCCTGTCGGGAGCGGGGCGCCAGCGCTTTTCGCTCCCGCGGCATCGCCGCCGTTGCATTGGATGCAGCGGCGGCGCGACGTCACAAGGTTTTTGATACAGGGTTGAACCTATCTGACCCCAACCCGGCCGGCAGGGGGGTACAATGTTCTCATTCATCGCCAGACGCATCGGCACGATACTGCTCACGATGCTGTGCCTGACGCTGGTCGTCTTCTTCCTCGTCAATCTGGAACCCAACCTGAAGAAGCTGGCGATCAGCCAGACCGAGATGCACACCTCGGCCGAACAGCTGGAGAGCTGGCTGGTCAATCATGGCTACCGGCAGAACTTTTTCGTGCGCTACGGCCAATGGCTGGGCGTCGTGCCCAAGCAGCCGGTAACCGATCCGGCGACCGGTAAGCCGGCGCAGCGCTTCTCCTTCTGCAATGATCCGGCCGAGCCGAAGTTCTCCGGCGTGCTCCAGGGTGATTTCGGCTGCTCGACCAAATTCAAGACCACGGTGGGCGCCAAGCTGTTCCCTGCGCTCGGCGCCACGGGCATCCTGATGTTCTGTGTGCTGGCGGTGATGGTGCCGGTCTCGCTGCTGATCGGCATCCTGGCCGGCATGCGCGAGGGGTCGCGCACCGACCGGGTGCTGTCGGTCGCCTCGATCGCCTCGACGGCGACGCCCGAATACGTATCGGGCGTCATCTTTACCGTCATCTTCGCCTCCTGGCTTGGCTGGCTGAACGGATCCGCCGCATCGGCAAGCCAGGGCATCACCTTCTATAACTTCACGCTGCCGGTGATCACGCTGGCCATCTACGGCATCGGCTACATCGCGCGCATGACGCGTGCCTCGATGGTCGAGGTGATGACGCAGCAATATATCCGCACCGCCCGGCTGAAGGGTCTTTCCTTCAAAAGCGTGGTGGTCAAACACGCGCTGCGCAACGCTCTGATCGCGCCCTTCACCGTGATCATGCTGCAGTTTCCGTGGCTGCTCACCGGCGTCGTCATCGTCGAGGTGATGTTCCGATATCAGGGCTTCGGCTACACACTGGTCGAGGCCGCCGGCAACAACGACATCGACCTTTTGCTCGGCTGCTCGCTGGTCTCGGTGTTCATCGTCCTGATCACGCAGCTCATTTCCGATGTCGGCTACGCGTTCCTCAATCCGCGCATTCGGGTCCAGTAGGGGAGACGGCGCATGCAAGCCCAATATATCGGTGCCTCCACCGTCGTCCTCGAAGTGCTCTGGCGCTTCTGGCCGGTCTGGCTCGCGCTTCTCATCGTCATGGGCGCGAGCTTCCTCTACAAGAAGAAGCTGGCTCTCTACGGCCAACTGTTCGACAGCGGCGTCGGCATAGCGGGGGTGGCCATCTGCCTGTTCTGGCTGTTCACGGCGATCTTCGCCTCGACCATCTCGCCTTTCGATCCGCTCGGCCAGATTCCCATCATGAAGGATACACTGCCCGGAGCCATCGAACCGCAATCGGGCCTCGCCTATCTGTTCGGTGGCGACAAGCTCGCCCGCGATGTCTTTTCACGCATGGTCTATGGCAGCCAGATCGTCCTGATCATCGCGCCGGCGGCGACCGGCTTCGCGCTTATGGTCGGCATCACGCTCGGCCTGCCGGCCGGCTATTACGGCGGCAAGATCGATACCGTTTTGTCGTTCCTGGCCAATCTCGTGCTGGCCTTCCCGGTTATCCTGCTGTTCTACCTCCTGGTGACGCCGGGCATCATGGACACGCCGATCCCCTACGCGCTGGCCGGCGTTTTCTTCCTGTTCCCGATTATTTTCTTCTGCGTGCTGTTCTGGACGCGCTACAAGAACCGTTCCGACCGGATCTACATCCTGCTCGGACTGACGCTGGTGGTCGGCGGCTGGATCTATGCCGGCCTGGTGTTCGATGCCGACCCGCTGAAGATCGTGCATATCGATCCCAACCAGCTCAACATCTTCGTGGCGGTGGTGTTCGCCTCTAGCCCGGGCGTGTTCCGCATCGTGCGTGGCCTGACCATGGATATCAAGACGCGGGACTATGTGGCGGCGGCCCAGACGCGCGGTGAATCGCCATGGTACATCATGCTGTGGGAGATCCTGCCCAATGCGCGCGGACCGCTGATCGTCGATGCCTGCCTGCGCATCGGCTACACCACCATCCTGCTCGGCACGCTGGGCTATTTCGGCCTCGGGTTGGCGCCGGAAAGTCCCGACTGGGGCACGGCGATCAAGGATGCCAGCCGGCTGCTGCGTTCCTTTATCCACCCGGCACTGCCGCCGACGATCGCGCTGATGTCGTTCGTACTGGGGCTAAACCTGCTCGCCGATTCCCTGCGCGAGCAATCGATGAAGGATTGATGGCGGGGTCCTCGACCCTACTTGCCCGGAAAAACCAAGGATTGGAGCGACCCATGAACGAGGCAGTTCGAAATCCGGCCAGGCCGAACAATGGGCCGATCATCGAGATCGAGAACCTGTCGATCTCCTTCTTCACCCGCAAGGGCGAGATACCGGCCGTGATGGATTTTTCCTGCACGGTCATGCCCGGCGAGGCGATGGGCATTGTTGGCGAATCCGGCTGCGGCAAGTCGACCGTGTCGCTCGGCATCATGCGTGATCTCTCCAACATCGGAAAGATCGTCGGCGGCAAGATCAAGTTCCAGGGAAAGGACATGGGCGAGCTCTCCGAGGAGGAGCTGCGCAGCATCCGCGGCAACAAGATCGCCATGATTTACCAGGAGCCGATGGCGAGTCTGAACCCGGCGATGAAGATCGGCCAGCAGCTAATGGAAGTGCCGCTGATCCACGACAAGGTGTCGAAGGAAGAGGCCTATAAACGTGCGCTCGAAATGGTGCGCTCGGTGAAGCTTCCCGATCCGGAACGCATGATGCGCTCCTATCCGCACCAGCTTTCGGGCGGCCAGCAGCAGCGCATCGTCATCGCCATGGCGCTGCTGTCGAAGCCGGCGCTGCTTCTCCTCGACGAGCCGACGACGGCGCTCGACGTAACGGTGGAGGCGGGCATCGTCGAACTGGTCAAGGGGCTGGGCGAGAAGTTCGGCACCTCGATGATCTTCGTGTCGCACAATCTTGGCCTGATCCTGGAGACCTGCGACCGCATCACGGTGATGTATTCGGGCGAGGCCGTCGAGACCGGCAAGATCAAGGACGTGTTCGACCGGATGCGCCATCCCTATACGCAGGGCCTTTTCCGCTCGATTCCACTGCCGGGCGCCGACAAGAACTCGCGGCCGCTGATCTCGATCCCCGGCCAGCTGCCCCTGCCGCATGAAAGGCCGAAGGGCTGTAATTTCGGTCCGCGCTGCCACCATTTCGTCGAGGGCGTCTGCAACGCCGCCGAAATCCCGATGATCGAAGTCGCGGGACATGAAGGTCATTTCTCGCGCTGCGTGCGCTTCAACGAAATCGATTGGGACGCCCTGCCGCCCGGCGCCAAAAAGGTCAATGAGAAGGTCGTGCCTGGCGCACCGGTACTCAAGATCGAGGACTTGAGAAAATACTACAAGGTTGGCGGCAGCGAGGTGTTCGGCTCAAGCGAGGGCCGCGTCGTCAAGGCCAATGAGACGATTTCGTTTACGGCGCGCGAATCCGAAACCGTCGCCATTGTCGGCGAATCCGGGTGCGGAAAATCGACGCTGGCCAAAGTACTGCTCGGGCTCGAGACGGCGAGCTCCGGCAAGGTCACGCTCGCCAACAAGGAAATCCAGTCGACCGGCATCGAGAGCCGCAGCGTCGACACGGTGTCGTCGATCCAGATGGTGTTCCAGAACCCGTTCGATACGCTCAACCCCAGCCATTCGGTCGGCTCGCAGATCATCCGCACACTGGAAAAATTCAACGTCGGCAAGACCGTCGCCGACCGGCGCAAGCGCATGCTGGAATTGCTTGACCTGGTGAAGCTGCCGCGCGCCTTCGAGAGCCGCAAGCCGCGCCAGCTTTCGGGTGGCCAGAAGCAGCGCATCGGCGTGGCGCGCGCCTTTGCCGGCGATGCCAAGGTGGTGGTGGCCGACGAGCCGGTCTCGGCGCTCGACGTGTCGGTGCAGGCGGCGGTGACCGAGCTGCTGATGGACATCCAGCGCAAGAACAAGACGACGATGCTGTTCATCAGCCACGATTTGTCGGTCGTGCGCTATATCGCCGACCGGGTCGTCGTCATGTATCTCGGCTATATCGTCGAGCAAGGTACGACCGACCAGATCTTCGCGCCGCCCTATCATCCCTACACCGAGGCACTGCTTTCGGCGATCCCGATCGCCGACACCAGCGTGGTCAAGAAGCACATCGTGCTGGAGGGCGACATACCCTCGGCAATGAACCCGCCGACAGGCTGTCCATTCCAGACGCGCTGCGGCTACAAGAGACTGGTGCCGGATAATCTCTGCGAAACCAAGGTGCCGCCGGTAAAGAACCTGGGCGGCGGGCACATGAGCCTGTGCTGGCTCTCGGACGACGTTCTGGCGACGATGGAGCCAGTGATCAAGTTCGACAAGCAGCATGCCGACCATGAGGGCGTGCCGGACGACGCGCCGCATGGGGCCGGCCCGGGCTTTGCCGGTCAGCCACCCAACCGACCACATGGCAAGACCGCCAGTGCGGAAGCCAGCGCGGTGGGAGAGGACGCCGAGGAGACAGAAGCCGTGTGGCGAGCCCGCCGCCACGAGGTGCGCGACGAGGTCTCCGAAACAGGTGCACCGGCGACCGATGCCAACGCGACCTCCGCGCCTTTCACGCCGAGAACGCTTGGCGAGGGCCGCCAGGCAGAGAATGCGCGTGTCGCACCAATTAGCGGCCGTGCGGCCAGACCAGGCGCGGCGCGTGATGGCGCGGCCGACAGGAACCGACCCGCCGGCATCTCCAAGCCTGCCAAGCCGGACGACTTGAAATTGATATCCGGCGTGGGTCCGAAGACGGAAGCCATCCTCAATGGCCTCGGTATCTTCACCTACGCTCAAATTGCCTCGTGGAAGAAGGCCGAACGGGAGTGGGTCGACGACCATTTGAGATTCCAGGGCCGCATCGAGCGCGAGGACTGGGTCAAGCAGGCGAAGGCGCTCGCCAAGGGCGGCGAGGCGGAATACATCAAGGTGTTCGGCAGGAAGCCGCGCTGACAGATGCTGTCGTTGTAGCGGGAGCCCTTTAGCTGCCGCACTGCCTTAGCTGTTCGGCATAGTCGCGGGCCATCTTGTCGGTGGCCCGGGCATAGCTCTGGACGCCGGAATCGCCACGATTGCCGCGGCCATAGGCGGTCCAGCCGAGATAGTAGGCAAGGTAGAGATTGTAGGTGTCGTTGCGGGCGACGCCGTAGGTATCCGCTGTCTTGGAATGGTACCAGCCGACGAAATCGACGGCGTCGGCGAATTTGGTCCGGCGCGCCGCCCAGTTGCCGGTTTCGCTCTGATATTGCGACCAGGTGCCGTCCAGCGCCTGCGAGAAGCCGGTGGCCGACGAGACGTGCTTCCATGGGATGAAACCGAGCAGTTTGGTGCGTGGCGGCCGGGCGTTGCTCTTGAATCCCGATTCCTTGCGCACGGTCGCCATCAGCACGGGGACGGGCACGCCGTATTTCTGCTCGGCGCGTTCGGCGGCCGACTGCCAATTGTCGAACCAGCCGTCATTCTGGTCAAAGACGGCGCAGACATTGTTGATGTGGCTGGGGGCCGTCGCACAGGCCGAAAGTGCCAGCAGCATACCAACCGCTACAATTTTACTAAAACTCGACCTACGCATCGGCAGAGCAATAGGCTCAAATCATAAAGGGAATCTTGCTGCCCTCGTTAACGGGCCGCCGATGCGGGCGCTTCAGAAAAATGCCATATTGATCACCCGACATATCTTGTCGCTTTTCATAAATCGATGTTTCGAAAATGCCGCCTCGGTTAAAATCGCGCCCGCAAACGGCGTATTTCTGACAGCTGGCGCGGTTTGCCGAGGCTTTGATGCCTGGCATGAACGAACCAAGACGCAAGCGCGGCGCCGAGCGCACCAGCAACCGGGGACCAGGGCCTATCCCGCAGCTGCCGGCGAGGCGGGTGACCAATCCTTATCCGCCGATGGCCTTGCTGTCGCCCGACCAGATCGAGGCGATCCACCAGGCGTCGATGCACATATTGGAGAATTTCGGCATCGAGGTGATGAGCCCGCGGGCGCTCTCGCTGTTCGAGCAGGCCGGTGCCAGTGTGGACCACGCGTCGGCGAACGTGCGCATTGACCGCGGCATGGTCGACGAGGCGCTGAAGACGACGCGGTCCAATTATTCCCTTACACCGCGCAATCCGGCCAACGCCGTTCATCTCGGCGGCAACACAATCAATTTCACGCTCGTTGCGGGGCCGCCCAACGTGCACGACATGGCGCGGGGCCGCCGCCCCGGCAATTTGCGCGACTATGCGGACCTGACCCGGCTGGCACAGCATTTCAACTGCGTGCACATGCTCGGCAACCAGGTCTGCGCGCCGGTCGAATTGCCGGCCAATTCGCGCCATCTCGACACCTATTTCACCAATCTGACGCTGACCGACAAAAGCTTCCATGTCTCGGCGATCGGCCGGGGCAGGGCGCTGGACGGGATCGAGATGATGGCGATCGCGCGCGGGCTGACGCTGGACCAGTTGCGCGACGATCCCGGCATCGCCACCATCATCTCGGTCAACTCGCCGCGCCGTTTCGACGAGATGATGGCCGAGGGGCTGATGACGATGGCCGAATTCGGCCAGTCTGTGGCAGTGACGCCGTTCACGCTGATGGGCGCGATGAGCCCGGTGACGCTGGCGGGTGCGCTCGCGCAGCAGAATGCGGAAGCACTGTTCGGCGTAGTCCTGACGCAACTTGTGCGTCCGGGCGCGCCGGTCATGTATGGCGCCTTTACCTCCAATGTCGACATGAAGTCGGGCGCGCCGGCCTTCGGCACGCCTGAAAACACCAAGGCCAACATCGCGTCGGGGCAATTGGCACGGCGTTACGGGCTGCCCTACCGAACAACGCCGGGCTCGGCCTCCAACGCCGCCGATGCGCAAGGCGCTTACGAGACGTTGATGGCGCTGTGGGGCGCTGTGCTCGGCCACGGCAACCTCGTCTATCACGCCGCCGGCTGGCAGGAGGGCGGGCTGACGGCGTCGTTCGAGAAATTCATCATCGACGTCGAAATGATCCAGCACATGATGGAGTTTTTGCGCCCGATCGTGGTCGACGAGGCCGAGCTTGCCGTCGAGGCGCTGGGCACGGTGCCGACCGGCGGCCATTTCTTCGGCGAGCCGCACACGCTGGAACGTTATGCGACGGCCTTCTATCAGCCGATGCTTTCGAACTGGCAGAATTTTGAAGCCTGGCAGGAAGCCGGCGGCCTCGACGCAACCGCGCGCGCCACGCGGTTGTGGAAGAAGGCGCTCGAAGACTATGTCGAGCCGCCGATGGACGTCACCGTGCGCGAAGCGCTGGAGGCCTACGTGACCAAGCGCAAGGAAGCGATTGGGGCGGGCGAGCCGTGATGCGCCACGAACGTCCCGTTTTGAATCATCTAGCCCATCCAACTCACTGATATCAGAGAAGAACCCATGAAATCGCATGCAAAGGTCGTGGTCATTGGCGGCGGGGTTGTCGGGTGTTCCGTGCTGTTCCATCTCGCCCGCCATGGCTGGACCGACGTCGTGCTTCTGGAGCGAGACGAGCTGACTTCAGGCTCGACGTGGCACGCGGCCGGCGGCATGCACACGATCAATGGCGATCCCAACGTCGCCAAGCTGCAGAAATACACGATCAACCTCTACAAGGAGATCGAGGAGCTTTCCGGCCAGGCGACCGGCGTGCATCTGACCGGCGGCGTGCTGCTGGCGGCGACCGAGGCACGGCTCGACTGGCTGCGTGGCGTCGTCGCCAAGGGTCGCTATCTCGGCATCGATCTCGAAGAAATCTCGCCGAAAGAAGCGGCCGAACTGATGCCTCTGCTCGACCCCAAGCAGTTCGTCGGCGCTGTCCGCAACAAGGAGGACGGCCATCTCGATCCCTCCGGCGTCACCCATGCCTATGCCAAGGCTGCGCGTAAGCTGGGCGCCGAGGTCGAGCGCTTCACCAAGGTCGAGGACATCGTGCGGCGTCCCGACGGGCTGTGGCGCGTCATCACCAACAAGGGCGAGGTCGTGGCCGAGCATGTCGTCAACGCCGGTGGCCTTTGGGCGCGCGAGGTCGGCCGCATGGTCGGGCTCGAACTGCCGGTGCTGGCCATGGAGCACATGTACCTGATCACCGAGGACATGCCGGAGGTCGCCGCCTGGAACGCCAAGACCGGCACCGAGATCATCCACGCCGTCGATTTCGACGGCGAGCTCTATCTGCGCCAGGAGCGCGGCGGCATGCTGATGGGCACCTATGAGAAGGCCAACAAGGCATGGTCCGAGCACCAGACGCCGTGGAATTTCGGCCATGAATTGCTGGAGCCGGACATCGACCGCATCGCGCCGTCGCTGGAAGTCGGCTTCCGGCATTTCCCGGCCTTTCAGAACACCGGCATCAAGCAGATCATCAACGGACCCTTCACCTTCGCGCCTGACGGCAACCCGCTGGTCGGGCCGGTGCGCGGTTTGCCGGGCTTCTGGGTGGCCTGCGGCGTCATGGCCGGTTTCAGCCAGGGCGGCGGCGTTGGGCTCGCGCTGTCCAACTGGATGATCGAGGGCGATCCCGGCGCCGACATCTGGGCCATGGACGTGTCGCGCTATGGCGACTGGGCGACGATGGCCTACACCAACGCTAAGGTGCGCGAGAACTATTCCAGGCGCTTTTCGATACGCTTCCCCAATGAGGAATTGCCCGCCGGACGGCCGCTGAAGACCACGCCGGTCTATGACCTGCTGTCGGCCAAGGGCGCGCAATGGGGCGTGTCCTATGGGCTGGAAGTCCCGCTCTGGTACGCGCCCGAAGGCGTCAAGGACGAGTTCTCGTGGCGTCGCTCGAGCGATTTCGCGCATGTCGGCAGGGAGGTTGCAAACGTTCGCGGGGGCGTCGGCCTCGCCGAGATTTCGAATTTCGCCAAATACGGCGTGACAGGCGAGGGTGCTGCCGCATGGCTCGACCGGCTGCTCGCCTGCAAGCTGCCGAGGCCAGGCCGCATGACGCTGGCGCCTATGCTGAAGGAGGACGGCAAGCTCATCGGCGATTTCACGCTGGCCAATCTCGGCGGCGAGGAGTGGTTCATCGCCGGTTCCGGCATTGCCGAGCAGTACCATATGCGCTGGTTCGAAAAGCATCTGCCCGCGGATGGTTCTGTCCGCATCGAGGCTTCGGGCGCGAAACTCACCGGCCTTGCCGTCGCCGGGCCGAAGGCGCGGGACGTGCTGGCCAAGGTCACGCGGACGGACGTCTCGAACGCCGCCTTTCCCTTCATGGCCATCGGCAAGATGGATATTGGCATGGCGCCGTGCCTGGTAGGCCGCGTCAGCTACACCGGTGATCTCGGCTATGAAATCTGGGTGGCGCCGGAATATCAGCGCGCGGCGTTCCAGGCGCTGATGGCGGCGGGCGAGGAGTTCGGCATTGGCCTGTTCGGCTCCCGTGCGCTGAACGCACTGCGGCTGGAAAAGAACTATGGCTCGTGGGCGCGCGAATACCGGCCGATCTACGGACCGCTGGAGGCAGGGCTCGATCGCTTTGTCGCCTATGGCAAGGAAGCCGATTTCATAGGCAAGACCGGGGCGTTGGCAGAGCGCAGGCAGGGCGGCAAGCTCAGGCTGCGCGCCTTCATCGTCGAGGCTGCCGACGCCGATGTCATCGGCGACGAGCCGATCTGGTTCGGCGGCACGGTGCGTGGCTGGGTGACGTCAGGCGGCTATGCGCATCATTCAAGGAAATCGGTGGCCATGGGCTACGTGCCGAAGGAGATCGCCGAGGAGAGCGAAGGCTTCGAGATCGAAATCCTCGGCAAGCGCCATGCCGCACGCATGCAGCCGGTACCGTTGTTCGACGCCAATTTGGAGCGAATGCGGGCGTGAACAATCCGCATCCGGCTCGCATCAGGCAGCGCGGCGATTGTCGAGCGCAAAGGCGCCAGGGCCGGCGAAGAACAGATAGAGGAAGATGAAGCAGAACGAGATCGCCAAATCGCCGCCATTGTTGACCGGGAAGAAGCCGCGCGGCATGTGCGCCATGAAATAGGCGATCGCCATCTCGCCGGCCAGAAGGAAGGCGACTGGGCGGGTGAACAGCCCCAGCGCGAGCAGGATGCCGCCGGCGAACTCGAGAATGCCGGCTGTCAGCGTCAACCCGCTGAGGGCGTGGGGTTCGGCGCTTGCCGGGAAATTGAACAGCTTCTGGCTGCCATGCTCGATGAACTGCAGCGCGGTTATGATGCGCAGAACGCCGAGCGCCTGTGGCTGGTATCGGGCCAAGCCTTCAAAAAGCGCCATCTGAAACTCCGTTTTCGCCCTCCCGGCCCGACCTAGATTATCGCCCTGAAATGGACCATTCACTTCCCGCTACCTAACATCAACAATCGGTGATGCGAGATGTTCCGCAACGCGTCGATATTTTCTCCCTAAGGTTGCATTATTATCCCTATGGTTGTATCGATTTGTAGATAGTTGAAATCGTTCGGGGGTCTCTCGCCATGAAAAAAGTCGTCATCAGCTTTTTCGCAATCCTTGCCGGTACCAGCTTCGCGATGGCCGAGGATGCCGGCTGCGAGGCTTTCAAATGGCCGGTAACGCGCGAGCAGGCGCTGTTCGCCGCGCCTCCTTCTGCTGCGTCGGGGACGACGCTGGCGATCGGCGCTGCCGCCGATCTGGTTCTGGTGCCGGCCGAGACAGCGGAATTCGCCCTCCCGCCGGAACGTGCCCCGGCGCCTGGCACGTTCGGCGCTGTCGCCAGCATGGTTGTGCCGCCGGAAGGGGGCATCCAGATAAGCTTGTCGGGCGAAGCCTGGATCGATGTCATTCAAGACGGCCATACCGTGAAATTGGCCGGCTACAGCGGGGTCAAGACCTGTCCGGACATTCGCAAAAGCGTTCGGTTCAAGCTTGCGCCCGGCCCGGCCACCGTCCAGTTCAGCGGTGCAAAAAAGGCAGGCCTGAAAGTCGCGGTGCTGACGCCGGAATAGCTCGGCGCCAAGCGAGGACACGGCCCTCAATCTTACGATCAAAGGCCGTCCTCCTGTGCGACGTTGAGCCCCTTACCGTCCGGGCGCCATCAAGGCGAAATGGGCGCCTTGCGGATCCTGGCACTGCACGATCCAGCTGCCGCCGGGGACCTCCATCGGGCCCATTAGGATCTTGCCGCCATTGTCGGTCACCTGTTTTGCCGCCGCGTCGATGGCGGTTACGTTGAAATAGAACTGCCAGACCGGCACCGGGATCTGTTCGGGTTTGTTCATGATGCCGCCACCGGATTCGGGGCCGGCCGCGAAGGTTTGATAGGTTCCCATCGGCCCCATGTCGAAATCGCCGGCATTGGTCCATCCGAACTGGCTGGAATAGAAGTCGAACGCGGCCTTCCAGTCGGTTGTGTAAAGCTCGTGCCAGCCGATATGGCCCGGCGTGCTGGCCGGCACGACCGGCTGGTCGGGCCCGTTCGGCTGCAGGAACATGAAGGTCGCGCCTTGCGGATCGGCGACGACGGCGAAGCGGCCGACGCCCGGAATGTCGTCGGGCTGGCGATGAACGGCGCCGCCGGCCTTCTGCAGCGACGCCGCGGCAGCATCGACATCCCTGGTGTGGATGTAGCCAAGCCAGGCGGGAGGCATGCCCATCTTGGCGGCATCCTCAGGCATCGTCATCAGCCCGCCGACGCCACGCTCGCCGACATTCATGACGATGTAGCGCGGCATGCCGGGAGCCTTGTCGAAGGCTTGCGCGGTCCAGCCGACCACCTTGGTATAGAACGCCTCGGCGGCGTCGAGGTCTGATGTCATCAATTCGTACCAGAAGAAGGGCATTGGGGATTTCGGCATCGTCGGTCTCCTCACCTTTTGCGTCGATCGTCCTTCGATCCATCATAGGACGATCTTCGAGACGGAAATCCGACAGCGGAGGAAAAATTGCGGCTCGACAGGCATGCCATGATTACGGCCTGCCGCTTAGCGGACCGTCCTTCCTCGAAGGTTCGACATTCGCGCATTACGATATTAAACGTGAACTAAATTATCATGTTTTATTCGAGCCTTTTCAGAGGCTTATGTAGAAAATTGACCAATTGATAAAAAAATAAAACGTGCTAGCCTTCCCTAAAACGAAAACAAGGGGAACTGACGATGGCAGAAGGCCAGTTCAGGGAAGGCATTGCAGGCGGCCGGCTGCCTGCCGATCAGTATGCGGACAATTTTTCCGACCTGCATCCGCCGCTCGACCACCACGAGGCGCTGGTCGAAGCCGACCGCTGCTATTTCTGCTACGACGCGCCGTGCATGAACGCATGCCCGACCTCGATCGACATTCCACTGTTCATCCGCCAGATCTCCACGGGCAATCCGATCGGCTCGGCCAAGACCATTTTCGACCAGAACATTCTGGGCGGCATGTGCGCCCGCGTGTGCCCGACCGAAACGCTGTGCGAGGAGGTCTGCGTGCGCGAAGTGGCGGAAGGCAAGCCGGTGCAGATCGGTCGGCTGCAGCGCTATGCCACCGATATCGCGATGAGCGAGAACAGGCAATTTTATCCACGTGCCGCACCGACAGGCAAGGCGGTCGCCGTGGTGGGCGCCGGGCCGGCCGGCCTTGCCGCCGCACATCGGCTCGCCCGCCATGGCCACGACGTCACAATCCTGGAAGCGCGCGCGAAGGCGGGCGGGCTCAACGAATACGGCATCGCCGCTTATAAGAGCGTCGACAATTTCGCCCAAGCCGAGGTCGAGTACGTCACCTCGATTGGCGGGATTGATATCCAGAACGGTAAGGCGCTCGGCCGCGACTATCAGCTCTCCGACCTGATCCGCAATTATGACGCGGTGTTTCTGGGCATGGGGCTCGGCGGCGTCAATGCGCTGCGCGCCGATGGCGAGGCCGCCGTGGGCGTCACCAACGCCGTCGAGTTCATCTCCGAGCTGCGCCAAGCCAGCGATCTCTCCGGCCTGCCGGTCGGCCGCCGCGTCGTCGTCATCGGCGGCGGCATGACGGCGATCGATGCCGCGGTGCAGTCGAAGCTGCTTGGCGCCGAGGAGGTGACGATCTGCTACCGGCGCGGCCAGGAACATATGAATGCTTCCGAATTCGAGCAGGACCTGGCGGCCGCCAACGGCGTCGTCATCCGACACTGGCTACAGCCGAAGCGGGTGATTGCCGAAGGCGGCAAGGTCAATGCCATCGAGCTTGAATACACCGCCATGAACGGCGACAGTCTTGCCGGCACCGGCGAGACGCTGACCCTCGTTGCCGACCAGGTGTTCAAGGCGATCGGACAGAGTTTCGTCCCCGCTGCGCTCAACGGCAGCGGTGCTGCGATCGAGCTCGAGGCCGGGCGCATCAAGGTCGATGCGGAAGGGCGCACCTCGCTGGCCAAGGTCTGGGCCGGCGGCGACTGCATATTCGGTGGCGACGACCTGACCGTTTCGGCCGTGGCGCAAGGGCGTGATGCGGCGGAATCCATTCACCGGGCACTGACCTCGAACGGGAGGGCATGAGCATGGCAGATATCAGGAATAATTTCGTCGGCATCAAATCGCCCAATCCGTTCTGGCTGGCCTCGGCGCCGCCGACCGACAAGGCCTACAATGTCGTGCGCGCCTTCAAGGCCGGTTGGGGCGGTGTCGTCTGGAAGACGCTGGGCGAAGAGGGCCCGCCGGTGGTCAACGTCAATGGCCCACGCTACGGCGCGATCTGGGGCGCCGACCGCCGTCTGCTCGGCCTCAACAACATCGAGCTGATCACCGACCGCGACTTGCAGACCAATCTGCGTGAGATGAAGCAGGTCAAGATGGAGTGGCCCGACCGGGCGCTGATCGCCTCGATCATGGTGCCTTGCGTCGAGGAAAGCTGGAAGGCGATCCTGCCGCTTGTCGAGGAAACCGGCGCCGACGGCATCGAGCTCAATTTCGGCTGCCCGCACGGCATGTCGGAGCGCGGCATGGGCGCCGCCGTCGGCCAGGTGCCGGAATATATCGAAATGGTTGTGCGCTGGTGCAAGCAGTACACGCGCATGCCCGTCATCACCAAGCTGACGCCCAACGTCACCGATATCCGCAAGCCGGCGCGAGCAGCACATGCCGGCGGCACCGACGCGGTGTCGCTGATCAACACCATCAACTCGATCACCGGCGTCGATCTCGACAGCTTCGCGCCGATGCCGACCATCGACGGCAAGGGCTCGCATGGCGGTTATTGCGGCCCTGCGGTGAAGCCGATCGCCATGAACATGGTGGCCGAGATCGCGCGCGACCCCGAAACGCAGGGGCTGCCGATCTCCGGCATTGGCGGTATCACCACCTGGCGCGACGCTGCCGAGTTCATGGCGCTCGGCGCCGGAAACGTGCAGGTGTGCACGGCCGCGATGACCTACGGTTTCAAGATCGTGCAGGAGATGATCGCCGGTCTCGAAAACTGGATGGACGAGAAGGGCCATCGCTCGCTCGACGACATCATCGGCCGTGCCACGCCCAATGTCACGGACTGGCAGTATCTCAACCTCAACTATGTCGCCAAGGCGCATATCGACCAGGATGCCTGCATCAAATGCGGCCGCTGCCACATCGCCTGCGAGGACACCTCGCATCAGGCGATCACCAGCATGGTCGACGGCGTCAGGCATTTCGAGGTGATCGAGGCCGAATGCGTCGGCTGCAATCTTTGCGTCAATGTCTGCCCGGTTGACAACTGCATCACCATGGAGCCGCTGGCCGCCGGGGTGATGGACCAGCGCACCGGCATGCCTGTGTCGCCGGTCTACGCCAACTGGACCACGCACCCGAACAACCCAATGGCCAAGGTGGCGGCGGAGTAGGGCGGAACAATCAAGGAAAAAGCGGCGTCCTCGGGCGCCGTTTTCATTTTGCTATTGCAGATACAAAATATCCAGGATATAAGTTATCCATGTATTGGAGATTGGTATCATGAAACTCGGCGATGGCGTCGAAGCGGCCATCCACTGCGCGGCGACGCTGGCTGGCGTCGATGGCGACAGCACCATGCCAGGTGCGGCCCTGGCGGAGGCGTTTGGCCTGTCGCCGAGCTATCTCCTGAAACATCTCAACATGCTCACCGCTGCGCGCATCCTGGAATCCGTTCCTGGGCCGGCGGGCGGCTACCGGTTGGCGAAACCGGCCGAACGCATCACGCTGCTGGACATCGTGCTGGCGGTCGAAGGGCGCGAGCCGGCTTTCCGATGCGGCGAAATCCGCCAGCGCGGCCCGACGAAACTCGATGCATCGGCCTATGTCAGGCCGTGCGGCATCAATGCTGCGATGCTGAAGGCGGAGCGCGCCTATCGCGCGGCGCTGGCCGAGGTCAGGCTGTCCGACATCGTGTCGGACTTCATGAAAGGCGCCGATCCGCGGTCGGTCGCGGCAAGCTGCGCTTTCACCGAGCGCCACCAGCGGCAGCAGAAATCCAGTTCAACCAAGCAAGCATGAAAGGAAAGATGATGAGACAGAGGCTCCAGTTCTTCGCCAAGGCGCCCGAGATCATGAAAGCGGTGTCGGCGCTCAATAAGGCGGTCGACGAATGCGGGCTCGAGGAAAGCCTGCTGCACCTGATCAAGCTCAGGGCCTCACAGATCAATGGCTGCTCCTTCTGTGTCGAGATGCACAGCCGTGAGGCGAGGCGCGACGGCGAGACCGAACAGCGGCTTTATCTGGTTTCGGCCTGGAAGGAATCGCCGCTGTTTTCGGAGCGCGAGCGCGCCGCTTTGGCCTGGACCGAGGCCGTGACGCTGATCGCCAACAATGGTGTTTCGGACGAACTCTATGCCCGCACGCTGGAACATTTCTCGGAAGAGGAGTTGGTCAAGCTCTCCGTGGCGCTGGGCATGATCAATACCTGGAACCGGCTTTGCATTCCGTTCCACGCCATTCATCCGATGCCTGCCGCCAAGGCCGCCTGATTGTTCGATCACGATCGGAGCGCCGCCAAGGGAGGCGGCGCTCCCATTATTTCAAAGGGAGAGCGTTTGATGCTTGCCGATTTGCCCGCCGCCTTGTTGGTTCTCGGCCGGCTGTTGCTTGGCGGCGGGTTTGTCTTCGCCGGCCTGCGCAACATTCAGAACGCGGGCTTCTTGACGGGGCTGATGGCCGCGCGAGGCGTGCCGCAGGCGCGGCTGGCGCTGTCGGTCGGCATCGTATTGCAGATCGTCGCCGGCGTGCTGGTGATGGCGGGCTTCTGGACCGCGATTGCCTGTATGGCGCTGGTGATGTTCCTGATCGTCGCCACGCCGATGGTCCACAATTTCTGGGACCATCAGGGACAGGAGCGTGCGTCGCGTATCAATGGTTTTGTTGGCAATGTCGCGCTGAGCGGCGGTTTCCTGACGCTGATCGCCCAATCGCTTTGACGGTTGCAGCTAGGCCGCGAACCGCAAACCACCATCGCAGGTCAGCACCTGGCCGGTCATGAAGCCGTTGGAGACGAGGAAGGCTATGGCCGAGGCGACGTCCTCGGCGCGGCCGATGCGGCCGACCGGCGTCTTGCCGGCATATTCCGCGAAGACCGCTTGTCGCTGCTCGTCCGGCAGAAAGTCCCACCAGGGTGTGTCGATGACGCCGGGCGCCACGACGTTGACGCGCAGCGGCTTCAGTTCGACGGCCAGGACCGGCGCCACCGTCAGGAGCATGCCATTGACGGCGCCGATGCCGGCGACGCCCGGCGTGGCGAGCTGGGCGGATACCGCCGAGATGAAGGTGACCGATCCTGATTTGTCCAGCGTCGGCAAGGCCGCCTGCAGGCAGGACAATTGCGGTCGCACCTTTTCGTCGACGCCGCCAGCGATATCGGCAAGGTCAAGCGTCTGGAATGGGCCAAGACCCTTGCCGCCGCTCGCGGCCAGAACGAGATGGTCGAACGGGCCGAGACGCTCGAAGAAGTGGCGCACTTCATTCGGCTTTGACGCATCGAATGCCGCCTTGTCAGCGGCGCCACCGAGACTTTTCCATGCGCTGACGAGCTTGTCCTGATTGCGCCCGGTGATGGTCACCTTCATGCCGGGGCCGAGCAGTTTGCGCGCCGTCGCCAGGCCGATGCCAGACGAGCCGCCGATGACGACTGTGTGTTCGATCTTGCTGGTCATGAACGCTCTTCCCTCTTCACTGTAGCCTGCCCGACAAGGTCGAGGCTCAAGTCGCGCAATTGTTGTCTTGCTCTGGCGTCGTAAGCCTGGGCGTCGGCGCGGGATTCGCGCAGGCCGTCGAAATAGAGGCCGCTGCGCGCTTCGAGCGCGGGGGAGGTGGCGAGATTGACAATGGCCTCGGCGCCGGTCTCCACCGAGCTCCATGGCGTGACGCCTGCCTGCCGGACCATCGTGGTGTTCATGTAGCTCGCCGGGTGCAGGGCGTTGACGGTAACCCCGCTGCCCTTGAGCTGCTCGGCGAGATCGATGGTGAACAGGATCTGCGCCAGCTTGCTCTGGCAGTAGGCGCGCACGCCGCTGTAGCCATGGGTAAGCATGACGTCGCTAAAGTCGATGGCCTGCTGGCCCGCCGAGGCGACGTTGACGATACGCGCCGGCGCGCTGGCCTTCAGCAGGGGCAGCAATCCCTCCGTAAGCAGGAAGCCGGCGAGATAGTTGACGGCGAAGCGCAGTTCATAGCCGTCGGCGCTGACCTGCCTTTTGGCGTTTTGGCCAGCCGTGCCGACACCGGCATTGTTGATGAGGATGTCGAGCCGAGCGGTTTTTTCACGCACGGCCTCGGCGAGCCGGCGCACCTCGGCCAGCGAGGCGAGGTCGGCTGCGAAGAACTCGGCCTTGCCGCCGGCCGCCTCGATGTCCGCGACCGTGGCCTTGCCGCGCGCCGCGTCGCGTCCGTGCACCAGCACCCGGGCGCCACCTGCGCCCAGCCGTTGCGCGACGACCCGGCCGACACCGTCGGTCGAGCCGGTGATCAGGATTGTCTTGTCTTTCAGGTCCATGTTTGAGCCTCCATTCGTTGCTCTCGACAGAAGATGGGGCAGCGGGTGCGCGCCAAACAGTTCAAACTTTATCCTGGTATCGGTACTGCTATAATAGGGTCATGGATGCTCCTTCTCATTCCGCTGAAGACAGCCGCCGGCGCGAGCTCGGCGCCTTCCTGCGCTCGCGCCGCGAGAGGCTTTCGCCACAGGCCGCCGGCATTGCCTGCGGCGCGCGGCGGCGCACGCCGGGCCTGCGGCGCGAGGAGGTGGCGATGATCGCCGGTGTCGGCACCACCTGGTACACCTGGCTGGAACAAGGCAGGGATGTCAGGCCCTCGGTGGAGGTGCTGGCGGCGCTCTGCGAGGCGCTGCGCCTCGACGCTGTCGAGAAGCGGCATTTGTTCATCCTCGCCGGCCGCCAACAGCCGGAGCGTCGTGGGGCAACGCCCGAAAAGGTCGACGGGCCGTTGCTGCACATGCTGCAAAGTCTTGTGCTGCAACCCGCTTATGTGGTTGGCCGGCGCTGGGACGTGCTCGCCTGGAACCCGGCAGCCGTCGCGGTGTTCGGCGATTATGGCTTGCTGGAAGGCGACGCCCGCAACATCGTCCACATGGTGTTTACAAGCCCGCAGCACCGTCGCCTGCTCGTCGACTGGGAAGAGCTTGCTCGCGTGGTGCTCGCTTCGTTTCGCGCCGAAAGCGCCAAATATGTCGGTGATCCCGATTTCGACCGGCTGATCGCGCTGATGATGCGCTCGAGCCCCGAGTTCCGCGATTGGTGGCCCCGACGTGACGTAGCGCGAAAGCTGACGGGTCTGAAGCACGTCCGCCATCCGACGGCCGGCGCCATGGCCTTCGAGCATATGAGCCTGTCGATTGACGATGGATCCGACATGCGGCTGGTCGTCTACACGCCGCTGGCCGAGCAGAACTCGATCGCCAAGCTGCAGAGCTTGCTTGATGCACTGCCGGCCGAGCGGCGCAGCGCCTGAGCCTTCAGCGCAGGGTCAGGCCTTCGGCTTCAACCCGTCGAGAAATAATTGCTCCAGGAATCTCGCTGCGTCCTCGAAGCGGCCGTCGCCGCCGCGGTTCGGGCCGAGCACGGCGCGGACCTGGACGTCGAAATCGGCATAGTGCTGGGTCGTCGCCCAGATCGAGAAGATCAGGTGCCAAGGATCCGTCCTGGCGATCTTGCCAGCGCGCATCCAGCCCTTGATGACGGTTGCCTTCTCGTCGACCAGCGTCTTCAGTTCGCCGGTCAGCAAGGGCATGATGCGTGGTGCGCCCTGCAGAATCTCGTTGGCGAACAGCCGGCTCTCGCGCGGAAAATCGCGCGCCATTTCAAGCTTGCGCCTGATGTAGCTCCTGAGCTCGGTCAGGGGATCGCCGATGTCGTCGAGTTCCCTGAGCGGCGCCAGCCATGTGTCGAGCAGGCGCTGCATCAGCGTCTCGTGAATGTCTTCCTTGCGGCGAAAGTAATAGAGCAGGTTGGGCTTCGACATCCCAGCGGCTTCGGCGATCTGGTCGATGGTCGAGCCGCGGAAGCCATTGGTGGAGAACACCTCGAGCGCGGCTTCGAGAATGAGTTCGCGCTTCTCCTGCTGGATGCGGGTACGGCGAGGGGCTTCCGTGCTGGTGTTCACCGTTGCGCGCCCTCGTGTTGAAAGCGGTCTGGCCCAATTCTCTGGACCAGTTTTTCCCCGGCCTGTGGAACGCACTTCAGGAGCCGCATTTCCGCTAGTAATCCCTTGACCGCCGACAGGGCGGTGCTAACGTTTGTCCAATCGGTCAAAAATTTGCGTAGCACGAAAGCGCGGCAAAGACCAAGCGTTGGACGTACCGAAACAGGTTACAAGGGGAAGTCTTGGTCATGTCCAACCGGCTGAAAGTCACGCCGAACGATCTCAGTGCATTCTGGATGCCGTTCACGGCAAACCGGCAGTTCAAGCAGGCGCCGCGCATGTTCGTGTCCGCCAAGGACATGCACTACACGACCAGCGATGGCCGCAAGGTGCTGGACGGCACCGCCGGCCTCTGGTGCGTCAATGCCGGCCATTGCCGGCCCAAGATCACCGAGGCGATCCAGCAGCAGGCCGCCGAGCTCGACTACGCTCCGGCCTTCCAGATGGGCCACCCGATCGTGTTCGAACTGGCCAACCGCCTGGTCGACGTCGCGCCGAAGGGCATGGATCACGTGTTCTTCACCAATTCCGGTTCGGAATCGGTCGAGACCGCATTGAAGATGGCGATCGCCTATCACCGCGTGAAGGGCGAGGGCTCGCGCACCCGTCTGATCGGACGCGAGCGCGGCTATCACGGCGTCAATTTCGGGGGCATCTCGGTCGGCGGCATCGTCACCAACCGCAAGATGTTCGGCACGCTGCTCGGCGGCGTCGACCATATGCCGCACACCCACCTGCCGGAGAAGAACGCCTTCTCCAAGGGCGTGCCGGAACATGGCGCGGAGCTTGCCAACGAGCTGGAGCGCATCGTTGCGCTCCATGACGCCTCGACCATCGCGGCCGTCATCGTCGAGCCGGTCGCTGGCTCCACCGGCGTCATCCTGCCACCCAAGGGCTATTTGCAGAAGCTGCGCGAAATCTGCACCAAGCACGGCATTCTGTTGATCTTCGACGAGGTCATCACCGGTTTCGGCCGTCTTGGCGCGCCGTTCGCGGCCGATTATTTCGGCGTCACGCCTGATATCATGACCACCGCCAAGGGCGTCTCCAACGGCGTCATCCCGATGGGCGCGGTGTTCGTGAAGAAGGAAATCCACGACGCCTTCATGACCGGCCCCGAGCACATGATCGAGTTCTTCCACGGCTACACCTATTCCGGCAATCCGATCGCCTGCGCCGCGGCGCTCGGCACGCTCGACACCTACAAGGAAGAGGGCCTGCTCACACGCGGCGAGGAACTGGCGCCCTATTGGGAAGACGCGCTGCATTCGCTGAAGGGCGAGCCGCATGTCATCGATATCAGGAACATCGGCCTGATCGGTGCGATCGAGCTGGCGCCGATCGCCGGGCAGCCGACCAAGCGTGCCTTCTCGGCCTTCGTCAAGGCGTTCGAGCGCGGCGCGCTGATCCGCACTACCGGCGACATCATCGCGCTGTCGCCGCCGCTGATCATCACCAAGGGCCAGATCAACGAACTGATCGATCATGTGCGTGAGGTACTGAGGTCGATCGATTGAAGAACTGGGCGCGGATATCCCTCCCCTCGAGGGGGAGGGGAACGCCACGCAATTGGAGAGGTTTTGAATGGCCGCACCCGGCGAGAATCTGCGAATCAATTCAGACCGTTTGTGGGATTCCATCATGGAGATGGCGAAGATCGGCCCCGGCATTGCCGGTGGCAACAATCGCCAGACCGTGACCGACGAGGACGGCGAGGGCCGGCATCTGTTCAAGCGCTGGTGCGATGCCGCCGGGCTCGAAATGGGCATCGACGAGATGGGCACCATGTTTGCCAGGCGCGAAGGCGCCGACCCCAGCCTGCCGCCGGTCTATGTCGGCAGCCATCTCGACACGCAGCCGACCGGCGGCAAGTATGACGGCGTGCTCGGCGTGCTCGGCGGCTTGGAAGTCGTGCGCTCGCTCAATGATCTCGGCATCAAGACCAAACATCCGATCGTGGTCACGAACTGGACCAACGAGGAAGGCTCGCGCTTTGCCCCGGCGATGATGGCGTCCGGCGTATTCGCCGGTGTGCTCGACCAGGCCGACGTCTACGAGCATACGGACAAGAACGGCAAGAAATTCGGCGAGGAACTGGAGCGCATCGGCTGGAAGGGCACGGAGAAGGTCGGCGATCGCAAGATCCACGCCTTTTTCGAACTGCATATCGAGCAAGGGCCTATCCTCGAGGACGAAGGCATCGACATCGGCGTCGTCACCCATGGACAGGGGCTGAAATGGCTGCAGGTGACGCTGACCGGCAAGGAGGCGCATACCGGCTCGACGCCGATGCCCAAGCGCCGCAATGCCGGGCTCGGCATGGCGCGCGTGATCGAACTGGTGCACGAGATTGCCATGGACTACCAGCCGGACGCCGTCGGCGCGGTCGGCCACATGGAAGTCTATCCGAACTCGCGCAACATCATCGCCGGGCGCACGGTCTTCACCATCGACATCCGCTCGCCGGAGAAGGAAGTGCTCGACGCCATGGATGGGCGCATCCGCGAAGGCATCGACACGATATGCGAGGCGCTCGACATCCAGTACAAGATCGAGCAGGTCGGCCATTTCGATCCGGTCACCTTTGACAAGGGCTGCGTCAAGGCGATCCGTGATGCCGCCGACCGGCTCGGCTACACGCACCGCAACATCGTCTCGGGCGCGGGCCACGACGCCTGCTGGATCAACCGCGTCGCGCCGACCGCCATGGTGATGTGCCCCTGCGTCGACGGTCTCAGCCACAACGAGGCCGAGGAGATCTCCAAGGAATGGGCGGCGGCAGGAGCCGACGTGCTGTTCCATGCCGTGGTGGAGACAGCGGTCATCGTGGAGTAAGCTGGAAAGCTGGATTTCCAAACGCTGCTCGCAAGAAGCGCGAAGGAACAAGGGAACGAGAAAAATGACCAAAGTCATCAGAAACGGCACCATCGTTACCGCCGACCGCACATGGAAGGCCGACGTGCTGATGCAGCACGGCAAGATCGTCGCCATTGGCTCCGACCTACACGGCGACCATGAGTTCGACGCCACCGGCTGTTATGTCATGCCAGGTGGTATCGATCCGCATACTCATCTCGAAATGCCGTTCATGGGCACCTATTCGGCCGACGATTTCGAGTCCGGCACGCGCGCGGCACTAGCCGGCGGCACGACGATGGTGGTCGATTTCTGCCTGCCGTCGCCGCAGCAGTCGCTGCTCGAGGCCTTGCAGATGTGGGACAACAAGACCTCGAAGGCGTCCTGCGATTATTCCTTCCACATGGCGATCACCTGGTGGGGCAAGCAGGTGTTCGACGAGATGGCCACCGTCGTCGACAAGGGCATCACCTCGTTCAAGCATTTCATGGCCTACAAGGGCGCGCTGATGGTGGACGACGACGAGATGTATGCGTCGTTCCAGCGCTGCGCCGAGCTCGGCGCGCTGCCGCTGGTGCATGCCGAGAATGGCGACGTGGTCGCGGCGCTCTCGCAGAAGCTGCTTGCCGCCGGCAACAATGGCCCGGAGGGGCACGCCTATTCGCGCCCGCCGGAAGTGGAAGGCGAGGCGACCAACCGCGCCATCATGATCGCCGACATGGCCGGCGTGCCGCTCTACGTCGTGCATGTTTCCTGCGAGCAGGCGCACGAGGCCATCCGCCGGGCGCGTCAGAAAGGCATGCGGGTGTTCGGCGAGCCACTGATCCAGCACCTGACGCTGGACGAGAGTGAGTATTTCGACAAGGACTGGGACCATGCGGCGCGCCGCGTGATGAGCCCGCCCTTCCGCAACAAATTACACCAGGATTCGCTGTGGGCCGGCCTGCAGGCGGGATCGTTGCAGGTGGTGGCGACCGACCACTGCGCCTTCACCACGGACCAGAAGCGCTTCGGCGTCGGCAATTTCACCAAGATCCCGAACGGCACGGGCGGCCTCGAGGATCGCATGCCGGTGCTGTGGACCAGGGGCGTCAACACCGGGCGGCTGACGATGAACGAATTCGTCGCCGTAACCTCGACCAACATAGCCAAGATCCTCAACATGTACCCGAAAAAGGGCGCCATTGTCGAAGGCGCGGATGCCGACATCATCGTGTGGGATCCCAAGCGCAAGAAGATCATTTCTTCGAAGAAGCAGCAGTCGGTCATCGACTACAATGTCTTCGAAGGCGTCGAAGTGACAGGCCTGCCGCGCTATGTCTTCTCGCGTGGCGAATTGTCGATCGAGGAGACCGAGGTGAAGGCCAAGCCTGGCCATGGCCAGTTCGTTGGCCGCGAGCCGAACGCGGCGGTTAACCGGGCACTGTCGACCTGGAAGGAGATCACCGCGCCGCGCAAGGTGGAGCGGACAGGCATTCCGGCGACTGGGGTTTGAGCTTGCGCAGCTCGAAAAGCGCCAAGAAACTGATGATCGCCGACAAGGACGGCACCGTCTGCGGGGAAGTTTCCGGGTGCTGATGATTGCCGAAGTTGGTGCTGCCCCTCATCGCCCTGCCGGCACCTTCTCCCCGTATAGGGACGGGGAGAAGGGAACTGAACGCAATCTTGGCGCCCTTTCCGGCAACGCTGGAAATCGGCGAAATCCTTCGCGAAATCGTCCTTCTCCTCGTCCCTATACGGGGAGAAGTGCCCGGCAGGGCGATGAGGGGCAGCGCAAACCTCAAGCAATTGGCCGATGGGCGCTTAGCCCCGCAAGGCCGGCTTCAGGCGACCAATGCATCCAGTTCCGGCAGCAGGACGACGCTTTCCTGCTCTTTGGGATCGGTGCGGGCAATGACGGCCGAAGACGGGGCCCCACTCAGATTGGCGGGCAGATGCGGCACGCCGGCCGGAATGTAGAAGAGGTCGCCGGCTTTGGCGACGATGTGGTTCTCAAGCCGGTCGCCGTACCAGGTATGGACCTCGCCGGAGAGCACGTAGATCGCCGTTTCATGGTTCTCATGCAGATGCGCCTTAGCGCGGGCGCCGGGCGGCATGGTGAGCACATGCATGCAGATACCAGATGAGCCGACCGACTCGGTGGCGATACCGGCGAAATAGGTCAATCCCTGCTTGCCTTCATAAGAGCTTTCAGGGCGGATAAGATGGCAAGTGGGTTGAGGCGACATCGGGGAAACTCCGGGCGTCGAATGAGTGGAACAAGACCAATGGGACTGGGCGAGTGGAAAACAACATCGCGATAAAAGCAATCGGAATCGGGCCGGCACTAAAGGGGCAGGAACAGGCAGGCCGCGGCCGATGACGGGGATTTCGCCAGCCGTCGTCGCGGCAAGCAAGCTTGGCCTGACCTTCCAGACCAATGACGGGCCGGTACAGGCGCTGTCCAATGTCGACCTGACCATCGGCAAGGGTGAGTTCGTTTCCTTCATCGGGCCGTCGGGCTGCGGCAAGACGACCTTGCTGCGGGTCATCGCCGATCTTGAGAAGCCGACCTCGGGGACCATTTCGGTCAACGGCATGACAGCAGAACAGGCGCGCGAGAAACGCGCCTACGGCTATGTCTTCCAGGCCGCCGCCCTGTTTCCCTGGCGCACCATCGAGCGCAACGTCGCGCTGCCGCTGGAGATCATGGGTCTGTCCGGGGCGGAGCAGGGAGAGCGGATCAGGCGCACGCTCGATCTCGTCAACCTTTCCGGCTTCGAGAAGAAGTATCCTTGGCAGCTTTCCGGCGGCATGCAGCAGCGCGCCTCGATCGCTCGCGCGCTCGCCTTCGATGCCGACCTTCTGTTGATGGACGAGCCGTTCGGCGCGCTGGACGAGATCGTGCGCGACCATCTCAACGGGCAATTGCTGCAATTGTGGGCGCGCACCAACAAGACCATCTGCTTCGTCACGCACTCCATTCCCGAGGCGGTGTATTTATCGACGCGCATCGTCGTCATGTCGCCGCGTCCGGGCCGCGTCAGCGACGTCATCGAATCGACGCTGCCGAAGGAGCGGCCACTCGACATCCGCGAGACGCCGGAGTTCCTGGCGATCGCCGCACGGGTGCGAGACGGCTTAAGGGCAGGGCACAGCTATGATGATTGAGCGGGGGCAGGATGGACTGGCGGCAGCGCCCCGAAAGGCGCCTCCACCTCACGAAGGAGCGGCCACCTACGCCTTCGTCATTCTAGGGCGGAGTAGCCGCGAAGCGGCATACGTAGACCCTAGGATCCATGCCGTGACGCCTGCCGAAAGGCGCAAACAGTCGAGAATATTCGGCAGGCTAAGCGGCGCGGAGGGAGCCATATTCCGAATGGTCGCGGAGCGGAGAGGTAACGGCATGAATTCTAGGGTCTGCGCCGCGTCGCTTCGCTCCTTGCTTCGCCCTAGGATGACGAAGGCAAGGGCCCCCGACCTCCGCTTCGCTCCGGCCACCCTCTCCCCGGTGGGGAGAGGAGAAGGGCGGCGCTAGATGGACACCTTCCGCTCAAAGGTCATCCCGGTAACCTCCATCCTCGCCGGCGTGGTCGTACTCTGGTACGTCTTCGCCGTCATACTCAACACGCCGTTCCAGCGCGATCTCGACCAACGTGCCAACGAAACGCCCGGCACCGTCGAGTTCATCGGCAAGACGCTCTCGCAGCCGAAGCCGACGCTGCCGGCGCCGCACCAGGTGGCGGTGAACTTTTTCGAGAACACGTTCCTGCGCAACGTCACTTCGAACCGCAGCCTGGTCTACAATGCCTGGGTGACGCTGTCCTCGACGCTGCTGGGCTTTGCCTTCGGCACGGCGCTCGGCATCATCATCGCGGTGGGCATCGTACATGTGGCGACGCTCGACCGCAGCCTGATGCCATGGATCATCGCCTCGCAGACCATCCCGATCCTGGCGGTGGCGCCGATGATCATCGTGGTGCTGGCGGCGATCGGCATCACCGGCCTGATCCCGAAGGCGATGATTTCGACCTATCTGTCGTTCTTCCCGGTGACGGTTGGCATGGTGAAAGGCCTGCGCTCGCCCGAGATCATGCATCTCGACCTGATGCACACCTACAATGCCAGCCGTGCGCAGACCTTCTGGAAGCTGCGCGTGCCGGCCTCGGTGCCGTTCCTGTTCACCTCGATGAAGGTGGCGGTGGCGGCCAGTCTGGTCGGCGCCATTGTCGGCGAACTGCCGACGGGCGCCGTCGCCGGCATCGGCGCCAAGCTGCTCGCTGGCGCCTATTACAGCCAGTCCATCGACATCTGGTCGGCGCTTGTCGCGGGCTCGATCGTGGCCGCGCTGCTGGTCATGGTGGTCGGCATTGCCGGGCGCCTCGTCGACCGCGCCATGGGCGGGAGGCCGGCATGAACCGGCTGAAGCCTTCCTGGCAGGCTGTGCTGGCCATCGTGCTGTGCCTGATGGCGGTCGCACTCGGCGCCATGTCGAAGCCGGAAGCGGCGGCGCTAGCGGACCCGACAACCAGCGCCAACTATCCCTATCTCGGAACGAAGGGCCTGATGTTTGGCCTTGCCATGCTGACGGCCCTGGTCTCGATGATCAGGATTTCGCGCTTTGTGGAAGCGGTCGTACTGTTTGTCGGCGCCCACCTCGTCGCCTGGCTGCTGATCTCAGGTATCGCTGGTTTCGAAGGCACGGCACTGGCGCCGTATTTCGTGCTGCTCACGGCCGCCTGGCTGCTTGGCTGGCGCTGCGTCGCGGTGCTATCGGGACTGCACCCCACCGCAAGCTGGATGCGCACGGCGCTGCGCCTGATCATCCCCGCCATCTTCGGCGCCTGGATCCTGATCATCTGGGAAGCGGTGACGCGTGGCGCCGGCATCCCGTTCATCCTGTTGCCGCCGCCGAGCGCCATCGGCGCGCGCATCGCCAGTTCGCTGCCGATCCTTGGCGCCGATGTCCGGCAGACCATCTTCAAGGCGGTGATCTTCGGATATGTCGTGGGCAGCGGCGCCGGCTTCGTCACGGCGATTCTCGCCGACCGGGTGCCATTCCTGCGGCGCGGCCTGCTGCCCATCGGCAACATGGTCTCGGCGCTGCCGATCATCGGCGTGGCGCCAATCATGGTGATGTGGTTCGGCTTCGACTGGCAGTCCAAGGCGGCTGTCGTCATCATCATGACCTTCTTCCCGATGCTGGTGAACACCGTCGCCGGTCTGGCCGCGTCCGGCCATATGGAGCGCGACCTGATGCGCACCTATGCGTCGGGCTACTGGCCGACGCTTATCAAGCTCAGGCTGCCGGCCGCCGCTCCCTTCATCTTCAACGCGCTGAAGATCAACTCGACGCTGGCGCTGATCGGCGCCATCGTCGCCGAGTTCTTCGGCACGCCCGTCGTCGGCATGGGCTTCCGCATCTCGACCGAAGTCGGACGGATGAACATCGACATGGTCTGGGCCGAAATCGCAGTTGCAGCCCTTGCGGGTTCGGTCTTTTATGGGGTGGTCGCTCTTGTCGAAAGAGCCGTCACGTTTTGGCATCCCTCTGTCCGTGGTGGATAGGGGCGGTGGGTTTGGGCACTAACTCCAGAGGGAAAAAAATGAAAAGACTGATTATTCCTGTACTGGCCGGCGCGATGTCGCTGGCCGCGTTCCAGGCAATGGCTGCCGACAAGGTGACGTTGCAGCTGAAATGGGTCACGCAGGCCCAGTTTGCCGGTTATTACGTCGCCAAGGCGAAGGGCTTCTACGAGGCCGAGGGTCTCGACGTCGACATCAAGCCGGGCGGTCCCGACATTGCGCCCGAGCAGGTGATCGCCGGCGGCGGCGCCGATGTCATCGTCGACTGGATGGGCGGCGCGCTGGCAGCCCGCGAAAAGGGCGTGCCGCTGGTCAACATCGCCCAGCCGTTCAAGAAGGCCGGCATGGAACTGGTCTGCCCGAAAGACGGCCCGATCAAGACCGAAGCCGACTTCAAGGGCCACACGCTCGGCGTCTGGTTCTTCGGCAACGAATATCCGTTCTACGCCTGGATGAACAAGCTTGGCCTCAAGACCGATGGCGGCCCGGATGGTGTCACCGTTCTCAAGCAGAGCTTTGACGTGCAGCCGCTGATTCAGAAGCAGGCGGATTGCATCTCGGTCATGACCTACAATGAATTTTGGCAGCTGATCGACGCCGGCTACAAGCCGGAGCAGCTCACCGTGTTCAACTACTCGGCGATGGGCAACGACCTGCTCGAGGACGGGCTTTATGCCTCGGAGGATAAGCTCAAGGATCCGGCCTTCGAGGACAAGATGGTGCGTTTCGTGCGCGCCTCGATGAAGGGTTGGAAATACGCCGTCGACAACAATGACGAAGCGGCCGAGATCGTCATGGACGGTGGCGGCCAGGACGAGAACCACCAGAAGCGTATGATGAGCGAAGTCGCCAAGCTCATCGACAATGCCGACGGCAAGCTCGACCCAGCGACCTATGAGCGTACCGCCAAGGCGTTGCTCGACCAGAAGATCATCACCAAGGAGCCGAAGGGCGCCTATACCACCGCGATCACCGACAAGGCGATCAAGTAGGCCTCAAAGCGGCCTCGTGACGGGGCTTGATGGACGATGTTGGAGGGGCGGGCGACCGCCCCTTTTTCATGCGGCCAAATCACAAAAGCGTGTGCCTGGATACATTGGGGCGGCCGAGCGTTGCGTCGGAGGCATGCGCGTGCGGGGAGCCACGGCGGATGCTACAGCCAATCGGAGGTTCTTCATGCGCACACAGACCGTCTTGCCGACGCTTTCGGCGCTGGCCATTTCGACCGCTTTCCTGTTCGCGTCGCCGGCCCTGGCCGACATGATGAAGTTCAAGGCGACGCTCGATGGCAGCCAGCAGAGCCCACCCGTCACTACCAAGGGCAAGGGAACCGCCACATTCACCTTTGACACCGCCAAGAAGAAACTCAGTTGGAACGTCAAATACTCCGGCCTCAGCGGGCCGGCGACGGCCGCACATATTCATGGCCCGGCCGCGAAGGGGGAAAATGCGGACCCCGTAATCCCGTTCAAAAAACTCAAGAGCCCGATCAAGGGATCGGCGACATTGACCGATACGCAGGTGACCGATCTGGAGGCCGGCAAATATTACGTCAACATACACACCGCGGCCAACAAGGACGGCGAGATCCGCGGTCAGATCGAAAAGGCGGCGGCGGCGATGTAACGCGACGTCGCTCGGGGCGCGCGCCCGTATTTGCTTGCGAAAGCTTTGCGGGACAGCGCCGCCCTTTCTCCTGCCGGAAACCGACTTTCAGGCCTTGTCTCTTATCTGCGTCATCGTTCGGGTCGGGGTGATTGCCTCCGGATCGAGCCGGATCTCGACGATTGCCGGCTTGCCGCTGGCGCGAGCACGCTCGAAGGCAGGGGCGAAGTCGGCGGTTTTCTCCACCGTTTCGCCATGGCCACCATAGGCACGCGCCAGGGCGGCGAAGTCCGGATTCTTGAGGTCCGTGGCCACCACCCGCCCGGGGTATTCACGCTCCTGGTGCATGCGGATGGTGCCGTAGATGCCATTATTGACGACGATGACGATGATCGGCAACCCGTATTGCACGGCGGTGGCGAATTCCTGCCCGTTCATCAGGAAGCAGCCGTCGCCGGCGAAAGCGACTACGGTGCGATCCGGATAAAGCGCCTTGGCCGCTACCGCCGCCGGCGTTCCGTAACCCATCGAGCCTGAGGTCGGCGCGCCCTGTGTGACAAAGCGGCGGAAGCGATGGAAGCGGTGCACCCACGTGGCGTAGTTGCCGGCGCCGTTCGTCAGGATGGCATCGTCGGGCAGCACCGTTTCGAGATAGGTCATGATCGGCCCCATCTGGACGGCGCCCGGACCGCTTTCCGGCGGCGTCGACCAGTCGAGATAGGCGGCATGCAGCTTTGCCGTCTCCGCCGCCCAGCCCGGCGATGCCGGTCCCTTCCGTTTGGCGAAGGCGCGCACGAAGGCGGCGGGCGAGGCATTTATCGCCAGCGTTGGACGGTAGACGCGGCCTAGTTCGCCGGCATCGGGGTGGACATGGACCAGCGTCTGGTCAGGGTAGGGGCTCTTCAGCAGCGTATAGTCCGAGGACGGCATCTCGCCCATGCGGCCGCCGATCAGCAGCACCAGATCGGCCTGCTTGATTGCTGTCGCCAGCTTCGGGTTGATGCCGATGCCGACATCGCCGGCATAGTTCGGGTGCAGATGATCGAACAGCATCTGGCGGCGGAAGGAGCAGCCGACCGGTAGCGACCACGCCTCGGCGATGCGGGTGATTTCCTGAACAGCCTGGAAATCCCAACGTGTGCCGCCCAGGATCGCGATCGGTCGTTTGGCGGCATTGAGCAGCGCCTCGAGCCGGTCGAGTTCGGCTTCGGCGGGGCTGGTCTCGACCGGGGTGTAGGCGATCGCGGCCGGTGCATCGACGACACCGGTCAGCATGTCTTCCGGCAGCGAGATGACGACGGGACCTGGGCGTCCGGAGGTCGCCACGGCAAAGGCGCGGGTGACGAATTCGGGAATACGCGACGCATCGTCGATCTCTACCACCCATTTTGCGATGTCGCCAAAGAACCTGACATAGTCCACTTCCTGGAAGGCCTCGCGCTGCTTGGCGTGGCTGGCGACCTGGCCGATGAACAGGATCACGGGAACTGAATCCTGCATGGCGATATGGATGCCGGCGGAGGCATTGGTGGCGCCGGGGCCGCGGGTGACGAAGCAGATACCGGGTTTGCCGGTCAGGCGGCCTTGGCAGTCGGCCATCATGGCGGCGCCACCCTCCTGGCGGCAGACGATGGTGCGGATCGCCGAATCGTGCAGCGCGTCGAGCACCGCGAGGTAGGATTCGCCTGGCACGCAGAAGATACGGTCGGTGCCGTTGGCCTCGAGCGCGTCGACGATCAATTGTCCGCCGGTTTTCATTTTGCTCTCTCCAGTTCGGCAAGGATTTCGTCAGTATGTTCGCCCAGGCGGGGCGAGGGGCGCTCATAGACGAGCGGTGTTTCGGACATGATCATCGGTGCGCGAACCGAGGGCAGAAGATTGCCATGGCCGTCGTCGAGATCGAGCCGCATGCCGCGCGCGATCGCCTGCGGGTCGGCGAACATCTGTCCGATCGTGTTGATCGGGCTCGCCGGCACGCTGGCCGCTTCCAGCTTGGCCAGCAGCGGGTCGCGATCCTTGGTCTTCAGCGCCTCGACGATCCGCTCGCGTAGCGCCGCCCGGTTGGCGACGCGGGCCGGATTGGTGGCGAAATCGGGATTGCCGGGCAATTCGTCCAGCCCGACCACCGCGCAGAACCTGGCGAACTGGCCGTCATTGCCGACCGCCAGGATGATGTGACCGTCCCGGACCGGCAGCACCTCGTAGGGCGCGATGTTCATATGCGCGTTGCCCATCTGCACAGGCGACTTGCCGGAGACGAGATAGTTGAGGTTCTGATTGCCGAGCGCCGAGATCTGGGTGTCGAACAATGCCATGTCGATGTGCTGGCCTTCGCCGGTTTTTTCGGCGTGGCGAAGTGCCGCCTGGATGGCGATGACGGAATAGAGGCCAGTGAAGATGTCCGAGATGGCGACGCCGGCCTTCTGCGGCTCGCGTCCCGCCTCGCCGGTGATCGACATCATGCCGGCCATGCCCTGGATGATGAAGTCGTAGCCGGCGCGCGGCGCGTAAGGACCGTCCTGGCCGAAGCCGGTGATCGAGCAATAAACGAGGCGCGGATTGATCTTGCGCAGGCTCTCATGGTCGAGCCCGTATTTCTTCAAGCCGCCAAGCTTGAAGTTTTCGATCAGCACGTCAGACGTTGCCACCAGCCGGCGCACGGTTTCGGCGCCCTCCGGTGTCGAAAAATCGATGGCGATGGAGCGCTTGCCGCGATTGCAGGAATGGTAATAGGCGGCCGACAGGTTCTCGCCATCCTTGCCCATTACGAAGGGCGGGCCCCATTTGCGGGTGTCGTCGCCGCCGTCAGGGCTTTCGACCTTGATGACGTCGGCGCCGAGATCAGCAAGCAACTGCCCGGCCCAAGGCCCGGCAAGGATGCGGGCGAGTTCGACGACGCGGACGCCTTTCAGCGGGGGCTCAGCCATAAATCACCAGAATTGGTCGGAACCGAAGCCTCTATCAACAGAGATTGCCGCTGTCACGGCTCTTGCAATGGGCCAACGCTTCATCGCGTCAGGATCGTCTCGGCCCATGCCGCGAAATCGTCCATGACGATGTCGCGATTCACCTCGTTCAGGCTTTCGTGGCGGGTCTCGCTGTAAACCTTTGAAACGAGATTCGAAAAGCCCATTTTGCGCATGCGTCCGGCAAGCTGGATGATCCCTTTGCCATAATCCGAGGCAGGGTCTTTTTCGCCCCCCACGACGCTGAGGGACAGGTCGCGCCGAACGCCGGCAAAAGCTGCGTCCCTGCCGCCATTGAGCGCCATCTGGACGACATCGCGCCACATCGACACTGAGGCGCCCCAGCCGCATAGCGGGTCGGCGATGTATTTGTCGACCTCGGCCCCGTCGCGTGACAGCCAGTCGAACAAGGTCCGGTGGTTGGGCACCGCCTTGCCCCAGGCCTGGAAGGTGAGTTTCGGCAGCAGGCGCGATGGGACGTCCGAGCCGAGCCGCATCCTTTCCCATGCAAGGATGCCGAGCGCCACCTGCCCGAGCAGGCCAGCTGAAAAATTGCCATTCCAGATGGCGGCGGCGTGAACGCGGTTCGAATGGGCCAGGAGAAAGTTCAGCGCCACGGACGCGCCCATCGAATGGCCGAACAGGATGACGGGCAGGCCCGGCTGCTCCCCGGCGATGAGATCATGGATGGCGCCGACATCGGCGATGACCTTGGCGGGGCCGTCCTCATGCGCGAACCTGCCCAGCGGTGCGTCGGGCGCCTTCGTTGCGCCATGGCCGCGATGATCGTGAACATAGACGCTAAAGCCGCGCGCGCCCAGGAAATCGGCAAAACGATCATAGCGCGCCGCATGTTCTGCCAGACCGTGATTGATCTGGATGACGGCGCGCGGATGGCCGTCGGCCTGCCGGACCAGAAGATTGAGGTCGGCGCCGGTCGGCGAACGGACCATGCGCTGCTGGCTGAATGACATTCAGTGATTTCCACCCTGGCCCGCCTCGGTGGCGCCGGCCTTGTTTGCGCCGGGGCCGGTTCAGCGTCAATCCGCCATTCCGGATTTCTCGCGATGATGTTTCTTGCATCTGGCCGGTGGAATATCGCAATTCTGACATGGAGACAGCTTCAGTCTGTCGCCCACCTTTTTCATCCAGGGATTCCCCATGCGCATTGCTGTTGTTTTCGGATTGGCCATGTTGGCGGCATCGTTAACGGGTGCGGCCCATGCCGACGTCAGGATGAGTGGCACCTTCGTTGCCGACGCCTCCTGTCCGGCGACGCAAGCCATCAAGAACGGCAAGAATCCCGGCAATGTCTCGACTGATGCCGGACAGAGCTATCAACTGCTGGCGGGCAACAAGGATGCGCCGACGCACTATCTCATTCTGGTGCCGGGCGCAGATCCGGATCGGCGCTGGGTGAAGGTCAGTTGCGGACATCTCTCCGGCAGCAGCGCAGCAACGCTGCCGGCGACCCCCGGCGGGCCGGGCAAGCCGGCGGCGTCAGGAAAACCCGAATATGTCTTCGCGCTGAGCTGGCAGCCGGCTTTTTGCGAGACCAAGTCCAGCAAGAGCGAATGCAAGGCACAAAACCCGAATGAATTCGATGCCAGCAACTTCACCTTGCACGGCCTGTGGCCTCAGCCGAACGGGAACTTCTATTGCCAGGTACCGGCCAGCGACAAGGCCAACGACAGTCCGGCGCACTGGAAGGATCTTCCGCCTGTCGATTTGGACGCCGGCACGCGCGCGGAACTCGACAAGGTTATGCCGGGCACCGCTTCGCAGTTGGAGCGGCATGAATGGATCAAGCACGGCACCTGCTACGGCAAGAACCAGCAGGAGTACTTTTCCGACGCACTCGGCCTGATGCGTGCGGTGAACGGCTCAGCGGTGCGCGATCTCTTCGCCAAGAACATCGGCGGCAAGCTGACGGCGGATCAGATCCGCGGCGCCTTCGACCAGGCCTTTGGCGCCGGCGCCGGCGATCGCGTGCGCGTCTCCTGCGTCATCGATCCGTCGAGCGGCCGGCGGCTGATCGGAGAGTTGACGCTTGGCCTTGCCGGTCCGATCGGCCCAAACAGCTCGCTCAAGGACCTGCTGCTGGCCTCGGTGCCGACCAACAAGGCCGGTTGCCCGACCGGAACCGTCGACGCAATCGGGTTCCAGTAGGTCCTGAGCTCATTCCAGCCGGCAGGCAGGCCGGGGCGCCAACGCCCGTTGTTGTGCGGCCTGTGATCGGTTCGATGCGGCGAAAGCGATTGCCGTTCGGCTCCGCATCGCCTACATAGCGGCCAACCTCCATTCAGATCGACAAATCAGTCAGTTTTTCAGGGAAAGCGCGCGTGGCACGCCAGTTCATCTATCACATGTCAGGCCTGTCAAAGGCCTACGGCACCAAGAAGGTGCTCGATAACGTTCATCTGTCCTTCTACCCGGACGCCAAGATCGGCATTCTCGGTCCTAACGGTTCGGGTAAGTCGACCATCCTGCGCATCATGGCCGGGCTCGACAAGGAGTTCCAGGGCGAGGCGTGGCTGGCCGAAGGCGCCACGGTCGGCTACCTGGCGCAGGAGCCGCAGCTCGACAACAGCAAGACCGTGCGTGAAAACGTCATGGACGGCGTCGGCAGGAAGACCGCCATCATCGAGCGCTACAACGAATTGATGATGAACTATTCCGACGAGACGGCAGACGAGTCGGCCAAGCTCCAGGACGAGATGGATCGGCTCAACCTTTGGGACCTCGAGCAGCAGGTCGAGATGGCGATGGACGCGCTGCAGTGCCCGCCGGCCGATTCCGAGGTGACCAATCTGTCGGGCGGCGAGCGCCGCCGCGTGGCGCTGTGCCGGCTGCTCCTGGAACAGCCCGACCTGCTTTTGCTCGACGAGCCGACCAACCATCTCGACGCCGAGACCACGGCGTGGCTGGAAAAGCACCTGCGCGACTATCCGGGCTCGGTGCTGATCATCACCCACGACCGCTACTTCCTCGACAACGTCACGGGATGGATCCTCGAGCTCGATCGCGGCCGTGGCATCCCTTACGAGGGCAACTACACCAAATATCTCGACGCCAAGGCCAAACGCCTGATCCAGGAAGGCCGCGAGGACGACGCCCGCCAGAAGTCGATCTGGCGCGAGCGTGAGTGGATCCAATCCTCGCCGAAGGCGCGCCAGACCAAGTCCAAGGCCCGTATCAAGGCCTATGAGGAACTGGTCGAGCAGTCGCAGAATCGCAAGCCGACCGACACGCAGATCGTCATTCCGTCGGGCGAGCGCCTCGGCAATGTCGTCATCGAGGTTGAAGGGCTCACCAAGGGCTTCGGCGATGAGCTTTTGATCGAGGACCTGTCGTTCAGGCTGCCGCCGGGCGGCATTGTCGGCGTCATCGGCCCGAACGGCGCCGGCAAGACGACGCTGTTCAAGACCTTCACTGGCCAGGAAAAGCCTGATGCGGGGTCGATCCGCATCGGCGAGACGGTCAAGCTCGGCTATGTCGACCAGAGCCGTGACGCGCTGGACCCGAACAAGACGGTGTGGGAAGAAATCTCCGGTGGCGCCGAAGTCATCAAGCTTGGCAAGCACGAGGTCAACAGCCGCGCCTATTGCTCGTCCTTCAACTTCCGTGGCGGCGATCAGCAGCAGAAGGTCGGCAACCTTTCGGGCGGCCAACGCAACCGCGTACATCTGGCCAAGATGCTCAAAGGCGGCGGCAATGTGCTTTTGCTCGACGAACCGACCAACGACCTCGACACCGAGACGCTGAGCGCGCTCGAAGACGCGCTGGAAGCCTATGCCGGCTGCGCTGTCATCATCAGCCACGACCGCATGTTCCTCGATCGCATGGCGACCCACATGCTCGCCTTCGAGGGCGACGCGCATGTCGAATGGTTCGAAGGCAATTTCGAGGAGTATGAGAAGGACAAGCTTCGCCGCCTGGGCGCGGAGGCGGCGGCCCCGCACCGCATGACGCATAAGAGGCTGACGCGGTAAGGGCCGTTATTGCAGTGGCGGTTCCGGGTCGGCGACGACGGGATCGTCATCCAATTGGGATAGCCGGCTTGTCGCGCCGGTCATGGAAGGTGGCAACCGCCGCGAGGTCTTACCGTTGAACAGCCCAGCAAAGCCCGATTGGTCCGCCGCCCAATATTTGAAGTTCGAGGACGAGCGCACGCGTCCTGCGCGCGACTTGGTGGCGCAGGTGCCGGTCGACTTCCCCCGCAGGGTTGTCGACATAGGCTGCGGGCCGGGCAATTCGACGGAGCTTCTGGTCGCGCGCTGGCCGGATGCACAGGTGAGCGGCTTCGACACGTCTCCCGACATGATCGAGAAGGCTAGGGCACGCCTGCCCAATGTCAGCTTCGACCTTGCCGATGCCTCGACATGGGCGCCGGCTCAACCGGTCGATGTGATCTTCGCCAATGCCGTGTTCCAGTGGCTGCCGGAACATCCTGATGTCTTCCAGCGGCTGATGGGTTTTCTTGCGCCCGGCGGCGCGCTCGCCGTGCAGATGCCAGACAATATGGGCGAGGATTCCCACAGGCTGATGCGCGAGACTGCCGCCGAAATGCCGTTCGCAGCCAAGCTGAAAGGGGCGGCGCGCGCGCCGCTGCCGCCGGTGTCGTTCTATTATGATCTGTTGTCGCCGCTCTCGGACCGGCTCGACATCTGGCACACGGTCTATAACCATCCGCTGGCCGACGCCGGGGCGATCGTGGAATGGGTGAAGTCGACGGGCTTGAAGCCTTTTGTCGACCCGCTCGATGCGGACGAGAAGATGCTGTTCCTCGAAAGCTACACGGCCAAGATCGCCAAGGCCTATAAGAAGACCGCAAATGGCAAGGTGCTGTTGCGTTTCCCGCGCATTTTCATTGTCGCCAAGCGGGCTTGAACGACCAACGTCGATGAGGAGCCGGGGCAGTTCGTGTGCAGCCGCGACGACGGCGCATGCTGGAACAACTCACAGACTAACACCAAACTGTGCGCATGGTGAGGGGACGCGGGAACCGGTTTAAGCTGGCATAAACCGGCTCAATGCGACAAGGGTTGCGCCGGGCCTCCCTTACGCCCACATCAAAGCCCCTGAACGCCTGCGGATGGGACGGACTGGACATGCATCGCGTCATCATCAGCGGTATCGGCGTCGAAATCCCCGAGCCTGAGATCAGCAATGAGGAACTGGTCGCCAGTTTCAACAGCTGGGTCGACACGGAAAACGCGCGCCGGTCGGGCACGGACCAGCCGCTGCTGCAGAAATCGGACAGCGACTTCATCGTCCACGCCTCGGGCGTGCGCAGCCGTCATGTGATCGAGCGCGAAGGCATACTCGACCCGACCCGTATGGCACCGCGCATTCCGGCGCGGCCGGACGATGCGCTGTCGCTGGAGGCCGAGTTCGGCATAGCTTCGGCCCGCAAGGCCCTCGATCATGCCGGGCTGAAGCCGTCCGATATCGATTTGGTGATCTGCTCGGCCTCGCACCACCAGCGGCCCTATCCGGCGATCGCCATCGAGATGCAGCAGGCCCTGGGCACCAAGGGGGCGGGCTTCGACATGGGGCTCGGCTGCTCATCCGCCGCGGCGGCACTTCACATGGCGGTCAATCTCGTGCGTGCGGGCGCCCACAAGCGCATCCTGGTGACGACGCCCGAGATCATCACCGGCCATCTCAATTTCCGCGACCGGCAGACGCATTTCATCTTCGGCGACGCCTCGGTGTCGATGGTGGTCGAAGGGCTGGCACTCGGCGAGAAACGGCCGGGACGTTTCGAAGTGCTCGACACGCGCATCTGGACGCAGATGTCGAACAACATCCGCACCAATCTCGGCTACCACACCCGCACCGCACAGGACGATCCCTACAGGATCGATCTGGAGGGCAATCTGATCAAGCAGGTCGGCAACAAGGTGTTCAAGGAAGTCACCGTCGCCGGGCACAAATTCATCGTGGAGTTCCTGGCCGAGCACGGCCTGACGCCGCAGGCGGTGCGACGCTTCTGGCTGCACCAGGCCAATGCGCGCATGAACGCCATGATCCTGAAACTCTCATTCGGCCACGAGGTCGATCATGACCGCGCGCCCATGGTGCTGGAGCGTCTCGGCAACACGGCGGGCGCCGGCGCCATCGTCGCGCTGTCGGAGAACCATGCCGACATGAAGGCGGGCGACTTCGGGCTGATCTGCGCTTTCGGCGCGGGGTATTCGATCGGCGGCGCGCTGCTGCGGATGCTGTAGGACGCGCTTGCCGCTTCAGGCCGGCGAAAAGGGAACGAGCATCGGCACGCGGCGCGCGTAGTCGTCATAGGCGGGCCCAAGCTCGCCGCGCAGGAAACTTTCCTCCAGCCTCGCCTTGATGACGATCCCGACAAGCAGCAGGGCGGCGCCCGCGACGCCCCATACCGTGCCCTTGACGGCCACGGTGGCGAGGATCGAAAGCAGCAGGCCCGTATAGATCGGATGACGGACAAGCGCGTAAGGGCCGGTGTCGATGATGCGATGATCGGCCTTGGCCGTTACCGTGCTGGACCACAGCCGGCCGAGATGCAGGCGGGCCCACCATGCACAGGCGATGCCGATGGCGATCAGGGCGACGCAAATCCAGGCTTGGGTGAGCGTCGGTGTCCAGAGCCGAAGCCGACCCACATAGCCGTGCGCCGGAACGAACAGCAGGACGGTACCGGCGAGCCAGAGAACCCGATATCGCGCCTCCGCCCTGAAATCCGCCCGCTTGCGCACGGGATCGGCCCATGAAGCGGCAAGGATCCACGATACCAGCCAGAACAACCAGAGCGCGGCAACGGCGTGTCCCACCTGCATGACCCGAACCTCCTCCCGATCTGGCGCCATCGTCTATGCCGGCGGCGCGGCGGCAATGCGGCGCGCTGAGGACCGCAACGGCGTTTCCGGTAAGAAAGTCGTGATCGGCATCAAACGGCGTGATCGGATCATCAGCGCTTTCGACTGGACCGCATTGCGCAGGGCCTCTAGACGAGACTGATGCAGGAAACCAACTTCGAGCTTTTTCCGGCGGACCTGACGGTCGACATCGTGCCGGGCCGCAAGCTGGCGGCAAGGGCGGTGGCGCTCTATGCCGCTCCGTTCGACCATTTCGAAACCAAGGCGGTCGAGAAATTGCAGATGGGCTTCGACGGTATAGCCGGCGATTTTCATGCCGGGATAGCGCGACGCTCCGGCGGGCGCGAACCCTGGTATCCGCGCGGCACCGAGATGCGCAACGAGAGGCAGTTGTCGCTGGTGGCGGCGGACGAACTCGCGCTGGTCGCCGAACGCATGGGCCTAGAGGAGATCAAGCCCGAGTGGATCGGCGCCAATTTGCTGATCGAAGGGGTGCCGCATCTTTCGATGTTGCCATCCGGCTCGCTGCTGTTCTTCCAGGGCGGCGTGACGATCAAGATCGATGCCCAGAACAAACCATGCCGCGTCGCCGGGCAATCGATCGCCGAGCATGTCCGGGCGGCGGACCATGACGCCACCGCGCTGCTCTTTCCGAAAGTGGCCAAGCGGCTGCGGGGCCTTGTAGGCTGGGTCGAGAAGCCCGGAATCGTCAGGTCCGGCGAGGAAATCTCCGTGCGGGTGCCCGAGCAGTGGATTTATCGCGCCTGACGAGGTAGCCACGCCGCTCGAAACGGCGTGGCTGAGCGACCCGGACTAGGCCTTGCGGTTCTTGTTGGCGCCTTGCGCCATGACCGAAACATGGTCCCACTTTTCCCAGGTGGCGATGCGGTTGGCGTATTCCTGCTTGATCATCGGCAGCCCGCCGTCGCCGAAGAATACTCTGAGAGGTGGCTCGGCCGCGTCGACGATGGCCAGCATCGCCGGTCCGGTGGCCTCGGGATCGCCGGCCACGGCGCGGCTGCGGCGCTCCGCCATGGCAGCGCGGACGGGCGCATAGGCGTCCAGCGCTTTGGAGACCTTGGCCGACGGACCGGCCCAGTCGGTGGAGAAGCCGCCGGGCTCGACCAGCGTGACATGGATGCCGAACTCCGCGACCTCGAGGCTCAGCGACTGGCTGAAGGCTTCCAGCGCCCATTTCGAGGCGTGGTAGAGGCCAAGCGAGGCGAAGGCATTGACGCCGCCGATCGACGAGATCTGGATGATGTGGCCGGAGCGCTGCGCCCGCATGATCGGCAAGGCGGCCTGGGTGACCCACAGCGCGCCGAACACATTGGTTTCGATCTGGTCGCGGGCTTCCTGCTCGCTGACCTCCTCGATGGCGCCGAAATGGCCATAGCCGGCATTGTTGACGACGACGTCGAGCCGGCCAAAGCGCTTGTGCGCCCCGGTGATTGCGGCATCGACGGCTTTCTTGTCGGTGACGTCGAGCTTTATCGCCGCGATGTTGTCGCCATACTTCTCGACGAGATCGGCGAGTGTGCCGGCATCGCGGGCGGTTGCCGCGACGCGGTCGCCGCGAGCGAGCGCGGCCTCGGCCCAGACCCGGCCAAAACCTTTCGACGATCCGGTGATGAACCAAACCTTGTTTGTCATGATGAAGTCCTTGCCCGTGCAAGCTGGAATTTTTTCAGAGATAAGTGGAGGCCTCTCCGCTTTGTGCCATATACGGTGCGTCCCGCGACTTTCCAGAGGCGGTGGCGGAATTATTTGGACGGGAGCGGCGACCGGTCAGGGGTAGCGTACAGCGCTCGACCAGGCCGGATCCTTATGCTTGTCCCAATAGAGCGCCATCAGTCGGCCGGTAATCGCGCCGGGCCTGCCGTCCGCGACTGGGCTGCCGTCGATCATCGTGACCGGCATGATGCCGCCGGCGGTAGAGGTGATGAAGACCTCGTCGGCCTCGCGCAATGCCGCGACACTGACGTCCGCCGGGGTGGCGAAGAGGCCTTCCAGCGCACAGAGATCGAAGACAGTGCGGCGGGTTATGCCGGGTAGCACGCCGATCGCCGGCGTCGAGAGCTTGTTGTCCTTGATACAGAAGACGTTGAAGCCCGGACCTTCGGCGACATTGCCGTTGAAGTCGAGAATGAGCGCTGTCTCGGCGCCGCGGTCATAGGCATCGTAAAGGCCGCGCACCAGGTCGAGCCAGTGGTAGTTCTTGATCGCCGGGTCGATCGAGGCCGGCGGAATGCGCACCTTGTCGCTGATGGCGACATTGAGGCCGCGCTGTAACTGCTCGGGATTGGCGACCGAGCCGAACGGCACGGCAAACGCCATGAAGCGGTTGATCGCCTGGCGCGGATCGCGGCTGAAAGTAGGGGAAGCGCCGCGCGTGCACAGCATTTCGACATAGGCGGCGCTGTGTCCCGACAGTGCCACGCAATTGTGCAGGATCTCCGTCACGCCATCGCGGTCGAACGGGATCGTCATGCGCAATTTCTCCAGTCCGCCGAAGAAGCGGTCGAGATGCAGGTCAAGCCGGAAGAAGCAGCCGTTCCAGACATGCACCGTGTCGTAAGTGGCATCGGAATGCAGGAATCCCCAATCCAGCACCGAGATCTTGGCCTGCGACATCGGCAGGTACTGGCCGTCGAGGAAGGCGATGCCGTCGGGATAAGCATGCGGGTCGACGTGGCGATCGCTCACCACAGGCAGCGGCCGTGTATCCTGTGCGGTCTGGCTCATCGGCACCTCCTTGCATCACAGGCTATCGGTGTCAGGCAGAGGGCATAGAGCCAGTCATCCGGCGTCGTTCGTCCTCGAAGTGAAAAGCTGCCAGCCATGCTACCGAGCGCCGTGCCGGACCGGCAACAGCTTCAATCATCCTCGTCGTCGGCGTCGAGCAGGCGGGTGGCGCGCCAGCGGGTAAGCACGACATTGGTCTGCTCGATGACGAAGAAACGCGCCGAGTCGCGGTCATAACCTTCGGCGAGCAGCTTTTCGTAGTCGGTATGGGCGTGGCGGATATGGGCAACCGTCGCCAGCCACACGGCAATGGTCGGCGGCAAGGTCTTCATGTGGACGGAGCCGGCATCCGCTCGGATCTTCTCCATATCGGCATAGGGCGCCAGCGGCAGAAGCGCGGTCAACGCCTTGGCGACGGCGCGGCGGCGGCCGGTCGGCGCCTTCATCATTCGTCGCGCCCTTCGATGGTCGCCTCGGCAAAGGCATCGGTCGATGCGAAATAGGGTTTTATGTCGACCACCGGGGTGCCGTCGAGCACGTCGATGGCGTCGATCTCGATGCGCCCGGTGGCGAGGTCGAGCGCAACCAGTTTCGCCACATGCAGGCCGATCGGGTTCGGTCGGGCAGGGGAGCGCAGACCGAATACACCTTTTGCTTCAGCCGCATGGCGCGGTTTCTGCACGATCAGAGTCCGCGGCGCGTGGTGCAGCCACGACAGGATGACGAGATGGCTGGCGCGCTCCAGCCCTTGCAGGCCGGCGCGGTAGGGCGGGTCGATCGTCAGCGCTGCCGGCTGTCGGGTCTCACGCGCCGTGCGCATGTTCTTGGGGCAGGTTTCGCGCGTCGTCCATGGCGAGGCGATGCGGCCTATGAAGACAATGCCGCCATCCGCCGGCATCAGCGCCGGATCGATCTCCAGCCTCTGCTCGCCCTCCCGCGCCTCGAACATCTCACGCCGTCCAGTCATTTCAACCATCTTTTTGTTGGCGCATGTCTTTGCCCCAAACCGCTACACTTTTTTGGGCGACATGCACCGAGAAATCACGCCTGCGGCATTTTCTTGTCCGGAAGCGACATAGCGCTTGCCAGGCTGTGAAAATCGACATAAACATATGTTTATATCTTTTTCAAAGAGAATACGCTGATGCATGTCGCGCTCGACACCATGGTGGACACATTGAAGGCGGCGGCCGAATCGAGCCGCTTGCGCATACTGGCGCTGCTGTCGCGCGGCGATCTCACCGTGTCCGATCTTACCGAGATTCTCGGCCAGTCGCAGCCGCGCGTGTCACGCCACTTGAAGCTGCTCCTGGAGGCCGGGCTGATCGGTCGTTACCAGGAGGGGTCGTGGGCCTTCTTCCGGCTGTCGGATACGGATTCCGCGCGCGACTTCGTGCTGCGGCTGGTCGCCGGCATTCGCGGCGCCGATCCGCAGGTCGAGCGCGATCTCGAGCGGCTGGCCTCGGTCAAGCGCAAGCGGCAGGACCGCGCGGCGGAGTATTTTTCGCAGAACGCGGCAAGCTGGGACCATATCCGCTCCCTGCACGTGCCTGACCGTGCGGTCGAGGCAGCCCTCATGAAGCTCGTCGGCAAGCGGCCGTTCCAGTCGATGCTCGATCTCGGCACCGGCACCGGACGCCTCTTGGAGATATTCTCGCCGCTCTACCGGCGCGGCATCGGCATCGACATGTCGCGCGAGATGCTGACCGTCGCGCGCGCCAACCTCGACAAGGCCGGCGTCTCCAATGCTCAGGTGCGGCAGGGCGACATCTTCTCGCCGCCGGTCGAGCGCGACGCCTTCGATCTCGTCACCATCCATCAGGTGCTGCATTATCTCGATGATCCTGCGCGCGCCATCCATGAGGCGGCGCGGCTGCTGCGCCCTTCCGGACGGCTGGTGATCGTCGATTTCGCGCCGCATACCCTGGAATTCCTGCGCGACGAGCACGCGCATATGCGCCTCGGCTTTTCCGACCGGCAGATCGGCGAGTGGTTCTCCGAAGCGGGCCTTGATCTCGAAGATGCCCAGGAGTTCGAGCCGCGCGGCGGCACCGAGGCCAGGCTCACGGTCAAGCTCTGGCTTGGCCGCGACCGGCGCCTGCTGATCGCCGATCCTGCCAATGACAGCCAGCAGACCAAAGTGAGTTCGATAGGGGAAATCGCCTGATGAACCAGTTCCGCTTTTCCCGCCGCCCCGACATTGGCGACAAGGTCAGGGTTTCCTTCGAATTCTTCCCGCCAAAGTCGGATGAGATGGAGGCGAGGCTGTGGGACACGGTCACCCGACTGGAACCGCTGAAGCCGAAATTCGTCTCGGTGACCTATGGCGCCGGCGGTTCGACTCGGGAGCGCACGGCACGCACCGTAGGCCGCATCCTGAAGGAGACCAGCCTGACGCCGGCAGCGCACATGACCTGCGTCGACGCCCCGCGCCCTCAGGTCGATGCGGTGATCCAGGAATTCGCCGAGATGGGTGTGAAGCGGTTCGTCGCCCTGCGCGGTGATCCGGCCGCGGGCGTCGGCACCGCCTATCGTCCGCACCCGGACGGCTATGCCAATGGCGCCGAGCTGGTCGGTGCGCTGAAGAGCGCCGGCGATTTCGACATCTCGGTCTCGGCCTATCCGGAAAAGCATCCGGAAAGCCCCGACTTCGCCACCGACATCGACATGCTGAAGCGCAAGGTCGATAATGGCGCGACGCGGGCGATCACCCAGTTCTTCTTCGACAACGATCTCTACGAGCGCTATGTCGAGCGCGCGCGTCGAGCCGGCATCTACATTCCGATCGTGCCGGGCATCCTGCCGGTGCACAATTTCACCCAGGTCGCCAATTTCTCGGCACGTTGCGGCGCGCTGGTGCCGGCATGGCTGGCCGAACGTTTCGACGGCCTGCAGAATGATCCGCAGACGCATGCCTTGGTCGCGTCGGCGGTGGCGGCCGAGCAGGTGCTGGACCTGGTCGAGCGGGGCGTGGGCGATTTCCACTTCTATACGATGAACCGGGCCGACCTCGTCTTTGCCGTCTGCCACATGATCGGCATCCGCTCGCATGAGGCGGAAGTGGCTGGCTCCGCAGCCGCCTGAACCGGGCTTGAGATGCAGAAAGGCCGGGTAAAAACCCGGCCTTTCAAACTGGTTGATTATTGGGTGCTGGTCTTCCCCGTTTTTGGCGGGTTCAGGGAAGAACGCCTATAATGAGGGCGCCGATGAATGCAAACGCAGCACAGATCATCAATGCGTTGATTGGCCTCGTAAGTCCCATGACATAGCCTCCTCTTAAAGAGCTATGGCCGGAGTCTAGGGTCATTTGTGCCACAGGCAAGCGGAAAATGTGCTGCATTGCGACGCGATTGTGGAGTTTGCGACCTCGTTTTCGCCGTTAGGCGTTGAAACTTCTAGGCAAAAACCAGATACGAACCTGTGAATAAATTATGGCGGCTTCGTGTCGTTGGCATGTCATGGCAGCGCTACCCTGCGGATGAACAGGCGCCCGTCTATGATCACCAGGCCGAGACCGATCAGCATCATGCCGCCGATTTCGAACAATTCCAGCCGCTCGCCGAGGAACAGGAAACCGAGCAGCATGGCACTGACCGGCACGATCAGCGTCACCAGGGAGGCGTTGGTGGCGCCGGCCGAGGCGACGAGGTTGAAATAGAGGATATAGGCGAAGGCGGTGGACAGCAGCGCCAGCGCCAGCACCGCCGCCCAGACGGGCGGGGAGGCCGAGAATAGGCCGGCGGGACCGTGCGCAAGCAGCACGACCGGGATCATGATGATGGTCGAGGCGGTCAGCTGCCCGGTGGCAATGACCGGCGAGGGCACGCCCTTGAAGCGACGGGCGACCATCAGTGCGACGCCGTAGGACAACGATGCTCCGATCAGCGCGAATTTGGCCCAGACCGGGCCGCCGAGGCCGGCAACCAGGCCGGGGCCGATCATCACAGCCGTGCCGGCGACGCCAAGCGCAATGCCGGCCAGCTTGTTCCAGGAGAGCTTCTCGTCCGATGTCAGGGCGTTGGCGAGGATCAGCGTCCAGAACGGCGTGGTCGCATTGAGCACCGAGGCGACGCCGGCGCCAAGCTCGGTCTGGCCGGCGAAGATCAGCGAAAAAGGCACGACGTTGTTGGTGAAGGCCAGTAGGAAGAACAGTCCTGCATGAGGAAGGGCAAGGCGGGAGGATGGGCCGCGCAGGAAGAGATAGAGCTGTAAAGCGAGTGCCGCGATGGCGACGCGAAACAATACCAGCACCAGCGGGTGAAGCTCCGCCACGGCAATGCGGGCGAAGAAAAAGGAGCCGCCCCAGATCGCGCCGAGCAGCAGAAGCTGCGCCCACTCCTTGAGCGCCATCGGTCCGCGCGGTGCTGATGTCGCGGCTATTGCCATGTGATGCGTCCTCCCCGGACGGCCGAATGCAGGCAGCCAGACAGAAGCCATATCGGGTTCGCAGGCAAGAACCACCCGAAACCTGCCCGATGGCCTGTCTCCCCCGACAAAGCCTAGCGCCCTGCCGCCAGGCGCAAGAGACACAGAATTGTTTTCATTGGCCGCTAGCTTGGATTAATTGTGCGCAGGCTAGGTCAAGGATTCGTCCATGCAGCGATTCGAGAATGCCCGCGAGGCGGCACTGGCGCTTCGCCCGGACGATCCGGTCTACTGCTTCCGCCCGCAGGTGCTGAAGGCCGATGCCTTGCAGTTCATGGGCATGTTCCCCGGCAAGACGGCCTATGCGGTCAAGACCAATGGCGAGCAGATCGTGCTGAAGACGCTGGTCGAGGCCGGCGTCTCCGCCTTCGACGTGGCCTCGCCCGGCGAGTTCGCCGCCGTGCGCGCGGTCTCGGCCGATGCCGAGATGCTCTACATGCATCCCGTCAAGGCGCAGTCGGACATCAAGCTGGCGCTGGAGAAATACGGCATCCGCGTCATTGCGCTCGACCACGAAGACGAGATCACCAAACTGACGCGGGTGGTCAGGGCACTCGACATTGACCCGGGCGCAATCAGCGTGTTCGTTCGAGTGCAGACCAAGGGCCATGCGGCTTACGAGCTGTCGAAGAAGTTCGGCGCCGGGCCGGCCTATGCGGTCGAGCTCGCCGAGCGGCTGAACCGTACCGGCTACAAGGTCGGCCTGTGCTTCCATGTCGGCAGCCAGATCGAGGACCCCGACACCTACGAAAGGGCATTGGCTTCCACCGATTGGGTGCGCAACCGGCTGACCTTCGACCTGGCCGGTCTCGATGTCGGCGGCGGTTTTCCGGCCGAATACGGGCATGATCCCAACCGCAAGCAAGTCGCGATGCCGTCGCTCGGCCAGATCATGTCGCGGCTTTCTGGAGACCTCAAGGAATACCAGTTCGACCAGATGCCGCTGGTGGCCGAGCCCGGCCGGGTGATCGTGGCGCGCTGCCTGTCGCTGATCGTGCGGGTGCTTTTGCGCAAGGGCAAGCGGCTCTACATCAATGACGGCATCTGGGCGTCGCTGTCGGATTCATGGACCGGCAAGATCACGCTGCCGGCGCGCTTCATTCCCGATCCGGCGATCCGCACGCGCAATGGCGACGAGAAAACCATCGTGCCGTTCAAGGTCTGCGGCGCGACCTGCGATTCCGTCGACATATTGTCGCGGCCGTTCTGGCTGCCGGAAACCGTCGACACCGGCGACTGGATCGAGATCGGCCATATCGGCGCCTATTCGCTGTCGCTGAGAACCCGTTTCAACGGCTTCTATCCCGACACTTTCGTCGAGGTGGCGACGTCCTTCGACGAGGGCGACGCGCCGGTGGGATTGGCGAGTCTGGAGACGATGGCGGATTAAGTAGGGAGTAGGGAGTAGGGAGTAGGGAGTAGGGAGTAGAGAGTAGAGAGTAGAGAGTAGAGAGTAGAGAGTAGGGAAATGGCTCCGTCATTACTTACTACTTACTACTCACAGCTTCGCTAAAAGCTCCGGCGTCGGCCAGCCGTCCACGGGCAGTCCCAGCCGCGTCTGCTCCTTGCGGATCGCTTCGCGGGTGTTGGTGCCCAAGATCCCGTCGACCGTGCCAACATCGTAGCCCTTGGTTTCCAGCTTGGTCTGCAGCGCCTTCATTTGCTCGTTGTTGAGCCCCGGTTCGGGATTGCGCGGGTCGATCGGCGGCGCGCCGGCCAGCCGCGCGGCAAGATTGGCCGCGGTCAGCGCGTAGGTGAAGGACTGGTTCCATTCGAGATAGACGTCGAAATTTTCGTAAGTGAGGAAGGCCGGCCCCTTGCGGCCCATGGGCAGCGCCAGCCCGGCCTTCAGGCCCTTGTCGACCAGCGGCGAGCCGTCGGGATTGGTGACGCCCCACTGCGCCCATTGCGTCAGCGGCAATTTGTTGGTGCGGCCCGTCTGGTCCCAAGGCATCTCGTCGGGCACGCGCACTTCCTGGATCCAGGGCTCGTCGCGCTTCCAGCCGCGCGACAGCACCTTGTTGGCCGTGGTCATAATCACGTCCGGCACGCTGCCCCGCAGGTCGATCTTGCCGTCACCGTCGCCATCGACGCCGCGGGCAAGATAATCCGAAGGCAGGATCTGCGTCTGGCCGATCTCGCCAGCCCAGGCGCCGTTGACGTCGGCCGGCAGCACGCCATGGTCGATCAATTCCAGTAACGGCACCAGCTGCTGCCGGAACAGCTGCGGGCGGCGGCAATCATGGGAAAGCGTCACCAGCGCGCTGAGCGTATGGAAATCGCCCTGCACGGCGCCGAAATCGGTCTCCAGCGCCCAGAAGGCGGTGATGACCGGCGCCTGGACGCCGAACTGCTGGTCCGCGCGGGCGAAGATATCGGCATATTTCTTCATGTTCGCCGCGCCCTGCTTCAGCCGGTAGGCCGAGATCATCCGGTTGGAGAACTCGATGAAGGTCTGGGTGAAGACGCCCTGCGCACGGTCGCGCGCCAGGGCCCTCTCGTCGAAGCTGGCATCCTCGAGCGCTTCGAGGCCGACAGGGCCGACACCCGCCGCCTTGGCTTCCGCTGCCACGCCCTGCTTCCAGGTTTCGAAGTCGCCGCCACATTCCTGCGCCATCGCCGGCAAGGCCGTGGCGCACAGGAACAGCACCGCGAGGGCTTGGGGACGCAGTCGCATAGACTTCCTTTCGACATTCAGGATTCCCGGGCGGCCTTGCTGTCCATCTGGATGCGCGTCGCCCCGGAATACCGGCGGTTGCACTCTTGGCCGCCGGCCGTGTCGAAAGCAGGCGGCAGGCCCGGTGTCAACGGGTGTTCTGCAGCAACCCTTCCTCCGGGCGGCTTGGCACCCGTTGACACGGTGTCAACGGGTGTTCTGCCTCAACCATTTGTCCCAGGCGGCTTGGCTGCCGTTGAAGACGTTTATATCGGACTTGCCGATCATGCCGGGAACGATGCCGGTTCCCGTATACTGCCAGAAGGTGAAGGGGTGGCTGCCATATTTCTGACGCGGGTGGCCGGCGACGGAGCGTAGCCAGTAGGGATAACCGCGGAAGGTCGACAGCTCGTTGTCTTCAAAGAAGTCTACCGACGTGTAGATGATCGGCTTCTTGCCGTAATGCCGCTCGACGATTTCGAGGAAGGTGGTCATCTCCGCGCGCACGGTGGCCGGGTCGGGGCGCAGCCTGCAGGTCGGCGATTTCGGGTTCCATTCCATGTCCAGCACCGGCGGCATGGCCGAACGGTCGACGGGGACGTTGCGGATGAACCAGCGCGCCTGTACCGCCGCCGGAGTGCAGAAATAGAAGAAATGATAGGCGGCACGAGGAACGCCGGCGGCTTTGGTGCGCGCCCAATGCTCGTTGAAATAATCATCGAAACGGTCGCCGCCCTCCGTCGCCTTGATGAAAGCGAAGGAAATACCGCTGGCCTTGGCGGTCGGCCAGTCGACCGAGGTCTGGTATTTTGAGACGTCGGTGCCGTGAACTGCGTAATTCCAGGGCGCGCCGCTGTCCCATTCATGCGGCTTGGAATCGGCGAAGCGGGGCGCGCGCACCGCAACCGAAGGGGTGCTGGATGGCGACAGTGGCGACAGATCCTCCACGGTCGAGCAGGCGCCCAGCAGCGTCAGCATGAAAAGGGCCGCGAGACGGCGCATTGCAACTCCCGAGCCGGTTGCAGCCGGTTGCTGATGGGTCTGTGCACTGATGGCCGGCGCTTGGTCTGGCCCCCGCCGGACGATCGCCCCACAGCATCGCCCGGTATATCGCCAAAACGCGCATTTTTTCGGCGCGCTTTGATTTTGTTTCCTGCCGTGATCCCAAAAACGCGGCGCGCTGTTGGGCGACATGCACCTGTGATCGCCGATCATGGTTGATATCAGGTTGACGACGCTCGACAAGGCCCATGATTTTGCGGAAGCAATGGCGGCAAATCGATGACATGGATCGAGCCTGGATTCGGGGGCGGGAAAGATGCGGATCATTGCCAAGATCGTCAAACGGCTGCTCGGCCTGGTGGTGCTGGCGGTCGTGGCGCTGTTTGGGTGGCTCTATTTCGCGCCGCCCGAACTGATCCGGGTCGGCTCGGGCTATTCGGCAAAGATCGTCTGCTCGAACGTTTTCGTCGCCGGGCGCGATGCCAACGAGGTGCTTGCCGTCGATGTGCAGGCGCCCGGTCATCCCTTGCTCAAACTGATGCGGGTCTCGGTCGACAAGAACCGGGGCACAGTTTCCGCCGGCCTGCTTGGCTTCCTCGGCAAGAGCATCGCGGTTTCTCGCGACGGGCTGGGCTGCGCCTCGGTTCCGGATGGCGATGTCGGCAAGGCGCGGCGCACGGCGATCCATGTCGAACCCTCGGCGGCAAGACAGGATGCGCTGTGGCCGGAAGGCGAGCGGGTCGAAGCCTCGCAGAACTCGGAGGTGGCGAAGATCGTCGACGATGCCGCCATGACCGGCGCCGGCATGCGCGCCGTGGTGGTGGTCAAGAACGGCCGCGTCGTGGCGGAACGCTATGGCGAGGGCTTTTCCGCCCGAACGCCGTTGCTCGGCTGGTCGATGACCAAGACGGTCAATGCCGCCATAGTCGGCACGCTGGTCAAGAACGGCAAGATGGCGATGACCAACCAGGGCCTTTTCGCGCCGTGGAAGGCCGATGGCCGCGCCGCGATCAGCCTTGCCGACATGATGGCGATGTCGAGCGGGCTGGAATTCAACGAAGACTATGGCGACGTCGCCGACGTGACGCGCATGCTCTATCTCGAACCCAACATGGCGGGCTTTGCCGAAGCCAAGCCGCTCACGGGCGAGGTGGGCAAGGTGTTCTCCTATTCGAGCGGAACGGCGGTGATGCTGTCGCGGCTCTGGCAGGATGCGGTCGGCGACAAGGCCAAGGCGTTGACGTGGCCGCGCACCGCGCTGTTCGAGCCGCTGGGCATGCACAGCGCCGTGCTCGAGACCGACGAACAGGGCACGTTCGTCGGCTCATCCTATCTCTACGCCACCGCCCATGACTGGGCCCGCTTCGGCCAGTTCCTGCTGCAGGGCGGGGTCTGGAACGGCAACCAGATACTGCCGGCCGGTTTCGTCGACTGAATGCGCGAACCTGCGTCGGCCTCGAAAGTCTACAGCAAGGGGCAATTGTGGATCGAGGCGCCGGGCGACGAGGAAAACCCCGGTGCCGGCGTGGCGGCGGGCCTGCCCAAGGACACCTATTGGATGGAGGGGCATGATGGGCAGACCGTCGCCATCATTCCATCCGAGCAATTAGTGGTGGTGCGGCTCGGCCTGACGCCGGCCAAGCTGGGCTACAGGCCGCAGACCATGGTCGGGGCATTGGTGAAGGCGCTGCGCTAGCCAATCAGCTGCTCGGCCGGACCACCGCCAGCCAGGCGTAGCCGCGATAAAGTGTGCGGAAACGGAAGGTTGCGCCGATTTTTCGCGATTCCGATTCCAGCACCTCGCGCAACATTTCACGGGGCGTGACGTGGAATTTTCTGAGCCAGCCGCGAAGCAGGGTCCGAAACCAGTCCGGCAGGCCTTCCTGCTGGCCGAAGTCGACGATGTGCAGGGAACCGCCCGAAGCGAGCGTTGCCAGCGCGGCGGAGACCGTCTTTTCCCAGCCTGGGATCATCGACAATGAATAGGAGACGAAGACACGGTCGAAGCTGTCGCGGCCGAACAGCGCCTTTACGTCGAACTCCGTGGCGTCGCCCCTTGCCAGCATGACGCGATCGGACAGGCCTTCGCGGGCAATCGCGGTGCCCGCGGTCTCCAGCATCTCTGCCGAAATGTCGAGGCCATAGAAGCGCGCGCCGGGAAAGCTGCGGGCGGCGAGGATGATGTTTCGCCCGGTGCCGCAGCCGAGCTCCAGCACCGTGCCGCCCGGCGGAACGTCCAGCCCTGATATCAGCCGGTCGCGGCCGAGCAGATAATATTTGCGGGTCAGGTCGTAGATGTGACGCTGCCAGCGGTAGACACCGTCCATCAGTTCGGCGTGATTGGCCGGCAGCTCGGTAGTGCTCATGAGGCGCGCTTCACGTACAGATGAAAGCCGCCATAGATTGCCGAGCGGTCGCGGGTGGAGAATTCGCGCGAGGCATCGCTCTCGTAGCTCCACTGGTCGAGCAGGGAAGCGGAGACGCGGCCCGGCAGCAGACTTGGCTCGGCCGCAGTGCGGAAGATGACACGCGCGCCGGCGGAGGCGGTGCGGGTGATTTCCGACCACAGCGCATTGAGCTGGTCGTCGGTCATCCAGTCCTGCGCGTCGAGCAGGATGAAACGGTCGACGGAACCCGCGTCCTTGCCTGCCAGGAATTCGATCAGATTGGCATGATGAATGGCGACGCGGTCTACATTGCCGCGAATGGCCTCATAGTTCTGCCTTTCAAGATAGGCGGGCAGGGCGGCTTCGCCGGGTTGGGCGTAGCGCCTGGCAAAGGCTTGCCAAGCGAAATAGTTGTTTTTCAATGGAAAGTCGCAGGCGAGCTTTTCCAGCCGGGCTTTCAGCACACTGGCCATGGTGCCGTCGCCGGACGTGATGAGAGAGTCATATTGCGCCGGCGGGATGCCGAGGCCGAACAGCGAGGCCTTGCGCGAGGTCGCCCATTTCAAAAGCGGCTTTTCGAACACCGGGGCCAGCTCCTGGTGGAAGAAGCGGCGCTGCTCGCCAATGTTCCTGGCCTGCATGATGCCGGCGGGGTCGACGCCGAAGAATTTAGCCGTGCGGTGGCCCATGGCGATGAACAGGCCAAGCAGGCCGGTCTGGTAGAAATTGCGGTCGAAGACGGCGATGCGCCTGATGCCGCGCCAGTTGCGGCGCTCCCAATAGTGGCGGCTGACCGGATCGAGATGCGGCGCGATGAAGCGGTCGTAAGCCTGAGAATTGTGGTTGTTGCCGGCGGCACCGAAGAAGCGAAACAGGTCGCCCTGCGAAGGCAGGTGGCGCACCGCCTCCAGCTTCATGCGGTTCAGGGCTATGTGAGCGGCATTGAGATCGACGGCGTCGATCCTGGCCGGCGACCGGGTGAGATAGGCCAGGATATTGCAACCGCCGGAGGCAATGGTGACGACGCGGTGGCCTTCGCCAAGCTGCATTGCGTCCATGTCGACATCGGGATCTTCCCAGATCTGCGGATAGACCAGGCCCGAAAACAGGAAGGCGAACAGCCGTTCGGAAATTCCTGCCTTCGACAGGGGGCGGTTCTGGTAGACCGCTTTTCCAACTTCCTTGCCGCGGCGAAAGACCAGATCTGCGGAAACGTCCGTCATGGCAAGGTGATTCCCCATTTGCTTTGCCGCAAGCGGGTAACGTCCGGCTATGACAGGTGGATGACAGCGACCCGCACAGGGGAGCGCAAAGCTGTTTCACCCCTGGGGAGGCGCAAGGGCAGGATGCGAGCGATGTTACATGCGGAAACGCATCGTTACGAAACCCATGGCTGAGTGATGCATTTCCTTCTCGACCGTTCACTGCAACGTGAGCGTGTGTTGAAGGAGAGATATCATGAAAAAACTCATTCTTGCGTCGGTGTCCGCGCTTGCGTTGCTCGGCGTTGCTGCATGCAGCGACAGCGGCACGGGGACGGATAACACCACCACCCAGAGCACCAATCCGCCGGCCGAGCAGCCGATGAAGCCCGCGGCGCCCGCGGATAATTCGACCAAGCCTGCCGAGCCGGCTCCGGCAACGCCCGCTCCTGCGCCCGCGCAGTAGTCCATAGTACCTGTGTTCTGGTGAGGGCCGACGTCTTGTCGGCCTTTCGCCAGGCGGGTAGCGGTTCCGATACGAGATCGATTGCCGCCGGAGGTATGATGCAGGCCGTTATTGGCTTGATAGCGGGGACCGGTTGGCTCTAAGAAGCGGCCATGTCGATTTGGGACCGCCTCGGCGACTTCATCACGCGGATTTCGTCTTCAGCCTCGTCGGGCGTTGCCGACGTGGTCGAAGCCGTGCGCACCGTTTTTTCCGGCGATGCGGATTTGCGTCGTCGCGTCGCATTCTCGGTGGCGATGATTGCGCTCTCGGCCAAGATGGCCAAGGCCGACGGGGTCGTCACCCAGGATGAGATACGCGCCTTCCAGGAAATATTCGAGGTGCCGCCAAAGGAGACGCGCAACGTGGCGCGGCTCTATGATCTGGCCAAACGTGACGTTGCCGGCTTCGAGACCTATGCCGAGCGCATGGCGCAGCTTTGTGGCTCCGGCCATTCGAACTGCATGATGCTGGAGGATATACTCGACGGCCTGTTCCATATCGCCAAGGCCGACGGACTGATCCATGAGCGTGAAGGCCAATTCCTGCACCGCATCGCCGAAATCTTCCGCATAGACGAGGTGCATTACGAGGCGATCCTCTCCAGGCACGTCAACCTTGGTGCGGCCGACCCCTATGTCGTGCTCGGCATCGAGCGCGGCAAGCCTTTCGAGGAGGTCAGGAAACGTTACCGCAAGCTGGTTTCCGACAATCATCCCGACCGGCTGATCGCGCGCGGCCTGCCGCAGGAATTCATCAAGATCGCGACGACGAGGCTCGCGGCGATCAACACCGCCTACGAGATGATCGAGCGGGGCCTGCGGCACGCATGAGCGGCTTCCTGCCCGACGAGCCGAGCGCCGAGGTCAGGGTATCGCCGAATTTCGGGCCACGGCGCGAGACGCTGAAGCCCGAGATGATCGTGCTGCACTATACCGGCATGCCGACAGGCGCCGGGGCCGAGGCGTGGCTGTGCGACCCGGCCAGCGAAGTCTCCTCGCACTATCTGGTGCATGAGAACGGCCATATCGTGCAGATGGTCCGGGAAAGCGACCGCGCCTGGCATGCTGGGAAGAGTTCGTGGTTCGGACGCACCGACATCAACTCCTGTTCCGTCGGCATCGAGATCGTCAACCCGGGGCATTCATTGGGTTATCCCGGTTTTCCCAAGCGACAGATCGATGCGGTGATCGGCTTGTGTGCCGGAATTGCCAACCGGCATGCGATTGCCCCCCAGCGGGTGCTGGCGCACTCCGACGTGGCGCCGGGGCGCAAGATCGATCCGGGCGAGAAGTTTCCCTGGCGGGCCCTGTTCGAGGCCGGCGTCGGCCACTTGGTGGCGGCGGCACCGATCAGGCGCGGCGCCGTGCTGAAGACCGGCGACGCTGGCGCCGATGTCGAGGCGCTGCAATCGATGCTGGCGCTCTACGGCTATGGAGTCGAAATAACGGGTGTTTTCGACCAGCAGACGCGGGTCGTGGTCGAGGCTTTCCAGCGTCATTTCCGGCCACGCCGGATCGATGGAGTGGCGGACGGATCGACGATGCGCACGCTTCAACGGCTGCTCGCTTCCCACCCAACTTGACCCTGGGTCAGGATGCCGTCCAAGTAATGCTTTTCCGACATTAAGTTACAAACTGTCACTTAAAGTGACTTGCCCCGCCTTCATTGCGCGCAATTCGGGCTTCAAAGGGCGATCCGTACAGCTTGTCGGATGTCTAACCCCCCGGATGATCCGACATTAATCAAGCAATGCCGCGCGGAAATCTTCGCGCGTTCAGACAGAACAGGATCACATGCAGAAATTGACCGTTGTAACGGCAGCTCTTGCTGCCGGCGTAATGACTTTTGCCTTCGGGGCGGCGAGCGCCGCGCCGCTGAGCCCACGGGCCGATCAGGGGCTCGTCGCAGCGACCGCCAAGGGCAAGGCCATTTCGGCCAAAAGCAGCAAGGATGTGAGGGCGGCGAAGCGGTCTTCCGCGAAAGTGGAGAAGGCGAGCTGGACCAAGGCCAAGAAGCCGAGCACAAAACAGAAGACCAGGCGAGGCCGCAAGGCCGTTGATAAAACGACGACGGCATCGATCGGGATCAAGGAAGCAGTGGCCTCGACGGCAGCGGTGGCCAGTGGCGATCAGTATTCGGCCATCGTGGCGCGTTACGCCGCAAGCTATGGCGTGCCGGCGTCGCTCGCTCACGCCGTGATCAAGATCGAGAGCAACTATCGGCCGAACCTCGTCGGCGGCGCCGGCGAAATCGGCTTGATGCAGATCAAGCCGGCGACGGCGCGGATGATGGGCTATAGCGGCTCGGCCAATGGGCTCTTCAATCCGGACACCAACATCAAATACGGCATGAAGTATCTTGCCATGGCGCGGGATCTCGGCGGCGGCACGACGTGCGGCACGATCCTGAAATACAATGCCGGCCACGGCGCCACCCGAATGAACCCGGTCTCGGCCGCCTATTGCAGCAAGGTCAAGGTGCAACTGGCGGCTGTCGGGTCGCCGGCGTGACAAGAACCGGTCGTAACCGGCTTTTTTGGTTGCGTTTTGTGGCGTGAACCCCTTTATACGCCTGGCCAGCTGGCCGGGCGGCCGCACCAGCAAAAGCCGAAAGGCCGCGGGTGAGGAAAGTCCGGGCTCCATGGAGACACGGTGCCGGCTAATGGCCGGCGGGGGCGACCCCAGGGAAAGTGCCACAGAAAGCAAACCGCCACGACTTGGCTTTGCCGGGTCGGGGCAAGGGTGAAAGGGTGGAGTAAGAGCCCACCGCGCGACTGGCAACAGGAGCGGCACGGTAAACCCCACCGGGAGCAAGACCGAATAGGGGCGGTGCGAGGGGAAACCCTCGAGGGCTGTTTCCGGCTCACCGTCCGGGTAGGTTGCGTGAGGCGCATGGCAATATGCGCCCAAGATGAATGGCCGCCACGTTCTCGCGCCGCAAGGGGCGAGGGCCATACAGAACCCGGCTTATAGGCCAGCTGGCAGTTTTAAGCTACCCGAGAAAGTTCTTTGAGATCAGCAGGTTGCGCCCTCCGGCGCGCCTGTCGATTCAGGTCTTTTGATTGGTCGCCGGTGGACGCGATCGAAATTCTTCGCGTGCTGCACGGTCATCGCAATATCGAAGCCGAGGACCTTGGATCATAACCGATCCGGTCAGCCGCCGATCCTGTCCAGCGACGCCTCTATCGCCTTCCAGAGCTCTTCCACCGGCTCACAGCCTACAGAAAGGCGAACGAAGCCGGGCGATACCGCATCGCCGCGCTTCGAACGCCGCTCGGCGGAGGTGTGGACGCCGCCGAAGGATGTCGCGGCCTGCATCAATTCGCAGTTGTTGATGAAATTCTCGGCCTTCTGCTCCGAAGCGAGTTCGAAGGAAACAAGGAAGCCGAAGCGTTCCATCTGGGCACGGGCAAGATTGTGCGAAGGATCGCCTTCCAGGCCGGGATAGCGCAGGCCCGTGATCGCCGGGTGACCTTGCAGGCGCCGCGCGATCACTTCCGCCGAGGAGCACATGCGGTCGAAGCGCACGTCGAGCGTTTCGAGGCCACGATGCACAAGCCACGCTTCGAACGGCCCTGGAATGCCGCCGGACGTTTCGCGCCAATCCGTCACCGCGGCGATGATGTCGGCGTTGCGGCTCGCGACATGGCCGAACAGCACGTCGGAGTGGCCGTTGGGCGCCTTAGTGTCCGCGGCCATGACAATATCCGCGCCATGGTCGAGCGGGCGCTGGCCGAAAGGCGTCATGGTCGTATTATCAACGACAAGCAGTGCGCCCGCTTTGTGTGCGGCCGCAGCCACCGCCGCGATATCGCATATGTCCAGCCCCGGATTAGCGGGCGTCTCTACGAAAGCGAGACGATAGCCTTCGAAACCGCCATCGAGGAAGGTCGAGGTTGGCCTCACATCGTAGGCGATGCCGAGTGGTTTCAAGAAGCGTTCGGCCAGTGCCCTTGTCGTGTGATAGCCATCCGAAGGCAGAAGAATGCGGTCGCCGGTCTTGAGGACAGCGAAAAATGCCGCCGAAATCGCCGCCATTCCGGAAGGAAAGGCGACGCAGGGCGCGTCTTCCAGATGCGCCAGCATATGTTCTACCGCATCCCAGGTCGGATTGCTGAAACGGCCATACTGGTTGAAACCGGTGGCGTCGCCAGGCGCGTGAAAGATGGCAGCCATGGTGAGTGGCAGGGGGATGGAATCGCCGACGGCAAGTGCGTTGCGACGGAGGTGGGCAAGAGCCGCGGCGCGCGACCGTGCTGTTTCAGACATCGACATTCCAACCCTCTTGGTGACCCTGGACGTGTGGTGAGACGCTATGCCCGGCAACAGCTCGCGACAAGGCGCGTCCGGTTGGGCCAAGCGGCTCTAAACGCTTCGTTAGGCTTAATGATCCATAAAGACGAGACGTGTTTTCAAAGCCGCTTCCATCGGTCGCGACTGCATGTTGTGAAGCCTGTTCCCGTTGACGCCCATAACACCCCATGATATCCCATATCGATACCAAAGCCTTCGTTCCGCGTCAGAGTGAAGCGTACGCCAATCGGGCAGCCGCGGCGGCTGCGCGTTTGCCGGTTTTCGCCCCTGTCACGGAGGCGGGTTCAGGGCAGGGAACGCGTAGCGGTGGCGCGTGCAACACGACGAAGAGGGGTGCGGCGGCGCAAGCGGCCGTGACGTGTGATGGACCGGTTTCTGTCGAACACGGTGAGCAGGATCGATGCGAAGGGGCGGGTGTCCGTTCCTGCGCATTTTCGCGCCGTCGTTCAGAAACGCGGCTATTCGGATCTCTACGCGCTGCGTTGCCTGGATCTGCCGGCCATGGATGTCGGCGGGCCCGACCTGCTCGACCGCTACGAGCAGCGCATCGCGCTCGAGGATCCGTTCCAGCAGACGGCGGACGACATGTCGTTCTTCTGCCATGGCGACGGAACATTCCTGAAGCTGGACCAGGATGGTCGCATCACGATCAGCGACTTCATCCGCGAACATGCCGGCCTTTCGGCGGAAGTAGCCTTTGTCGGGCGCGGCAATTTCTTTCAGATCTGGGAGCCGGGACGGCTTGCGGCCTACGGAGCGCAGGCGCGGGCCCGGCTTTTGCAGCTTCGGCAGGGGACGAAGCCTGGGGAGCGACCGGAATGACGGTGGGCCACGGCGATGATATCAACGCCGTTGGCGGACCGGCCCGCCACATTCCGGTCCTCCTTGCCGAAGTGTTGCAGGCGCTCTCGCCAGCGGAAGGGGACGTCATCGTCGACGGCACGTTCGGCGCCGGCGGCTACACCAAGGCCATCCTGGCGGCCGGCGCGTCCGTGGTTGCCATTGATCGCGATCCGGATGCCATAGCGGCTGGTCGCAATCTCGAAGCCCAATCAGGCGGCCGCCTGCGATTGGTGCAGGCGCCATTCTCGATGCTGGACCAGCATGTCGAAAGTGCCGACGGCGTCGTGCTCGACATCGGCGTTTCCTCGATGCAGCTCGACCAGGCGGAGCGCGGGTTTTCGTTCCGCGTCGATGGGCCTCTCGACATGCGCATGGCGCAGGCGGGCCTCAGCGCCGCAGATGTCGTCAACAACTTCAAGCCGGGCGATCTTGCCCGCATCTTCGGCTTCCTCGGGGAGGAGCGCCACGCCGGGCGCATCGCGCGCATGATCGAAGCGCGTCGCGAAAAGCGTCCGTTCGAGCGCACGCTGGAGCTTGCCGACGCCATCGAGACGCATATCGGCCGGGCGCCGAAGGACAAGATCCATCCCGCCACCCGCGTCTTTCAGGCGCTGCGCATCTTCGTCAATGACGAGCTCGGTGAGTTGGCCAAGGCGCTGTTCGCCGCCGAGCGGGCGCTGAAGCCGGGCGGACGACTTGCCGTGGTGACATTCCATTCGCTGGAGGACCGCATCGTCAAGCGCTTCATTGCCGATCGCTCCGACGCCGCGAGCGGCTCGCGCCACATGCCGGAGGCACGGGCACGCAGTGCCACCTTCAGCAAGTCCGGCGGCGGCGTGACGCCGGGTGATGCCGAGACTGCGGCCAACCCGCGCGCCCGCTCGGCAAGGCTGCGCGCCGCCATCCGCACCGATGCGCCGGCGCGTGCCGTCGATTTTTCGATTTTCGGCCTTCCAAAACTTCCCGGCCCAAAACTTCCCGGCATCGAGCGGCCGGGGGAGAGGTAAGCACGTGTTTCGTTCCAGCGACATCGTCCTCATCGCCGTCATGGTCTCGGCGGCGGCCCTGACCTACAAAACCAAGCGCGAGGCCGAGGACCAATTGGCTGCAGTGCAGAAGATCCATGCTGAGATACGCTACGAGGAGGACACGATCGACCTGCTCAAGGCCGACTGGAGCCTGCTCACCCAGCCATCGCGGCTACAGAAGCTCGCCGAGCTCTACAAGTCGCAGCTTGAACTGGAGCCGGTCAGCGCGCACCAGATCGTCGGCCTCGGCGACCTGCCAGCCAAAACCCTCGACATCCAGGACATCCTGAACGGGCGCCAAGGCGGCATGGCAGACAATTCCGGCAACACACCCTCGGACGGCAAGGATCCCATCGTGACCGGAGGCATCGCCCAATGATCGGCAAACTGCTGAAACGTCGCCCCAGGGCCAGCGAAGACGGTTCAATCGTGGTCGATGGCGCCCGCAAGGCGACCGGAGGCAAGGGCAAGGCGCGCATCGTCATGACGATGGCGGTGTTCTTCGGTATCTTCTCGATCATTTCCGGGCGGCTTGTCTATCTCGGCTTCCAGACCCCCGACATGTCGGGCGGCCCGCAGAGCCGGGTGACGGCCTCGCGACCCGACATTGTCGACCGCAACGGCGAGGTGCTGGCGACGGACATCAAGACGGCATCGCTGTTTGCAGAGCCGCGCCGCATCGTCGACGCCGACGAGGCGATCGAAAAGCTGTCGACGGTGCTGCCGGAGATCGATTACGAGCAGACCTACCATAAGCTGAAGAGCGGCGCCGGCTTCGTCTGGCTGCAGCGGCAGCTGACGCCCAAGCAGCAGGCCGACATCATGCAGCTCGGCATTCCCGGTTTCGGCTTCCGCACCGAGAAGCGCCGTTTCTACCCCAGTGGTGAAACCTCGTCCTACATTGTCGGCCTGACCAATATCGACAATCAAGGCATCTCCGGCATGGAGAAATATATCGACGAGCAGGGCCTGAGCGATCTGCAGGCGTCGGGCCTGGCGGTGGCGAAGGATCTCAAGCCGGTGAAGCTCTCGATCGATCTGCGCGTCCAGCATGTGGTGCGCGACGAGATTGCCGCCGGCCTGGAGCGCTATCGCGCCATGGGCGCGGGCGCCGTCGTGCTCAACGTCAAGACCGGCGAAGTGGTGGCCATGGCCTCGGTGCCGGATTTTGATCCGAACAATCCCTACAATGCACAAGACAAGGACCGGCTGAACCGGATGTCGGCGGGGCTCTATGAGATGGGCTCGACCTTCAAGAGCTTCACATCGGCCATGGCGCTCGATTCCGGCAAGGCGACGATGGCGAGCCGCTTCGACGCTTCGCATCCAATCCGGGTCGGCCATCAGGCCATTCACGATTTCCACGGCAAGAACCGCGTGCTGTCGTTGCCGGAGGTGTTCCTCTATTCATCCAACATCGGATCGGCCAGGGAGGCCGAACTGGTCGGCATCGAGGCGCACCGCGAATTCCTGCATCGTCTTGGCATCTTGGACAAGATGCAGACCGAACTGCCGGAAGTTGCCCGTCCGACTGAGCCGAAGGTCTGGAAACAGGTCAACTCGTTCACCATCGCCTTCGGTCATGGCGTGTCGACGACGCCGTTGCAGGCGGCTGTCGGCTGCGCGGCGCTGATCAATGGCGGATATCTGATGGAGCCGACATTCCTGGTCCGCAGCCAGCAGGACGCGATGGCGGCGGCCAAGAAAGTGGTAGCCGACAAAACGGTCGAGGGCATGCGTTATCTCTACATGCTCAACGCCGAGAAGGGCTCGGCCAGAAATGCCAGGGTCCCCGGCTACCGCGTTGGCGGCAAGACCGGAACAGCCGAGAAGGTCATCAATGGCCGCTACTCGAAGGAGTTGAATTTCAATACGTTCGTCGCCGCATTCCCGATGGACGATCCGCAATATCTCGTGTTTACGATTGCCGATGCTCCGCACCCGGAAAAGCCGGGCATGACGGACGTCGCGGCCGCGAATGCCGGGGTCATGGCCGGCAATATCATCAGGCGTTCCGCAGCCATGCTTGGCGTGAAGCCAGATTTCAGCCATGAAAATGGTGCAACGCTGGTTTCCTATCAATGATTCTTAGGGCGCGCCGGCAACTGCGCGCTATTTTGTTGCGGTGAACGGAACTCGATGAAGCTCAAAAATCTAACCGGTATCCTGCCAGTCGAAGGAACAGCTTCCGCCGATCTGGAGGTTACCGGCATCTCTTCGGATTCCCGCCAGGTAAAACCCGGCGTCGTCTTTTTCGCGCTCGCTGGAAGCAAGGCGGATGGCGCCGCCTATGCCGCGGACGCCGCCGCACGAGGGGCTGCCGCCATCGTCGCGGGCAAGGACAGCGCCCTTGGGGGACTGCCGGTTCCAGTGTTGGCCGTCGATGACCCGCGCCTGGCGCTGGCCCTGAGCGCGGCCCGTTATTTCGGCAAACAGCCGCAGACGATGGTGGCCGTCACCGGCACCAGCGGCAAGACCTCGGTCGCCGCTTTCGTCAGGCAGATCTGGGAGCAGGCCGGCTTTGCCGCGGCCTCGATCGGCACCACCGGCGTGGTGGCGCCGGGCCGCAACGATTATGGCTCGCTGACGACGCCAGATCCCGTCGCCTTGCATCAGCTGTTGCTTGAACTGGCGGACGCCGGCGTCACCCATGCCTCCATGGAGGCCTCCAGCCATGGTCTCGACCAGCGCCGTCTCGACGGCGTCAGGCTGGCCGCCGGCGGCTTCACCAATCTCGGCCGCGACCACATGGACTACCATCCGACGGTCGAGGACTATCACCGGGCCAAGCTGCGTCTGTTTGATGCGCTGCTGCCGAAGGGCGCGCCGGCCGTGATCTTCGCCGACGATCCGTGGTCGGCGCCAACCATCCAGGCGGCGAAGGCCGCAAGGCTCGGCGTGCTGACGGTCGGCCGCCACGGCGATTTCCTGACGCTGAAGCGGGTCGAGCATGAGCGCCACCGCCAACGTGCCGAGGTCGAGGCCGACCGGATGCTCTACGAGATCGACCTGCCGCTGGCCGGCGATTTCCAGATAGCCAACGCGCTGGTTTCGGCCGGGCTTGCCATCTCCACGGGAACGCCAGTCGCCAAGGCCTTGAAGGCATTGGAGAAACTCAAGGGCGCACCCGGCCGGCTCGACCTTGTCGGGACGACTGCAAACGGCGCGCCGGTCTATGTCGATTATGCGCATAAGCCGGACGCGCTGGAAAACGTGCTTGCCTCGGTGCGCCCGTTCACTACCGGCCGGGTCATCGTCGTGTTCGGCTGCGGCGGCGACCGCGATCGCGGCAAGCGGACGATCATGGGCGAGATCGCGACGCGGCTCGCCGACGTCGTCATCGTCACCGACGACAATCCGCGCTCGGAAGTGCCGGAGACGATCCGGGCCGCGATCCTTGCCGCCGCTCCCGGCGCGATCGAGATCGGTGACCGGCGCGCGGCGATCCACGAGGCCGTTGCCATGTTGCATGCCGGGGACACGCTGATCGTGGCCGGCAAGGGTCATGAGGAAGGCCAGACGATCGGCACCGAGACCCTGCATTTCTCCGACCACGAAGAAGTCCGTGCCGCGCTGCTGGAGCGTGCCGCATGAATTTGCTGTGGACATCCGAGACGCTGGTCGCCGCCATGGACGGACGACCGATCGGACCGATGCCGGACGGCGTATCGGGCATTTCGATCGACAGCCGCAGCCTTCAGCCGGGCGACGCCTTCTTCGCCATCAAGGGCGAGGCGATGGACGGCCATGATTTCGCGACCGCCGCCATCAAGGCCGGAGCCGGGGTGCTGGTCGTGGCCGAAGGCAAGCTGCCGTCGCTTGGCCGGCTGACGGCGCCGATGATCGTCGTCGAGGACGTGCTGGTGGCGCTGGAAAAGCTCGGTGTCGCATCGCGGGACCGTTCCCAGGCCAAGATCATCGCGGTGACCGGTTCGGCGGGCAAGACGACCACCAAGGAAGCGCTGCGCCACGTGCTGTCGGCGGTCGGCAAGGTGCATGCCTCGGCGCAGTCGTTCAACAACCATTGGGGCGTGCCGCTCACCTTGGCGCGCATGCCGGCCGATTGCGACTATGCCGTGTTCGAGATCGGCATGAACCATCCCGACGAGATCAGGCCGCTGGTCAAGATGGTAAGGCCGCATGTCGCCATCGTCACCATGATCGCGGCGGCGCATCTCGGCTTCTTCCGCAATCTGGACGAGATCGCCAAGGCGAAGGCCGAAATTTTCGAAGGGCTGGAACCTGGCGGCGCGGCGATCCTCAACCGCGACGACGCGCGTTTCAAGCTTCTCGACAAGATGGCGCACGCCGCCGGCGTCGAGCATGTCTATGGGTTCGGCGAGCACGCGCGCTCAACCTTCAGACTGGTCAAATGCGAGGTCCATGCCGATCATTCCGACATTGCCGCCAGGATCGGCGGTCACGAGGTGACGGCTCGCATCGGCGCGCCCGGCCGCCACATGGTGCAGAACATTCTGGCGGTCCTCGGCGCGGCCCGTCTGGTCGGCGCCGATCTCGACAAGGTTGCCCTGGCGCTGGCCGATCTCTCGGCTGAGCGCGGCCGCGGCAAACGCCATGTGCTGCATCATCCCGGCGGCCCGACTTCAAGCCACCCCGGTGGACCGATCACGCTGATCGACGAAAGCTACAACGCCAACCCCGCCTCGATGGCGGCCGCCATGGCGCTGCTCAACGCGACGCCGGTGACGGGCGAAGGCCGCCGCATCGCCGTGCTGGGCGATATGCTGGAGCTAGGCGAGTATTCGGCCAAGCTGCATGCTGCACTTGCCGGTCTCATCGTCGGCACCGGCACGCAGACCGTCTTTCTCGGCGGGCCGGAGATGCGGGCGCTGGCGGAAGCGCTGCCGGGCGAGATCAGGACGGAATACCGCGCCGGCGCCGAAGAATTGAAGCCGGTGCTGCTTGCCGCGCTGAGGCCAGGCGACGTGGTGATGATCAAATCGTCGAAGGGCATCGGCTTTGCAAAGCTGGTCGATGCGTTGCTGGGCAAGTTCCCGGCTGAAACGACAATCGGCAAACAGACCTAGGGTCAAGTCGGGGACGAAAAGCGCATGTTCACACTGCTCGTCGATTTCGCGGACAAGATCTCGGTCTTCAATGTCTTCCGCTACATCACCTTCCGTACCGGCGGGGCGCTGATCACCTCGGCGCTGATCGTCTTCATCTTCGGGCCGACCATCATCAATTCGCTCAGGTTGCGCCAGGGCAAGGGCCAACCGATCCGCGCCGACGGGCCACAGACCCATTTCAAGAAGGCCGGCACGCCGACCATGGGCGGACTGATGATCCTGTCCGGCATCATCGGCTCATCGTTGCTGTGGGCGAACCTGTCGAGCATCTATGTCTGGGTGGTGCTGTTGGTGACGCTGGGCTTCGGCTCGATAGGTTTCTACGACGACTATCTGAAGGTGACGAAGCAGTCGCATCTCGGCTTTTCCGGCAAGGCGCGGCTGGCGCTCGAATTCGTCATCGCCGGCATCGCCGCCTGGGCGATCATGCATAATGGCCAGGCGCCGTTCTCCTCGTCGCTGACATTCCCCTTTGCCAAGGAATTCCTGATCAATCTCGGCTGGTTCTTCGTTCCGTTCTCCTGCTTCGTCATCGTGGGAGCGGGCAATGCGGTGAACCTCACCGACGGCCTGGATGGCCTGGCGATCGTGCCGATCATGATCGCGGCGGCGTCCTTCGGCGTCATTGCCTATCTCTCCGGCAATGCTGTGTTCGCCGAGTATCTGCAGATCCATTTCGTGCCCGGCACCGGCGAACTGGCTGTTGTGCTTGGTGCTGTCATCGGCGCCGGCCTCGGCTTTCTCTGGTTCAACGCGCCGCCGGCGGCGATCTTCATGGGCGACACCGGCTCGCTGGCCATGGGCGGGCTGATCGGCACCGTTGCGGTCGCCACCAAGCACGAGATCGTGCTGGTCATCGTCGGCGGTCTGTTCGTGGTCGAGATCCTGTCCGTCATCATCCAGGTCGGCTACTTCAAGATGACCGGCAAGCGTGTGTTCCTGATGGCGCCGATCCATCATCACTTCGAAAAGCTCGGCTGGACCGAAAGCCAGGTGGTGATCCGCTTCTGGATCATCGCCGTCATCCTGGCGCTGGTCGGCCTTTCCACCCTCAAGCTCAGATAGGCGCGCCCCGTGATTCCCGCCGCATCCTTTGCAGGCAAGCGTGTTTCGCTCTTCGGGCTCGGCGGCTCGGGGATCGCGACGGCACGCGCGTTGATCGAGGGCGGTGCAGAGGTGCTCGCCTGGGACGATAATCCAGGCAGTGTCGCCAAGGCGGCCGAAGCGGGTATTGCAACCGCCGACCTGCGTGGCGCCAACTGGGCCGGTTTCTCAGCTTTCGTGCTGTCGCCCGGCGTGCCGCTGACGCATCCCAAGCCGCACTGGACGGTGGAACTGGCGCGCGGTTCGGGTGTCGAGATCATCGGCGACGTCGAGCTTTTCTGCCGCGAGCGGACACTCGGCGCGCCAGCAGCCCCATTCATCGCCATCACCGGCACCAACGGCAAGTCGACGACCACGGCGCTGACGGCGCATATATTGAAGGCTTCCGGCCGCGACACGCAGATGGGCGGCAATATCGGCCGCGCCGTGATGACGCTCGATCCGCCGCAACCCGACCGGCACTATGTCGTCGAATGCTCGTCCTACCAGATCGACCTCGCACCATCGATCAATCCGACGGCCGGCATCCTGCTCAATTTGACGCCGGATCACCTCGACCGTCACGGCACCATGCAGCATTACGCTTCGATCAAGGAGCGGCTGGTTGCCGGCAGCGAGACCGCGATCGTCGGCATCGACGATTCCTGGTGTGCGCAGATTGCCGAACGGCTGGAGCGGGCGGGGCGGCACGTCATCCGCATTTCGAAGCGGCTGCCGCTGACCGACGGCTATTTCGCCGATGGCACCAATTTGATGGAAGCGGTGCATGGCCGCTACAGCCGGGTCGCCTTCCTCGAAGGCATCGGCTCGCTGCGCGGGCAGCACAATGCGCAAAACGCGCTTGCCGCGGTGGCCGCCTGCCTCAAGGTCGGGCTCGACCTCGGCGAGATCCAGTCCGGACTGGAAAGCTTTCCGGGCCTGGCGCATCGCATGGAGCAGGTCGGCCGCAAGGACCACGTGCTGTTCGTCAACGATTCCAAGGCGACCAACGCCGATGCGGCGGCACCCGCGCTGTCGAGCTTTCCACGCATCTACTGGATCGCCGGCGGCCTGCCCAAGGAAGGCGGCATCGAGCCGCTGCGCGGCTTCTTCCCGCGTATCGCCAAGGCCTATCTGATCGGCGAGGCAGCGCCGGCCTTTTCGGCGACGCTGGGCGAGGCGGTGCCGTATGAGATATCGGGCACGCTTGCAGCCGCGGTCGAGCATGCCGCGCATGATGCGGCCAAGGACGATGGCGGCGAGGCGGTGGTGCTGTTGTCGCCGGCCTGCGCCAGTTTCGACCAGTTCAAGAATTTCGAGGTCCGCGGCGAAGCCTTCAGGCAAGCTGCGAATGCTATCGAGGGCGTCAAACCCATCGGAGGGGCACGATAATGCAGAGCCGTCTCGACAAAAGCCCGGTTGCGACCTGGTGGTGGACCATCGATCGCTGGTTCCTGGCGGCGTTCCTATCGCTGATGGGGCTGGGCATAGTCTTGTCCTTCGCCGCAAGTCCCGCGGTCGCCGAACGCATCGGCCTCGACAGTTTTCACTTCGCGACCAGGCAGATCATCTTCACCGTGCCGGCGCTCGGCGTGATGCTGGCGGTGTCCTTCCTCGATTCCAGAGAGATCCGGCGCATGGCGCTGATTATGCTGTGCCTGATGCTGGTACTGATGGTGGCGGTGCTCTACATCGGCGTCGAGGTGAAAGGCGCGCGGCGCTGGGTGTCGCTTGCCGGCCTGTCGATCCAGCCCTCGGAGTTTTTGAAACCCGCCTTTGTCATCATGTGCGCCTGGCTGTTCGCCGAACACAAGCGCCAGCCCGACATTCCGGGCAATCTCTTCGCCATGTTGCTCTTGGTGCTGGTCGTGTCGCTGCTGGTGGCGCAGCCGGACCTCGGCCAGACCATGCTGACGACCGGCACCTGGGGGATCATGTTCTTCATGGCGGGGCTGCCATGGCTGTGGATCGTCGTGCTGGGTGCCGCCGGCGTCGGTGGCGTCTTTGCCGCCTATACGGTATTTCCGCACGTCGCCCTGCGTATCGACAAGTTCCTCACTGGCGAAGGCGACACGTTCCAGGTCGATATGGGCCGCGACGCATTGATCAATGGCGGCTGGTTCGGCGTCGGACCGGGCGAGGGCACCGTCAAGCGGGTCATCCCCGACAGCCATGCCGACTTCGTCTTTTCGGTCGCGGGCGAGGAATTCGGACTGATCATGTGTTTCTTCATCATGTCCATCTTCGCCTTCATCGTGCTGCGCGGCCTCAACACGGCGCTGAAGGAGCATGACGATTTCACCCGCTATGCGGTCGGCGGCCTCGTCACCGTGTTTGGCCTGCAGGCAGTCATCAACATGTGCGTCAACCTGCAACTGGTGCCTGCCAAGGGCATGACGCTGCCGTTCATCTCCTATGGCGGCTCTTCGCAGATTGCCATCGCCATCTCGATGGGAATGGTGCTGGCGCTGACGCGCAAGCGGCCGGAAAAGCGCAAGCAGGTTGGCTTTACCTTGCCGCAGCGCGCCATGCCGGCGGGGTGACATGGCCAGAGGTGTTATCCTTCTCTCGGCGGGCGGAACCGGCGGACATCTGTTTCCGGCCGAGGCGCTGGCGCATGAGTTGAACGCGCGTGGCTGGACGGTGCATCTGGCGACCGACGACCGTGCTGAGCGCTTTGCCGGCCACTTCCCGGCCGCCGCCATCCACCCGATCCAGTCCGCGACGCTGGGCTCGAAAAATCCTGTTGCCCTGCTTGGTGCTTTCTGGAAAATCTGGCGCGGCGTGCGCCAGGCGTCCGCCATCATCGGCAGGATCAAGCCCGATACCGTGGTCGGCTTTGGCGGATATCCGACCTTGCCGCCGCTCTACGCCGCGACGCGGCGCAAGGTACCGACGCTGATCCACGAGCAGAACGCTGTGATGGGACGCGCCAACCGGGCGCTGGCCAGCCGCGTCGATGCGATTGCCGGTGGCTTCCTGCCGCAAGACGAAAGCGCCGTCGGCGCCAAGACGGTGACGACAGGCAATCCGGTCCGCCCACAGGTGCTCGAAGCCGCAAAGACCGCCTACGCCGCCTCGGCCGGGAACGATCCCTTCCGCCTGCTGGTGTTCGGCGGCAGCCAAGGCGCGCAGTTCTTCTCCGATGCGGTGCCGGCGGCCGTTGCCTTGCTCCCCGACGCCCTGCGCAAGCGGCTGGTGATCACGCAGCAGGCTCGGGCCGATGATGTCGGGCGGGTGAAGGCGGCCTATGCAGCGCTTGGCGTCGGTGTCGAGGTCTCGCCCTTCTTCAGCGATATGGCGGCGCGCATAGCGGCCGCACAGCTGGTGATGTCGCGCTCCGGCGCGTCGACCGTCTCGGAAATCGCCGTCATCGGGCGACCGGCGCTGCTGGTGCCCTATCCCTATGCGCTCGATCACGACCAGGCCGCGAACGCAGCCGCTCTTGCGGCCGCCGGCGGTGGCGAGGTGGAGCCGCAATCCTCACTTTCGCCCGAGCGCATCGCGGCGTTGATCGGCGCCCTGATGGCCGAGCCCGAACGGCTCACGGCAATGGCTGCCGCGGCGAAGTCGGTCGGCAAACCGGATGCCGCACGGTTGCTCGCCGATCTCACAGAGGCTATTGCGTCCCGCAAAACCGTTTCGGATTTTAAGAAGGGAACGCACGCATGAAGATGCCGCAGACCATAGGCCTCGTGCATTTCATCGGCATTGGCGGCATCGGCATGAGCGGCATCGCCGAAGTGCTGCACAATCTCGGCTACAAGGTGCAGGGGTCCGACCAGGCCGACAGCGCCAATGTGCAGCGGCTGCGCGACAAGGGGATCGAATGCTTTGTCGGCCACAGGGAAGAAAACCTCGGCGATGCCGAAGTGGTGGTTGTCTCGACGGCTATCAAGAAATCCAACCCCGAACTGAAGGCGGCACGGGAGAAATTGCTGCCGATCGTGCGCCGCGCCGAAATGCTGGCCGAACTGATGCGCTTCCGCCAGGCAGTGGCGATCGGCGGCACGCACGGCAAGACGACGACGACCTCGATGGTAGCGACGCTGCTCGAAGCCGGCGGGCTCGACCCGACCGTCATCAATGGCGGCATCATCAACGCCTATGGCACCAATGCGCGCATGGGGGACGGCGAGTGGATGGTGGTCGAAGCCGACGAGAGCGACGGGACCTTCCTCAAGCTGCCGGCCGATATCGCCGTCGTCACCAATATCGATCCCGAACATCTCGATCACTACGGCAGTTTCGAGAAGGTGCGCGAAGCCTTCCGCCAGTTCGTCGAGAACGTGCCGTTCTACGGCTTCGGCGTCATGTGCACCGACCACCCGGAGGTGCAGGCGCTGGTCGGCCGAATCGAGGATCGCCGCGTCATCACCTATGGCGAGAACGCGCAGGCCGACGTGCGCTTCACCAACCATCGCATGGCCGGCGCGACCTCGGAATTCGACGTGGTGATCCGCGACCGCAAGGGACGCGGCCAGACGACGATATCGGATCTGCGCCTGCCGATGCCCGGCCGCCACAACGTTTCCAATGCGACGGCGGCGATCGCGGTGGCGCATGAGCTCGGTCTGTCGGCCGAGGCGATCAAGAAAGGCCTGTCGTCCTTCGCCGGCGTCAAGCGTCGCTTCACCCAAACCGGCTCCTGGAATGGCGTCGAAGTGTTCGACGATTACGGCCACCATCCGGTCGAGATCGCTGCGGTGCTGAAAGCCGCGCGCAGCGCCACCAAGGGCCGCGTCATCGCCATTGCCCAGCCGCACCGTTTTACCCGGCTGCATGATCTGTTCAATGAGTTCTCCGCCTGCTTCAACGACGCCGACACGGTGATGGTGGCGCCGGTCTACGCCGCCGGCGAGGAGCCGATCGAAGGCGTGACCTCGGATGCGCTGGTGTCGCGCATCCGCGCCGGGGGCCATCGCGACGCGCGCTACATCGAGGGTCCGGAAGCAATAGCGCCTGTTGTCCGTGATCTGGCCAGGCCCGGCGACTTCGTCGTCTTCCTCGGCGCCGGCAACATCACGCAATGGGCCTATGCGCTGCCCAAGGAGCTGGCCGTCTCATGATGCAGGGCCAGGCGCTGATCGACAGACTTGGCGGCCGGCTTGCCGGCCTGCGCGGCCGCATCACGCCGAATGCCGAGATGGACAAGATCACCTGGTTCCGCGCCGGAGGACTGGCCGAGGCGCTCTTTCAGCCAGCGGACGAGGCGGATCTCGCTGCTTTCCTGAAAGCGGTTCCCGAAGAGATACCGCTGACCATAGTCGGCGTCGGCTCGAACTTGCTTGTGCGCGATGGGGGTATTCCGGGTTTCGTCATAAGGCTGTCGGCCAAGGGGTTCGGTGAAACCGAAATTGTTTCGCCGACATCGATCAAGGCTGGCGCGGCCACGCCCGACAAGCGCATCGCCGCGGTGGCGCTGGAAGCCGGCATCGGCGGCTTCCATTTCTACCACGGCATACCGGGCGCCATCGGCGGGGCGCTGAGGATGAACGCCGGCGCCAATGGCGTCGAGACGCGCGAGCGCGTCGTCGAGGTGCGTGCGCTCGACCGCAAAGGCAACGTCCAGACGCTGAGCAATGCCGATATGGGCTATGCCTACCGGCACTCGTCGGCACCGTCCGGGCTGATCTTCACCTCGGCGATTTTCGAGGGCTTTGCCGAGGACAAGGCAGTGATCAAGGCGGCGATGGACGCGGTGCAGAACCATCGCGAGACGGTGCAGCCGATCCGCGAGAAGACCGGTGGCTCGACCTTCAAGAATCCTGAAGGCACCTCAGCCTGGAAAGAGATCGACAAGGCCGGGTGCCGCGGCCTGCTGATCGGCGGCGCGCAGATGTCGCCCATGCACTGCAATTTCATGATCAACACCGGGACAGCGACCGGCTACGAACTCGAATATCTCGGCGAAACGGTGCGCACGCGGGTGCTCGAACATTCCGGCATCCGGCTGCACTGGGAGATCAAGCGCATCGGGGACTTCCGCCCCGGACACGCCGTGCAGGAGTTTCTTGGACAGCTGCTCTAGCCGCGGTTGAAGTTCATGTGATGCATGAACTTCAACGGGTCAGGAATGACCGCGCGACCGTTGCTCCAAAGACTCAACAGCACGGTTTTCGCCTCCATTTTCTCAGAAAGTGAATCTCTCGGAATCATAAGCACTTGCCAGTGAATCAACTCTCTGATTCTCTGCTCCAAAGCGTTTCCTGATTTGAGTCGTTCGACGCGTTTCCCGCGTTTTCCGTCTGGGGGGGCAACCTGCCGGGAGACTCGGACTCAATGTTGCGGAAATCTTGGTTTTTGATCCGCCGTGAGAGGGGATGACGGGGAATGAAAAACAAGCATGTGGCCGTCCTGCTGGGTGGTTTCTCGTCCGAGCGGCCCGTGTCCCTGTCTTCGGGGAAGGCCTGTGCCGATGTGCTTGAGACGGAAGGCTATCAAGTCACGCGCGTCGACGTTGGGCGCGACGTCGGCTCCGTGCTTGCCGATCTCAGGCCCGATGTCGCCTTCAATGCGCTGCATGGTCCTTTTGGCGAGGACGGCACCATTCAGGGCATTCTCGAATATCTCGGCATTCCCTACACCCATTCCGGCGTGCTCGCCTCGGCGCTTGCGATGAACAAGGAGCAGTCGAAGAAAGTCGTGAAATTGGCCGGCGTTCCCGTCGCCGAATCGAAGGTCGCCAATCGCTTCGCCATTCAGAACAACCATCCGATGAAGCCGCCCTATGTGGTGAAGCCGGTCAATGAGGGGTCAAGCTTCGGCGTCGTGATCGTGCATGAGGGGCAGTCGCATCCGCCGCAGGTCATCGGCTCGTCCGAGTGGAAATATGGCGATGCCGTCATGGTCGAGCGCTACATCCATGGGCGCGAGCTGACCTGTGCCGTCATGGGCGACGTGGCGCTTGGCGTCTGCGAAATCATCCCGACGGGCCATTCGTTCTATGATTATGATTCAAAATATGTCGCGGGCGGATCAAAACACGAATGCCCCGCAAAAGTTTCACCGAATATTTACCAAAAAATACAGACACTGGCGCTCAAGGCTCACCAAGCTGTCGGCTGTCGGGGCGTTTCCCGGTCGGACTTCCGTTATGACGATCGTCACTCCGAAAATGGCGAGGTTGTATGGCTCGAGGTCAATACTCAGCCGGGCATGACGCCGACGTCTCTGGTGCCTGAAATCGCCGCCCAGGCAGGGCATTCGTTCGGCGATCTGTTGAGTTGGATGGTGGAGGACGCTTCGTGTCTGCGTTGAAGTGGGGGCAGGGCAAGGGGAAGGGCGCGGCCGGGCCGGCGCTGTTCAGCCTGCCATTGTCGTTCGACCATTTCGTGCTGCCGCGCGTGCTTCGCCGCCCGGTGCGTATCCTGGCGCGTCTGGGCGAGGGCGAATTCCAGGCGCCGCGCTTCTCCGCCGCGATCATGTCGGCAGTGCTCATTGCTTCGAGCGGCGCCTATGGCGCCTATCTCGGCGGTCATGCCGACGGCATCGTCCAGAGCATCACCGCCCGGACCGGCTTTGCCGTCGACCAGGTCAAGGTGGTCGGCAATCGCCAGACGTCCGAGATCGATATTCTCGACAGGCTCGAGCTCGACGGCTGGACGTCGCTGATCGGCTTCGATGCCGAGGCGGCGCGGGAACGCATCGCCACCTTGCCCTGGATCGAGGTCGCCGCGGTGCGCAAGGTCTATCCGCACACGTTGGAGGTGCGCGTCGAGGAGCGTCAGGCGTTCGCGCTTTGGCAGCAGGGCAGCGATCTCTCCGTCATCGAAAAAGACGGTGCCGTTATCGCGCCGTTCTCGGGTGGCAAGCAGGTGCTGCTGCCATTGCTGATCGGAGCCAGCGCGCCGGCCAAGGCGCCGGAATTCCTGGCGAAGATCGAAAAATACCCGGATCTCGCGACCCGCATCAGGGGCTATGTCCGTGTCGGCGATCGGCGCTGGGACCTGAAGCTGGACAATGGCATCACCGTCAAGCTCCCCGAGGATGGCGAGGATCAGGCACTCGCCGAACTCGTCGGCATGGACCACGACAAGGGGCTGTTGTCGCGCGATATCGCGGCCGTCGATATGCGGCTGTCGGACCGGCTGGTCGTGCAGCTGACGCCGGAGGCGGTGACCCAGCGCGAAGCCGCGCTCAACGAGAAACCGAAAACGCTGAAGCGCAAGCCGGAGACGAAGATATGAGCTGGCTTGGCGGTTCAGGCGATGCCTCGTCGCGCCGCTCCGGCACCTTGACGGTGCTGGATGTCGGTTCGAGCAAGGTCTGCTGCATGGTGGCGAAGCTGAAGCCGTGCGATGACGGCAAGCTGCTGCGCGGACGCTCGCACCGCATCCAGGTGATCGGCATCGGCCATCAGAAGTCGCAGGGCGTCAAATCGGGCGTCGTCATCGATCTCGATCGTGCCGAACATGCCATTCGTCTCTCCGTCGACGCCGCCGAGCGCATGGCCGGGCTGACGGTCGATTCGCTGATCGTGAACATGACCGCCGGCCGGCTGAAGAGCGAAGCTTTCTCGGCAACCATCAATCTCGGCGGCCATGAGGCCGACGAGGCCGACATCAAGCGGGTGCTCGGTGCCGGCGCCAAGCAGGCGCTGAACACGGAGCGCGAGGTGGTCCATTCGCTCCCCGTCGGCTTTTCGCTCGACGCTGAGCGCGGCGTGCGCGATCCGCGCGGCATGGTCGGCGACACGCTTGGCGTCGACATGCATGTGCTGACCGGCGACGCCGCTCCGATGCGCAACCTGGAGCTCTCCATCAACCGCTCGCATCTTTCGGTCGAGCGCATGGTGGCGACGCCCTATGCCAGCGGGCTGGCGGCATTGGTCGACGACGAGCTGGAACTGGGCGCCGCCTGCATCGATATGGGCGGCGGCACGACGACGATCTCGGTGTTTTCGGAAGGCAAGTTCGTCCATGGCGACGCCATCGCCATCGGCGGCAACCACGTCACGCTGGACATGGCCAAGGGACTGTCCACCTCGCTCGATGCCGCCGAACGGCTGAAGGTGATGCACGGTTCGGCGTTGCCCGGCAGCGCCGATGACCGCGACCTGGTCTCGATCCAGCCGATCGGCGACGAGGGCGAAGTGCCGCTCCAGATTCCGCGCTCCGTCATGACGCGTATCGTGCGCGCCCGCATCGACGAGACGCTCGAGCTTTTGCGCGACCGGCTGAACAAGTCCGGCTACGGCAATGCGGTGGGCAAGCGCGTGGTGCTGACCGGCGGCGCCAGCCAGCTTGCCGGCCTGCCGGAAGCGGCGCGCCGCATCCTGGGGCGCAATGTGCGCATCGGCCGCCCGCTCGGCGTGGCGGGCCTGCCCGAAGCGGCGAAGGGGCCGGCCTTCTCGGCGGCCGTCGGTTTGTTGATCTATCCGCAGATGGCGAGCTTCGAGAGCCATCCGGCGAAAGGAATTTCCGGTCTCAGGATGACTGGAACAGGCGGAAAACTGCATCGCATGAGTCAGTGGTTGAGAGACAGTTTCTAATTGACGGGGACAGCCCCATAAGTGGCCGCGGCGGCGAAGCGGCAGGAAAGGCAAAGGACGGAGACAATGACCATCAATCTGCAAAAGCCGGACATCACCGAGCTTAAGCCACGCATCACCGTGTTCGGCGTCGGCGGCGGCGGCGGCAACGCCGTCAACAACATGATCACCGCCGGTCTGCGCGGCGTCGAGTTCGTTGTCGCCAACACCGACGCGCAGGCGCTGACCATGTCGAAAGCCGACCGGCTGATCCAGCTCGGCGCGCATGTCACCGAGGGGCTCGGCGCCGGATCGCAGCCGGAAGTCGGCCGCGCGGCGGCGGAAGAATGCATCGACGAGATCATCGATCACCTGTCCAACACCCATATGTGCTTCGTCACCGCGGGCATGGGCGGCGGCACGGGCACGGGAGCGGCGCCGGTCGTGGCGCGCGCCGCCCGCGAGAAGGGCATCCTCACTGTCGGCGTCGTCACCAAGCCGTTCCATTTCGAAGGCCAGCGCCGCATGAAGACGGCGGATTTCGGCATCGAGGAATTGCAGAAATGCGTCGACACGCTGATCGTCATCCCTAACCAGAACCTGTTCCGGCTGGCCAATGACAAGACCACCTTCGCCGACGCGTTCGCCATGGCTGACCAGGTGCTCTATTCGGGTGTAGCCTGCATCACCGACCTGATGGTCAAGGAAGGCCTGATCAATCTCGACTTCGCCGACGTTCGTTCGGTGATGCGCGAGATGGGCAAGGCGATGATGGGCACCGGCGAGGCATCGGGCGAGGGCCGCGCGATGGCGGCCGCGGAAGCCGCGATCGCCAACCCGCTGCTCGACGAGACCTCGATGAAGGGCGCCAAGGGCCTGCTGATCTCGATCACCGGCGGCCGCGACCTGACGCTGTTCGAAGTCGACGAAGCGGCGACCCGCATCCGCGAGGAGGTCGACCAGGACGCCAACATCATCCTCGGCGCCACTTTCGACGAGGAGCTCGAAGGCGTCATCCGCGTCTCGGTTGTCGCCACCGGCATCGACAAGTCGGCGGCCGAAATCGCCGCCGCGCCGATCTCGATCCGCACCGCGCCGCAGAAGCCGGCCGCCCGCCCGGCCGTTGCCGCGGCGGAAAGCCGCCCCGCGCCGGTCCAGCAGGCTGCGTACGAGCCGCGCGCCGCCGATCCGGTCGCGGAAGCGATCCAACTGGCCGAAGCAAACGCCGCGGCGATGGCGCAAGCCCGTCCGGCGCCGGTTGCCCATGCGGATGATTTCCGTCCGCAGAGCAAGATCTTCCAGGCTCCGCCGGCGCAGCCGCAACCGATGGTGCAGCCCGTGGTCCAGCAGATGCAGCCGGCGCCTCAGCCGCGCGAGATCCTGCGCGAAGTCCAGCAGCCGGTCGCGATGGCTCCCCAGCGCATGCCGCGCGTCGAGGACTTTCCGCCTGTCGTGAAGGCCGAGGTCGACGCCAAGAGCCGCCCGGCCGACCATGAGAACAGCGGACCGATGGGGCTCTTGAAGCGTCTGACCAACGGCCTGACGCGCCGCGAGGAAGAGCCTGCACGCCTGCAGCCGGCGCAGCCGCGCGAGCCCAAGCTGCGTCAGGCCGCACCGGAAGTGCGCCGTCTGGCAAGCCAGGACGCGCAGCTCTACGCGCCTCGTCGCGGCCAGCTCGACGACCAAGGCCGCCTGACGCCGCAGGCCAGGGCGACTCAGGAGGACGACCAGCTGGAAATTCCGGCGTTCCTGCGTCGCCAGGCCAACTGAGCGGTTAACGGGCTGTAACAATTGTTAACAGGCAAGCAAGGAATTGCTTGCCTGTTAACGTTTAAAAGAATGCAAATTCAAGCACTTAAGAGGCTATCCATATGTCGGTTGCGGTTACAAAGAGTAAGAAACCGTGATTTGGACTATCCCTGACGGGACATTATCTTCGCTGCCTACCGTCGTCGGTTTGCCGGGATTTCGGGGGAAGTGACCTGGCCAGCCGATTTTTACAAGAGAGCCGCGCCCCTCGGGCTGGAGAAGCGGACCTAGGCATTTTGGGCTTATGGGGATTGTCTTGCACGACTATCAGACGACAGTGAAGACGCGCGCGTCGCTTACGGGCACCGGCGTTCACAGCGGCAAGGAAGTTTCCATCAGCTTTCTCCCGGCGGATGCCGACACCGGCATTGTTTTCCAGCTTTTTAGTGAGAACGGGCAAGGTCGCGAGTTCCGCGCCCTGTTTTCCGAGATCGGCGCAACCGACCTGTGCACCATGCTCGGTGATCCCTCTGGCGAGCACATCGCCACGGTCGAGCACATCATGGCGGCGCTGTTCGGGCTCGGCATCGACAATGTCATCATCGAGATCGACGGCCATGAGGTCCCTATCCTCGACGGCAGCGCCATGGCGTTCGTCGAGGCCATAGACCAGGCCGGCATCGAAACGCTGTCGGTCAAGCGGCGCTACATCCGGATCGTCAAGCCGGTCCGCATCGAGAACGGCGCCTCCTGGGCTGAGTTCAGGCCCTATGACGGCACTCGCTTCGAGGTCGAGATCGATTTCGAAAGCCCGGCGATCGGCCGGCAGCTGTTCGCGTCCGACATCAATGCGGACATTTTCCGCCGCGACATCGCGCGCGCCCGCACCTTCGGCTTCATGAAGGACGTCGAGCGGCTGTGGGCCGCCGGCTATGCGCTGGGATCCTCGCTTGAGAATTCGCTGGTCATCGGTGACGACAACCGCGTCATCAACATGGGCGGCTTGCGCTACCCCAACGAGTTCGTACGCCATAAGACGCTGGACGCCATGGGCGACCTGGCACTGGCTGGGGCCCGCTTCATCGGCTGCTTCCGCTCCTATCGTGGCGGCCATAGGCTGAATGCGGCCGCCTTGCGGCGCGTGCTGTCGGACCGTACCGCGTTCGAGATCGTCGAAACGACCCGCCGCGAGCGCGGCCGTGCGGCCGAGATGAGCGCCGTCAACGCGCCTCTCTATGCGCCCTGGATGATCTGAGTCGCCGCCACTTTCCGGATGCCATCGCAGCTCGCTGGTGTTGCATGAATGCATCATTTGCCGGCGAAATCGCAGGGATGCTCCGGCGCGGCCCGGCCGCCACAAAAATGTTCGATTGCCTAGACATAGCGTTGCCGGGCAAGGCGGTTATGGTTTATGGCTGCTGCCGTCGATAGTGCATGTCGCCTGGAAGTGGGGACCAGTTTTGGGGAAACGATATGCAACAGGCACTGAAATAACGCCGAAAGGGCGCAATCCAATCATGTTCTTCAAGCGAGTCGGTCAATTGAAAGCGCCGCAGCGGTCCGTTTTCCTGGCGCTTTCGGTGGTTGCTCCATCGCTCTTGCTGTCTGCTTGCATGTCGTCGGAAAAAGATATCGACCTGTCGACCTATGTCGACCAGACCGAACCGGCCGACGTTCTCTACAACCAAGGGCTCGCCAATCTGAATGCCGGACGCCTCGACGAGGCGAGCAAGAAGTTCGACGCGGTCGACCGCCAGCATCCTTATTCGGAGTGGGCCCGCAAATCGATGGTGATGGGCGCGTTCGCCGACTATCGCAAGGGCAGCTACGACGAAGCGATCTCGTCGGCCAAGCGTTATCTGACGCTGTATCCGTCAACGGATGACGCGGCTTATGCGCAGTACATCATCGGCCTTAGCTACTACCGCCAGATCAAGGACGTGACGCAGGATCAGAAGGAAGCGCGCCAGACCGTGCAGACCATGCAGGATCTCGTGACGCGCTGGCCTAATTCAGAATATGTCGATGACGCCAAGGAAAAGATCCGCTTCGCCAACGACCAGCTCGCCGGCAAGGAGATGCAGATCGGCCGCTATTATCTCGAACGTCGCGAATACATCGCCGCGGTCAAGCGTTTCCGCAATGTGGTCGAGAATTATTCCAACACCCGCCACGTCGAGGAGGCGCTGGCGCGCCTGACCGAGAGCTATTATGCGATGGGCCTGACTTCGGAGGCGCAGACCGCCGCCGCCGTTCTCGGCACCAATTATCCCGACAGCCCATGGTACAAGGATTCCTACAAGCTCCTGCAGAGCAACGGGCTTGCGCCGCGCGAGAATGCCGGCTCGTGGATATCCAAGGCCGGGAAACTGATCACCGGCGCCTGATGCAGGCGTAACGATGCTTTCCAGGCTGTCGATCCGCGATATCGTCCTGATCGAGAAGCTGGATATCGACTTCCAGCCCGGTCTCTCGGTGCTGACGGGCGAGACCGGCGCCGGAAAATCCATCCTGCTCGACGCCCTGTCGTTGGCGCTTGGGGCTCGCGGTGACGCTTCCCTGGTGCGCCACGGCGCGGCACAGGGCCAGGTGATTGCCGTGTTCGACGTGCCGCGCAACCATCCGGTGCGCGCGCTGCTTGCCGAGAATGCCATCGAGGACGACGGCGACATCATCCTGCGCCGCTTGCAGACGGCGGACGGCCGCACTCGCGTCTTCGTCAACGATCAGCCGTCCAGCGTGACGCTGATGCGCGACGTCGGCCGCGCGCTGGTCGAGATCCACGGCCAGCATGACGAACGCGCCCTTGTCGATCCCGGCGCGCATCGCGACGTGCTCGACGCCTTCGGCGGCCATCTCGGCGTCGTCCGGTCGACGGCCGAGGCCTGGCGGCACTGGCGCGCCTGCGAGCAGGAGCTCTCGCGCCATCGTGCCAAGGTGGCGGCGGCGGCGCGCGAAGCGGACTACCTGCGCGCAGCGGTCACGGAGCTGACCAAGCTCGATCCGCAGCCGGGTGAGGAGACTGAGCTTGCCGACTTGCGCGCCCACATGATGCGGGCCGAGAAGATCGCCTCCGAAATCCACGACGCGCAGGACGTGCTTTCGGGTCCATCCTCGCCCTTGCCGCAACTGGCCAGCCTGCTCAGGCGGTTGCAGCGCAAGGCCGGCGAGGCCCCCGGGCTGCTCGACGAAGTGGTCAAGTCGCTGGATGAGGCGATGCTGTCGCTCGACGCGGCGCAGTCGGGTGTCGAGGCGGCTTTGCGCGCCACCGAATATGATCCACAGCGGCTGGAAAAGGCGGAAGAGCGATTGTTTTCGCTGCGCGCGGCAGCGCGCAAGCACAGCGTTGCCGTCGATGATTTGGCGCAATTGCGCGACACGATGGTTGCCGATCTTGCCGATCTCGATGCCGGCGAGGAGCGCCTTCATGGGCTGGAAAAGCAGGCGGCCGCAGCGCGCGAAGCCTATGACATCGCTGCCGCGCAGTTGTCCTCGCTTCGCCATGCCGCGGCGGTCGGCCTGACCAAGGCCGTGATGGCCGAACTGCCGGCGCTGAAGCTCGAACGCGCCGCCTTCATCGTCGAGATGAAGAGCGAGGCCGAGAGCCGCATGGAAGAGGGCATCGACCAGATCGAGTTCTGGGTGCGCACCAATCCCGGCACGCGACCCGGGCCGATGATGAAAGTTGCTTCCGGCGGCGAGCTTTCGCGCTTCCTACTGGCGCTGAAGGTGGCGCTGGCCGACCGGGGCTCGGCGCCAACGCTGGTCTTCGATGAAATCGACACAGGGGTGGGCGGCGCCGTCGCGGATGCCATCGGCCAGCGGCTGGCAAGATTGTCCAGGCGCGTGCAGGTGCTCTCGGTCACCCATGCGCCGCAGGTGGCGGCCCGCGCGGCGACGCACTTCCTGATCTCCAAGTCCGGCAGCACCGACAAGGTCGCGACCGGTATCGCCGAAATGGACCGGGCGGCGCGCCAGGAAGAGATCGCGCGCATGCTGGCCGGCGCCACCATCACCGACGAAGCGCGCGCGGCCGCCGAGAGATTGCTGCGGGAGAATACGGCGGCTGCCTGAAAGCTCGTTTCCCGTGAAGGCGAGTCAGGATATGGCTGCATCCTGCTGTTCAGGAATGATTTTTTCGCAGGCCGGCTCCCTCCTGCCAAATCCTGATTTATAGTGGCGCCCAACCAAAGTGCGCCGCGCCTTGGTTATTGTTTTGCGCATGTCGTTGCCCCAAAATCGCACCATATTTGGGGCGGCGTGCATTGGTCAGGGAAGCCGTGCGATGTCTGAAAGACCAGTCGATTCACTCAGTGAGAGCGAAGCCGAAGCGGAGCTGAAGCGCCTGGCGCAGGAAATCGCGGAGCACGACCGCCGCTACCATACCGAGGACGCGCCTGTTATCACCGACGCCGCCTATGATGCGCTGACCCGGCGCAACTTCGCCATCGAGCAGCGCTTTCCCGCCCTGGTGCGCGAGGATTCGCCATCGCGCAGGGTCGGTGCCGCGCCGGCGGAAGGCTTTGCCAAGGTGCGCCATGCCGTGCCCATGCTCAGCCTCGCCAAGGCCTATACCGACGAGGACGTCGCCGATTTCATCGAACGCGGCCGCCGCTTCTTTGACCGCGACAAGGATCTCGACATCGCCTTCACGGCCGAACCGAAGATCGACGGCCTGTCGGCCTCGCTGCGTTACGAGAGCGGCGTGTTCGTGCAGGGCGCAACGCGCGGGGATGGCGCTGTCGGCGAAGACATCACCGCCAATCTGAGAACCATCGCCGATATTCCCGGCAGGCTGAAAGGCTCGGGCTGGCCCGAAATCATCGAGATACGCGGCGAGGTCTACATGACCTATGCCGAATTCGAGGCGCTGAAGCAGCGCTCAGCGGCCGCCGGCGGCCAGGACTATGTCAATCCGCGCAATACGGCGGCTGGGTCGCTGCGCCAGAAGGATCCATCGGTCACCGCCAGCCGGAACCTCAAATTCTTTGCCTATGCCTGGGGCTACACGACAGCCGACCCCGCTCCAACACAATACGATTCGGTGCAGAAATTCGCGGAATGGGGCTTCAAAGTCAGCCCGCTGATGGTGCGGGCGATGTCGGTCGGCGAACTGATCGCGCATTATCACCGCATCGAGGAACAGCGTTCTTCCTTGGGCTACGACATCGACGGCGTCGTCTACAAGGTCGACCAGTTGGAGTTACAGCGCCGGTGGGGCTTTGTCACCGGCGAACCGCGCTGGGCCATCGCGCACAAATTTCCGGCCGAACAAGCGATGACGACCGTGCAGAAGATCGACATCCAGGTCGGGCGCACCGGCACGCTGGCGCCGGTGGCGAGGCTTGCGCCAGTGACAGTCGGGGGCGTCGTGGTCGAGAACGTCACGCTGCACAACGAAGACTATATCAAGGGTTTCGACAGCAACGGCCAGCCGATCCGCGACGGCATCGACGTGCGCATCGGCGACACTGTGGTGATCCAGCGGGCAGGGGATGTCATCCCGCAGATCGTTAGTGTCGTCCTCGACAAGCGTCCGCCGGATGCCGTGCCTTACGAATTCCCACATACTTGCCCGATCTGCGGCTCGCCGGCGACGCGCGAAATCAACGAGAAGACCGGCAAGGAGGATTCCCGCAGGCGTTGCACGGGCGAATTGATCTGCCCCGCGCAAACCGTGGAAGGGCTGCGCCACTTCGTGTCGCGCGGGGCCATGGATATCGAGGGACTAGGCGCGGAAAACATCGACCTGTTCTTCAATGCGGGGCTGGTCAAGACGGCCGCCGACATCTTCACGCTCAGGGATCGGCGTTCCGCCGTCACCAAGGCGCTGGCCGAGCGGCGCGAGGAGCAGGCGAGGCAGCGCGAGGCGGCGTCGGGCAAGACGCGCAAGAACGTGCGCAGCGTCGAGGACCGCAACTATGAAGGGTTGGACAAGCTCTTTGCGGCGATCGATTCGCGCCGCGAACCCGAACTCGACCGCTTCATCTTTGCGCTTGGGATCCGCCATATCGGCGAAACGACGGCGGCCGTGCTTGCCCGGACGTTTTCGACAATCGAGGAACTGATCCGCGTCGGCAAGGAGACCGCGGCGGCTGACGATCCGCATAGTGTCTTCCCGTCGATCAACGGCATCGGCGACACGGTGATCAACGCGCTTGCCGATTTCTTCGGCAATGAGCGCAATGACGACGTGCTTGAGGCGTTGCTTAAACAGGTCAGGCCGAAGCCGTATGTCGTTACCGTCTCGGCCGACAGCGTGGTCGCCGGCAAGACCGTCGTGTTCACGGGCTCGCTGGAAAAGATGACGCGTTCCGAAGCCAAGGCGATGGCCGAACGGCTGGGCGCCAAGGTGGCGGGCTCGGTTTCGACCAAGACCGATCTGGTAGTGGCGGGGCCCGGCGCGGGCTCGAAACTCAAGCTTGCCAGTGAACTCGGCATCGAGGTCATAGACGAGGACGCGTGGCTGCAGCGGATCGGCAAGGCATGATGTCAGGCGAATTCAAGGGGTTCGGCCAGAAGGCTATTCCGTTCCTGAAGGCACTTGATTTCCACCAGAGTCGCGAGTGGTTCGTAGAGAATCGCGACCTGTTCGAACAGGAATTGCGCGATCCGCTGGGCGATCTGGTGGAGACGCTCACACGCCGTTTCGGCGAGGCCGGGCTCGGCCTCAAGGGCGACCGCAAGAAATCACTGTTCCGGATCAACCGGGACGTGCGCTTCGCCAAGGACAAGCGGCCTTACAACCGGCATCTGTCGGCGATCCTGTCGCCCGACAGCACCAAGATGGAGCAGGGCGTGTTCTATGTCCACGTCGGGCTGGAACGCTGCTTCGCCGACATTGCCTGGTGGCAGCCCGCCCCGGAACTGTTGCTCGCCATGCGCAAGGCCATCGCGGCAAGGCCCGACAGGTTCCGCGCGCTGGTGGCCGCCTTGAAGAAGAACGGTCTGGAATTCGAGACGGAGGGCCGCATGAAGCGCACGCCGCGGGGCTTCGAGCATGTCGGTGATTCCGATCTGGCCGAGGCCATCCGCAACCGTCATTTCTACGTCCAGCATGTCATCGATCCGGCGGGGATCCACACGGCGGCGCTGGTCGACGAGCTGGTCGATTTCACCATGTGCGCCAAGCCGCTGCTCGACTGGGGCAGGGCCATAGAGGGCAAGGTGGCGCAGGGCTAGGATTGGTCCTGGCAATCATTTCCGCTGATTGTTGGGCTCAACCGAATTCGTGTGACAAGGCGGACCACGCTACCTAGATCAGGCCATTCTCCTGGGAGTTATCCATGGTGTCGGACGCAATCTCCGGGCACGGCGCAAAGAGCGATTTCTGGCAAGGCGTGCGGCTTTCCATGCCCGTCGTTGTGGCGTCGGCGCCGTTCGCGGTGCTGTTCGGGGCGCTGGCCGTCGACAATGGCTTCTCGGTGTTCGAAGCCTTCCTGATGAGTGCGCTGATCTTCGGCGGCGCCAGCCAGATGGTCGGCATCGAGCTGTTCGGCCAGCATGTCGCGCCGTGGCTGATCGTGCTGTCGATCTTCGCCGTCAATTTTCGCCATGTGCTCTATTCCGCCGGTATCGGCCGGCGCATAGCGCACTGGCCCGTGGTCAGCCAAGCGCTCGGCTTCTTCATCCTCACCGATCCGCAATTCGCCGTCGCCGAGGCGAGGGCGCAGTCCGGCGAGACGGTCGGCTTCGCCTGGTATCTCGGGCTCGGCCTGCCAGTCTATGTATTCTGGGTGATCGAAAGCGCGCTCGGCGCGGTGTTCGGCAAGCTTATCCCCGACACGCATGCGCTGGGCATCGATTTCCTGCTACCGATCTATTTCCTTGGCCTGGTGATGGGCTTCCGCAAGCGGCCGTTGTGGCTGCCGGTGGTCGTCGCCAGTGCTTGCGCCTCGATCGTCGCCTACAAGACGGTAGGTTCACCCTGGCACGTCTCGATCGGCGCCATCGCTGGCGTGCTGCTGGCCGTCATCCTGCCGCCCCACCACTCAGGCGTGAAGGCACGGCCATGAGCACGACGTTCTGGATCATCATCGCCGGCTCAATCGCCACATATCTTACGCGGATCGGCGGGCATCTGGTCATCTCGCGCTTCGACAACATCCATCCGCGCGTCGAGGCCGGCCTGAACGCGGTGCCGGCGGCGGTGCTGACGACATTGGTGGCGCCGGAACTGTTGAATGCCGGACCGGCGGAATGGGCGGCATTGGTTGTCACCGCTGTGGTTTCGCTGCGCGGCGGGCTGATGGCTATGTTTTTGGCTGGTGCGGCGATGCTGATCCTCGCGCGGCAGTTCGTGGGATAGAGTTCCGGGCGCGATCGTTCGAACGCTGGCGCCACCTTAGACGCACTCAAATCTTAGCGTCATGCGGTAAGGGCGCCGTTGCCTTTTCCAGCCAGGCCAGCGTCTCGCCGTCGAGCATCGGGCCGATCTCGGCCAGCACGCGGGCGTGGTAGGTGTCGAGCCAATGCAGCTCGTCGCGGGTCAACAAATCCGAGCGCACCAGCCTGACATCGATCGGCGCCAGGGTCAGCGTCTCGAAACCGTGCATGGCGATGTCGCCGCCGTCGATCTGCTCGGCCGGCGTCACCAGGATGAGGTTCTCGATGCGGATGCCGTAAGAACCTTCCTTGTAATAGCCCGGCTCGTTGGACAGCATCATGCCTTCGAGCAGCTTTTCGGTGCCCGTGCGGGCGATGCGTTGCGGGCCTTCGTGCACCGCCAGATAAGAGCCGACGCCATGGCCGGTACCGTGGGCGAAGTCGCAGCCGTGCTTCCACAGCGCCATGCGGGCGACGGCGTCGATTTCCGAGCCGCGCGTGCCGGCGGGGAAACGCAGCGTGGAAATGCCGATCATGCCTTTCAGCACGAGCGTGAAGCGTTCGCGCATTTCCTCGGTCGGCTGGCCGATCGGCACGGTGCGGGTGATGTCGGTGGTGCCGTCCTGATATTGGGCGCCGGAATCGAGCAGGAACAGCTCGCCGGCCTGGAGCTTGCGGCTGGTGGCGCGTGAGACGCGGTAGTGCATGATGGCGCCATTCGGGCCGGCGCCCGAAATGGTGTCGAAGGAGACGTCGCGCAGCGGCATTTGCGTTTCCTCGCCGGTCTGCCGGCGCGTCTCTTCCAGCCGGGTGACGACCGCGATCTCGTCGAGCGAGCCGGGCTTCTGGCGGTCGAGCCAGCACAAAAGCTTCGCCACCGCCGCGCCATCGCGCCGATGCGCGGCGCGCGAGCCGTTGATCTCGGCCTGGTTCTTGGTGGCGCGCGGGATGCGGGCCGGGTCGGGAGCGGCAATCACCTCGCCGCCATTGTCCTCGACCAGCATGCGCAGCCTGTAGGCGGCCAAAACGGGGTCTAGCGCGATTTTCGCGCCGCTCTTGGCCAGCGCCACGACCGCGGCCTCGAATTCACCGGGCTCATGGGGCTCGGCAAGCTGGGTGAGATACGCCGCAACCTGGCGCGAGAATTTTCGGCTGTCCATGAATAGCCGGTGCCGTCCGTCGGCAGCGAGGACAGCGAAGCCGAGCGCCAGCGGCGTGTGCGGTACGTCGCCGCCACGGATGTTGAAGGCCCAGGCAATCGAGGAGGGATCCGTCAGCACCGCATGGGTGGCGCCCTCCTGGCCGATCGCCGCCGCCAGCCGCGCCAGCTTGTCCTTGGCGAGCTCGCCGGCAAAACCGATGGGATGGAGTTCGACAGGAGCGACCGGTGCATCCGGCTGATCCTTCCAGATTATGTCGATCGGGTTCGCCTCGAGCGGCACCAGCACGGCGCCGGTCTTTTCGGCCGAGGCCCGCAGCGCCTTGACCTCGCCGATCGTGTGCAGCCAGGGGTCGAAGCCGAGCCGCGCGCCCTTGCCGAGGTTATCCTTGAGCCAATTTGCAGGCGGATTGTCGACCAGGCTCTCGATCGAGAAGATACCGAGATCAACCTCGCCGCGCACCTGCAGCGTGTAGCGTCCGTCGACGAAGATGAAGGCGCGGTCGCGCAGGATGATGGCAACGCCGGCGGAGCCGCTGAAGCCGGTCAGCCATTTTAGCCGCGCCGAGCGGTCGGCGACATATTCGCCCTGATGCTCGTCGGCGCGGGGAACGACAAATCCATCCAGGCCGTTTTCCGCCAGCCATTGGCGCAGCAGCGCCACGCGCGGTCTGCCGACGGCCGGATTGCCAGCGGAATCAAAGGTCTGGAACATGGTGGCGTCTCCCTCGGATAGTGCCCGACCGTAGCGCATGGAGCTGGAAACCGGAATCGATTTCAGCAGGGCCAGACGGGGCTGCGTCACCGTTTGAGATGGATCGTCACCCAGCCTTCGCGGTGCAGCGTTCTGACATGGCGAAAGCTCTGGCCGACATAGGCGGAGATCACCGCATCGCGCTGCCGGTCGAGGATGCCTGACAGCACCAGCGAGCCGCCGAGGCTGATGTGTCGCGCCATTTCCGGAGCAAGCCGCATCAGCGGCCGCGCCAATATGTTGGCGACGATCAGGTCGAAAGGCGCACGCCTGGCAAAGATCGGATGGTGGAATCCGGGTGCGGTCACTGTTTCCACCAGCGCCTTGACGTGGTTGAGCCGCGCATTGGCGGCGGCAACGCTTACCGCCACCGGATCGATGTCGGTCGCCAGCACGGGAATATGGAAGAGCTTGGCCACAGCGATGGCCAGCACCGCGCTGCCGGTGCCGAGATCGAGCGCGTTGCGCGGCCGCTCGCGCCGCGTCACCTTTTCCAGCATTTCCAGGCATCCGGCGGTGGTGCCGTGGTGGCCGGTGCCGAAGGCCAGCCCCGCTTCGATCTCGATGGCAAGCTCGCCACTGTGGCGTTTGCGGCGATCATGCGCGCCATGCACGAAGAAACGGCCGGCACGCACCGGTTTCAGCCCTTCCAGCGAGCGCGCCACCCAGTCGATATCGGGCAAGGTCTCGCGCTCGACCGGCCTGGACAGGGCTAGCCCTGCCAGAATGTCCTTCACCCGCGCCTCGACCGCATCCACCTCGCCGTCGGCATAGAGAGAGACTTCATGAATGTCCGCGTCCTCATCGACCTCCAGCACGGCTATCGGCAAGCCTTCGTCCTCAAAGGCGGCATCGAGGGCGGCGAAAATTCTGGTGGATTCGATCTTGCCGGCGGTGAAATGGAGCCGCGTCTGGGTCATGGATTTCGCATCAGCCCTTGGCCGCGAGGCGTTTGAGCTTTTCCACCGCGGTGTCGGCGCTTTCGCCATAGGCGATCGTGCCGGCGAAATCGCCCTTGCCGTTGAGCAGCAGCACCGAGGCGGTATGGTCCATCGTGTAGTCGCCGTCGCCGGTGTCGACTTTCTTCCAGTAGATGCCGAAGGACTTCGCCATGGCGTGGACCTTGTCCGGGTCGCCCGATATGCCGGTGATGCGGTCAGAGAAATTGCTGACATAGGCGTTCATGACCGCGGGGGTGTCGCGCTCCGGATCGACCGAGACGAAGTAGGCATGCAGGTTCTTGCCATCGTCACCAAGCGTCTTCAGCCAGCCGGACAGTTCGAACAGCGTGGTCGGGCAGACCTCTGGGCAATGGGTGAAGCCGAAGAAGACGACGCTGGGGTGGCCCCGGAAGGCGGCTTCGGTGATCGGCGCGCCTTTCTGGTCGACCAGCGTAAAGGCGGCACCGAAAGGCTCGCCGCCATAGTGGCCGCGATACCAGTCGAAGGTCAGCCAGCCTATGCCGGCCGCCATCAGGACGAGAATGCCGACCAGTATTGAGCGCATCATCCGCAGGATTCCGTCTTGTAATTTCATCGGCATGCCGGTCATGGCCAGGCAGCCCTCGGTTCGGCGAACAGTCTTAGCGGTTCGACCGGGTACACGCAAAGGTGCCGCGTTGACGCAACCGGCCGTGACCTATGCCGGCGTTTTGATCGGGGCCGCCGGCTTGCAATGCAACGTCCTTCGCCCCACCTGAGACCGGCAAACTTGAACCTCGGAGGCTATCTTGCAACGACTGATTGGGCGAAATCTGATCGGCGGCGCCCTGGCCGCGTGCCTTGTCCTTGGCGCCGGTGCCGCAGTCGCCGATGAAGTCGGCAAGGTCGGCGTCGACTGGCTCGGCAACGACATCATCGTCGAAGCGATCAAGGACCCGAAGGTGGACGGCGTCACCTGCCACGTGTCCTATTTCGACCGCGGCATCATCGACCGCCTGCACAAGGGCAACTGGTTCGAGGATCCTTCCGATTCCTCGATTTCGTGCCGCCAGACCGGTCCGATCACCATCGGCGACATCGACATGAGCGAAGGCGGCGAGGAGGTGTTCAAGCAAGGCATCAGCCTGATCTGGAAGAAGCAGGTGGTGAACCGCATCTACGACAAGGCCAACGAGACGCTGATCTACCTCTCGCATTCGCGCCAGGTGCAGAACGGCTCGGCCAAAATGTCGGTCACCACCGTGCCGCTCTACGGCCAGAACGTGGTGTGGACCAAGGGCAAACCGAAATAGATGGATCCGTTTTTCCGTGCAATTGACCCGACCGACAATTGCTCCCGGCTTGCGGGAGCTATTGCCCTGACGTAAAGCCGCCCGTATGGACCGTTCCGAAAATCTCGTGCTGAAAGATCCCGAGCCGCGTATCCATCCGACGGCGGAGCTGAAAGCATGCAAGCTGGGCCGCTACGCCTCGATCGGCGAGCGGGTGGTACTGCGCGAAGTGAGCGTCGGCGATTTTTCCTACTTCGAGCGGCACGCCGAGGCGATCTACACGAGCATCGGCAAATTCTGCTCGATTGCCGCCAACAGCCGCATCAATGCACTGGATCATCCGATCGAGCGGCTGACCCAGCACAAGGTCAGCTACCGGCCCAACGAATATTTCCGCTGGCTGGGCGTCGATGCCGTCTTCCGCGAACGACGCCAGGCGAAGGCGGTGAGCATCGGCCATGACGTGTGGATCGGCCACGGGGCCGTGATCATGCCCGGCCTCACCATCGGCAATGGCGCCGTCGTCGGCGCCAATGCCGTCGTCACGCATGACGTGCCGCCTTATGCGATCGTCGCCGGGGTGCCGGCCAAGCCGCTTCGGCCGCGCTTCGCAGCCGATGTCGCGGCGCGGATCGAGGCTCTCGCCTGGTGGGACTGGCCGGTCGAAAAGCTCGCCAGCGCCGTTCCCGACATGCAGGCCATGACCATCGAGACCTTCCTGGACCGCTGGGAAAATCACGCCGCGTGAGTGACGCCGGCGCGGCTGAAGAGCACGCGCATTTGCGCCAAAGGCGCGCTTCAGGGAACCACTGTGCGAGCGCTCCGGACTGAACCCCTTCCGTCATGCGGGGGTGGCGCAACGGAAGGGGCTGGAGGTAAACCGCTGTGAAGCGGAAGGAACAGGCCTGTTTTGCCTGCACCGTTACTGTGACACCAAACCGATAAAGTGTGTTGTCCTTCCGATTCCCTTGATGCGTGCATTCGATTGCGGCGGTTGTATTTCTTTCCGATGGGAACCCGATATGGCCGCCGGTTGTTCCTTCCGGCGTACCGCACGGCGCGGCGCTGTTTGAGGGACCCCATGATCGAGAAGCTCTTCACCAAAATCGCCAACCGGGTAGCCCACCTTGCGGGGCTGTCGCCGACATTCGCACTCTGCTGCCTGATCGTCATCATCTGGGCAGTAAGCGGCCCACTCTTCGCCTTCTCGGACACTTGGCAACTGGTGATCAACACCGGGACGACGATCATCACCTTCCTGATGGTGTTTCTCATCCAAAACACCCAGAATCGAGACGGCGCGGCAATCCAGGCCAAACTGGACGAGTTGATCCGGGTCAGCGAAGCCAAGAACACCTTCATCGGTATCGAGCATCTGACCGAAGCCGAGGTCCAGGAGATCCGTGCCAAATGCGAGCGGGCAGCGAAGCGGCATGACGAGAAAATCGCGGCCGAAGCTGCCAAGAAAGCCGTGGCGTCAAAGAGCAAACCGAAAAAGCAGGTGGCTCGAAGCACCGGCTGAAACCGGTTAACCCCCAAGGGTTCCGTCGTTGCTCGAATGCGACCCGATCCGAACACCGGCTCTCATTTTTCGGACATGCTCATTGCTTCATGAATGCCGCGAAGGCATCCTTGTGGTCGGGGTGCCAGCGCGACAGAGCAGGGCGGTTTTCGATGATGTCGCCGATCGCCCAGGCCATGCGTTTCTCATCCAGCGGACGCGTCACCTCGTTGTCAGGGCACAGGATGTAGAAGTCGCGCTTTGTCAGGGATTCCAGCATGAAATCAATGACCTGTTCGCCGGTCCAGGCGCCGGCCGGCTTCTCGGTCGCACCCTCGGTCAGGCCGGTATAGGTGAAGCCCGGGATCAGCAGATGCGCCGACAGATGGGCACCCGGTTCGTTGCGCAGGGCATGCGCCAGTCCCTCGGTAAAGGTCTTCACGCCGGCCTTGGAGACGCTGTAGGCAAGGTTTCCAGGCGGCGTGGTGATGCCTTGCTTGGAGCCGGTGTTGACGATCAGACCCGGCTGGCGGGCTCCCAGCATGCGGGGCACGAAGGCTTCGACGCCATGCACGACACCCCAGAAATTGATGTCCAGCAGCTGCTTCCAAGCGTCGCGGTTCTCCCACGGCTTGCCCGGGTTGTTGCCGACACCAGCATTGTTCATCAGCAGCGACACATTGCCGAAGACGCCAAAGGCTCTTTCGGCGAGACGATCCACGTCTTGTGCTTTCGAAACGTCGGCGGCGACGGCCAGCACGGCATCGTCGCCGGCGATCGCGGAAACAACACGGGCCGCATCCTCAAGACGCGGGCCGGCGATATCGGCGAGCACGATCTTCATGCCCATGAGAGCCAGCCGCTTCGCGGCCGCAAGACCAATGCCGCTGGCAGCACCGGTAATGACGGCGGCATTGCCCGAACCAAGCGCGGGCAAAGCGGTCTGGAGTTCTGCGTCGGTCAGCATGGGCGGCGGATTCCTTCTTGCGATGGCGCCGAACTTAGCGCCGGAGCGGGCTGGCGCAAGCCTCCACGCGCCTGGCTGCGCTTCAGCAGCCTGCTGGGCCGGGTTGACCGGTCCAGCCGAGACTGCGCATGGTGCCTCGCAAAAAGGAGATTTCCCGATTGACGGACTGGATCGAAATCCTGAAGCAGCAGACCACCATTGGCGATCAGATGAGCCGCGAAGTGCCGCAGATGCTGGCAAACCCCGAGATCAACGAAGCACAGGTGAAGACGCTGTTTTCCGCCTTGGAAAAACAGGCGGATTTCGTCGAGAAGCTGCGCATGGCGCTGGAAAAGTTCGGCCATGACTTTGCGGTCATCAAGGCGGCGGAACGGCTGGAAGAGCGCTACGCCGATCTTGCCGCGTCGGTGGCCGAGAAGCTGAAAGCGATGCGCGAATAGATCCTTATTTTTCGATCACGCGTGCGAAACGCCGGTCCGGCACAAGCCAGACCAGGGCAACCAGTACATAGATCGCGACGCCGATCCACTGGCTGATGAAGGTCAGCGGGATGGCGCAGAGATAGGCGACAAGCGAGATCTTGCCCTTGCGGTCGTTGCCGATCGCCCTGGCAAAGGCCGTATCGTTGCCGTGCAATCGGTGAAGCGTCACGACGAGAATGAAGTAGGCGATGGCGCACAGCGCAAGATCGGCGCCGTAGACGGCGACCGGCACCGGCGCGAAATGGTTTTCGCCCATGAAGGCCGTCGTCACCGGCATCAGCGACAGCCAGAACAGGAGATTGAGGTTCGCCCACAACACGCGGCCGTCGACCCGCTGCACGGTGTGGAACATATTGTGCAAATTGTTCCAGTAAAGGCCGACGTTGATGAAGGACAGCACGTAGCTGAAAAAGATCGGCCATAGCGGCAGCAAGGCCGAGAGATCCTCGCCGTGCGGCACCTTCAGTTCAAGCACCATGATGGTGATGATGATGGCCACGACGCCGTCGGTGAATGCCTCGACCCTGCCTTTGCCCATGATTTGCGCCCTATGTCCGGTGTCGATCGTTGAAGATGCTAAATCGTTAGCTGATGTTGTCAGGCCGATAAACGCCATCCGGGAAATTTCTCAACTATATCAGGGGAAACTCTCCCGCCAGGCCGGCTCGCGGCAATGGTTTGCTGTGGCAAATTGTTGACTTTTCTTGCCACAGTCCTCCATCGAAGACAGGCTCGGCTGCACCACATACGGCCGAGCGATCGAATGGGGTGACGGATGAGATTTCGATTTCTGCTCTGCCTCGCGACCATTCTGGCCGCCATCCTCGGCACGTCGGCCGCCGCGTTCGCCTACAGCGCCCACACCACCACCAACCTCAACGTGCGCTCCGGGCCCGGGTCGGGATATGCCAAGGTGGGGACGCTGCCAGCCGGCTACAGGGTGAACGTCACCGGCTGCCAACCGGGTTGGTGCAGAATCCATGGCGGCGGCTTCAGCGGCTGGGCCAGTTCCGGCTATCTCTCGCGGGCCCATGTCGTTCGCCCGCCGGTGATCATCGTGCGCCCGCCGCATGGTCCGCCGCACTGGCAGCATCGGCCGCACCGTCCTCCGCACCATCGCCCACCGCACAAACCGCGTCCCGGGAAGTGCAAGATCGCACCAGGTTTCTCCTGCAAATAACGGATTGCAGCGGGGTCACACGACAGGATGTCGTGACGGATCGGAACCATCGGCTCCGACACGAGCCTGTTCAGCCAACGGGTTTCCCGGTCCAGACAACGTCCGTCATGCTGTCAGGAGCCCGCCGGCCGGCCGGAACGTCGGGAGTAAGGGCGCGTTAAGGTCGCGATCCCTGAAACTGATGAAGAGGTTTGGCCATGGCCATTCGTGACTTGGCGCATACGCGCAACGAAGCAGGCGGCGAGGCTCTCGCAATCCCGGTGGTCGCCACAATGATCGCCGTTCTGTTTGCCGGCAGCACGGTGCTGACGCCGCTGTACATCATCTACAAGCAGCAATTCGGCTTTTCACAGATCACGCTAACGCTGGTCTACGCGGTCTATGTCGTCGGCAATCTCGGCGCCCTGCTGATGTTGGGCGGCGCGTCGGATGTCGTTGGGCGCCGGCCTGCCGCTCTCGCGGCCATGATCGTCGCCATCGCCAGCGCGCTTGTCTTTCTGTTCGCCAACAATGTCGTTCTGCTCGATGTGGCGCGCGTCCTGAGCGGGCTTGGCATCGGTGTCGGCGCGGGGACCGGAACGGCATGGATCGCCGAGCTTCTCCCCGGCGCTGACAAGGCGCGCGCCAGCGTCATTGCCACCAGCACCAATTTCCTGGGCCTCGGTTTCGGCGCACTCGTCTCGGGACTGTTGGCGCAGTATGAACCGTGGCCCTTGCGCCTGGTCTTCATCGTTTATCTGGCGGCGCTTGTGATCGTCTCCATCCTGGTCTGGCGTACACGCGAAACGGTGGCGGAGCCTGGCGGCCTCGGGCAGATTTCCATGCGGCCGCACTTTGCCGTGCCGGATGAAATCCGCGCGCGCTTCGTCGCGCCGGCGGTGACCGGTTTCGGCGCCATGGCGCTGGTCGGCTTCTATGCGGCGGTGGCGCCAAGCATCCTGGCGCAGCAACTGCATGAGACGAACCATGCTGTCGCCGGTGCGCTGTTCTTCGAATTGGCGATCATCACCGCGCTCAGCATAGTTGCGCTGAAGCAAATGCAGAGCGGCAAGGCCATGCTGACCGCGCTGGCGTTGATGATTCCCAGCATCCTCATGGTGGTGGCGGCGCAGATGCTGGCGTCGATGGCGCTGATGATCGCCGCCACCGCCTGCTGCGGCGTGACGGCCGCACTCGGCTATCGTGGCAGCCTGCAGGTGGTGAACGAGATCGCACCGGAGGATCGCCGCGCCGAAGTGGTATCCAGCTTCTTCATCTGCTGCTTTATCGGCAATGCCTTGCCCGTCATCGGCATTGGCATCATCTCGACCTATGCCAGCCCCATCGCGGCCAGCCTGGCGTTCGCCGCGATGATCATCGTGTTTGCGCTGGTCGCGCTGGGCTTTGGGTTGGAAAACAGGCCTTGAGAGCGGTCAGCTTCAACCGTTCGGCGTCTCTGGGGAAAAATGCGCGCGCTGGCGCGGCACGCCGAGCCCGGTGTCGGGCGGCTCGCCGGCGGCCGGCCGGTTCTCGATCATGTGCAGGGTGCGCCAGCCGCCGAGACGGTAGTAGGCCGCGGCCAGCAGCAGGGAGGTGATCGAGCCGGCCGGGAAACTCCACCACAGCGCTTCCTCGCCGATCACATCCCGCATGAAATAGGCAAAGCCGGTGCGCACGACCAACACCGAGATCACCAGGATGACCAGCGGCGGCATCACGGCGCCCGTGGCGCGCACGGTGGCGAACAGCACGATGGTGACGCCGAACAGGATGAACGACCAGGACGCGACGTTGTTGATGTGAGCGGCGATGTCTATCGCCGCGCTGTCGCGGCTCAGGAACAGACTGAGGATCGAGCGGTCGAAGACCCATAGAAGTGCCACGAGAGCGCCGGTCAGCACCAGGTTGAAGCCGACGCCTGACGCTGCGATGCGGCTGATGCGGTCCCAGCGGCCGGCACCGACGTTCTGGGCCGCCATCGAGGACACGGCCGCGCCGATGGCAAGCGCGGGCATCTGGATGTAGGTCCATAACTGCGCGGCGATGCCGTAGGCGGCGGCCACCTGCGAACCGTAGGAATTGACGATGCCCATCACCGTCAGGGCCGCGGCCGAAATCACGATCATCTGCAAACCCATCGGCACCCCCTTGAAAACGACGACGCGCAGCAAGGCGGGATCCGGCCGCAGCAGCGCCAGATTGGCGCCGGCCAGACGCAGCGGGTGCTTGCGGACATAGAGCACGATCAGGATGGCAATGACGCTCACCGTCTGGCCCACAAGCGTCGAGGTTGCCGAGCCGGCGATGCCGAGCTCTGGAAACGGCCCGATGCCGCGGATGAGCAGCGGGTTCAAGATGATGTCGAGCACGACGGCGAGCGCCATGAAAAAGAACGGCGTGCGCGAATCGCCGGCGCCGCGCAGCACCGTCATCACAAAGGACAGAAGGTTCATCATCGGCACGGCCACGAAGATGATGCGCAAATAGGAGCGCGCCAGCGGCAAGGCGTCGGGCGGTGTGCCGAGCGCGCCCAGAATGGCGTCTACCCAGATCCAGCCGCAGACGGCGAACAGCACCGAGACGAAGAAGAAGAACGTGGCGCTGGTGCCGACGATGCGGCGCGCCTCGGGCAGGTCGCGGGCGCCGACCGATTGCGCCACCAGTATGGTGGCCGCCATGCCAATGCCGAACACGGTGCCGAGGATGAGGAACAGCACCAGATTGGCATTGGAGGTGGCGGTGAGCGCGGATTCGCCGAGGAAGCGGCCGACCCAGACGGCGTTTACAGAGCCGTTGAGCGATTGCAGCACGTTGGAGCCGAGCACCGGCAGGGCGAACAGCAGGAGCGTGCGCGGAATGGAGCCGCTGGTCAGGTCACCGGTGCGCCGGCGCGCGGGCATCTTTTCATCCATGGCGGGCAATCCGGCAAAGCTGGTTGTTTTGAGTCCGGCACGCAGGATACCGCAGGCCCGACCGGGATGCACCCTTGCGAAAGGAGCGACGGCGGGCAAGGCACGCCGTCGTGCATCCGATCAAGCTTGTCGGGCAGGAGGCGCCAGGCGGCGCCTCCTGCAAGATGCTTACTTCCTGGCGAGGCCGGCAAGCGTGACCTGAAAGACAAGGAACATGGTGTCGACATCGGCGCCGTCCTCGGCCTTGTAGGGCGCGCCGACCTGGAAACCGCCCTGGGCGAGGAAATCGTTGTCGTTGGCGACGAACAGGAAATAGTCGTCGGGCAGCTTCGGATCGAGCACGCTCGCCAGCGACATCGCTTCCCACTTCTCCGAGAGGTTGTCCTTGTCATTGGGCGCGCCATTGTGCAGGCCGAAGCGGGCAAGCTCGGCCTTGTCGTTGATGTCGATGAACGGCGTCAGCCTTGCCGGCGTCACCGACGGATCGAGCACGCCCTTGGGCGCCACCGGCTTGTCGGCGGCATCGAAGGGACCGCCGGCGATGTCGGTCGCGCCGGAAAGGTCGACAATGTCGATCTTGCGATACAGCGACTCTTCGCCCTTCAGGCCCTGGCCGTTGCCGCTGTCGCGCGCCAGCATCAGGAAAGCTGTATCCGACAGCGCCACGATCTCGCTTTGCGCAGCCACCTTGGTCTTGCCCTTGGCGTCCTTGAACACCGGCAGCGGCACGACATATTCATGTGCCAGCTTGAGATGGGCAAGATCGGAGGCGTCATAGACCAGCGCCCTGGTGTTCTGGCGCGTCGAGGCCGAATCGCCGCCGTCCTGCCGGGTCGCCGACTGCAAAACCGCGATCACGAACTTGCCGTCCGGCGTCATTGCCATGCCTTCGAGGCCCTGATTGTTCTGGCGGCCGGTTTCGGGATCCTTTGGGTCGGGTTCGGCAGCACCTGGGCCCGGATTGTCGGAAGCAAAATTGGCCGTGCCGTGGCGCATCGGCACGAGCGCGGCCGGAGGCTGGGTCGCCGACATCAGACGGCCGTCGGCGGAGAAGCGGTAGATGTCGGGACCGTATTCGTCGGAGACGAGCATGGTGCCGTCGGGCAGCCGCACGATCGCCTCGTTGTCGAGCGCGAGCTTGCCATTGTCGGCCTGCGGCAGGACAGGCATGTCGCCGGCGGCGGGACGCACGCCGTTCAGCGGGTCGAGACCGCTGGCGTCGGCGCCCTTGTCGTCGGTCAGGAGCATGGTGTCGGCGAGCGTCGCCTTGACGCCGGTCTGCTCCTGGCCGGCCGCGGGCGCGGCACCTGGCGCCACCGGGGCGAACTCGATGTTGATCGTGTTGAGGCGCGGCCGGTAGTCGGTGGTACCGACGACGTTATAACCGCGGTCGGGCAGCAGCCACAGCGAGCCTCTGTAGGTGCCGGCATCATGCGTCCAGCCCGCGGTGTCGATCGACATGCCGGAGCCGGAGCCGAAGGTCTCGCCGAACCTGTCGCGCTGGCCGGCCGGGATGCGGCCAACCCCCACCAGCCCCTTGTTGACGAAACTGGCGCCGCCGACGCTGGCCGAGCTGTCGGCGAAGGCGGGCAGCGAAACGGCCGAGGCCGCCAGCGCGGCGACCAGCAGCCGCAACGAGAATGAGCGTAGATGCGTCATGGATATCCCCTTGATGACAAAGCGCCGGGACGGCGGAATTCTGAGGTTGCCTGGCGGCGGCGAGGCTGCCGCCCTGGAGGGCCGCTTGTGCCCTCGGCAAGCGGTCTAAGGCGCGAACATGATGCTTGCATGACAGTTGGTGACGCATTCGCGTCGGCCCGCCGCGACGCTGCTGGGGAAGTGCGGCCGCGCCGGAAAATCGATCGTTCCAACACAGGTTCGACAGCGTCCAGGAGCTGTTCGCAGTACTAGACACTTATGTACAGTACGTATATGGTGCCGGTTTCGGACAGTCCGGGGAGGGAAGCCTTGAAGTCTCACTACCGCGCAGTCGTCATCGGGGGAGGAGTGGTGGGCGCTTCGGTGCTCTATCACCTGGCGCGGTTCGGCTGGTCGGATGTGGCGCTGATCGAGCGCGCCGAACTGACGGCGGGGTCGACTTGGCATGCGGCGGCGGGGTTCCACGCGCTCAATGCCGACCCCAATGTCGCCGCGCTGCAGGATTACACCATCAACCTTTACCGCGAGATCGAGGCCGAATCCGGCCAGGACGTCGGCCTGCACATGACCGGCGGCGTCAACATCGCCAGCGATCCGGCGCGCTGGGAGTGGCTGAAATCGGCCTGGGCGGTATTCCAGTCGGTCGGCATCGAGACCGCCCGGCTGGTGACGCCTGACGAGATCAAGGCGATCTGCCCGATCGTCGACGTCACCGGCGTGCTTGGCGGCCTCTACGATTCCAACGAGGGCCATCTCGACCCTTACGGCACGACGCATGCGTATGTCGGTGCCGCCAAGAAGCGCGGCGCCGACGTGATCCTGCGCAACCGCGTGGTCGAGCTGAAGGCGCGCGCCGACGGCCATTGGGACGTGGTCACAGAGCAACGCACCATCACCGCCGAGCATGTCGTGAATGCCGGCGGGTTGTGGGCCAAGCAACTCGGCCGCATGGCTGGGGTTGAACTGCCGGTGACGCCGATGGAGCACCATTATTTCGTCACCGAGGACATTCCGGAAGTCGCTGCCCTCGACAAGGAGATCGGCCTGGCCGTCGATCTCGACGGCTTTTCCTATCTGCGGCAGGAGCGCAAGGGCGTGCTGCTCGGCGTCTACGAGCAGAACCCGAAGCACTGGAACATGGACGGCGCGCCGTGGGATTACGGCATCGAGCTCATCCCCGAAGACATCGACCGCATCGGCCCGGAACTTGCCAAGGCGCATGAGCGCTTCCCTTGCCTGGCGACGGCAGGCATCCGCAAATGGGTCAACGGCGCCTTCACCTTCACCCCGGACGGCAATCCGATCGTCGGGCCGGTCCGCGGCCTGAAGAATTACTGGGTCGCCTGCGGCGTCATGGCCGGCTTCAGCCAGGGCGGCGGCGTCGGCAAGTCGCTGGCCGAGTGGATGATTTACGGCGAGCCGCAGGCCGACATTTTCGGCATGGACATCGCCCGCTACGGCGCCTTCGCCGCAAACCGGGAATATCTCAGGCAGACGACGCGACAGTTTTATTCTCGTCGTTTCGTCATGACCTTTCCCAACGAACGGATGCCTGCGGGCCGGCCGCTGAAACGCCCCGGCGCCTATGACGGCATGAGTGCGGCGGGCTGCGAATGGATGGCCTCCTGGGGGCTGGAAATCCCCGCCTATTTCGCGCCGATGGGATTCCGCGAGGAGACGACGCTCAGGCGTTCCAACGCCTTCGACATCGTCGGTGACGAGGCGCTGCAAGTCCGGCGCGCCGCCGGCCTCATCGATATCTCGGCCTATGCGCGCTACGCGATCACGGGACCGGGCGCGGAGGCCTGGCTCGACAGGCTGCTGGTCTGCAGGCTGCCGAAGGCGGGACAGGCGAGGCTGGCGCCGATGCTCGGGCCGGACGGGCGGCTGAAGGGCGATCTCACCGTCTTCAACTGGGGCAATGGCGACTACTGGCTGATGGGCTCCTACTATCTGCGCGAATTCCACATGCGCTGGTTCGAAGCGCATATGGCTGAAGGCGTTTGCGTCACCGATATTTCAGATGCGATGTCGGGCTTTCTGGTCACCGGCCCCAATGCCAGAAAGATCGTCGAGCGCACGACGCACCAGGACATCTCCCCCAAAGCATTGCCATTCATGGCATGCGGCGAATTCGACATTGGCATGGTGCGGGCAAGGATGGCTCGCCTCTCCATCGCCGGCGAACTCGGCTTCGAGATCAACTGCCCGGCCACCATGCATGCCACATTGCGCGAAACGCTGCTTGCCGCCGGCGAGGATCTCGGCCTCGCCGAGATTGGCTATTACGCACTCAACGCGCTTCGGCTGGAAAAGAGCTTCGGCATCTGGTCGCGTGAATTCACGCAAGGCTACACGCCCGGCCAGACAGGGCTCGACCGCTTCATTGCTTTCGACAAGGGCGATTTCATTGGCCGCGAGGCGGCGCTGAAGGAACGCAAGGCCGGTGTTGCACGACGGATCGTGACGCTGGAAGTCGATGCCATCGACGCGGACGCCAGCGGCTTCGAGCCGGTCTGGCACGGCGCTCGGCGCGTCGGCTTCGTCACCTCCGGCGGCTTTGGCTACACGATCGGCAAGAGCGTCGCGCTAGCGTTGGTGGATGGCGATTTTGCCGAGGAAGGAACGGCGCTTTGCGTGCACATTGTCGGCACTGAGCGGCCGGCGCGTGTCATTCCGGCTTCGCCCTACGATCCCTTGGGCAAGGCGATGCGGCAATGAGGAGGTTTCCGGATGATCGATGACGCGGCACGCGAAGGCAGGCGCGAGCGCCGGCGAGGACGCATCGGCGACGCCGGCAGCGAGAGCAGCCGCCGGCCCAATTACCGCTCTCTGAAGAACCCATTCCTGCCGCAGCCAATCTTTTCGGACGACCACGTCGCCTCGATCCACGACACGGCGCTGCGCGTGCTGGAAGAGCTGGGCATCAAGGTTCTGCTGCCGCAGGCGCGCGACCTGCTCGCTCGCGCCGGCGCCCTGATCGACCCCGAAACCGACATGGTGCGGATCGGCCGCGACATGGTGGCGGCTGCACTGGCCTCGGCGCCAAAATCGATCCAGACCCATGCCGGTGACCGCTCCCGCGATCTGACGCTGGAACTCGGGTCGATGACCTTCCTGGCAGGGTGCGGCGCGCCGAACGTCACTGACCTCGAACGCGGCCGCCGACCAGGCACACTGGCGGCTTTCGAGGAGTTCATCAAGCTGGTGCAGCATTTCGACGTGCTGCACATGCTGGGACCTTGCGTCGAGCCGCAGGACATCGACAACCGTTTTCGCCACTACGCCGTCAACCGGGCGCAACTGACCCTGTCGGACAAGCTTCCTTTCATCTTCGCGCGCGGCACCCCGCAGGTCGACGATAGTTTCGACATGATCAGGTTGGCGCGCGGGCTGTCCGAGGACGAGTTCCGCTCGGGCGCCCATTGCTACACCGTCATCAACACCAATTCGCCGCGCCAGCTCGACATCCCGATGGCGCAAGGCATCATCGACTTCGCCAGGGCGGGCCAGGTCCTGATCATCACGCCCTTCTGCCTGGCGGGTGCGATGGCCCCGATCACGGTGGCCGGCGCGCTGACGCTGCAGCATGCCGAGGCGCTGGCCGGGTTGACGCTGGCGCAGATCGTGCGGCCGGGCGCTCCTGTCGTCTACGGCTCCTTCTCCTCCAATGTCGACATGAAATCGGGCGCGCCGGCCTTCGGCACGCCGGAGCATATCAAGGCGACGCTCGGAGCCGGCCAACTGGCGCGCTTCACCGGCCTGCCGTGGCGTTCGGGCGGCGGCAGCGCGGCCAACATCTCCGATGCGCAGGCGGCGCATGAGACGCAGTTTGCGCTGTGGGGCTCGGTGCTGGCAGGCGCCACCGTGTGCATCCATGCCGCCGGCTGGCTGGAGGGGGGGCTGAGCGTTTCCTTCGAAAAGCTGGTCACCGACATCGAGGCGTTGCAGACGGTGGCTGAACTGTGCGCCGCCACGCCCGGCGACGACGATGCCATCGGCTTCGAGGCGATCGCCGAAGTGCAGCCCGGCGGCCATTTCTTCTCGGCAGGTCACACCATGGCGCGCTACCGCACCGCCTTCTACGAGCCGCTGGTGGCCGACTGGTCGAATTTCGGCAACTGGACGCAGGCCGGTTCCAAGACCGCAACCGAACGCGCCACCGGTATCTGGAAGCGCATCCTCGCCGATTTCGAGCCGCCGGCGACGGCTATTGCCACATCAGCTGTGCTCGATGATTTCATCGCGCGCCGCACCGAACAGGGCGGGGCGGCGCCGGTATCGTGAGATAGCTTATTCCTCTCATCGTCCTGAATTGTGGGTGCGATCCGGAACCCGCTGCACCTCTCATGCATTCATGGGACGGCCGGTGCCTGCTCGCATTGCGAGCCATTGAGGGAGGACGACCACATGGGTTTCGACCAGTATCACGAACCGCCCGAAGAATTGTCGCAGGAGGTGCGAACCTTCGCCCGCATGATCACCTCGCTGATCGAGGAAGCGGAAGCGATCTCCTGGTACGAACAGCGCATGTCGGTGGAGAAGGACCCGCAGGCCCGCGCCATCATGAAGAACGCGCAAGGCGAGGAGTTCAAGCATTTCGGCATGGATCTCGAATTCCTGCTGCGTCAGAAGCAGGACTGGCGCGCGGAACTGAAGGAAATCCTGTTTACGACGGGAGATATCGTCAAGGCTGGCGAGGCGGGAGAGAAGAAGGTGGACTGAGCGGTCCGGCCCGGGTGACTACCGAAAGTTCCGTTCACTTCGGACGTCCACGCTATTGGAATTCATTCCAATCAATTTTAGCTGTGAAATCGCAAACATAATTAGGGTCAAAATCTACTTCGATTTTCACAAGAAAACCTCAGGATTTTTGACCAGCTCCTTACGCGAGTGAGTGTCCATTTTTCTCACACAGCCGCGACAAACCCGTCGAGCACGCGTTTCTGGCCGGCCTTGTCGAAGTCGATGGTCAGCTTGTTGCCTTCGATGGCCGCAATGTTGCCGTTGCCGAATTTCTGGTGGAAGACGCGGTCGCCGACGTTGAAGGGGGACGGCGTGTCGGCGACGGATTTGGCGACCAACTCGCCATCGATGGTGCGGCCCTTGATGCTCGTGCGGCCGGCGCCGTAGCCGCTGTCGGTCTCGCCATAGCCGATGCGCTCGACCTGGTGGCCGGAGCGCGAGCCCCAGTTGCGATCGGTCGCCTCGGTGCGGTTCTGCTGCGCCCGCTGCCAGCCCGGCGTGGCGTAGCTGTTGGAGAAGGCGCCGGATTTTTCGGCGCCGACATTGTCGAACCGCGAGGCGCCATAGGGGTTCTGTCTTCCTGCCCCCTGGCCGCCTCGGCCGGAAGCGAACGAGCCGCCGCCATAGGAATTGCCGTAGCCGCCATAGGAGTTGCCGCTTTCGGCGACTTCGACATGGGTTTCAGGCAGTTCGTCGAGGAAGCGGGAGGGAATCGTCGATTGCCACAGGCCGTGGATGCGGCGGTTGGAGACGAACCAGATGTGCAGGTTCTTCTTGGCGCGGGTCACGCCGACATAGGCCAGCCGGCGCTCTTCCTCCAGGCCGGAACGGCCGCCTTCGTCCAGCGCGCGCTGGTGCGGGAACAGGCCTTCCTCCCAACCCGGGAGAAAAACGGTCTCGAACTCGAGGCCTTTGGCCGAATGCAGCGTCATGATGTTAACGGCGTCGAGTTCGGCGTTCTGTTCGGCATCCATGACCAAAGCGACATGTTCGAGGAAGGAGCGCAGCGATTCGTACTCCTCCATGGAGCGGATCAGCTCCTTGAGGTTTTCCAGCCGGCCAGGCGCCTCGACCGAACGGTCGTTCTTCCACATGTCGGTGTAGCCGCTCTCTTCCAGGATGGTCTCGGCGAGCTCAGTATGCGGCGTGGTTTCCAGCGCCTTCTGCCAGCGTTCGAAATTGGCGGCGACCTCGCGCAATGCGGCGCGCGGCTTGGGCTTCAATTCATCGCTCTCGGCGAGCTTGGCAGCGGCTTCCAGCATCGGTACACGCAGCGCGCGGGCCGTGTCGTGGATCTGACGGATGGTGGTTTCGCCGAGGCCGCGCTTGGGCACATTGACGATGCGCTCGAAGGCGAGATCGTCGGCGCCTTGCGCGACGACGCGGAAGAAGGCAAGCGCGTCGCGGATCTCCATGCGCTCATAGAAGCGCGGGCCGCCGATGACGCGGTAGTTCAGACCGAGCGTGACGAAGCGGTCCTCGAACTCGCGCATCTGGAAGGACGCCCGCACCAGGATCGCCATGTCGTTGAGATTGTGCTTCTGGCGCTGATAAGCCTCGATGGTCTCGCCGACAGCGCGCGCTTCCTCCTCGGAATCCCAGGCGGCGTGGACGTTGACCTTGCCGTCCTCGGGATCGTCGCGATCGGTGAACAGCGTCTTGCCGAAGCGGCCTTCATTGTGGGCGATGAGGTGCGAAGCGGCGCCGAGGATATGCGCGGTGGAACGATAATTGCGCTCCAGCCGGATGATGGTGGCGCCGGGAAAATCCTTGTCGAAGCGCAGGATGTTGTCGACCTCCGCGCCGCGCCAGCCATAGATCGACTGGTCGTCGTCGCCGACGCAGCAGATGTTTACGGTGGCGCGGGTTTCGGACGAAGAGCGCCCGATCTCCCCCCTTGAGGGGGAGATGTCGGCGGAGCCGACAGAGGGGGGCGGTGCCCCACCGGCCTGTCGGCGCGAGGCACCCCCCTCTGTCCTGCCGGACATCTCCCCCTCAAGGGGGGAGATCGGCTTGCCTTCAGGCCGCTGCGCCAGGAGCCGCAGCCACATGTATTGCGCGGTGTTGGTGTCCTGGTACTCGTCGACCAGGATGTATCTGAACCGCTTGTGATACTCCTTCAGCACGTCCGGATTGGCGCGGAAGATGCGGATAGGGTGGCAGAGCAGATCGCCGAAATCGCAGGCGTTCAGCGTCTGCAGGCGCTCCTGATAGGCCTTGTAGAGCTCGCGGCCCTTGCCGTTGGCGAAACTGCGCGCATCGCCCTCGGCGATATCGGCCGGGCCTTGCCCCTTGTTCTTCCAGCCGTCGATCATCTGCGCGAACTGCTTGGCCGGCCAGCGCTTGTCGTCAAGGCCCTCGGCCTGGATCAATTGCTTGATCAGCCGCACGACGTCGTCGGTGTCGAGGATGGTGAAGTCGGATTTCAGCCCGGCAAGCTCGGCGTGCCTGCGCAAGAGCTTGACGCCGATCGAGTGGAAGGTGCCGAGCCAGGGCATGCCCTCGACATTGCCTTCGCCGATCAGGATGCCTATGCGCTGCTTCATCTCGCGCGCGGCCTTGTTGGTGAAGGTCACGGCCAGGATCTGCGAGGGAAAGGCTTTTCCGGTCGCCAGGATGTGGGCGATGCGGGTGGTCAAGACGCGCGTCTTGCCGGTGCCGGCGCCGGCCAGCACCAGAACGGGACCTTCGGTGGTTTCCACCGCCAGCCGCTGCTCGGGGTTCAACCCTTTGAGATAGTCGGGCGCGTTGTTGTGGCCGCTGCGGGCAGCCATGGCGCGCGCGGCGATGCCCGACGGGGCGGTGGGCCGCGCATCGGGTTCATCGAAAAAGGGCATGTCTTCGGAAAAGCCGGACATCGCCCCCGAATGTAGTGATTCGGTGGAGAAAGACCAGAACTGTCTACGTTTTGTTCCACTCCTGATTGTTTCCGGCCTGCTTGACAGGCAGGGCGGGTGAGGGAAAGCTGCGCAAAGGGCAGGGAGGGGATCCTGTTGCCCACGGCCGCCTCGAGGCGCGCAACAGTCGAAGGAGTATCATCTTGGCTGTCACCATCACCTCCCTCATCCTCTTCCTCATCGGCCTCGCGCTTGGCGCCGGCGGCATCTGGTTGGCTTCACTGGGAGGCAGCTGGTACTACATCATATCAGGCATCGCCTTCCTCATCGCAGCATGGCTGCTCTACCGGCGCAGATCCACCGCGCTCTGGCTCTACGCCGCGATCGTGCTGGGCACGCTTGCCTGGGCGGTCTGGGAAATCGGCTTCGACTGGTGGGAACTCGGGCCGCGCGGCGGCATCATCGTGCTCGTCGCGTTGTGGCTGCTGACGCCGTGGGCGAGGCGGGGCCTTGTTGGTCCCGATGGCCGCGCGCCGCTCATTCTCGCCGTTTTGGCGTCGCTGGCGGTCGCCGGCTATTCAATGACGACCGATCCCAAGGATATTGCCGGCAATCTCGACACCGACAAGGTGACCCCGGCGGCCGATCTCGGCGGCGACATACCTGCCGGCGAATGGCACTTCTACGGCCGTACGCCCTATGGCCAGCGCTATTCGCCGCTCGACCAGATCACGCCGGAGAACGTCGCCAACCTGCAGCCGGCCTGGACTTATCGCACCGGCGACGTGAAAGGTCCCGACGATGTCGGCGAGACCACCTATCAGGTGACGCCGCTGAAGATCGCCGATACGCTCTACATCTGCACGCCGCACAATTTCGCCATCGCCATCGACGCCGCCACGGGCAAGGAGAAGTGGCGCTACGATCCCCAGGTCAAGCTCGACAAGGACCGCCAGCACCAGACCTGCCGCGGCGTCTCCTACTACGCCGACGCCAAGATCGGTGCCGGGCAGCCTTGCGCCGCGCGTGTCTACCTGCCGACTTCGGACGCGCGGCTGATCGCGCTCGACGCCGCCAACGGTCAGGTCTGTCCGTCCTTTGCCGAAGGCGGCACGCTGAACCTTCTGACCGGCATGCCTTATCCCAAGTCCGGCTATTACTATTCGACCTCGGCGCCGCTGATATCGGGCGGCAAGATCATCGTCGGCGGCGCGGTCAACGACAATTATTCCACGCAGGAGCCGTCCGGCGTCATCCGCGCCTTCGATGCCTCCACGGGCGCGCTGATCTGGAACTGGGATTCCGGCAATCCCGACCAGACCACGCCGCTGGCGGCAGGCCAGACCTACACCGCCAATTCGCCCAACATGTGGTCGACGCCGAGTGCCGACGAAAAGCTCGGCCTGCTCTACATACCGCTCGGCAACCAGACGCCGGACCAGCTCGGCGCCGGCCGCAGCGCCAACGTCGAGAAATTCTCCTCCTCGATCACCGCGCTCGACCTCAATACGGGGCAATTGAAATGGGTGCGCCAGACCGTGCACCATGACCTGTGGGACATGGACGTGCCGGCGCAGCCGAGCCTTGTCGACATCACCAAGGCCGACGGCACGGTCGTGCCGGCGCTGGTGGGGCCGACCAAGCAGGGCGACCTCTACGTGCTCGACCGGCGCACCGGCGAGCCGGTCATCCCGGTCAAGGAAGTGCCGGCGCCCGGCGGCGCCATCGAAGGCGACCACACATCGCCCACGCAGCCGGTGTCGGACCTTTCCTTCAATCCGCCGCCGCTGACCGATGCCGACATGTGGGGCATCACCATGTTCGACCAGCTGGCGTGCCGGATTGCGTTGCACAGGCTGCGCTACGAGGGCCGCTACACGCCGCCATCGCTGCAGGGCACGCTGGTCTATCCCGGCAATTTCGGCGTCTTCAACTGGGGCGGCGTGGCGGTCGATCCGGTCCGGCAGGTGCTGTTCGGCATGCCGACCTATCTCGCCTTCACCTCCAGGCTTGTGCCCCGCGCGGACGTGCCGCCGCCAGGCGACGCCAAGGGCAGCGAGCAGGGGCTGAACCGAAATGACGGCGCTCCTTATGCGGTGGTGATGGGACCGTTCCTGTCGCCGCTCGGCATTCCGTGCCAGGCGCCGCCATGGGGCTATGTCGCCGGAGCCGACCTCAGGACCGGACAGATCGTCTACAAGCACAGGAACGGCACGGTCTATGACATGACGCCGCTGCCTTTGCCGCTGAAGGTCGGCGTGCCCGGCATTGGCGGGCCGATGATCACCGCCGGCGGGGTGGCTTTCCTCGGCGCCGCGGTCGACGACTACCTGCGCGCCTACGACCTGACCTCAGGCAGGCAGCTCTGGCAGGCGCGCCTGCCAGCCGGCGGGCAATCGACGCCGATGACCTACACGGTGGCTGACGGGCGCCAGTTCGTGGTCATCGTCGCCGGCGGCCATGGCTCGGTCGGCACCAAGCCCGGCGATTATGTAATGGCATACGCACTGCCGAAGTAAGGAACGGGTTCGGTCCCGCAGGATCGCGCCCTAGCTGATTCCGAGATGGCTCTTCAGGCTTGGCACCGAGCCGAGCACTTCATTGGTGAGGTCAGGCCCGGCGGCGGCTTCGGCCTGTTGGATCAGCGCGGCGCCGGCCTGCCTGATCTGCGCCATATCGAGGCCGGAGGCCTTGAGCGCGGCGACGCCGTTGATCAGTGCGCCGGCCTTTTCGCCGAGAACACCGCCCAGCGCGCCTTGCAACGAGGACAGCAGGCCACCACCGCCGGCCGCGCCGGCGGCCATGACGTCGTATTGGCGGGCGAGATCGTCGGCGCCGGGAATCTTGGCGAAGAAACCCGAGACGTTGGTGCCTTCCGCCTCGTGCTCCAGCACCGAGAAGATGGTGCCGACGACTTTCTCGGTCGTTGCCTGGTCGAGGCCCGCCTTTTGCGAGACGGTGTTGACAATATCCTGGACGTTCATGGTCTCACCTCAAATTTGGGAATTTCGGGTCCGGGCGGTGGTCCCGGCCGATGCGAAGCTCGATCATCGACCGCCTGCCTGCGTCCGCAAGCCTGAAGCGTAATGCCTGAGCGGCGGCCAGGGCAAGGACGAACGCGCTGGTGAGGATCGGCATGGTCATCGGCGGCGCTCCTTCTGGTCGGGACGGGATGGGACGGGCATCGGTAGCACGCAGCTTCCCTTACCATTGTGGCAGTGCCGGCAGGATTTATCGGCGATGACCAAAAAGTGATGGGGCGGGCGCCGGCGTTGCCGGCTTCACTGGCTGCGGCCGATGCTTGCCGCTGCGCTCATCCAGGCTGGACCGGCCCAGCCGCGCCCCTATCTAGCTCCGGTGTTGAAGCCTGAAGCCGAGGAATGCGCCATGACCAAAGCAGCCGCCAGACCAGCAAAGCTTGGGATCACCCAGGCGATGATCGACGCCTATGACGAATACACGCATCTGACACTCGATCGCCGCCGCTTCATGGAGCAACTGACCCGGCTTGCGGGATCCGGGGCGGCGGCCGCGGCGATCGCGCCGATGCTGGCTGCCAACTCCGCCCAGGCGGCCATCGTCGCCGAGAACGATCCCCGCGTGAAAGGCCAGGAAATCGCCTATCCTGGCGCCGGCGGCGAGATGAAGGGCTATCTTGTCAAGCCGGCGGACCAGGCGGGCAAGCTCGGCACCGTCATCGTCATCCACGAAAACAGGGGGCTCAACCCGCATATACGCGACGTCGCCCGGCGCGTGGCGCTGGAGGGGTTCGTGGCGCTCGCTCCGGATTTCCTATCGCCACTCGGCGGCACGCCCGCCGACGAGGACAAGGCGCGCGACATGTTCACCAAGCTGGATCCGGCGCAGACCGTCGCCAATGGCGTCGCGACGGTGGCTTTCCTCAAGGCCGACAAGGACGGCAACGGCAAGGTCGGTGTCGTCGGTTTCTGCTGGGGCGGCGGCACGGCCAACATGCTCGCCGTGAACGCGCCTGATCTGGCGGCAAGTGTCGCCTATTACGGCATGCAGCCGAAGGCCGCGGACGTTTCCAAGATAAAGGCGGCGCTGCTGCTGCACTATGCCGGATTGGACGAACGGACCAATGCCGGCATCGACGCCTTCAAGAAGGAACTCGATGCCGCGCATGTCGAATACACGGTCTATGTCTATGAAGGCGCCAATCACGCCTTCAACAATGACACTTCGGCAGCGCGCTATGACAAGAAGGCGGCTGATCTCGCCTGGGGCCGGACCGTCGCCTTCCTGAAGGAGAAACTGGCTTAGCGGAGGATCTACTGCGTGCTCGCAGGCCTATGCAAGGCGACGCCGGCCACCACCAGCGCAATACCGATGCAGTCGCTGATGCCGGGGATCTGGCGCAGCACGAGAATGCCGATCAGCGTCGCGGTGACTGGCAGCAGCGACAGCATCAGCGCGAAGCTCGACCGCGGCAGCCGCGTCATGGCGAGCTGGTCGCAGATATAGGGGATGACCGAGGAGCAGATGCCGACGCCGATGGCCGCCAGCAGCAGCGGCGCGGAGAAAAAGGCGGGCAACGCGTCGGTGAGGCCGATCGGCAGCACGACCAGGAAGGCCACGGCCATCGCGGCGCCGAGCCCGGCAATGCCGCCGCCGGCGCCTGAAGCGGCGACGCGGTGGCCAAGCACGATATAGCCCACAAACAGCGCGCCGTTGAGGAAGGCCCAGAACAGGCCGATAGGATCGCTGGACCATTTGACGTCGATCAGCAGCAAGGTGCCGGCCACGGCGACGGCAAGGGCAGCGAGATTGCGCGCGCTTCGGAGACCGACCAGCGCGACGCCGATGGTGCCGACGAATTCGATCGCGGCCACCAGCGAAATCGGCAGGCGGTCGAGCGCCAGATAGAAGGAGCAGTTCATCACTGCCAGACAGACGCCGAAGGCGAGCAGCAGCAGCCGTGTCGACCGATCGGCCTGGGCGAAGGTTCGCCACGGACGCGTCAGCGGCGCGAAGATCAACGCGGCGGTGGCGATGCGCAGCCAGGCCATGCCAAGCACGCTGATCTGCGCAAACAAAAGCACGGCGAAGGCAGGGCCGAGATAGTGGAACACGGCGCTGACGCAGAACCAGACATGCGGCGGCAGCGATGTCGGCAGGCTGGTAAAGGCCGCACCTGTGGGCGAGGTTTGGACTTGCGTCCGATCGTTCATCGGATCAGTATCGCAGGTATTTTTTCCGTCTGATATGGGCAGTGGTCGTTCAGGGACCTCGGTCGCTTTCCGGATGCAAGGAGTTTTTGATGAAGCGCCTTCGAAACGAAAATCTCGACCTCGACGCGGTCGATCTGAAGATACTGCGCCTGCTGGAAAAAGATGCGCGCGCCAGCACGGCCGAGCTGGCGCGCGCCGTCGGCCTGTCGGCGCCGAGCGTGTCCGAGCGCATCAAGCAGCTTCAGGAGAGCGGCGTCATCGAAGCCTATTGCGTGCGGATCAATCCGGCGGCGCTTGGCCTGAACCTGTCGGCATGGCTGCGCATCCGGCCGGTGCCGGGGCAGCTCGCCGTCGTGGCCGAGATCATCCGCGACCTGCCCGAGATCGCGCAATGCGACCGGGTAACCGGCGAGGACTGTTTCATCGCGCTGGCGCATGTCGGCTCAATGGCCGAACTCGAACGGGTGATCGACCGCATCATTCCCTACGCGATGACCAACACGGCCATCATCCAGTCATCGCCGGTGGTGGCGCGCTCGCCGCTGGCGGCGATCAGGCGACAGGGTTGAGGTCAAACCCCTGGAATGTCGTCAACGGAAGTGGCCGCTCTACCCGCAGCGTCAGGCGTGGCCGCGCTTCATGCGGGCCTGCTTAAGGATGACGCGCCAGCGGATCATGTCGAAGGGGATCGGCTCATTGTTGTTGGCGATGTGGAAGATCTCGTTGTTGACGTTCTTCAGCGAGCGCCAGAAATCATAGTCGGTAATGCGCGGATCGGCGGCGAGCCTGTCCACCTCGACTTTGATATCGGTTTTCATGCACGTCCCCCGAATCGGCTATGCCCCGCCGCCCGTGTCGCTACTTCGATGCGGATCGTTTTCGAACGGCCCGCTGAGTCGCGCAACGGTCCAATCGGCTTGTTCCCGTTAAAACCTCGGTAAGGTTAACGCGGGCCCCGGGCGGGTTCAAGCCGTCTTGCGTTTGATGCCGATCGAGCGGCCTGCGCGTTCGGGCATCGGCAAGGCTGCGTGAGCGGCGCGCATCGCTTCGATCTTGGCCAGCACGTCGGCGGGAAAGGGGGCTACCTTGGGCCCGGACATGTCGACATGCAGTGCAAGCTGCTCGGACGTCGCGGCGAGCCAGCCGTCGGCATGGCGGATTTCCTGGTAGAACCGCAGCCGCTTCTCGTCATGGTCGATGAGCTGGAAGGAGACCGTGACCTTGTGGTCGAGATGCAGTTCCTGCACGTAGCAGACATGGACTTCGGCGGTGTAGATGGTGAGGCGACGGTTCTTGACATAGTCCAGCCCCATGCCCATCGCCTCGAAGGCTTCATCCGAACAGCGGTCGAACAGGACGTTGTAGTAGGCCATGTTGAGATGGCCGTTATAATCGATCCAGTCCTTCTCGATAGCCATTGGCTGAGAAACAAAAGGGGCGGGGATCGGCATGGCAACTTCCTTGTTCTGGTGCTGGACAGAGCGTGGTTGTAAGAGCGGTTCATCGTTCCACGGAAACGTCGGACCGCCTCTTTGATACAATTCCCCAGGGAAAGCGCTAGGCGCTTTTCCCGGGAAAACCGCTTCACACTTTTCCTGGAATTGCGTTAGGCATCATCCATAAATGCATGACAAGCATGGACACTGGTCCATTCGCGGAGGAATTCATGGCCCTGAGCGACCTCAATCCGGTCGAGCGCAACGAAGAAGGCATCGCCGCCGTGCTCGGCATCCTCAAGCAGCGGTTTGGCGAGCGCTTTCAGACCGGCCAGGCGGTTCGCTCCCAGCATGCGCATACGACAACCTACATCCCGACGCAGGCACCGGACGGCGTCGTCTTCCCGGAAACGACCGCCGAGGTACAGGAGATCGTGCGCGCCTGCGCCGCGCACCGCGTGCCGGTGATCGCCTTCGGCGTCGGCTCGTCGCTCGAAGGCCACACCAACGCGCCGGGCGGCGGCATCTCGGTCGACACTTCGCGGATGAACCGGATCCTATCGGTCAATCCGCAGGATCTCGACTGCACGGTCGAGCCCGGGGTGACTCGCGAGGATCTCAACCGGCATCTGCGCGACACCGGCCTGTTTTTTCCAATCGATCCCGGCGCCAATGCCTCGCTGGGCGGCATGGCTGCGACACGGGCCTCAGGCACCAACGCGGTGCGCTACGGCACGATGCGCGAGAACGTGCTGTCGCTGACGGCCGTCATGGCCGATGGCGAGGCGGTGACCACTGGCAAGCGGGCAAAAAAAAGCTCGGCCGGCTACGACCTGACACGGCTGCTGGTCGGCTCGGAAGGCACGCTCGGCATCATCACCTCGCTGACCTTGAGGCTGCAAGGGATTCCGCAGGCGATTTCCGGTGGTGTCTGCCCGTTTCCGAGCGTCGAAGCGGCTTGCAACGCCGTCATCGCGACGATCCAGATGGGCATTCCGGTGGCGCGCATCGAACTGGTCAACGCGCTGCAGATGCGGGCGATGAAGACATATTCCAAGCTCGACTATCCCGAAAGCCCGTGCCTGTTCGTCGAATTCCATGGCAGTGATGCCGGCGTTGCCGAGCAGGCCGAGACCTTCGGCATGATCGCCGAGGAGAATGGCGGCGGACCGTTCCTGTGGACCAGTGTCGCCGAGGAGCGCACCAAACTTTGGAAGGCCAGACATGACGCCTATTGGTCGTCGCTGACGCTGCGGCCAGGCGCCAAGGGCCTGTCGACCGACGTCTGCGTTCCGATCTCGCGTTTTGCCGAATGCGTCACCGAAACCGAGGCCGATATCGCCGAAATGGGGCTTGTCGCGCCGATCGTCGGCCATGCCGGCGACGGCAATTTCCACGTCCTGGTGCTGATGGACGTGAACGACCCGAAGGAAATCGCGCTGTCGGAAAAGTTCGTGGCGCGGCTCAACATGCGGGCCATCGCCATGGAGGGCACCTGCACCGGCGAGCACGGCATCGGCCAAGGCAAGATTGGCTTCCTGCGCCATGAGCTCGGCCACGGCGTCGACATCATGCGCACGATCAAGCAGGCGCTCGATCCGCTCGATATCATGAACCCGGGCAAGATCCTGCCGGCTGCCGAGTAGACGCCGTCATCGGCTCGTCTTGACCCCACCTCCAATCGGGCCGAGACTCCGTGTGCTGAAGGCCCAGAAGACGGGCAACCCAAGCGGAGGAGTGGTGTCATGGCGATTTCACGCAAGGAAGAAGCGCGCGCGCTGAGTGCCGACGAACACGAGCTGGTGGAAAAATCGCACCATCCGGCGGTCCAGGACCTTTCTGACGCCGATCTGTCCGGCCTCGTCAAACGCCTTCGGGAGCGGCGCGACAAGGCGCAGACCGAGGCGCATCGACGCCGGCGCGAAATCCGGGGCAAGGGCACACCGAAAGGGGCTGTCGCTTCAAAGGCCGATGGCGGCTCTCAGTTGAAGCTTGCGATGCTGGCGACGGCCATGCGGCGGTTGAATGGCGAGGCCGAACGGCGCCGCCAGTTGACGGCGCGCGTCTCATTGGTCGACAGCGCGCGCAAGGCGCTGGCCCTGAAGCAGAAAGCGCCGACGGATGGTCCAGCGTTCAACGCGCGCACTGCGCACAAGGGCATGCGAGCGGTGGCAAACCAGAGGACGCCGAATCTGGTTCGGCCGGCTGAGCTCGGCCGACAACGCAAAGCGGCCAAGGTGGCGCAGGCAAAGCGCGACGCGCGTTGAATTCGCACTGATGACGCCGATGATCGCGTGCTGATCTCCGCAGCACGCCGAAGCACGACAAACGCTTCTCCGCCGGCACGTGGTCGGTAGGCCGCTTTGCTGTGTGCGTCGTTTACCGAGTGGCCAACTTCTCTGGCGCTGCCTCGGCAAGCACCTGCAGCATCGGCCGTGTCGGTGCGAAGAATGTCGTGCCGGTGTGAGGGGTGGAGAAATCAAGCAGCCGGTCGTAGGCGCCGGGCGGGTCGCCGACATACATGCGCTGCAGCATCTTCTCGATCACCCAGAGATATCTCGAATAGCCGATGAAGTAGGTGCCGAATTCCCGTTGCCCCGGCCGGCCGAACGGCATGTTGTCGCGCAATATGTCATGTTCGGTGCCGTCGGCATCCTCGATGGTGGCGAGCGACTTGTGCGATTTGCGCGGCGCTTCGTCATCATCGATTTCGATGTTGTCGATCTTGGTTCGGCCGATGATCGCCTCCTGCACGGGCGTGGGGATTCGCGCCCACGCTTGGAGATCGTGCAGGTATTTTTGAACGACGACATAGCTGCCGCCGGCAAAATCGGGATCTTCGTCGCCAACGAGCGCCGAGGCGGGCAGATCGAGGCCGGTGGGGTTGGCTGTGCCGTCGACGAAACCGAGCAGGTCGCGGGCATCGAAATAACGAAACCCCGAGACTTCGTCGACGACGGTCACGCCGGCACCAAGCCTGTCCAGCAGGATACGCTCGAACTCGAAGCACATGTCTGGCCGCTCGGAGCGGATATGGAAGAGAAGGTCGCCCGGCGTCGTGGGCGCGGCGTGAACCGCACCCTTGATCGGCGTGAACCGCTTCAACTCCGCCGGCCGCCGGCCGGGGTTGAGCCGGTTCCATAGATCGTGGCCGATGCCGGCGATGCAGGACAGGCGGCCGCCGAGGTCGCGGAACCCGACAGTCTTGACCAGGTCGTCAAGGTCGCCGAGTACGGAACAAACCTTTCCGAGAACCGCCTGTTCATCGGCTATGGTGACGACAAGGAAAATCGCTGATTGCGAAAGCGGCGCGTCGACGCTCTGCGCATCGATCGGCACACGGTCCCAGTTCTTCCCCGACATCCCCAATTCTCCGCTTTTCCAGGATTGTTTCAGACGATCCCGGATCGGAAAACGCCGCGACCGGAACAGGGCGAGGACGCCCAAAGCAAGGTATCGCGATCAAGAGCGACCGCGCAACATCGAACGCCGTCCATGGTTGTCGCCGACGACGATCGAATTGCCTCTTTATCGACACGCGGATGCAGGTAGAGTGCGGCTGATTTCAACCAAACCGTTCGGAACTGATGCTCGCACGCCTGTTCGTGATCTTTGGTGGCCTGTTCGTGCTGGTGCTGTGCGCGGCGCTGGTGGGGCCGTATTTTGTCGACTGGTCCGGCTATCGGGCGCAGTTCGAGCGCGAAGCGAGCGCCATTCTCGGCCGCAAGGTGACCGTGCAGGGCGACGCCACGGCGCGCTTGTTGCCGTTTCCGTCGGTAACCTTCTCCAATGTCGCCGTTGCCGGCGGCCCCGCCGGCCAGCCGGCGATGACCGTCGAGACGTTTTCGATGGATGCGGAACTGGCGCCGTTCCTGCGTGGCGAGGTGCTGATTTTCGACATGCGGCTGGTGCGGCCGAAAGCGACGATCGACATCGCCGCCAATGGCACCGTCGACTGGGCGATGCGGCCGTCCTCGCCCTTCAACCTCAACCAGATCTCGATCGAGAAGCTGACGGTGACGGAAGGGCAGATCGAGCTGCGTCATGCCGCCGGCGGACGCAGCCACACCATGTCCGAGATCAATTCGACCATTTCGGCCAAATCGCTGGCGGGCCCGTGGCGCATGGATGGCACGTTGAGGTTCGACGGCCTGCGCACGACGGTTGCCGCCACTACCGGCAAGGCCGAAGCCAACGGCCAGATGCGGTTTCGGCTCAAGGCCGATCCCGACGCGTATCCGCTGGTCATCGAAACCGACGGCAATGCCGGCATCGTCAACGGCGCCGCCATCTACTCCGGACAGTTCAAGATTTCCGGCGCCGATAAGAACTCAGCCCAGTTGCGGGGCACCGATGGCGAGACGGTGAAGGTCGGCACCGGCAAGTCCAATCCCGGCTTTCGGGTTAACGGCAAGTTCGCGCTCGATCACCAGAAGCTCGGCATCGATGAATTCCGCTTCGAGACCGGACCCCTCGACAATCCCTATACCGCCGACGGCAAGGCCTCGATCGATCTCGGCCAGAAGCCGAGCTTCGCCATCGAGGCCAATGGCGCGCAGGTGCAGTTCGACGAGGCCGTGGGTGCGGCAGGCGCCGGCCTGACACTGGATCAGCGCATTGCCGGACTGGAACAGGCTTTGCTCGACCTGCCCAAGCCGACCATTCCCGGAACGGTCGAGGTCAGGTTGCCGGCCGTGGTGGCCGGTGACACCACGGTTCGCGACGTTCATCTTTCCGCCGAGCCGGTCGATGGCGGCTGGTCGGTGAAATCGCTCGCCGCGACACTGCCCGGCCGCGCCACGCTGGAGGCCGACGGCCTGCTCAGCGTCGAGAACCATTTCGGCTTCACCGGTTCGCTGCTGCTGGCGGTGGCGCAGCCTTCCGGCTTCGCTGCCTGGTTGTCCAAGGACGTCGACGAGGCGATCCGGCGTCTGCCCGCCGCCGGCTTCCGGGCTAAAGTCGATCTCTCCGAAAAGCGCCAGGCCTTCAGCGATCTCGAACTGGTCCTGGGCAAAGCGATGTTTTCCGGCCGCATCGATTCCAGCCAGCCCGACGACGCCAGGCCCTCGGTGCTGATGCGGCTGGAAGGCGGCGATCTCGATGTCGACGGGCTAGCGGCCTTCGCTTCGATCTTCATCAGTGACAAGGGCGCCAACCGATTTGCCGACCGCGACCTCGATTTCCAGATCAAGGCGGGACCGGTCAGTGCCGGAGGCTTGACCGCCGACACGGTCGACACCGCGCTCAGGCTGCGCGACGGGCTGCTTGAGATCGACCGGCTGTCGGTGGGCGGGCTGGCTGGCGCGTCGATCAGCGCCACAGGCCGGATCAAGGATTTCCCAGCGAGCCCGACCGGCAAGCTTGACGCCTCCGTGGTCGCCGTCGACCTGAAGCCGCTGATAGACGTGGCGGCGCAGCACTATGCCGACAATGCCGTGCTCAAGGGACTGGCAAGCCGCGCCGCTGCTTATCCCGACCTGTTCCAGGACTCGCGCGTCGATCTTGTGGTGAGTGCTGCCGACAATGGCGACGGCACAACAGGGCTTGCTGTGAGCGGGCAAGGCAAGGCCGGCGGATCGTCCTTTTCCGCCTCGCTGTCGGGGAAGGGAGCGGTCGACAAGCTTCTTGAAGCGCCTGTGGCGCTGACCTTCAATGCCAGGAACCCCGACGCCACAGCGCTGCTGGCACTTTACGGCTTGCCGGCACTGCCGCTCGGCATGCTCGGCGAGGCAAGCACCGACATCCAGGCCAAGGGCACGCTGGGCGGCGGCCTGGCGACGAGCTTCAGCCTTGCCGGCAACGACTTCAACGCCGGTTTCGACGGCACCGTAGCCGACACGCCGCAAGGTCCGGTCGCGAAGGGCAAGGTCAGCCTCGATACGGCCGACATCGAGCCCTGGCTGATGACATCGGGCATAGGCCTGCCGGGCATGGGGACAGGCACGTCGACGTCGCTCACCGCGCAGGCCGATTACGGCAACGGCCTACTGGTGCTCTCCGGCCTCAACGCCGCCATCAACGAATCTGCGGTGTCGGGTGACGTGAACATCGACGTCAAGGAGGGGATTGACGGCAAAGATGGCGTGCCGCATCTGGCCGGCTCGCTGGCGCTCGACGAACTTGATCTCGACCCGATGGCGGTGGCGCTGTTCGGCGATTCCGCGTTCACGGACAAGAGCGGAGACAACAACGGCGGTGTGTGGCCGTCGGCCCCGTTCAGCCAGAAATCCAGCCTTCCATTCACGGCCGATCTCGACTTGACCACGGCTTCCCTTGCCGCAGGGCCATTCGCGACCGCCTATGACGCGGCCTTGTCGCTGAAGCTCGACCAGGAAGGCATCCGCGTGTCCGATCTCAAGGCGAAATTCCTTGGCGGTGCGCTGACCGGCCTGTTCGAATTGAAAAACAATGACGGCACTGGGCTTTTCACCGGCCAGATGAAGCTCGCGGACGCCGATCTGCCAGCCTTGCTGCCGGATGCCGGCATCGGCGGCAAGGGGGATGTCTCCGCGGCGTTTTCGACAAGTGGCAAATCGGTCGACGCGATGGTTGCCGCTCTGTCGGGTTCGGGCACGGCGGCGCTGAAGGGCGTCACGGTCGCCGGCGTCAATCCCAATGCGTTCAGCACCTTCCTCGCCAAGGCGGACGCGATCGGCCGCGATATCGATGCAGCCAAGACCGCCGGCTTCGCGCCCGCTATCGCGGCAGATGGCAGTTTCGCGGCAAAGGATACCGACATCGCCTTCACCATTGCAGGTGGCACGCTGCGAGCGCCGCCGATCAGCCTCGAAAATCCTTCGGCGACCTTGTCCGCCGACATCACGGCGGACCTCAATGCCGATACGGTCTCCGCCAAGGGCGCGGTCACCTACCGGCCCGGCGACGAAGCGCTCGTCGGTTCCGAACCGGCGATGAATTTCAGCGTCGAGGGGCCGTTCGGCGCCGTCAAACGGCAGTTCGACAGCGAACCGCTGGCGCAGTTCCTGACCCAGCGCGCGCTCGAGAAGGAGCAGCAGCGGGTCGAGGCGATGCAGGCCGCGTTGCTGGAGAAGCAGCGGCTGCGGCGCGAGGTGCGCTATTACGCTGCGTTGCAGGACCAGCGCGACAAGGCGGCCGAGGAGCTGCGACAGCAGGAGGAGGCGGCGCGGCTGAAGGCCGAGGCCGACGCCAAGGCGAAAGCCGAGGCGGAAGCTCAGGCGCGAGCCGAAGCAGAGGCCAGGGCCAAAGCGGATGCCGAGGCAAAGGCCAAAGCCGAGGCGGATGCCAAGGCAAAGGCCGAGGAGGCGATGCGGACCGCCTCGCAGGAGAAGGCAAGGCTGGAAGCAGAGCGCAAGGGCGCCGAGCAGGCGCCGAACCCGGAACGGGCGCCGCCGCCGGTGGCCAACGACAATCCGCCTCCGGCCAAACCGCAGTTCAATCCGTCTACGATCGACAATTTGCTGAAGTCTTTGCAGTAGGGCAGTAGGGCAGTAGGGCAGGGGATTTCCCTCGATCGTTCAAAGAACGAGCAGTTCGGCGCTGTCGGCGACGTAGCGGGCGTGACGAAAATCGCGGATGGCGGCAAGCTTGCCCTCCTGCCAGACCAGCAGGATGAAATAGGCTGGTCGCGCAGCCGGGTCGTTGCCGTCGTGAACGAGGACCACCGGCCTGTCCTCGACGAATCCCGGCACGAAACGCCAATCGCGGAGGCGGGAATAGTTGTGGAAATAGGTAGCCACTTCCTTGGGTCCGGTAAACCGCGTCCTGGCCACCAGCTCCAGGCGAACTTCATCGGCGAGCATGTCGCGCACGGCGTCGAAATCACGGGCGTTGAAGCGATCGATATAGGCTTCGAGCAACAGGCGTTCAGAGACGCCCAGCCTGGGAACCGGCCGATCCTCGGGCTCGGCGGCGAGCTGGCGCAAGCGGCCGCGGCCACGATGCAGCGCCGCCTTGACGGCCGGGACGCTGGTGTCCAGCGCGGCGCTGATCTCTTGCAGCGAATAACCCAGAACGTCCATCATGATGACGCTGCTGCGCTGCGCGACGGGCAGGCGCATGAAGGTGTGCAGGCCGGCGGCAGCGGCCTGACGGTCGAAGGTGGCGTTGGCCGGGTCGACGATCATGTCCGGATCCTCATCGGAAAAGGCCTTTTCGCGGGCTCGCCGGCGCAGAAAGTCGAGTGCCGTGTTGTGCGCGATGCGGAACAGCCAGCCCTCCGGATTTGCGATCTGGCCGGCGTTCGGCAAAGCCTCGAACGCCTTGGCCAGCGCTTCCTGCAACACGTCCTCGCCGTCGAAGACGGAACCCGTCATGCGCGCGCAATAGCGGTGCAGCTTTGGGCGCAAGTCCCCAAGCAGGCGTTCGATGAGCGCGCGGTGCCCGCCAGGAATGAGGATGTTCATACGCCCGCCGTTCTCCACATCGCTTGACCGCGCCTAGTGGTCCAGCATCCGGTAACTGCCCACTACCGTCATCGCCTCGCGATGCGGAGGCTCGATGCAGCGATCCCTGATGCCGTTCTGAAAAGTCGCGAATGCCGCTAGCCCCGGAAGGGTGCCGGCCTGCTCCTCGGTTGCCGCCTCGACCAGATGGAAGAAGGTACCGTCGCCGGACCGCCATGTCATGTAGCGAAACCCTTCGGGCGATTTATCCCGCAATTCCTGGAACACGGCCTTGACCAGCCGCTCGTTCTCGTCGACCAGCTCCGGTTTGGTCCTGTAACGTATCAAATGGTGTTTCATCTTGTCTGTTCCTTTGCCGGCCCTGCACCTTGCAGGTCGCTCATGTCCGAGACGAAGCGGCGGAGCCAAAGGATTCGGGGTTTCCGGAATTTTTTTATGCGGCCCCTTATGTCCCATCTTCCCGATGGTAGCCGGGCTTCGCAAAAGTTGAATGGACGACGGCGCGTTGCTGACGGCTGTCGCGATCTCATCGTGCGCTCACCGTCGATCGAGGACGGTATGTCGGGCCTGTGGTTGGGCCAACAACGCCCAGGACATGCGCGGCAGTTATTCGACCAGAATGCGCGCTTCCCTCGCGGCTTCGACAAAAGCATCCCTGGCGGTATCGGCCGATACGCCGCCGTTCATGGCCTGTCGGCACGCCCGCAGCGCAGCCTTATGCTTGATGCTTCCCGCATCGCGCCAGTGATTGGTAAGAAGGTCGAGAGCTTGTTCGGCATTGGACAGATTTCGAACGTCGCCAGTAACGCCTGTGGAAACCGGGACTGCCTTGGAAAACCAGATGTTGTACATGGCATAGCCTCCATTCAGCTAGGTTGCGAAACTTGTCTCTGGAGCGTGTCGCGGTCCTTTCGGGCGAGCACGCTCCTCAGCATGGGTTCGATGCGCGAAAGCTCGTCGAGATGCACGGCCGACAAGTCGGCGAGGCAGGCATCGGCCCGCTCGGTCAGTTGCAGCAGCACCTTGCGCTGGTCGTCCTTGTCCTGATCCCTGACGATCAGCCCGGCCTCGCACAGGCGGTTGACCAGTTCGACGGCGCTATGATGACGGATGCGCAAGCGTTCGGCGAGGTCGCCGATGGCTACCGGGCCTCCGCCCGGAAAACCCTTGATGGCGAGCAGTGCCTGATGCTGGCGCGATGTCAGACCGGCGTCTTCGGCCTGTAGCTGGCTGAATTCCAGGAAGCGGCGGATCAGATAGCGGAACTCCGACAGCCGCTGGTAGTCGGCCTGGCTGATGGCGGGGCGGGGTTTTTGCGGATGCGACATATCAGACATGTGTTGTCATTCCAGCCAAAGCTCAAACGATTTCGGGCCAAGTCCGCTTGAATATTTATATCGTATTACGATACATAGCCGCCGGCAAAGCCGTTTTGACGGTTTGCCGATCCTCCAACAGCGACACGCCACGGAAAGCAGGCAGGCAATGAAGACCGAACAGGGCAGTCCCGGACATCTGCGCGATTTCACCACCGACGCCAGGGTGTTGCTGATCGCTGGCATCGCGGTGGTGGTGGCGACGGCCGCGCTGTTTGCCGGCATCATCCTGCTGAAATTGATCCGGCTCGCCACCAACGTCGCCTATTTCGGTCAATTCACGCTCGCCGATCTGAGGCTGGAGGACACGCCGCTTGGCTATGCCGCCGTCGCCGTGCCGGTGATCGGCGCACTCATTATCGGCCTGATGGCGCGCTACGGCAGCGAGAAAATCCGTGGCCACGGCATTCCAGAAGCGATCGAAGCGATCCTGCTCGGGCGCTCGCGGCTGGACGCCAAGGTCGCAGTGCTGAAGCCGCTGTCGTCGGCGATCTCGATCGGCTCCGGTGGACCGTTCGGCGCCGAGGGCCCAATTATCATGACCGGCGGCGCCATCGGCTCGCTGATCGCGCAGATGCTGCCGGTCAGCGACAATGAGCGCAAGACGCTGCTGGTGGCGGGCGCCGCCGCGGGCATGACCACCGTGTTCGGAACGCCGATCGCCGCCATCATGCTGGCGGTCGAACTGCTTCTGTTCGAGTGGACGCCGCGCAGCTTCATTCCGGTGGCGGTGGCTGCCATCGTGGCGGAGGTCGAGCGCACCATGCTGCACATGCCGGGACCGATCTTTCCGTTTCAGGGCGGCATGGCGATTTCCTTTGCCGGTCTTGGCGGCTGGGTCCTGATCGGCGTTGCCGCCGGCCTCCTGTCTGCCTTGCTGACGCAGATGGTCTATGCCTGCGAGGACGGTTTCCAGAAGCTGCCGATCCACTGGATGTGGTGGCCGATGCTCGGCGGCCTCGCCGTTGGCATTGGCGGCTTGATCGAGCCGCAGGCGCTCGGCGTCGGCTACGACAACATATCCAACATGCTGGACGGCCGTACGATCGCGACGGCGGCACTCCTGTTGTTGGTGGTGAAAGCCGTCATCTGGTCGGTGGCGCTGGGCTCGGGAACGTCGGGCGGCGTGTTGGCGCCACTGCTGATCATGGGCGGCGCGATGGGCGCGGTGCTCGCCGGCATCCTGCCGGCGGCCGATCCCGGCTTCTGGGCGCTGCTGGCGATGGCGGCGACCATGGGCGGCACGATGCGCGCGCCGCTGACCGCGACCTTCTTCGCGGTCGAATTGACCGGCAACACACATGTGCTGGTGCCACTGATCGCGGCCTGCGCCGCCGCCCATGCGGTGACGGTGCTTTTGATGAAACGTTCCATCCTGACCGAGAAGATCGCCAGGCGAGGGCATCATCTGGTGCGCGAATACCGGGTCGATCCGTTCGCGCTGACCAGGGTGCACGAAGTGATGACCACGCAGGTCCAGAGCGTGCCGGCGACGATGACGCTGCATGGCGCAGCGGCATTCCTGACCGCGCCGGAGACGCGTCATCCGAGCTTCCCGGTCATTGACGGCAACAGGCAGGTGCTCGGCCTCATCGATCCACCGGCGATCCTGCGCTGGCGGCGCGCCGGCAAGCACCGCACGACGACGCTCGGCGACTTGCTGGCCGGCAGCAAGGTGACGCTTGCCTATCCCGATGAATATCTGGAAGGCCTGTCGGACAAGCTCTTGACGGCCAACGTGTCGCATCTGCCGGTCGTGGCACGCGACGACGGAACGCTGGTCGGTTACGTCGGCTGGAAGGACCTGATGCGCGTCAGATCCAGGAAGCAGGCGGAGGAGCGCGATCGCACGGCCCTGCTGGGGTTCGGCACCCGCCGCGGGAAACAGGAAGGCGCTGCCTGACGGGCGTCAGACATCAGGCGCGGCCGCGCTTCGCCCAGGCCAGTACATGGATCCGGAGCGCCGAGGAGAGATTGGTGTCTCGCGGCCGGTTTTCGTCGACTTCCGCGACCAGCGCGGCAAGGGTCAGATTGCGCGCGACGGCGATGGCGACAAGGTCGTCAAAAAACGGCTTTTCGAGCGAATAGCTGGTGCGGTGGCCACGGATCGTCACCGAGCGTTTTTCGACCGGGCTCACCTGAAGCTCATTTGGGGTCCGGATCGGGCGACGGTTGACGCCGACGGCCCGCGACGAAGGACTCGGCCTTCTCGGCAACCAGGCGGTCGCGTTCCTTCTCTGCCCCGGAGCGGCCGTACAGGGCGCGGTTCTGGCTGGCAGTGCGTTCCTTCTCCAGCCTTGCCTTCTGCTTGCGAGCCTGGCGCAGATTGACGATGTCGGCCATGACGCGCGACCCGAAGGCTTATTTCTTGCGGAAGGCGTCGAGCGAGACGACTTCGGCGCCCTTGGCGGCATCGGCATCGGCCGCCTTCTTCTCGGGTTCGGCGGCCTTCTTCTCAGCCTTCGGCTTTTTCTCGGAGACGATGGCGAGCGGTTCGGACGCCGGCTGGGAAGCTGGCTCGTCATCTGACTGGCCTTCGGTCTTGACGTCGAATTCGAGTTCGAAGTTAACCGACGGATCGTAGAAGCCGCGCACCGCCGAGAACGGGATTTCGAGTTTTTCCGGCACGTCCGAGAAGGAGAGCCCGACCTCGAAACCGGTCTCGGTGACCTTCAGGTCCCAATACTGGAACTGGATGACGATGGTCATCTGCTCCGGATAGCGCTCGCGCAGCCGCGAAGACACGCGCACGCCGGGCGCGCCGGTCAGGAAGGTGATGAAGAAATGATGGTTGCCGGGCAGGCCGGTGCGCGCGACCTCGGCCAGGACTTTGCGCATGACGCCGCGCAACGCCTCCTGGGCCAGAATGTCATAGCGGATGTGGTCGTCGGCCATGTGGCGGTCGGGTTCCGTTGAATCGTCCGCATAGCTGTAATCAAGCTTGAGCGCGGCGTAAACCGCATATAGACCGCCGCCGCGAGGAAGCGAGGACGATTGCCGAGATTTGATCGCGGAAGCCGGCTTGCGTCACCCGCAAATGTCACGCGTTGGCAAGCGCGGCGTGTTTCTTGACGCTGGTCGGGGAGGGGCGCTTGCCGAAAGCGCGCAGGAAGGTGCGCACGCCATTTGTCGCCGATTGCATGACCTCGTCCTCGGCCGGGGTGCCGCCGAGCATGAAGGTCGTCTGCAATTCAGCATTGACGAGGCCGAGGAACTGCCGCGCCGCGACGTCGGGGTCGTCGATCGCGAGGTAACCGCCATAGGCAAGGCGGGCGAAGCGGGCGGCGATTGCCGGCCATGTCCTGCCAGGACCCTGTTCGCGCCATTCGGCGAACAGTTCGGGGTAGCGCTCGCCTTCGGTCTGGATCAGCTTGCGCAGGAATTTTCCGTCGCGGTTGCAGATGCAGTTCTGGTTCAGGCGCACGGCAAAGCCGATCAGATCCGCTTCCAGATCCCTCGGCTGGTCCGGGAACGTGGCGATGGTGGCGAAGATGCCGGCATTGCAGCGCTCGGTGAGATCGCGGACTACGGCGATGAAGAGCTTTTCCTTGTCGCCATGGTGGTTGTAGACGGTCTGGCGCGAGACACCCGCCTCGGCGGCGATCAGGTCGATATTGGCGCCGGCAAAGCCCTCGCGGCAGAACACGGAAGCGGCTGCGTCGACCACCGAGATGCGCTTGGCCTCGTGGCTGCGTGGCGGGAAACTGTCAGGAGAAACACCCGGTCTCATGAAAATCTATATAGAGGTGATTGACGATTTAGACAAGACTGTCTAAATTTGTGGACACGCTATAAGTGGTTCACCTCTGGACAGGCGAACAATTCGCTCTCGGAGAGTCGGAATCCCACGGGATCGAACGTCCTGGGGTCAGACGTCGCCTTGCGGCGGCAACCAGATTCGAAAGAAGCCAACATCATGAGTCCCAAATTCCTCCGCATCGCGGTCGTGCTCGGCCTGTTGTCCGCCATCGGGCCCTTCGCCATCGATATGTATCTGCCCGCATTGCCCTCGATCGGCGCGGATCTCAACGCCGGCACCGCAGCCGTGCAGATGAGCCTTTTGATCTTCTTCCTGTCGATGGGCTTCGGCCAGATCGTCGTCGGGCCGATCTCCGATATGGTCGGACGCAAGCTGCCGCTCTATGGCGGTCTTGCGCTGTTCATGGTCGGCGGCGTCGGTTCGGCATTGGCGCCGACCATCGAATGGCTGATCGCCTTCCGTTTCCTGCAGGGCCTTGGCGCCAGCGCCGGCATGGCCATTCCGCGCGCGATCGTGCGCGACCTGCACACTGGCAACGAAGCCGCCAAGCTGATGTCGTTGCTGATGCTGGTGTTCTCGGTATCGCCGATCCTGGCGCCGCTGACCGGCAGCCAGATCATCGAGAGTTTCGGCTGGCGCGCCGTGTTCTGGACCGTCACGGCCGCAGCGGTGCTGGCAACCATCCTGCTCGCGACCTCGCTCAAGGAGACGCGGCCGGCTGAAGAACGCGCCGGTTCTTCCTTTGGCACCGCCCTTTCAGGCTACCGTTTCCTGATGGGGGACCGCAATTTCCTCGGCCTGGTGGCGATCGCGGGCTTCGGCATTGCGAGCTTCTTCGTCTATCTGTCGAGCTCGTCCTTCATCCTGATCGACCATTACGGCCTGTCGCCTTCGGTCTATAGCGTGTTCTTCTCGATCAATGCCGTCGCCTTCATCGGCATGTCGCAGCTCACCGGCCTGCTTTCCGAGCGTTTCGGGCTCAAGCGGGTGGTGTGGGTGGCGGTGACCGGCTACGCCACGACGATGGTGGCACTGTTCGCTGTCATGGCTTCCGGTGTGGACCGGCTGGATGTGATGGCGGCGCTGCTGTTCGTCGGCTATGGCTTTCTCGGCCTGGTCATTCCGACCACCTCGGTATTGGCCATGGAGGAGCATGGCGAGATCGCGGGCACGGCTTCGGCGCTGATGGGCACGCTGCACTTCGCCATCGGTGCGCTCGCCATGGGTGTCGCGGGCATCTTTTTCGACGGCACGCCGTTGCCGATGGTCGCCGGCATCACGCTCTGCGCGGTGATCTCCTTCACCCTGGCCAAGATCACGCTCGGCCGTTCGCGCGAGGCCGTCGAAGCGCCGGCGGAGTAGGCAATCGCCAATAAATTGAAAGAGGCCGGGAAATTGAAAGAGGCCGGGGCGATCCCGGCCTTTTTCATGCCAATCCCGTTTCGTCCAGCATGAAGCGCAGCCGTGTCTCGACAGGCGCCAGGGGCAGCCGTACCAGTTCATAACCGAGTTCGGCATAGACGCCGACCAGCGCGTGACAGGTACGCTCGGCTTCGTCGAGCGTTTGCTTGCGTTCTTCATCCTGCGTGAAGATTTCGGGCCAAGGCGGGGCAACGAAGACACGAGGGTTGTAGCGGCAACGCTTCGCTGCGATGCCGACGTGATCGGGCACCGGCAGACCGCTGAGGCGGAGATAGCCCAGCGTGTCGGGCACGCCACGATCGAGGAAGACCGGTCCTTCCTGTTCGATCGCGGCTTGGTACGAGCGCATCTCCCAGGACAGCATCAATTCGGCAAACAATGCGCGATCGCTCCAAGGCAAAGCGGAGCCGCCAATGGCGGACTGGTCGCGAATGATGCCGCGTCCGGCCTCGACCGAGGTGGCGAACCCTGCACGGCGCAAGGCTTCGATCAGTGTGGTCTTGCCGGAGCCCGGACCGCCGGTCAGCACGAAGAATCGGTCGGAATTGTTTTGCATTTTTTACCCATGTCGAAGGAGGCACGCGGCTCCACTGCGTCGCCTCCCATGGGCCGAACGAAGTCTGGCCGGCGCGAGCGTGCCGTTGCGCGTGATGCCGATGAAAAAGGGGAGAAGTGGAGGTTTCTGTTGCCAGGTACCTCCGAACCCCGCCTAGAAGTGCGAACCCCTAGGGCTTGATTTGAAGCTATCGCACTGCATTAAGCAGCGAGACGTGCTTCCGCATAGTTGTCGTTGGCAACTATAAGTTTAGCCCGATGACGGTGGTACAATGCCGGGCAAAAGTACGATCTTTACACCTTCGTCGATCCTATTTCGCCCCCAGCAAAAGCCGCTCCGTCTTCCAGAGCGGTTTTTGGTGGAGGCGCCGGGTACCGCCCCCGGGTCCGAACGGCTTATTTCATCGCCAGTTTATCGCCATAGTCGGTCAAGCCGACGAAGCGAATATAGGGGTCCATCGCCAGAAATGAAAGACCGCAATGTGCTTTGTCCCTGTGTCAAAATGCGACGCGGCAGGGTTGACTTGGGAACGGTCTCAACCGAAGCTTTGCCGCGGTGAGGAGTTACCGACCGAGCGCACGAGTTGCGGAGCGCGCCACAGCCCTCATCGACCGGATCCGTGGCGCCGACGAGGGGAATTTTGATGGCCGACTATCTTGCAGACGTGAAGAAATACGACGCCGCGGCGAGTGCGGAAATTGTTGAGAAGATCGTCAAGCATCTGGGCATCGCGCTCAGGAACCGCGACTCCTCGCTGGTGTCCTGCACCGATCCCAAAGAACTCGAGCGCGTCCGGGAAAACTGGGTCGGCAAGAAGCTCGGCGTCGCCGATGCGGCGAAGGCAGATGCTGCGATCGAGAAGACCTGCAAGGCGATGGCCGCAGACAACACCAAGAATCGAGTGACTTTTTACTACCTCGTTGCCAAGGACCTGGGAAAGCTCGGTTCGCTCTGAGAATTCCGTGCTCGCGCGGCTGCTGAAGCGCGCCGCTGGTTTGTAACGGGCACGGCTTGTGCTGCCCCTCATCTGGCTGCCGCCATCTTCTCCCCGTATAGAGACGGGGAGAGGAATGCTGTCACCGATGGTTTCGCCAATTGCCGGGGTTGCAAGACGGACACCGAGGCTGCGGCCAGTTTGCTTGGATGTCGGCGCAGACGCCGAAACGGTGATGAGGCAAGCGTCGCCTGCGCCGTTTTGATGTGTTCGGCCGCCTGTCTAGCAGCTATAATGCTCGCACAATCGAATCGAGCCGAACCGATGCGCCAGTATCTCGACCTTCTGCAGCACGTGCTGGATCATGGCGCCGACCGCGGCGACCGCACGGGCACGGGCACGCGCTCCGTGTTCGGCTACCAGATGCGCTTCGATCTGGCGCGCGGCTTTCCCGCCACCACCACCAAGAAGCTGCACCTGAAATCGATCATTCATGAGCTTTTGTGGTTCCTGGCCGGCGAAACCAATATCAAATATCTGACCGACCATGGCGTTTCCATCTGGGACGAATGGGCTGACGAGAATGGCGACCTTGGCCCCGTCTATGGCAAGCAGTGGCGTTCCTGGCCGGACGGCCATGGCGGGTCGATCGATCAGATAACCAATCTTGTGAAAGAGATACGCCGCAATCCTCAATCGCGGCGGCTGATCGTTTCGGCCTGGAATCCGGCCGAGGTGGAGGCGATGGCGTTACCGCCATGCCATTGCCTGTTCCAGTTCTACGTCTCGGAAGGCCGGCTTTCCTGCCAGCTTTACCAGCGTTCCGGCGACATCTTCCTCGGCGTTCCGTTCAACATCGCCTCCTACGCCCTGCTGACGCTGATGGTGGCGCAGGTGACCGGCCTGAAGCCCGGTGATTTCGTCCATACGCTCGGCGACGCACATCTTTATTCGAACCATTTCGAGCAGGCGCGCGAGCAGCTGCGGCGCACGCCAAGAACGCTGCCGACCATGTGGATCAACCCTGAAGTGAAGGATCTCTTCGCCTTCCGCTTCGAGGATTTCCGGCTGGAAAATTATGTCGCCGACGCGACGATCAAGGCGCCGATCGCGGTCTGAACCGCCGGCGCAACCTTGCCGACCTGATGTCTCGAGGCCGTGGCGATGGTGGTGCCTCGCCGGTACGTCGTTTTGATATCTTTTCGACAAGATCGGTCGACCTTACCCTCAGGCCAGGAGATTTCCGGGGAGGCGTCCATGCGACTGCCAGCAGCGGTATTTGCGCTCGTCTTTGTCTTCGCTTTCAATGGCCGCGCATTTGCCGAGTGCGGGTGTGAATGCATCAACAACAGCATGAAGCCGTTCTGCGACGATCCAGCTGCGAAGCTGCCAAACTGTCCCCGCGCGACTTGCAAGCCCGCTGACGCAGAGGGGAATGACCTTCCCGCAAGCGCCATATCAAGCGAGACGCGGTATGTCTGCAAAGTGCGGATGGTGAAGACGCCGGAAGGCTCGTTTCGACACACACTTATCTGCATTTAGACATTGTCTCGCCTCTCCCAATAGATCACGGCGGCGACAGCTATGTCGCCCAAAAGTGACCGCGGTTTTGGGGGAACGACGCGCTTTAGAAGATTTCAGCCTTGGTTCCGTCGAGGGCAACGGGCGCCGATTTTCTTGTGACGTCTTCGTCTGCCTTTCGCTGTATCCGTGCTGGTCTATCGCAGGTCGCGATGACGCCGCGCATTCAATGGCGACGCTGGGCGAAAAACCTTTCCTTGTTATATTCATCCGGATATATCGGATGGCAGGCTTCGAGCAGGCCGGATGCCAACTCAGGGAGAGCTTCATGACGCGCAACGGTTTTGCAGTGGCGGCGGTCGCCATTGGTGGCTTCGCGGCGGCGTGGACGGCAGCAGTGCCGGCGGCGCGCGCGCAAGACGAGGTCGTGGTGTTTGCGGCCGCCAGCCTCAAGGACGCGCTCGACGCGGTCAACAAGGCCTGCGCGGCTGATGTCGGCGAAGCGGCGACCATCTCCTACGCGGCGAGTTCGGCGCTCGCCAAGCAGATCGAAAGCGGCGCGCCGGCGGACGTCTTCATCTCGGCCGATCTCGACTGGATGAAGTATCTTTCCGACAGGAAGCTGACCAAGCCCGATACCGAAGTGAAGCTGCTCGGCAACCAGATCGTGCTGGTGGCGCCGAAGGATTCGGGCGTTGAAGCCAAGATCGAAAAGGGTTTTGATCTGGCCAAGCTGGTCGGCGACGGCAAGCTCGCCATGGGCGACCTCAAGGCTGTGCCGGCTGGCAAATACGGCAAGGCCGCGCTTGAATCGCTCGGCGTCTGGTCCTCGGTCGAGGGCAAGGTGGCGCAGGCCGAGAATGTGCGTGCGGCACTCAAGCTGGTCTCGACGGGCGAAGCGGCTCTCGGCATCGTCTATGCCACGGACGCGCATGCCGAAAAGGGCGTCAAGGTGGTTGGTGTTTTCCCCGAGGATTCACATCCGCCGATCATCTATCCGGTTGCCCAAACGGCTGATTCGAAGGACAAGGACACGCCTGCCTTCCTGAAGTGCCTGCGGACGGCAAAGGCCTCGGATCTATTCAAGGAGCAGGGTTTCACGGTCCTTGCGCCTGTCAACTAGGATAGCCACCTGCGCATGAACTGGCTGCTGGACCTCACTCCCGACGAATGGAATGCGGTCCGGCTGTCCATCAAGGTGGCGACAGTGGCGATGATCGCCAGCCTGCCGCCGGGCATAGCGATAGCGCTGCTCCTGGCGCGCGGCCGATTCTGGGGCAAGACGCTGCTCAACGGGCTGGTGCATCTGCCGCTGATCCTGCCGCCCGTGGTGACCGGCTATCTCCTGCTTCTGACCTTCGGCAAGCGTGGGCCGGCCGGCGCATTCCTGGCCGAGCATTTCGGCATCGTCTTTTCCTTTCGCTGGACGGGTGCGGCTCTTGCCTGCGGCATCATGGGTTTTCCGCTGATGGTGCGGGCGATCCGATTGTCGATCGAGGCCGTCGACCGCAAGATGGAGGCGGCGGCCGGAACGCTCGGCGCCAGCCCGCCATGGGTGTTCGGCACCATCACCTTGCCGCTGATCCTGCCCGGGCTGATCGCCGGTGCCATCCTCTCCTTCGCCAAGGCGATGGGCGAGTTCGGAGCGACGATCACCTTCGTCTCCAACATCCCGAACGAGACGCAGACGCTGCCATCGGCAATCTACACATTCACCCAGGTGCCGGGCGGCGATGCCGGCGCGCTTCGGCTGACGCTGATCTCGATCGTCATCTCGATGGCCGCCCTGGTGGCCTCGGAAGTGTTGGCGCGGCGCGTCGGCCGGCGGATGGACATTGAATGACGGTCCTTGTCGACATCCGCCATCGGCTCGGCGATTTCCCCCTCGACATCCGCTTCGAGAGCGCCGGGCGGCTGACGGCGCTGTTCGGGCCCTCCGGCTCGGGCAAGACGACGCTGATCAATATGATTGCCGGGCTGATCCGGCCCGACCAGGGACGCATCGAGGTCGATGGCCGTGTGCTGGTCGACACGGCCAAGGGCATTTTCGTGCCGAAGCACAGGCGCCGGATCGGCATGGTGTTCCAGGACGCGCGTCTGTTTCCGCATATGAGCGTGGCGAGCAATTTGCGCTATGGCCGCTGGTTCACGCCGGCGGCGGAGCGTTATGCCGAGATCGACGCCGTCGTCGAATTGCTCGGCATCGAGCCGCTGCTGGCGCGGCGGCCGGCAAAGCTCTCGGGCGGCGAGAGGCAGCGCGTCGCGATCGGCCGGGCGCTGCTCGCCAGCCCCCGGCTGTTGCTGATGGACGAGCCGCTGGCCTCGCTCGACGAGGCGCGCAAGTCCGAAATCCTGCCCTACGTCGAGCGGCTGCGCGATGAGACGAAAATCCCGATCGTCTATGTCAGCCATTCGGTCGCCGAGGTGGCGCGGTTGGCGAGCGACGTGGTGATGCTGGCGCAAGGCAAGCTTGCCGCCAGCGGCCCGACCACGGCTGTCATGCAAAGGCTGGACCTTCTGCCGGCGGAGGAGCGCGGCGAGGGCGGCGCGGTGCTGGACACCAGCGTACTTCATCATGACGAGGTTTTCGGCATGACGGTGCTTGGCTCGAACGCCGGCGAGATACGCGTGCCCAAGCTGGCGGCGACGGTGGGCGCGCCGGTGCGCATACGCATCCGCGCTCGCGACGTCCTGATCGCCACCGAACAGCCGTCGGGTCTCAGCGCGCTCAACATCCTGGCCGGCACGATCGTCGCGATCAGGCCGGGCGAGGGGCCGACGGTCGAGATCGGTATCGACTGCAACGGCGCGACCGTGCTGGCACGGGTCACCGAACAGTCGCGGCAGGTTCTGAAGCTGCGGCTCGGCGGACAGGTCTTCGCCGTGATCAAGACGGTGAGTTTCGACCAGGCAAACACCGGGGGCGGGCTCCCCGCGGAGGCGGATGGCTGAGACGGCGAGTGGGTCTTTGCGCTATATCTATTTGGAATAGCGATGCCGCCAAAGACGCTCTAACATGGCAGGCGTGATCGCGGAGGAAGAAAATGCCGTCGCTGAGCTTGCGGATAAACCTCGACCCCGACGGGCGCATCGGGCCGGGCAAGATCGAATTGCTGGAGCAGATCGCCGCCTTCGGTTCGATCTCGGCCGCCGCGCGCGGCATGGAGATGTCCTACAAGCATGCGTGGGACCTGGTCGAGGACATGAACCGGGTGTTCGGCAAGCCGCTGGTGGCCGCGCAGACCGGCGGCCGCAAGGGCGGCGGCGCGCAACTGACGGCGGTGGGCCTGGCCGTAGTCAGCCGTTTCCGCGCCATCGAACGCGCGGCGGCTTCGGCCGCCGCGACGCATATGGAGGCGTTGCAGGCGGAGATTGAGGAGGGGTAGGGCAGTAGGGCAGTAGGGCAGTAGGGCAGTAGGGCAGTAGGGCAGTAGGGCTGTAGGGCTGTAGGGAAGTAGCGCGGTAG
>NZ_JAIUIF010000013.1:0-167920 GCF_020165475.1 Mesorhizobium sp. BR1-1-15 | reverse complement strand
CCCCGAAACGCAACCCGCCCCCTGGTGACCGGACGGTTAGGGTATTATGACGAAAGTGGTTGCGGGACGCGATTTAAGGCTGCAAACCGCCCCATAACTTGCAAAGGAGTCGAGTTAGCAAACGAATTCAGTGGCCGCACTGTATTGGCGGTGTCCCTCTACCGACTCCAACCCCTTCGGTACTTGGATCAAGGTTGCACCACAGCGGAACAGATTCGAAGAACCCCAGGCAGTTAGTATCGACGGAAGAAGAGTGTCCAAAAGTGCTGTCGGCGGCATCGTCGTGGGAACGAAAGAGAAGGGAGCAGAACTTTCGTGCGCGATTTTTGCACACAACATCTCGCAACTAGCTGATTCATTGACATATCAGGCCCCATCAGGATGGCCAAATCGACGGAGGCGCATAGTCGCCCTGTTTGATGCCTTTTAGGCCGCCTGCCAGACCTGATTCAAAATCCGCGCAGCAAGGGCAGCTTTGTCTTGCGGCAAAAAACGCCCGTAATGGTGCGCCACCATGTCGGGTGTATCCTGGATTGCGTAGCTGGCCTGCTCATATGACCCGGTCTGCTTCAGGATATGCGTTGCCAGCACGTCGCGAACATTGTGCGGGCCGTGAGGGAGAAGGCCGGCGATCGCGCCGCGTTGAGTATAGGGATTGTAGATGCCATATCGCTGGATGGTCAGGCGCCACGCCTCATAGAACGTGTTTCGATCGTATGCCGCATCCTTACTCGTCACCTTCACCGTTTTGATAAAGAAGGTGCCGGGGTCTTCCGCTCCTCCAAGCAGGACACGGCGATGCCGGTCGATGTACGCGTCGATGTGCTCGTACAGACCGCCTAAGTTCGGCAGGACGAGCCTAAATGGCTTACTCCCGAAAAAGGTTGAGTTCGCGTTCTTGAAAGCGACTGATGGAATAAGCACCTCCCAGCCCCTTTCGCGTTCGCTCCAGCGGAGTTCGCCCCGCTTCATGTCGGCTAGCTGGCGCTCAGTCCGCGGCAGTCTCCCGCGTTCACTGACCATCAGCTGACGCAGATTCTTCTGCCGTAACCCGAGATGCAGCCCGAACCGAAGCATCAGGAACGAGCGGACTGCCTCTGCCGCAGGACGGCCATGAATGCGTTCATCTGGCATGAGCCGGAGAATTTCTTCAGTGATCTTTCGATACTCGCCCACTGGGCTATCGGCCTCCAGCACAGGCATGATTGGTTCAAAAGGATCACGATGCACACGCGCGATCCGCTGAATCTCCTTCACGCGGGAGGAGGCATGCTTGAAGTAGACATCGCACGCGTCCTCCCAATCGCTGCGGGCGCGATCAATGTCGGTCTGTGATACCAGTCCATTGATGGGGCGGACCCGCGACGCCAGATGAGGTTGCTGCCTGAGCCAGCCCGTCTCCTTGCGGGTGAGCGCGAGCGAAATTCGCAGCATGTCCACCTCCCATGCGGTGTAGAACCCGCGCCGTCTCTCGCGCCATTGAACATACCAATCCCAGACAGAGGGGAAGACGAGCAGGCCGAAAGTCAAATGCTGCGTCGGCACGCCATAGCCGCGTACCGGGCCGCGTGGATGCGCGGCCAAAGCACCGAACATCAAACCGAGATGCTCAACCTTCTGCGATGCCGTTTCCTCGCCCCATACACCGTTGCGCTGTAGACCGAACGCAGTGAGTGTCGCGGTTTTGAAGCGGATCAGATCCGCCATTTCCATCGCAAGCGCAGAAGGGGCGTCTATGACGCCGGACATCAAGTCGGGGTCGGTGAACGGAGCACCATCATCGTCACGGTGCTCGCGCCGGACGCGATAGCCGTCATTCGCAACATCTGACTGACCATATGTGATGCCCGGGAAACGGATGGCGTAGCGCTGTTTCAGCGCAGCCGCCTGGAATTTCCGGTAATCAGTTGACCCGCTTATGACTACGCGCTTAACCCATTCCAGGATCTCTTCCTGTTCCTCGGAACGACGCGTGTTGAAGTCGTCAGGCAAGTGCCATGCGAGCCGACGGCGTTCAGCCGGGCCGATATCATCGAGAATGTGGCCGGAGGCCGAGCGCGTCTGGAGCGGGAGTTTCGCTTTGAAATACCCTACCGAAAGACGATAACGACGCTCGATCCGAGCGAGTACTTCCATGCTCGCCACGCTCCGCGGCGATTTTGATCCCTGCAGCCAGTGGCGAATTGTCGAGCGGTCTAGACTCTCGTAGTCTCTGACAACAGCGCGATGGAGATGCCAATAGCTGTCGCCATGACGGCGCATCTGGAAATCCAGTGCTGCGTGAAAGGTTTGTGGATCAGACTGCTGCTCGAAAAGCGGTTCCGGGAATTCCTCAATAGTGCGCGGTTTTATGCCGGGCTTCTGCCGGTCTACAGCAGCTTCCGGCTGCAACCTCTCGAGCTTTTTATGACGAATTGGAGCTGGCGATTTCCCTGCCAGCGGCTGCGGATGTTCCCGCGCACGACGCTCCGGTTTAGTGCTGGAGCGGCCCGCGACGGTCGCCCACTTCGGCGCAGTTTTCGTATTTCGATCGATCGCACCCAATGCTGGTTCGATTGCGGTCCGGGCAGATCGAATCGTCTTATCGTCGAGACCGCAAAGAATGCCGATCTCTTGCCAATCATAACCGCGGATTTTTCGGGGCGGTGTTTCAGCCCGGGCGATGAGGTTGAGTAGATAGGCCCTGATGCGCGCGCTTTCTTGAGGGGGGAACAGAGGGTCGAGCCGGATACGACAGTAATCAGAGATTTTGCGGGAGAGCAGTCTGGTATGCGAAGTTTCAGTCATGCGGGCAAGCGAGGGGTTCGTCAGTGACGGTGGGTGGAGGAGTGCACGCACATACGCGATTCTTGTCGCTTGGAAGGACCAAAGCGCATGCGTCTTACAGAAATGTCGCAAGGGCTATACGAGCATGACGAGGAACCCAAAAAGCGCCACGCCGGACCTCTTTCGACTTACCGCAGTGAGTGCGTGATCCCATCCCGTCGTGGCAGTTTTTCATGTCCCGGCCTCGCTAGTGAGCACGCGCAATTCGGCTGGTGCAGCATGGCAGAAAGTTCGAAAAGCTTCCAAGAACCCCAGCCAGCTTCACTCCCACCGTCCGCACCAGACCAACCAGCCTGATCCGCCGTCTCGCGATCGAACAGGCAGCCCGATCATCACGGGTTGAAATATCGGCCTCTTACCTCGGTGAAGGGCGGGCGAACAATCCAGCAGATCGGAGAGCGGTTTTGGCGTCTCGCGGGATTCGACTACCGGCTATCCTGTTTCTTCTCACCGGCACGGGCGCGCTCTGGTCCTGCGTCGTTCCCGACGATACGTCCAAGCTTGCGAAAGAGGATCCCACAACGGCTGCCGCCCAAAAGGAAATGGTCGGCCTCAGCGAAGCGGACCTGCGAATGTGCGCGGGGTTCCCCACCGCCACCGCCGACGAAGGAGCATCGGGGCAAATCTGGAGCTATGAGCGCGCGGTGCAGCGGGGCAATGTCAATGTCGTGCTTCCTACCTTCGCGGTGGGCCCCATCCCTTCCGTCGGCGGGTCGTTGAATGTCGCTCCGGGAGGTTATTGCAACACACAGGTTCGCATCGTCGAGGGCCGTGTGGCTGAGGTCGCCTATGCGGGCGACAACAACCTTCCAAACCGCCGCGATGGGCTGTGTGTCAGCGCCGTCGACGCATGCGTCGTCTATGCCCGCAAACAAAACAAGGGCAGGCCTGGCAGTTAATGGCGTTCGACACCGGTGCGGGTGAGCCCGGCGTTGCCATAGGCGCTGCACGGGCTGGTGGAATGCCTGACACGGCGCGGCGAAGCGAGGCGTTGCCGGCGCTGCAAGCAAGGTTGGCCAAGACGGATGTACCAATCAGCTCGTCATGCCTGTGCAGGACGAGCGTGCAGCCGGCGCCGAGTTCTTGCCGTTAAGTCTATCATCACATGCATCCGCGCGACCGCCGGACGTCCCGATCCGTATTCCTCATACTGGCGGTCGGTGATCGCGGCTCAAATGCAGGGGGGAATGGAACCAGATCGGCCCTGCAACGTCATAGAAGCAGGTGCTCATGCAGGAGTGTGACGTCGATGACCAGGCTCCTTCTCGTCGCGGCTGTCGTGCTCGCCATGGCATGTGACGTATCGGCGGCGGCAAAGCTGGACGTCGCAGCCGTCAACAACGCGCAATTCGACGACAGCGAAGCAAAAGGCGTCAGTGCGACCGTGCTGAAGGCACAGATCCTTCTGGATCGCGCGCGCTTCTCGCCGGGCCTGATCGACGGCCGCGCAGCAGAGAACTTCGCCAAGGCGGTCCGGGCGTTTCAGGCAGCCAACGGGCTGCCCGCCGATGGTAAGCTCACCCGCCAGACCTGGGACAAGCTGGTCGCGACCTCCCCGAGCCCGGCGCTCGAGACGTACGAGCTGACGCGCAAGGATGTGCGCGGACCGTTTACCAGGCGAATTCCGGCGCGCATGGAGAAAATGGCCCGCCTGCGCAGGCTCGGCTACCACAACGCGGCGGAAAAAATAGCGGAGCGCTTCCACGTCAGCCAACAGTTGCTTCAACGGCTCAACCCTGGCGTCGGCTTCAGGAAGGCCGGGCAAAAGGTGCTGGTGCCTGCCGTCACCCGAGGCGATCCGCCCGCGGGTGTTGCTGAGGTCGAGGTCGACAAGGGCGCGCGCCAGCTTCGCGTGCTCGACCCGTCCGGCAAAGTGCTTGCGGTGTACCCCGCCTCGATCGGCAGCCAGGAGAAGCCGGCGCCGAGCGGCCAGGCAGAGGTCAAACGCGTGGTGCACAACCCGACCTATCACTACGATCCCGACTTCGCCTTCAAGGGGGTCAGGACCAAGCGCCCCTTCACGATCGCCGCCGGGCCAAACAATCCGGTGGGATCGGTGTGGATTGATTTGTCCATCGAAAGTTACGGCATTCACGGGACTCCGGACCCGAGCAAGATCGGGAAAACCTTCTCGCATGGCTGCATCAGGCTGACCAATTGGGACGCCGAAGACCTCGCCTCCGAAGTGCACGAGGGCACGAAGGTCATCTTCACCGGCGAAGCGGTGGGATCGATCGACCAGGGATCGCCGTAGAGGCAACCGGGGGACTCACTTTCACTTGGCTGCTGCCATTGAGGCGCTGCCGGCCTTGGCCGTTAGCCGGCCGGCGCCTCAGTTTACTGCGAAGTTACCCCAGCCACTTCTCATAGTCGGACACCAGCAGGTGCAGCGGGGCGACGTCCTCGTCGATGTTTGAGAAGCGACCGATCGGCTCGCGAAATACATTGTCGGTGAGATCGTCATTGACGGTCGACACCTCGCCGATCAGTACGTCCTTGCCTTCGGCCCAGAAGGCATGCCAGACGCCGGGCAGCAGCGTGACGCTCTGGCCCGGATCGAGCTTCAGCAGCCCGCCCGCCGGCAACCGGTGGATGGTGCCGTCGACAGGCACCGACACCTCGGCCTTGGGATCGATGCCGCCGTCGCGATCGTGCATGAACAGTTCCAGCACCAGCTTGCCGCCGCCACGGTTGATGATGTCCTCGGCCTTGATGTTGTGGCGGTGCATCGGCGACAACTGGTCCTTGCGCGAGATCATGATCTTCTCGGCATAGAGCATGCCCATGCCCTTCTTCATGTCCTCGTAGCGGCCGTTGCGCACGGTGAACAGGAACAGGCCGAGCTCCTTGAACTTTTCCTGGCCGTAGTCGGTGATGTCCCAGCCGAGCCGTGAGGTGAAGATCGCAGAGGAATCGACCTGGCGCGCCTTCATCTCTACCGGCGACCAATAGGCGAAGGGCGGCATGATGTAGCCGAACGAGCGGATGAAAGCGTCGGCTTCGCGGATGATGTCGTTGATGACGGAGCGTTTCATGATCGTGGTCCTCGTGTCGGCTTTTCCGATAAGTCGCATAGCCGAACGCCGATGCGGTGTCGATCCGTATTGCCCGCCCCGGCTTGCGGCGTGGCCGCATGGAACCACGGGTCCGCTCGGCTGGCCGCGTGACATAAGGCGGTTTCAAGGCCATAACCGCTGCGGATTCCACAGGGTGACAGATGATGCCGACCATTCACGACCTCGATACGCCATCGATCCTGATCGACGCAGCGCGCGCCGAAGCCAATATTGCCCGCGCGCAAGCGCATGCCGACCGCCACGGGTTGAAGCTCAGGCCGCACATCAAGACGCATAAGCTGCCCTATTGGGCGAAGAAGCAGGTCGCCGCGGGCGCGGTCGGCATCACCTGCCAGAAGATCGGCGAGGCCGAGGTGATGGCCGATGCCGGGCTGACCGACATTTTTCTCCCCTACAACATTCTTGGCCGCGCCAAGCTGGAGCGGCTGAAGGCGCTGCACATGCGCGTAACCCTGTCGGTGACGGCGGACAGCGTGGAGACGATCGACGGGCTGGCCGCCACCTTCACCGATGCCGGCAATCCCCTGCCGGTCCTGGTCGAATGCGACACCGGCATGGGGCGTTGCGGCGTGCAGACGGCTGGTGAAGCGGTTGGGCTGGCAAGACAGATCGACACGGCCAAGGGCCTCGCCCTCGGCGGGCTGATGACCTATCCGGCCGCGGGCCGTGCGGCGGAGGCCGAGGCCTGGCTCGCCGGCGCCAGGCAGGCGCTGGCCGCCTGCGGCCTTGCCTGCGCGCGCATCTCCAGCGGCGGCACGCCCGACATGTGGCGGTCGGGCGAAGACAGCGTCATCACGGAATACCGGCCCGGCACCTACATCTATCTCGACCGCTACCAGGTCGCCAAGGGCGTCGGCAGCCTCGACGATTGCGCGCTGAGCGTGTTGTCGACCGTGGTCAGCCATCCGACGCGGACGCGTGCCATCCTCGACGCCGGCAGCAAGGCGCTGTCGAGCGACACGCTGGGGCTCGCCGATTTCGGCGAGTTGCTCGGCGTTGCGGGAGCGCGGGTGACCGGCCTGAGCGAGGAACACGGCACGGTCACACTGTCAGGTGATGGCAAGCTTCGCATCGGCGAGCGCGTGCGCGTGGTGCCCGATCATTGCTGCGTGGTCACCAACCTGTTCAACGAGGTCAATTTGATCGACGGCGAGACGGTGCTGGAAACCCTGCCGGTGGCAGCGCGCGGGCTGATGGGATGACTTCTCTCGCCAGGCGCGGGTGAAATCAAGCCGGCTGACGCTCCGCCTGCCGGGCCGCGACCCTTCGCATCGCAATCACCCGCCGCCGGCGGATTTCGGTGCGCATCGCCATCAGGTGCAGCGCGAAGAACAGCACCGTGAAGCCAATGGCCATCACCAGCAGCGGCCACAGCATCGAGGGGTCGATGGTCGAGCCGCCCATGCGGAATACCGAGGCCGGCTGGTGCAGCGTGTTCCACCAATCGACCGAGAACTTTATGATCGGGATGTTGATGAAGCCGACCAGCGTGATGATGGCGGCGGCCCAGGCGGCGCGGCCGGCGTCATCGAGCGCGCGGGTCAGCGCGATAATGCCGAGATACATCAGGAAGAGCACGAAAACCGAAGTCAGCCGCGCGTCCCATACCCACCAGGTGCCCCACATCGGCTTGCCCCAAATCGAACCGGTGACCAGCGCCAGCGCGGTGAAGACGGCACCTATGGGGGCCGCCGATTTCAGTGCGACATCGGCCAGCGGATGGCGCCAGACCAATGTGCCGAGCGCCGAGAGCGCCATCAGCGTGTAGCACATCATGGCCAACCAGGCGAAAGGCACATGGATGTACATGATGCGGACGGTGATGCCTTGCTGGAAGTCCTCGGGCGCGGTGAAGCTCATATAGAGGCCGGCGGCAAGGGTCAGCGCCGCAATCGTCGCCAGCCACGGCACCACCCGGTCGGCAAGCGCCACGAACCGTGTCGGGTTGGCAAGATCGGTCCAGCCGCTCAGGCGTGAAGTGCTGTCGCTCATGCCGCTTTAAATAGCCCGGCTATGCGTCTGGGGCAATCGAGGGAGTGTCGCAGGCCTTGTCACCTCCCCTTGGGGGGTTGCTGCGAAGCAGCGGGGTGAGGACGGCGGCGCTCCCCGACCGGACCTTCGGTCCGACCTCCCACGGGGGGAGGTAAAAGAACCCGCTCAGGCGGCCTCGCCCTGTATCGAGCGGCTGAGGCGGCGGACCTCTTCGTCGTTGAGCAGGCCGCCGGCGCGCAGCAGGCTGGCGAAACGGCCGTTGCGCAGCGACAGCTCGGCGAAGCCGCCCATTTCGACCACCCTGCCCTTGTCCATGAACACGACCAGATCGGCGTCGCGGACGGTGGTCAGGCGGTGGGCGATGATGAAGGTGGTGCGGTCGCGGCGCAATTCGTCGATCGCTTCCTTGACGCGGTCCTCTGTCTCGACGTCGAGGGCGCTGGTCGCCTCATCCAGCACCAGGATCGGAGCATCCTTCAACACGGCGCGGGCAATGGCGATGCGCTGGCGCTCGCCGCCAGACAACTGGCCGCCGCGTTCGCCGACCACCGTGTCGTAGCCATTGCTCTTGGCCAGGATGAAGTCCTGTGCGGCAGCCGCGTCGGCGGCGGCATGGATCTCGTCGTTGGTCGCATCGGAGCGGCCGACGCGGATGTTTTCCTCGATCGAGCGGTTGAGCAGGCCCGCATCCTGGAACACGGTGGCGATCGAATGGCGCAGCGACTTGCGGGTCACGGTGCGGGTGTCGATGCCGTCGATCAGGATACGGCCGGTGGACGGCGAGAAGACGCGCTGCAACAGATTGATGAGCGTGGTCTTGCCGGCGCCGGTCGGCCCAACGATGGCTACGGTCTGGCCCGCCTGGACCTCGAAGGAGACGTCGTGGATGCCCTGCCCCGAATTGGCGAATTCGAAGCCGACATTCTCGAAGCGGACATGGCCGGTGACGTTAGTGAGATCGCGCAGCCCGTCCGGTTCGGCGGCGTCGGCCGCCGAGTCCTCGAGATGGTAGAAATCCTCGAGCTTGGCGCGGGCCTCCGAAATCTGGTTGGCGAATGCCGACATCTGGTCGAGACGTGCGATCAGCAGCGTTGCAAAACCGGTGAAGGCGATGACGTCGCCGATGCGCAGCTGGCCGTGGGTGACCAGATAGGCGCCGATCAAAAGCACCACCATCATCGAAATCGTCGACGACAGGCGATGCAGCGCATTGGCCATGGCCCACCAGTCGAGCACAGGGTTCTGCGCATCGAGCAGGTTCTTGACGTAGCGGCGCAGCGTATCGGCCTCATGGCCGAGGCGGTTGTAGCTCTGCAAAACGGCGACGTTGCTGACCGAGTCCGTCACATGGGCGAATACGGTGTGATAGTGGCGCTCCACGGCGGCCTGGCCCGCCTTGGTCCGCTTCATCACCAGCCGGCCGATGCCGACATAGAGCACGCCGAGAGCCAGCAGCACCATCGACATGCGCACGTCCATGCTGAGCGCGGTCGGGATCAGCAGGAACAACGCGACGGCCGTGGACAGATGCTGGCGCATGAATTCGAGCCAGAGACTAAACAAGGTCTCCACGGCACGCAGCAGCGTGTGCAGGGAATTGGACGTGCCGCGCTGATGATGCCAAGCGAGCGGCATGGTGATGACGCGCTCGAAGGAGTCGCAGAGCACTTCGCTGCGCCGGGCGTGGGCGAAGCGGTCGGCGCCGCGCGCCACAAGAACGAACGCGATGATGTTGAAGGCGCCGAGGCCGGCCCAGAGGGCGAGCGTCGAAAAGACGGAGCCGTGTGCGGAAATCGCGTCGATCACGCGACCGAACATGATCGGCTCCAGGATGGCGATGATGGCCAGCGCGACATTGGCTGAGCAGATCAGCGCCACGCGTTTCCTGTCAGCTGCCAAATAACCGAGCGCTCGCCAGTAGATTTGCAGAAGGGACACTTCAGCTACTCCGCCAAAACATTTATTGTGCACCGCACCATTTCTTGACACGTATCGGTTAACGCGTCGCAAAACAATGCCCGTCTATCCCTTCCGTTCCCGTTTAGCGAACAAAAGATGACGACGATGCGAAATCTCACGTGATCACCTAACGGGTTGAGATAAAAGGTGAAATGTCAGCCTTGCGGCAAAATCATGGCAGCCGCTGAGCGCTGCCACATTTTTAATCACGGCGATCTTGCCCGGCATGGCCCGACCGGATCCGTCGGCTGCCCAAGCGGAGATCTGCAAATAGACAAAAGACTATCCCGCGCATTCCGGAGGATGCGCGGGACAGGGTTGAAGCTGTTGATTTTACGAGGGTATCTTCACGACAACTTCGACCTTGCTACCAGCCTTCGGTTGGAAAGACGCGGATTTCGTCTTCGAACCATCAACTTCAAGCGAGATCGACTTGGTCTTTTTGTCGCGGACGACACGCACCGTGACTTCGGCCCCCAGCATTTTGAGCGTGGCGGCGTAGCCATCCCAATGGCTGGGCAGTTTCGGCCTAAACGTGATCTGCTTTCCACGCCGCTCGATGCCGAGAATGCCTTCGACCGCCGCCCGGTACAGCCAGCCCGCCGAGCCCGTGTACCACGTCCAGCCACCGCGGCCGCCCTTGTTGTCGCTGGCATTGCCGTCGCCGGCGTAGATATCGGCCGCAACCACGTAGGGCTCGACGCGGTAGCGCTCTGCCGAGGCCTCGTCCAATGCGTGGTTGACCGGGTTCAGCATCGAGAAGCAGCGATAGGCTTCGTCGTTCAGCCCCATTTCGGCCAGCGCGATGACGAACCAGGTGGCGGCATGAGTATACTGGCCGCCATTCTCGCGAACGCCCGGCGGGTAGCTCTTGATGTATCCCGGGTCCTTCTTCGTCTTCGAAAAGGGCGGCGTGAACAGCTTGAGGATCTTGAGTTCGTCGTCGACGAGCAGCTTGGTCGCCTGCTGCATCGCCGTCGTCGAACGCGCCGGATCGCCCTCGCCCGAGAGCACGCTCCAGGACTGGGCGATGGAGTCGATCCTGCACTCCTGGGATGAGCGCGAACCGAGCGGCGTGCCATCGTCAAAACTGCCGCGCCGATACCATTCGCCGTCCCACGCCGTGCTCTCCAGCGCGCGTTTCAGCGCGTCGGCATGCTTTGCCCAGGCCTGCGCGTGCTTGGCATCACCCTCGGTCTTGGCCACGGCGGCGAAGTCGCCCAGCGTCCGCAGCAGGAACCATCCGAGCCAGACGCTCTCGCCCTTGCCTTGCTCGCCGACGCGGTTCATGCCGTCGTTCCAGTCGCCGCCGAGGATCAGCGGCAGCCCGGCGGGACTGCTGCGCGTAATGGCAAGATCGAGCGCACGCGCGCAATGCTCGTAGAGGGACGCCGTCTTTTTCGAAATTTCGGGCGTGAAGAAAGCATCGTGCTCGCCCTCGCCGAGCGGCTGTCCATCGATGAAGGGCAGCTGCTCCTTCAGGATGGTGGCGTCACCCGTCACCAGCAGGTAGCGCGCGGTGGCATGGGCGAGCCAGACTACGTCGTCGGAGATCAGCGTACGCACGCCCGCCCCGGTGCGCGGCAGCCACCAATGCTGCACGTCGCCTTCAGGGAACTGCCGACGCGCCGCGTTGAGGATCTGGTCTCGCGCCAGTTTGGGATCGTGCGCCAGCAGAGCCAGCGTGTCCTGCAACTGGTCGCGGAAGCCGAAGGCGCCGCTGGCCTGATAGAAGGCAGAGCGGGCGCGGATGCGGCAGGCGAGGCTTTGGTAGGGCAGCCAGTGGTTGACCATGGCGTCGAGCGCCTTGTCCGGCGTTTCGACCTGGATGGTGTCGAGGAAGCCGCGCCACTCGCGCTCGTTGTCGGCCAGACGCTGGTCGAAATCCCTACCCCGATGCTTGCGCACCAGGGCGCTCGCTTCCGCGGCCGAGCCAGCGTCCCCGAGCAGCCAGAACAGCGTGACGTCGCCGCCGGCCGGAACATCGATGTCGCGGGCGATTGCAGCGCAGGGATCGTCGCCGGCCTCCACGCGGCCTGACAGTCCCGCGCCGCTCAGCACCGCCTGCGGAAACTCGCTGGTGCCGTGCCGGCCCAGGAATTCAGTCCGGTCTGCTGTCACCGAATGCACGCCGTCATCGGCGGCGAGGAAGGCGACGCGCTCCCCGAAATCGAGCCCGTAGGGGTTCTGTGCCAGCAAGGCGCCGGTGGCGGCATCGCGCGACGGAACGATGGTCGCCGCCGTGCGCGAGCGATGTCCGCCCAGCACCCATTCGGCATAGGCATAGACGCGCAGCCTGGCCGGCGTCGGGCCGGCATTCTGGATGCGCAGGCGGGAAATCTTCACCGGGTCGACCGGGTCGACGACATGGGTGAGGTCCATCGACAATGAGCCGCGCTTCGACCGGAAGGTGGAGAACCCTTGGCCGTGCCACGTCTCGTAAGTCATCGACGGATCGCGCACCACGGCGGCGAGCGGCGAGAATGCCCGGCCACTGGCGTGATCATAGATATAGATGCCCTCACCGGGCCGGTTCGAAACCGGATCGTTCGACCACGGCGTCAGCTGGTAGTCGCGGCTGTTGCGGCTCCAGGTGAAGGCAGCGCCTTCGGCGGAGACGTGGAAGCCGAACGAGGCGTTGGAAATAACATTGATCCAGGGCTGGGGCGTGGTGCTGCGGCCGGCCAGGCGCACGACATAATGCCGCCCGTCGCCCTCGAAACCACCGAACCCGTTCCATTGGCTGAGCCCGTGCCCGTCCGCCGCCAGGGCCTGCGAGCCAAAGGAATGTGTCATAGACGCCAATTCAGGCAATGCCGCCGGCTGCTGGGCATCGCGCGCCTGCAAGGCCGCCACCTCGGCCCGCTCGATCTGATCGAAGATGGTGCCGTTGCGCGTGTGCAGAACCACGCGGGCAACCGCAAGCAGCGTCTTGTAGGTGGTCTCGTCCATCAGGTCGCGGCGCACGGCGAATATGTGCTGGCGCGGTCCGAGCTCCTTGCCGCGCAAACGGCTGTTCTCGCATAGGGATTCGACCGCCCGCTGCAGGTCCTGCACATAGGAGGAGGCCTGTTCGTTGACGACGACGAAATCGATCATCATGCCACGGGTGCGCATGTATTCCTGGAAACGCAGTGCCTGCGCGACGATTTCGAGATCGGCGACGTCGCCGATCCTGACCAGGAAGATCGGGAAATCGCCCGAGATGCTGGTCGGCCACAGGCTCGACTGCTTGCCCAGTCCCGAAGCGATGGATTCTGCCGGCAGGCGCAGGAATGGATCCGGATAGATCAGGTAGCGCGCCAGCTTCTGTACGTTGGCGGCGTCGGCCAGGCTGAGGCCGAGATGCCGGGTCTGCACCTGGCTGCGCGTCCAGGCGAGCATGGCCTGGCGGGCAAAGCTCTCCGGGTGGTCGAGCCGGGCAATGGCCTCCTCCAGCTCCGCGCGGTTGGAACCGACGACGGTCCAGAAGGTCAGCGATATCTTCTTGTTGGCGGGCACGCGCACTTGGCGGCGCAGCGAAGCGACCGGATCGAGGGTAAAGCCGGAATGGCCGCCAAGCCGGGCGCCCGGATCGAAAGCCGCAGCGTCGACGATGGTGCGGCCACGGCCGATAAAGGCGCGCCTGTCGGTCTCGGCTTCGGCGTCGCGCGCCGGACCGGACGGGTCGGTGACGAAATGCACCATCGTCACGTCTGGCTCGCTGGTCTCGCGCTTGCGCCGCGTGGCGAAGATCGCCCCATTGTTGGGGGCAATTTCGGTCTCCACGAACATTTTCGAGAAGGCGGGATGGGCGTTGTCGGATACCTCCAGGCCCAGCACCAGCTCGGCGAAGGAGGTCACTTCGATGTGACGGTCGGTCGGTCCCTCGTTGAACAGCGTCACGCGGCGGCCTTCGCCATTGCCTTCCGAGATGACGATGCATTCGACCTCGGAGCGCAGCGTGCCGACCAGTTTGACGAAGCTCGCCTTGTCGTCGGAGAACAGCGTCTGGGTGCGCTCCTCGGCCGCGCGCTTCGGCTCCGCCGTCGCCGACCACCAGTCGCCGCTGCCTGCGTCGCGCAAGAAGATGTAGGAGCCAAGCCGGTCCTCGGTCGGATCCGGCTGCCAGCGCGTGACGGACAGATCGCCCCACCGGCTGTAGCCGGAGCCTGTCGCGGTGACCATCACCGAATAGCGGCCGTTCGACATCACGTTGGTCGAACGCAGCGCCCGCACAGGATCGAGCACGATGCGGGTGTCGGGACTCTCGGTTTCGGTCTCGTCCTTCGCCCGTTCGTCCGCCTCGGTCCTGACGGTCGCGGTCGGGATGTCGCGCGGCGCCCTCTCCTGGAGCAGAAGTTCGGCCGACTCGATGACCGGATCGCTGTGGAAACGGTCGCGCAGGCGACCCTCGAAAATGGCGTCGGCGACCGCCGCGATCGACATGCCGGAATGGTGGGCCATGTAGTTCTGTACGACGACGTGATCGGTGCCTTCCGGCACGCGCTGCGGCGTGAAATCGACGGCGTCGTAGTAACCATGGCGGCCAAGCGCGCCGAGCTCCCGGAGTCGCGCTAGGTTCTGCACCGCTTCGCGCGGGTTGAATTGCGCAGCCAGCACGGTGGCGTAAGGCGCGATCACCGTGTTCTGGCCAAGACCGCGCTTCAGCCCGAGACCGGGCACGCCGAAATTGGTGTACTGGTAGGTCAGCTCGCGGTCGCGGGCATTGTAGGCCGCTTCCGAAATGCCCCAGGGCACATTCTTCTGACGGCCATACTGGATCTGGCGCTTGATGATCAGCTTGCTGGTCTGGTTGAGAATCGAACCTTGCGGTTCCTTCATCACCAGCGGCGGCATCAGATACTCGAACATCGAGCCGGACCAGGACATCAGCGCGCCCTGGAAGCCGATCTCGACGATCGGCCGGCCAAGCCGGAACCAGTGCTCAGTCGGCAGGTCGCCCTTTGCGATGGCGAACAGGCTGGTCAGCCGCGCCTCGGAGGCCAGAAGATCGTAGCAGCTCTCGTCGAGCTGGTGCTCCTCGACCCGGTAGCCGATCGACAGCAGCTTGCGCTCCGGCCGCATCAGGAACGAGAACTCCATCTCGAAGGCGAAGCGGCGCGTGCGCTCGCGCAGGGTGAGCAGCTTGGCCCGCAGCGCCTCGACCGCGTTGTCGTCGCTGTGGGCGTCGTGGACATGCGCCTCGCAGGTCGCTTCGAGCCTGGCCGCCCAGTCGACGATGACATCGCTCTGTGGCGATGCCGCCTCGGTGTGGATGGCGGTGGCGAGCTTGCGGATCTCGCCGGCCAGCACAGCCAAATTGATGGTGCGGATCGAGGCCATTTCCGGCTGCGCCTTGATGGTGTCGACGGCGCGCCGCATGCCGTCGAGGCGGTCGGCAAGGCGCTGGCGCAGCGGCCGCAGCTGACGGCGGTCGTCGGGCAGCTCATCCAGGCTCTCGCCGAGGATGGTCACTGTGTCGAGGATGCCCTCGAAATCGCCCTGGAGATGAACGGACGGCGCCTCGGCCCATTCGGCGCAGGCCGCCGCCACCGCCACCAAATGGCCGGCGAGATTGCCGCTGTCGACAGCCGAGATGTAGAGCGGATAGAGCGGCTTCAGTGTGGTGGTGTCGTACCAGTTGAAGAGATGGCCGCGGTTGCGCGGCATGCTCTCTATGGTCGTCATGGTGGCATCGATGCGGGTGATGGCGTCGGACAGGCTGATCCAGCCGAAATCGCGAGCCGAGACGACCGATAGGAGATAGACGCCGATATTGGTCGGGGAGGTGCGCGGCGCGACCACCGGCGCCGGGCTCTCCTGGAAATTGTCCGGCGGCAGGTGATGATGCTCCGCCGTGACGAAGGTTTCGAAATAGTGCCAGGTGCGGCGCGCCACGGTGCGCAGCGCATGGATGTCGGCCTGCGAGATGCGCAGCCGGTCCTCGGTCTCGGCCGAGCGGCTGATCCAGCTGGCGATCGCCGGGGAGCCGATCCAGAACAGAGCGAAGAAAAAGGCGACGAAGGCGCCGGTGGAATCGGCCAGCACCGGAATGGCGAGGCCGACGAAGCCGATGATCACGGCGCCGTACATCATGCCGTAGTAGGAGCCGATGTCGTTGTCGCCGGCCTTGTGCGCCTGCGAGGCGGTGCGCCATTCCAGCAGGTTCTGCCGGGAGACGAACAGCCGGTAGAGCGTGCGCACGATGGCGTCGCCCATCATCCAGGCGTTATGCGCCATCAGCACGATCTTCAAGGCCACCATGGCGGTGCCGAAGGCCACGTCGCGCGCCAGCGCGGAGAAATGGCCGCGCGGCGTCTGGTCACCGCTCTTGGGCAGTATGGCGTTGACGACGTCGAAAGTGGGCGCCATGAACAGGCTGAGGATCAGCAATGCCTGCCATTGTGCTGCCTGCGTGAAGGGCAGCAGCGTCCAGCCGGCGATCGCCGCCATCACCCAGAAGATCGGCGTCAGCGAGCGGCGCAGATTGTCGACCATCTTCCAACGCGACAGCGCCGGGACGCCGGAGCGCGGATCGAGGATGAAGCCCAGGAGCTGCCAATCGCCGCGCGCCCAGCGATGGTGGCGCGAGGCGTCGACCGAATAGCGGGTCGGGTAATCCTCGACCAGTTCGACGTCGGTGACGAGCGCAGAACGCGCCAGCGCGCCTTCGAGCAGATCGTGGCTGAGGATGGTGTTTTCCTCGATGCGGCCCTGCAACGCGGCCTCGAAGGCATCGACGTGGTAGAGGCCCTTGCCGGTGAAGGAACCGTCGCCGAAGACGTCCTGGTACAGGTCGGACACCGCAAAGACATAAGGATCGAGGCCGCGATTGGCCGAGAAGACCCGTTGGAAGAACGACGCCTCGTCGCCGCTGGTCAGCGAAGCGGTGATACGTGGCTGCAGGATCGTGTAGCCCGAGGTGACGACGCGCCTGGTGGCATCGAAATGCGGTCGGTTGAGCGGGTGGCAGAGCTTGCCGACAAGCGTAGCGACCGCATCGCGGGTGGTGCGCGTGTCGGCGTCGAGCGTCATTACGTGAACGACTTTTTCCGGCAGCGGCACATCGAGCGGCAGGAAGGTGGTGTCGCTGTCGCCGCGCAGCAGCAGGTCAAGCTCGTGCAGCTTGCCGCGCTTGCGCTCCCAGCCCATCCAGCATCCCTGCGCGGCATTATAGAGCCGGCGCCGGTGCAGGAGATAGAAGCGCGGCGCGCCTTCGGCGGGATAGCGGGCGTTGAGGCGGGCGATCTCGTCACGGGCGAATTCGAGAATCTCGGTGTCGGCCGCGTCGATCTCGGTCTTGCTGTCGGGCCAGTCCGACAGCAGGGCGAAGTGGATCTCGTCCGCCAGATTGGCGAGGTAGTGCACTTCGATGTTGCGGATGTTTTCCTCGACGTCGTCGCGCGAGCCGATCAGCGACGGCACCACCACCAGCGTGCGTGCCTCGGACGGCACGCCGTGCCTGTAGTCATAGCCGATAAGGCGCGTCGGCTTGAGGAACAGCGAGACAACGGTATTGAAGAAAGCGAGCGCGCCTTCGCTGGCCGGCACGGCAAACAGCGCCAGCATCAAGACGATCGAAGGCACAGACAGGCCGAGATTGGCAAGGGCATTGCCGGACACCACCAGCAGCAGCACGGTCAGCGCAAAGACCGGCAGGACGATGCCCAGCCATCCGGTCTTGGCAAAGGTGCGCTTGACGGTCTGACTGACGGTCGGTCGGTAGCCGATCGCCTTTTCCAGCTCCAGCCGGCGTGGCCCGACAAGGAAAAAACCGACATCCGTGTGCGCTAAAGGAGCCGCAAGGCCATCTGCGCCGTCGGCGGCGGATGCAATTTCGTTGGTGATCTGGCCGGCCAGTTCGATCGCTTTTTCGGCGACGCGATATTCCGACAGATTCGAGCGGCGGGCCAGCTCTTCGATCGCGGTCCGGTACTGGTCACGCGAGAAGAAATCGAGCGCGGCGAAGTCGGTGCGCTCGCGCAGCACCGTGTCGATACGGCTGACGCCCTCGAACCACACCGTCCAGTCGATATCGTTGATGAGACGCAGGCCGCGTATGATGTTGCCGGTCGTCACATTGCCGCTGGACAGCGTATGATGCTCGGAAATGATGATTTCCTCGGCGTCCGAGCCGGTCTTCTCGAGTTCGCCTTCCAGCCACTCCAGCGCCTTGCCTGCATTCTGCGAGCCGTCGCGCAAGCGGTAGAGCAGTTGCGTGGCAAAGGTGGTGTCCTGGGCGTGCGCGCTGAAATTGGCCAGGATCGCTTGCCGGTCGCGGGTATCGTCGGTCGCCAGCACCTTGTCGGCGACATCATTGGCGATCTGGCGCATCTGCCGGGTGCGGTTGACCCTGACCGCAAGGCGGCGAAGATTTTCGATCAGAACGAAGCGCAACAGCGACGGCAGCGCCCAGAGTTCGCCGATCTTCAGCGGCTCGACCGACTGGAAGCCCTGGACGATGGCCTTGAACATGGTCGCGGAGACGGAACTGTCGGAATGCGCCACATAAGTCCAGGCCAGCGCCAGCGCGCGCGGCACGCCGCCGCCGTCCGGCAGCTTCAGCGTCGGCAGTTGACGATAGAAGCGGCGCGGCAGGTCGCGCTTGACCTGGAAAATGGTTTCCTCGACCAGATAGTTGTTGTCGAGCAGCCATTGCGCCGCGGGCGTGATGGTCTCGCCCCTCGCCTGCGCGGCGTTGGTCGAACGGTAGACTTCGAGGATCTTCTTGGCGCTGTCGCGGATGCGGGCCTGGAAATCGAATGGCGTCAGGCCGAACAGATCCGCGAGATCGCCCTTGGCCAGGCTTTCACCGAGCAGCCGAAGGCGTTCCTCCGGCAGGAAAATGGATCTTATCGGTTCTTCCGTGATGGGCGGGAAGCTCGCGCTGGTCTTTTCGATTTGTGCTGGATTCGTCTGAATATTCATTGAAAATTCCGTAAGCGGGCACTCAGCGGCGTCACCGCCACGGCAATGGCCCTAAAACCGATTCAAATGCAATTGGTTGCATGCCCAGCTTCTGCCGAAAATTGTTTCCGCACCACGACAAGGCATCGTCTTTCGACAGTTTCAAAGACGAACACTCCTCACTCCCGCCGAGACCGATCGACGGAAAGGATTCAGGCTTTTTCGTGATCCCGGCTGGAGCTTACCCTATATTTCGCCGGCATCACGATCATGTTTGGAAACAAGCGTTAATCGTTGGGTCGAATGCCATCGATCCGGACCACGAATACTGTCGGGTGGTCGATGGGCTTGATGCGCAGGCCAGCTGTGGCTGAGGCAGTCAGGAGTGCGTCGAGGTGGCTAAGGCGAATAGGCTCTGCGGCGGAAACCAAGACTTCCCCACCCAGGCACAGGACGAGGGTCGCTCTGCTTTCAATCCCGATTTCCAAAGGGTTCGACATTACGAGGCGTTCGACGGAATGCCTCATGCGGCCACGCCGGGTCATCACGTTGAGATCGGTGATCGGACCGGCGATCAGTTCGGCACTGGTCGGCCGGTCGGCTGGAAAGGAAAACGGCGCTGAAGCGGCGGTCAGGCACGCCGGCGGCTCGCCGGCGACATCAAGAATGATCCCCTCGCCTTCCAATACCGACAGGGTGCGGTCAATGCCGGCAAAGCTGGAGAACGGCCCGCTGCCTTCGACGCGGGCCATCGAGACACGCCAATCGAAGGTGTCGAGCCCGGCATCGGCCGGCGAGACGGCGATTTCCGTCGTCACGCCGCCGCCGTTCTTCCACGGCATCGATTTGTATTCGGCTGCCCGCAGGACGCGCATCGGTCGGCCTACTATCCCAGAATGCCGGGCAAATTGAGCTGATGCTCCCTGGCGCAATCGATGGCGATGTCGTAGCCGGCGTCGGCGTGCCTCATGACGCCGGTCGCCGGATCATTCCACAGCACCCGCTCCAGGCGCCTGGCTGCCTCAGGCGTGCCGTCCGCGACGATGACCATGCCTGCATGCTGGGAAAAGCCCATGCCGACACCGCCGCCATGGTGCAGCGACACCCAGGTAGCGCCCGATGCCGTGTTGAGCAGAGCGTTGAGCAGCGGCCAGTCGGAAACAGCATCCGAGCCGTCCTTCATCGCCTCTGTCTCGCGGTTCGGCGAGGCGACCGAGCCGGAATCGAGATGGTCGCGGCCGATGACGACAGGCGCCTTGAGTTCGCCTTTGGCGACCATCTCGTTGAAGGCGAGGCCCAGCCGGTGGCGGTCGCCGAGGCCGACCCAGCAGATGCGCGCCGGCAAGCCCTGGAAGGCGATGCGCTCGCGCGCCATGTCCAGCCAGTTGTGCAAATGGGTGTTGCCGGGCGTCAGTTCGCGCACCTTGGCGTCGGTCTTGTAGATGTCCTGCGGATCGCCGGAAAGGGCCGCCCAGCGGAAGGGGCCGATGCCGCGGCAGAACAGCGGCCGGATATAGGCCGGCACGAAGCCTGGGAAGGCAAAGGCGTTCTCGAAGCCTTCTTCCTTGGCGACCTGGCGGATGTTGTTGCCGTAGTCGAGCGTCGGCACGCCGGCGTTCCAGAAGGCCACCATCGCCTCGACATGCTCGCGCATCGAGGCGCGGGCGGCTTTCTCGACTGCTTTCGGGTCGGACGTGCGCTTCTCGCGCCACTCGGCCAGCGTCCAGCCCTTGGGCAGATAGCCGTTCAACGGATCGTGCGCCGAAGTCTGGTCGGTGACCATATCGGGGCGCACGCCGCGCCGCACCAGCTCGGGCACGATATCGGCGGTGTTGCCGACCAGGCCGACCGACTTCGCCTCGCCTGCCCTGGTCCAGCGCGCGATCTTCTCCAGCGCCTCGTCAAGCGTATCGGCACGCTCGTCGACATAGCGGGTGCGCAGCCGGAAATCGATGCGGTCGGGATCGCATTCGACGGCCAGGCAGCAGGCGCCGGCCATGACGGCCGCGAGAGGCTGGGCGCCCCCCATGCCGCCGAGGCCGCCAGTCAGGATCCATTTGCCCCTGAGATCGCCGCCATAGTGCTGGCGTCCGGCTTCGACGAAGGTCTCGTAGGTGCCCTGCACGATGCCTTGCGTGCCGATATAGATCCACGAGCCGGCCGTCATCTGGCCGTACATCATCAGGCCTTTCCTATCGAGCTCGTTGAATTTCTCCCAGGTCGCCCAATGCGGCACCAAATTGGAGTTGGCGATCAAAACGCGCGGCGCGTCCGGATGGGTGCGGAAGACGCCGACCGGCTTGCCGGACTGCACCAGCAGCGTCTCGTCCTCGCCAAGCGTCTTCAGCGAAGCGGCGATGCGGTCGAAATCGTTCCAGGTGCGCGCCGCCCGGCCGATGCCGCCATAGACCACCAGTTCGTTGGGATTTTCGGCGACATCGGGATCGAGATTGTTCATCAGCATGCGCAGCGGCGCTTCGGTCGTCCAATACCTGGCATTGAGCTTGTCGCCGCGGGGGCTGCGCACTTCGCGGATGTTGTGGCGAGGATCGGTCATGTCGTCACTTCCCTTTCAGATGAGTGCGGCGAGGCGTCAGCTCTCGACCCACGAAATCGCGGTCTCGAGGATGGATCTCAGCGTGGCGCGGATCGGCGCGGCGAAGGCGGCGTCGTAAGGCACCGGCCAGTTGTCGGGCGCGCCCTTGCCTTCGGGCTCTCGCATGTAGCCGCGGTTGGACAGTTCCATCTGCAGCGCATGGACGCCGTTTTGCGGCTGGCCGAAATGGCGCGTGATCCACCCGCCCTTGAAGCGGCCATTGACCACGAAGGTCTCGCCGGTCTCGGCCAGGATCCCGGCGACCTTTTCCTGCAGCGCCGGATCCGTGCTCTTGCCGTCATTGGTGCCGAGATTGAAGACCGGCAGCGTGCCATCGAACAGGCGCGGCAGCACAGAGCGGATCGAGTGGCAGTCATAGAGGACGATTTTGCCATGCAATCCGCGCAGCCGGTCGATCTCGGCCTGGAGCGCGGCATGATAGGGCATGAAGAATTTTCGGCGGCGCTCGTCGATTTCCGACGGCCCCGGTTCCTCGCCTGTACGGTAGAGCGGATCGCCGTCGAAGGTTTCGGTCGGGCACAGCCCGGTCGTCGCCTGACCAGGGTAGAGCGAGGCGCCTGACGGATCGCGATTGACGTCGATGACGGTGCGCGAGATGGCGGTGTGCACGACGGTGGCGCCAAGACCTGCGGCGAAATCATAGAGCTTGTCGATCCACCAGTCGCAGTCGCGCTGGCCAAGCCAGCTCGAGACCAGCCGGTTGTCGAGACCGGCGAGATCGATGCCGGTGTGCGGCATGGAAACCAGCAGCGGCGCGGTGCCTTGTTTTACCGTCAGCCAAGGAGGTGTCATGCGAGGCCTCCGCAGGTTGGAGCTCTACGGCTGGGATGAGAAGGAACGCAACCTACCATGCCAAGCATTCTCATGAGGCAATTCCCGGCAGCGCCACCGCGCTCGCCGCCTTCACCGCTGCACCGCTGCGCACCATGGCGATGGCTTTCTCCATGTCGGGATGGAAATGCCGGTCGTTGTCGAGATGCGGCACCTCCGCCCTGACCAATTTGCGCACCGCTTCGAGTGCGGTGCTGGAAGCGAGCGGCGCGTGGAAATCGCAGCCCTGGGTCGCGGCCAGCAACTCGATGCCGATGACGGCCGTGGCGTTCTCGACCATGCCGATCAGCCGGCGCGCACCGTGCGCCGCCATCGAAACGTGATCCTCCTGGTTGGCCGAGGTCGGTATCGAATCGACGCTTGCTGGATAGGCCTTCTGCTTGTTTTCGGAAACCAGCGCTGCCGCCGTCACCTGCGGGATCATAAAACCGGAATTCAGGCCCGGCTTCGGCGTCAAAAAGGCCGGCATGCCCGACAGCGCCGGGTCGACCAGCATGGCAATGCGACGCTCCGACAGCGAGCCGATCTCGCAGACGGCGAGTGCGATCATGTCGGCGGCGAAAGCCACCGGTTCGGCATGGAAATTGCCGCCCGACAAGGCCGTGTCGTCCTCGGCGAAGATCAAGGGATTGTCGGTGACGCCATTGGCTTCCGTGCCGAGCGTGTCGGCCGCCTTGCGCAACACGTCGAGGGCCGCCCCCATCACCTGCGGCTGGCAGCGCAGGCAATAGGGATCCTGTACGCGTTCGTCGCCGACGCGGTGCGATTCGCGGATGGCGCTGCCGGCTATCAGATTGCGCAGCGCATCCGCCGTCTCGATCTGGCCGCGATGCCTTCTCAAGAGATGGATGCGCGGATCGAAGGGGGCGTCCGAGCCCCTCGCTGCGTCGGTGGACAATGCACCCGCGACCAGTGCCGACTGGTAGAGAACCTCGGCCTCGAACAGGGCCGCCAGCGCGTAGGCGGTCGAGAATTGCGTGCCGTTAAGCAGCGCCAGCCCTTCCTTGGCGCCAAGGATGACAGGCTCCAGCCCATGCGACACGAAGGCGACCTTGGCCGGGAAGCGGCCATGCGGGGTGAAGCATTCGCCGACGCCGATCATCACGGCCGTCATGTGTGACAGCGGCGCGAGGTCGCCGGAGGCGCCGACCGAACCTTGCGCCGGCACCACCGGGATGACATCGTTGGCCAGCATCGCTTCCAGCAGCTCGATGGTGCGCGACCGCACGCCGGAGGCGCCCTGCGCCAGGCTGGCAAGCTTCAAGGCCATCATAAGCCTGCAAACAGCGACCGGCATCGGCTCGCCGACGCCGGCGGCGTGCGAGAGCACGATGTTACGCTGAAGCGTTTCGAGATCCTGGGCAGGAATGCGGACGCTGGCCAGTTTGCCGAAACCGGTGTTGATGCCATAGACCGGCTCGCCCTTGGCGACGATGCGTGCGACAGCCTCCGCACTCGCCTTGATCTTTGGCCGGCAGGCATCGTCGAGCCTGGGCACGGCGCCGCGATAGATGGCGCGCCAGTCGGCCAGGGTCACGTTGCCGGGTTTCAGTACGAGTTCGGTCATTGTCCTCTCCAGATGCGCGCGTGCAAGGGGTTGAAGCCCATGCGGTAGACGAGTTCGGCAGGGCGCTCGATGCTCCAGATCGCTAGATCGGCGGATTTCCCCGCCTCCAGCGTGCCGGTCTGTCCGAGCAGACCCAGTGCGCGGGCGGCTTCGCGGGTCACGCCCGCGAGGCATTCATCGACCGTCATGCCAAATAAGGTCGCCGCCATGTTCATGGTCAGGAGCAACGACGTCAGCGGCGAGGTGCCGGGGTTGTTGTCGGTGGCGACGGCCATCTTGACGTCATGCCTGCGGAATAATTCGATCGGAGGTTTCTTCGTCTCGCGAATAAAATAGTAAGCGCCGGGCAGGATCGTCGCCACGCTGCCCGATGCAGCCATTGCCGCCGCGCCTGCCTCATCGGTATATTCGAGATGGTCGGCCGACAGCGCGCCATAGCGCGCGGCGAGTTCGGCGCCATGCAGGTTCGACAATTGGTCGGCATGGAGCTTTACCGGCAGGCCAAGCGCCTTTGCGGCTTCGAAGACCCGTGCCATCTGCTCGACCGAAAACGCGATGCCTTCGCAGAAACCATCGACGGCGTCGGCAAGCCCGTCGGCAGCGATGGCCGGCAGGATCGTGGCGGTGATGAGATCGATGAAGGCGTCCTTGTCGCCCTTGGCTTCCGGCGGCAAGGCATGGGCGCCGAGAAAGGTCGTGCGGATCGTCACCGGGCGCTCGGCGCCCAAACGGCGCGCCGCGCGCAGCGACTTTTTCTCGTTTTCCAGGTCAAGGCCATAGCCGGACTTGACCTCGACGGTGGTAGCGCCCTCCGCGATCAGCGCATCGAGACGGGGCAGTGTCTGAGCGACCAGTTCGTCCTCGCCCGCGCCACGCAAAGCCCTGACCGACGAGACGATGCCGCCGCCGGCCCTGGCGACCTCCTCATAGGTGGCGCCGGCCAGCCGCATCTCGAACTCGTTGGCGCGGTCGCCGGCATGGACGAGATGGGTGTGGCAGTCGATCAGGCCGGGCGTGATCCAGCGGCCCTCGCAATCGACGATCTCGGCACGCTGCTCGAACGCCGCCGGAATATCGGCTTCGGCGCCGGCATAGACGATGGTGCCGTCACGCGCGGCGACGGCGCCCTTTTCGACGACGCCCTGCCCTGCTGCCCCTTCGGCAAAAGTCGCCAGGCGCGCATTGCGCCATATGCGAACCGCCGCCGCCCGGCCCCTGCTTTCTCCAGCCATCATATTTTCCCTTTGAAAGGATGGCGGTTATGTATATACATATTAAAAAGCACCGCAAGTGCTATTGTCATCATAAGCCAGGATTCGGAGAACAACGTGACGGCGATCTTTGCGGAACAGGCGCTTCTGCCGGAAGGCTGGCGAAGCAATGTGCGCATCGCCCTGGGCGGAGGCCGCGTTGCGGCAATCGACGCCGGGGTTGCGCCGAACACCGGCGACGAACGCCACGCCATCGTCCTGCCGGGCATGCCCAACCTGCATAGCCACGCGTTCCAGCGCGGCATGGCCGGACTTGCCGAGTTGCGCGGCCCGTCGGCCGACAGTTTCTGGAGTTGGCGCGAGGTGATGTACCGTTTCGCGCTGTCGATGACGCCCGACCAGGTCGAGGCGGTCGCCGCCCAGCTCTATGTCGAGATGCTGGAGGCCGGCTTTTCGCGTGTGGGCGAATTTCATTATCTGCATCACGACCGCGACGGAAAGCCCTACGCCAACATTGCCGAAATGGCCGAGCGCATCGCGGCCGCCGCCGCAGAAACCGGCATAGGCTTGACGCTGCTGCCGGTCTTCTATGCACACTCTTCTTTCGGCGGCGCGGCTCCCAACGAAGGTCAGCGCAGATTTCTCAATGATGTTAACCGGTTCTCACGCCTGGTTGAGAAAAGTCGCGAATGTGTTCGCGCCTTGAATCAAGCGGTCATCGGCGTCGCCCCCCATAGTTTGCGTGCCGCGACGGTCGAGGAGTTGCGACAAGTCGCTGCGATGGCGCCGGACGGACCGATCCACATCCACGTCGCGGAACAAGTGAAGGAGGTCGAGGACTGCATTGCCTGGTCGGGCGCGCGTCCGGTCGAGTTTCTGCTTGGCCATGCCAATGTCGACCGGCGCTGGTGCCTGATCCATGCCACCCATATGACCGATGCCGAGACCATGGCGATGGCAAAAAGCGGCGCGATCGCTGGGCTGTGCCCGATCACCGAAGCCAATCTCGGCGATGGCATTTTTGCGGCGCCGCTGTTCGCGCAACATGGCGGCCGCTTCGGCGTCGGCTCCGATTCCAACGTGCTGATCGGGCTGCCGGACGAACTTCGGCAACTCGAATATTCGCAGCGTCTTGCCCACCGCGCCCGCAACGTGCTGGCGGTCGCCGGCGGCTCGACCGGCCGCGCGCTGTTCGACGCAGCGCTTGACGGCGGCAGCGTCGCCCTTGGCGCCGGCGCCTCGCGGATCGCCATTGGCGCATCCGCCGACCTCGTATCGCTCGACCACAGCCAGGCTTCGCTTGCCGGCAAGACCGGAGACACGATCCTCGACGCCTGGATCTTCGCCAACGGCACCAAGGTCGATTGCGTCTGGGTGCACGGCCAAAAGCAAGTCAGCGGCGGCAGGCACGCCAGGCGCGACGCCATCGCGGCGCGTTTCCGCAATGTCATGACCGCGCTTTCGGCAGGCTGATCAGGGACAGCCCATGAGCATGGTGGCGACAGCGGAGACGGAGGGCGGCGAGACGGTGTCGCTGCATCAGCGCATCCTGTCGGACATAAGCGAGAAAATCCTGTCCGGCGCCTGGGCGCCGGGGCATCGCATCCCGTTCGAGCACGAGCTGACGGCCGAATATGATTGCTCGCGCATGACGGTGAACAAGGCGCTGTCGCAGCTTGCCAAGTCAGGACTGATCGAACGCCGCCGGCGCTCAGGCAGCTTCGTGCGTCAGCCGCAATCGCAAGCGGCGGTACTGGAAATCCACGACATCAGGATCGAGGTCGAAGCGCTCGGGCTGCCCTATCGCTATGAGCGGCTGGCGCGCCTGAAGCGGCGCAGCAGCGCGCAAGACCGGTCGCTGCTCGGGCTTTCCGCCTCGGGTTCGGTGCTATCGCTGGAATGCCTGCATTTCGCCGGAGAACGGCCGTTCGCGCTCGAAGAGCGGCTGATCAATCTCTCCGCCGTCAAGGAAGCCGGCGAGGAAGAGTTCCTGGATATTGCGCCGGGCCCGTGGCTGATCGGCCGTGTGCCGTGGAGCGAGGCCGAGCATCGCATTCGTGCTGTTGCCGCCGACGAGCGTGTTGCCGATGCCCTCGACATCGGCCTTGGTGCGGCCTGTCTTGTGGTCGAGCGCCGAACATGGAGCGCCGAGCACCCGGTCACCCATGTGCGCTTCACCTATGCAGCCGAGAGCCACACGTTGGTGGCAAGATTCACGCCGTCACACGGATAGCATCTCTTCCCTTCTCCCCTTTTTGCCTTCGCAAGGAAGGGGAGAAGGGAAGCGCAGCGCCTCAGATCGCCGCGGTGATAATGATCTCGACCAGATATTCCGGACCGGCGAGCTTGGCTTCGCCGGTGGCGCGAGCGGGCGTGTGGCCCTGGGGCACCCACTTGTCCCATTCCGAGTTCATCTCGGCGAAGGTGCCCATGTCGGCCAGCCAGATGATCGCCTGGACGATCTTGGTCTTGTCGGTGCCGGCCTTGGCCAGCAATTCGTCGATCGTCGCCAGAATATCGCGGGTCTGCGAGGCGACATTGCCGCCCGGCTCTCCGACCTGGCCGGCCAGATAGACGGTATTGCCGTGAATGACGATCTGGCTCATGCGCGGGCCAACATCGATGCGACGAATGCTCATGGGAGTTTCCTTCCTTTGTGGTCGCGCCTCTTTAAAGTTGGCACCGGCTTCGGGCAAGGCCGAGCGTTCCAAATCCCCTTGGACCAGCGGCGCCGGAGAGTCACGGCAAGTTGAGCCGGCAGCCACAATTCCGCTCGATTGGCTTGTTGACTAATGTAATAACATCACATATCCAATCGGCGCTGCCCGGCAGCCGCACTACCGCCCCACGGACCGTCAAATGACCGAAACCTGCCTGACATTCCGTGACCTGACGCTTGGCTATAACAGCCATCCGGCGATCCATCATCTGGACGGCATCATACGCAAAGGCTCGCTGACCGCCGTCGTTGGCGCCAATGGTTCGGGCAAGTCGACGTTGATGAAGGGTATCGTTGGCGTGCTGAAGCCGATGGCCGGCGCTGTGACGCGGGCGCCTGGCGTGCGCGCCGCCTATCTGCCGCAGCAGTCGGAACTCGACCGCAGCTTTCCGGCCCGGGTCGTCGATCTGGTCTCGCTCGGCCTGTGGCCGAAACGCGGGCTGCTCGGCCGCCATACCAAGGAGGATCGCCAATCCGTCAGCGAGGCGTTGATGGCGGTCGGCCTTGGCGGCTTCGAGACCCGCCCGATCGACACGCTGTCGGGCGGCCAGTTGCAGCGCACCTTGTTTGCCCGCGTGCTGTTGCAGGATGCGGATCTCATCCTGCTCGACGAGCCGTTCAACGCCGTCGATGCAAAGACGATGGGCGATCTTATTGCGCTGATCAAGCGCTGGCATGGCGAGGAACGTACAATCATGGTCGTCGTCCACGACCTCGACCTTGTCCGGCAGAATTTTCCCGAAACGCTGCTGCTGGCCCGCCAGCCTGTCGCCTGGGGCGAGACGAAGGAGACGCTGCGGCCTGAGAATCTCCTGCGGGCCAGGCGCTTCCATGAAGCGTGGGAAGAGAACGCGCCATGGTGCGAGCCGGGCGGACCCGATCATGACCATGACGGACATGATCACAATCATGATGAGCCTGCCCATGCACAGGATCGTCACCACCATCATGGCGCCGGACCAAGGGCTGCATGATGAACGTCCTCTACGAACTCTTCATCGCGCCTTTCGCCGATTTCGCCTTCATGCAGCGGGCGCTGTTCGGCTCGCTGATGCTGTCGCTCGGCGCCTGTCCGGTCGGCGTGTTCCTGATGTTGCGGCGCATGAGCCTCTCGGGCGACGCCATGGCGCACGCGATCCTGCCGGGCGCCGCCGCCGGCTTCCTGCTTTACGGGCTGGAAATCCTGCCGATGACCATTGGCGGCCTGATCGCCGGCATCGTCGTTGCACTCGGCGCGGGCGCCGTCTCGCGATTCACCATCCAGCGCGAAGACGCCTCGATGGCCGCCTTCTACCTGATTTCGCTCGCCGTCGGCGTGCTGATGGTTTCGGTCCGTGGCTCCAGCGTCGACCTCATGCATGTGCTGTTCGGTACGGTGCTGGCGCTCAACGATGAAGCGCTGACGCTGATCGGCGGCATCGTGCTGGTGACGCTTGCCAGTCTCGCCGTCTTCTGGCGGGCCTTGGTCGCCGAATGCCTCGACCCGCTGTTCCTGCGCTCGGTCAGCCGGTGGGGCAGTCCGGTGCATTTCATTTTCCTCGGCCTCGTCGTGCTCAACCTCGTTGGCGGCTTCCAGGCGCTGGGCACGCTTCTGTCGGTCGGACTGATGATGCTGCCGGCCGCCGCGGCCCGTTTCTGGACCGTGCGCGTCGAACCGATGTGCGTGCTGGCCGTGCTGATCGGCTTTGCCTCCTGCATCGCCGGACTGCTTCTGTCCTACCACGCCTCGCTGCCCTCAGGCCCGGCGATCATCCTGTCGGCAGGCGTCGTCTATTTCGCCTCGATCCTGTTCGGCACACGCGGCGCGCTGCGCGCCCGCATCATCCATCACCGTCATCGGACGGCCTGATCCACCCCAGCCTCCAAGGAGACCGCCCATGTTGAAATCGATCCGCGCCGCCCTTACGATGAGCGTTATAACATTAACTGCTCTCGACGCGTCGTCGGCCTTTGCGGCGCCCTTGAAAGTGGTCGCAAGTTTTACCGTCATTGCTGATTTCGCCAGGAATGTTGGCGGCGACCGCGTCAACATCACCACCATCGTGGGACCCGACGGCGATGCGCATGTCTACGAGCCGAGCCCGGCTGATGCGGTCGCCATGGCGGGCGCCGATCTGGTGCTGGTCAACGGCCTGCATTTCGAGGGCTTTCTACAGCGGCTGGTCGATGCCAGCGCCACTAAGGCCTCGATCGTCACCCTGACCAAGGGCGTGGCGGCGATCGACTTCAAACCGGAATTCGCCGATGCGGACGCGGCGGAGGGCGCGGGTACCGGCGGCGGCAAGACGGTCACCGACCCACATGCCTTCCAGTCGATCGCCAACGCCAAGATCTATGTGAAGAACATTGCCGAAGCGTTCTGCGCGGCCGACAATGATGGCTGCGTCAGCTACCAGACCAACGCCGCGGCTTACACAAAGAAGCTCGACGCGCTCGAAAGCGAGGTGAAGGCGGCGATCCAGTCCATCCCCGAGGCAAAACGCGTTGTCATCACCTCGCATGACGCGTTCGGCTATTTCGAGCACGAATACGGCCTGACCTTCCTAGCGCCGGAGGGCGTCTCGACGGATTCCGAACCGTCGGCCGCCGACGTCGCCAAGCTGGTCGAGCAGGTCAAGCAGGACAAAGCGGCGGCGATCTTCGTCGAGAACATCACCAATCCGCGCCTGATCGAGCAGATCGCCAGCGAGACCGGCATCAAGGTCGGCGGCACGCTCTATTCCGACGCGCTGTCGCAGCCCGAAGGCCCGGCCTCGACCTATGTCGACATGATGCACAACAACATCACGCAGATCAAAGGCGCGATCCTCGGCAGTTGAGCCGCTCCGACCCAACCGGGCCCTCGCGGCCCGGTTGGATTTTCCGGTCAGCACTCGCTATTTGGCAGAGAAATCCCTCGGCGTGGATTGCCGGCCGTGCCGGGGAGTGGCAAGACTGCCCAACCAGATTGCGAGGACACCACAATGGAATACCGCGAGATCAGCGAGGACTATTCGGTCTCGGGCCAGATCCAGCCCGAGGACGTCGCCGCCATCAAGGCAGCCGGCTTCAAGAGCGTGATCTGCAACCGGCCGGACGACGAGCAGCCCGGCCAGCCTTCGGCCGACACGCTCAAGGCCGCAGTCGAGGCTGCCGGGCTTGCCTTCCGCTACATCCCCGTCATCAGCGGCCAGATCACGGCGGAGAATGTCGAGGACCAGGGACAAGCGCTCGACGAGCTGGAAGGCCCGGTGTTCGCCTACTGCCGTTCCGGCGCCCGCTGCACCAATCTCTATGGGCTGATTCAGCAGTCGAAGGGTTAGATTGGCAGCGCGCCCGTCTCCTTGAGCGTCTCGAGCACAATCGCCGTCTTGACGTGCTGCACAGATTCGTGGGGCAAGAGCACGCCATTGACGAACTCCGACAATGATTTCAGGTCGGGCGTAACCACCTTCAGGATATAATCCATTTCGCCGGTCAGCGCGTGCGCCTCCTGCACTTCGGGCAGCCGCGCCACCAGTTCGCCGAAGCGCCGCGCATTGTCGCGGTTGTGAGTGGCCAAGGTCACCGAGATGACGTTGACCAGCGAAAAGCCCAGCCGGTCGCGGTCAAGCACGGCGCGATAGCCCTTGATATAGCCGTCCTCCTCAAGCCGCTGGCGGCGGCGCGAGCATTGCGAGGCCGAGAGGTTCACCCGCTCCGAAAGGTCGTTGTTGGTGAGCCGTGCGTCACACTGCAACAGCGCCAATATCTTGCGATCAAACTGATCAAGACGCGTATCATTCATGATACTTCCAAAAACCATGCACATTTCATGCATCAGATAAACATTTCAAGCGTTTGAATGCAAGCACCGTGCGACCTGCCCGCGCTATGATGAGTTGAGATGGCCCATCCAGGCCAAGCCAGCTTCCGGAGGATTATCATGGGTCCCTTCCCGCACGACGCCCCGCCCGCCAAGATCAGCAAGACCAACCCTGCCGGCACCGACGGTTTCGAGTTCGTCGAATTCGCGCATCCGGAGCCGCGGAAGCTGGCCGAGTTGTTCACCCGCATGGGCTACGTAGCCGTGGCCAGGCATCGCACCAAGGACATCACCGTCTGGCGGCAAGGCGACATCAACTATGTCGTCAACGCCGAGCCCAGCTCGCATGCGATGAAGTTCGTCGACAAGCATGGCCCATGCGCCTCCTCGATGGCGTGGCGGGTCGTGGACGCCAAGCATGCCTTCGAACACGCGGTATCGAAAGGAGCCACGCCTTACGAAGGCGCCGACAAGACGCTTGACGTGCCGGCGATCGTTGGCATCGGCGGCTCGCTGCTCTACTTCATCGAAACCTATGGCGAGAGGGGTTCGGCCTATGATGCCGAATTCGAATGGCTGGGCAAACGCGACCCCAGGCCGGAAGGCGTCGGCTTCTATTTCCTCGACCACCTCACGCATAATGTCTACCGCGGCAACATGGACAAATGGTGGGGTTTCTACCGCGACCTGTTTGGCTTCAAGCAGATCCATTTCTTCGACATCGACGGCAAGATCACCGGGCTGGTCAGCCGGGCGATCACCTCGCCCTGCGGCAAGATCCGCATTCCGCTCAACGAGTCCAAGGACGACACCAGCCAGATCGCCGAATATCTGAAGAAGTACAATGGCGAGGGCATCCAGCACATAGCGGTGGGCACCGACGCGATCTACGAGGCCACCGACAAGCTTGCCGCCAATGGGCTGAAATTCATGCCCGGCCCGCCGGAGACCTATTACGAGATGTCGCATGCACGCGTGAACGGCCATGACGAGCCGATCGAGCGCATGAAGAAGCATGGCATTTTGATCGACGGTGAAGGCGTGGTCGACGGCGGCACGACGAAGATCCTCTTGCAGATCTTCTCCAAGACCGTGATCGGACCGATCTTCTTCGAATTCATCCAGCGCAAAGGCGACGAAGGCTTTGGCGAAGGCAATTTCCGCGCACTGTTCGAATCGATCGAGCAGGACCAGATCAAGCGCGGCGTGATCAAGGTGCAGGCCGCGGAGTAGATCGACCCCGACCAGGCGGCTTGCGGTTCGATAAATTATGACCTAAATTATGGTCACAAAGGATCGAGCCATGAATGTTTCCATCGCCGAGGCCAAGGCCAAATTGTCGGAACTCGTCAGCCGCGCGGAAGCCGGTGAAGAGATTGTACTCACGCGCCACGGCAAGGTGGCTGCGCGTATCGTGCCTCCGGCAGCGGCGGAACCCTTGCCGCGTATCGGCGCGTTGAAAGGCAAGATCTGGATTGCGGACGATTTTGACGAACTCGGCCCCGAATGGGACGAGTACGTCAAATGATGATCGGCCCGTTTCTCGCCGATACACATATCATCCTTTGGTCGATTTCGGACGATCGACGTCTCAGCAAGCACTACCGCGCCATCCTGGCTTCGGAAGCGGTGGTGTTCGCCAGCGCGGCAAGCGTCTGGGAAATTGCCATCAAGCGCTCAATCAGAAAACTCGATGCGCCGGATGATCTGCCAACACTGCTTCCAAGGATGCAATTTCAGCCGCTCGCCGTCACCTTCCAGCATGCGAACGCTGTCGGTGGCCTACCCCACCACCATGGCGATCCATTCGACAGACTACTGATTGCGCAGGCGCAAATGGACAAACTAACCATCATGACATCCGACCCGCATTTCGCCCGCTACGACGTCGCCCTGACATAAGCAGTGGTCTCACAAACCCAGCCGTCCAACCTCCTCCTGCCTCAGCTTCAAATCATAATCGAGCAGGAACTCGTCGAGTTGCGGCGGCGCGACCGACGTGCCGGACAGCATCGCGTGCACCTGGCCGCGATGGTGGATGTCATGCAGGAAAACATGGGCGAGGATATCGCCGATCTTTTCCGGGATCATGCCGTCTCCACGCCGGTCAGTGATGACATGGCGGTCGAGGTCGGCTTCCAACAAGGCATCGCAGAAGGTGATCAGCCTGCGGTCGAACTTGATCTGGGCCACTGACAAATCGGCTGCGTTATCGAACGGCACGAAATCATCGTACACCGCGGCGCCGATACCGCCCTGCTCCAGAAAATCGAGATAGAGAAGATCGACCGCAAGGATGTGGTTGAGCGTCGCCCTTATCGACGGGAAGAAGCTGATGCGATTGGCTTCGAATTCACCAGGCCCCAGCATAAGCACGGCGCGGTAGAGCCGGTCGTTCGACCAGCGGTTGTTGCGGGCCATTCGGCGCAGATGATCAAGCAGGTTCATCCTTCAACTTCTTGCGCTCTCACCCTTCATATTTCTCGACCGTCTGCTCGATGGCGCCGAAGATCGAATGCCCGGCCTTGTCCTTCATCTCTATGCGCACCGTGTCGCCGAAACGCAGAAACGGCGTCTTCGGCTCGCCGCTCTCGATGGTCTCGATCATGCGCAGTTCAGCGATGCAGGAATAGCCAGCGCCGCCGGCCGAGACAGGTTTGCCAGGCTCACCGCCGAGCTTGTTGGAGACGGTGCCGGAGCCGATGATGGTGCCGGCCGCCAGCGGCCGTGTTTTCGCCGCGTGCACGATGAGCGCAGGGAAATCGAACGTCATGTCGACGCCGGCATTCGCCCGGCCGAAAGGTTTGCCGTTGAGGTCGGCAAGCAGCGGCAGGCTGACCTTGCCGCCGTCCCAGGCCTCGCCCAACTCGTCCGGCGTCACCGCGACCGGCGAGAAGGCCGAGGACGGCTTGGATTGAAAGAAGCCGAACCCCTTGGCGAGTTCCGGTCCGGTGATCGCACGCAGCGTCACGTCGTTGACCAGCATCACCAGGCGAATCGCCTCCCGCGCTTTTTCGAGGCTGGCGCCCATCGGCACATCATCGACAACGACCGCGACTTCCGCCTCCATGTCGATGCCAGAGGCCTCGTCGGCCATGCGGATCGGGTCTCGCGGCGGGATGAAGCTGTCGGAGCCGCCCTGATAGATCAGCGGGTCGGTCCAGAAGCTCGCCGGCATCTCGGCCCCGCGCGCCTTCCGCACCAGCTCGACATGGTTCACATAGGCCGAACCGTCAGCCCATTGATAGGCGCGCGGCAGCGGCGAATGGGCATTATGTTCGTGAAAGCGCGCCGACGGCACCGCATTGCTCTCGAGCGACTCCGCCATTGCGGCCAGATGCGGCGAAATCCGCCGCCAATCGTCGAGCGCCGCCTGCAGCGTCGGCACCAGGAAGGAGGCATCGGTGAAGCGTGTAAGATCGCGCGAGACGACGACGAGCTTTCCGTCGCGCGTCCCGTTCTTCAATGTGGCAAGCTTCATGCGGTTTCCTCTCCTGACGCGGCCTTGCGCCGCTTGGCCCACAACAAGGCTGTTATGGGCAATCGTCAAGCCGCCGGCTCAACTTTCCTGAAGGCAGTTTTCCGGCGGCAGCGATCCTTCAGGACCAATCGCCCTCGGGCGTGCCATTGAAGCGCTTCTTCAGATCGGCCCAGCAGTCGATGTAATTGTCCTGCCTGGTGTCGAGTTCGGCAGCGTAGCGGGTCAGCATCTGCGAGAACCGGGTCTCGAACATGAAGGCCATGGTGTTGTCGAGCTTGACCGGTTTCAGATCCGCGCGCGAGGCCTTTTCGAAGCCAGGTGCATCCGGGCCATGGGCCAGCATCAGATTGTGCAGACTGATGCCGCCGGGAACGAACCCTTCTTCCTTGGCGTCGTACTGGCCGTGAATCAGCCCCATGAACTCGCTCATGATGTTGCGGTGATACCAGGGCGGGCGGAACGTATCCTCCGCCACCAGCCAGCGCGGCGGAAAGATGACGAAATCGATGTTGGCGGTGCCCTCCTCGCCGCTCGGCGCCGTCAGCACCGTGAAAATCGACGGATCGGGGTGGTCAAAGAGGATCGCACCAACCGGCGAAAACGCCGCCAGATCATATTTATAGGGTGCATAGTTGCCGTGCCACGCCACCACATCGAGGGGCGAATGGCCGATTTCCGTGACATGAAAATGTCCGCACCATTTGACGATCAGCCGACAGGGCGTCTCCTTCTCCTCAAACCAGGCGCAGGGCGTCTTGAAATCGCGCGGATTGGCCAGGCAGTTGGCGCCGATCGGGCCGCGGTCGGGCATCGTCAGCTTGGCGCCGTAGTTCTCGCAGACATAGCCGCGCACTTCGGCATCGACCAGTTCGACCTTGAACACGAGGCCGCGCGGCAGGACCGCGATCTCGCCGGGCCTGAGCTCGATGACCCCCATCTCGGTGACGAAGCGCAAGGCGCCTACCTGCGGCACCACCAGCAACTCGCCGTCGGCGTTGAAGAAATGGTCGTCGACCATCGACCCGTTGGCGACATAGACATGCGCCGCCATGCCGGTCTGCCCAAGCACGTCGCCGGCGGTGGTGATCGAGCGCATGCCGGCGATGAAGTCGGTCGGCTCCTTCGGCATCGGCACCGGGCTCCAGCGATACTGGCCGAGCGCCAGCTCATGATCGCCGACATTGGGCGCACTTTTCCAGAAGGGATAGCTCACCGACTTGAAGCGCCCGGTATGTCTGACGCTCGGCCTGATGCGGTAAAGCCAGGAGCGCTCATTGGTGCCGCGCGGCGCGGTGAAGGGCGAACCGGAGAGCTGCTCGGCATAGAGGCCGTAGGCCGGCCGCTGCGGTGAATTACGCCCCTGCGGCAGCGAACCCGGCAGGCTTTCGGTTTCGAAATCGTTACCGAAACCCGGCATGTAGGAAAAGGCCATCGCTTCCTCCTCGCGAATGCTTGACCAAATTGGTTTCATTTGTAACCATCCAAAATGTAACTATCAATGCCGTGCGCGGGCATTTCTCGATGGCTGGTCATGGAATCCGAAATCCTGGAACTCGAAAGCTTTCTGCCCTACCGGCTGTATCGGCTGGCCGATGCGCTGAGCCGCGAATTCTCTCGGATCTACAAGGAGCGTCACGGCCTCACACGGCCGGAATGGCGTACGCTTTCGGGGCTTGGCCAGCGCGGCACAATGACCGCGACGGAACTCGGCGCGCAGTCGGCGATGCACAAGACAAAGGTTTCGCGTGCCGTGGCGGAGCTTGAGCGTCGCCGCTGGCTCATCCGAACCACTGACGAGAACGATCGCCGCGTCGAGCACCTGGCGCTGACCAGAGCCGGACTTGCGGCCTATAGCGAGATGGTGCCACTGGCGAAGGCTTTCGAACGGGAACTGCTGGCCCAGCTGAGCGCCGACCAGCAAGCCTCCATCGTCAAAGGCGTTGCGTCATTGGAAAGCGTGTTGGGTCTGAGATAGCGGCTATCGGCAGATAGAATATGAGACGGTGGCTCGACGCGACAGCGCCTTGAAGCAGAGACTGTCTGGCGGTCATTTTCGATCGCTGCTTGCTCGGTGGCGGATTTTCAGCGCTGTATGTCAGCCAGTGATCATCGACGGGCGAATTGGGGGGAAGGATGAAGTCGCTGCTCGCGAGGCCGGTGGCCGTGGTCGTCTTGCTGTTTGCCAGAGTCATCACCGCTGTGCGGCCGTTTTGGCATGAAGGCAGATTGCCTCGGCGTCGCTCGATCTTCTTTGCCAATCATTCCAGCCATGGCGATTTCATCCTGATCTGGGCTGTTCTGCCGCCGCGCCTGCGTCGGCGGGTGCGTCCCGTAGCGGGTGCCGACTACTGGCTGAAATCAAAAGTCCGAGCCTTCATCGGCCGCGACGTTTTCAATGCCGTCCTGATCGAGCGCAATCGCAATGGACGCACGATGGATCCCGTCGAGAGCATGGGGGAGGCGATGAGAGAAGGCTCTTCGCTCATTCTCTTCCCGGAAGGCACGCGCAACCAATCCGACGCGTCCTTGCAGCCATTCAAGTCCGGGCTGTTCCATTTGGCGGCATCGCACCCGGATTTCGAGTTGGTGCCGGTATGGATCGCCAATCTCAACCGGGTGATGCCGAAAGGGGAATTCGTGCCTATCCCGCTGATCTGCACGGTGACGTTCGGCGAGGCAATGCACCTGGCTGACGGCGAGAGCAAGGAGATGTTCCTCGAGCGGGCACGTGGGGCGCTGCTGGCGCTGGCACCGAAAAAGGCAGCGGAATGAGCTCAACCCAATTCGATATGATGGTTCTCGTGCTCGGCGTCTGCGGGATCCTGCTCGTGGCCTCTTTCGTGGGGCATATCCTGGAGCGACGGCTGTCGCCGGAAGGCTCCAACCCAGCCATCGAGAACCTCAACGCCCGTATCAATGCCTGGTGGGTAATGGCGATCCTCATCGCCATAGCATTCATCGCCGGGCGGATCGGCGTCCTGCTTCTCTTCGGCTTCTGTTCCTTCGCGGCACTTCGCGAATTCGTGACGCTGACCAATACCCGGCGTGCCGACCACTGGGCGCTGGCCACGGCGTTTTTCGTCGTGCTGCCGGTACAGTATGTGCTGCTCTGGATCGAGGACTACGAGATCTTTTCTGTTTTCATCCCGGTCTACGCCTTCCTGTTGATGCCCATCATCTCGGCCATACGGGGCGACACCCAGCACTTCCTCGTTCGAATTGCCGAGGTGCAATGGGCGCTGATGATCTGCGTTTTCTGCGCCTCCCACGTCCCGGCTCTTCTGACGTTGCATATTCCCGGCTACGAGGGCCGCAATGTGCTTCTGATAGCCTTTCTTGTCATCGTCGTGCAATTGAGCGACGTACTGCAATATATCTGGGGAAAGGCGATCGGGCATACGAAGATCGCACCAAAGCTTTCGCCGTCCAAGACGCTTGAAGGTTTCCTCGGAGGCGTTGCAAGCGCCAGCCTCATCGGCGCTGGCCTGTGGTGGATCACGCCATTCTCTCCGCTTCAGGCGGGCGCGATGGCCTTCCTGATCACGCTGATGGGTTTTTTCGGCGGCCTTGTGATGTCCGCCATCAAACGTGACCGCGGCGTGAAGGATTGGGGCCATCTGATCGACGGCCATGGCGGCCTGATAGATCGGCTGGATTCGGTGGTTTTCTCCGCTCCGATCTTCTTCCATCTCACTCGTTATTTCTGGTCACCGGGATGAGGCAGTGATGAACACGGGCGATCGCAGACCACTTGCAAGCCGCGACACGCGCTGGGCACAAGCGACGGCCAGACGTCTCGCCGCACTCTCCGTGACCCCCAACCAGATTTCGCAGGCCAGTATCCTCGCCGGCGCGCTGGCAGGCACGGCTTTCTGGCTTGGCGGGCAGAGCGGCGGCACTTCTCGTTTGCTGCTGTTGCTGGGCGCGGCGCTGTTTTGCCAACTGCGGCTGCTGTGCAATCTGTTCGATGGCATGGTCGCCGTCGAGGGCGGCAAGGCGTCGGCCGACGGGCCGTTCTGGAACGAGTTCCCGGACAGGCTCGCCGATATCTCCATCATGGCCGGCATAGGTTACGGCATCGGCATGCCTGGCCTTGGCTGGGCAGCGGCCTGTTTTTCGGTTCTCACCGCCTATGTGCGGGAATTGGGGCGGGCCAACGAGACGCCGAGCGATTTCACCGGACCGATGGCCAAGCCACATCGCATGGCAGTCGCAACCGTCGCGGCACTGCTATCTACCGGAGAATTCCTTTGGAATGGCCACAACGAAGTCTTGACGCTTGCGCTCGCCGCCATTGCCATCGGCGCCGCCGCAACTGCGTTGCAGCGCGCATGGCGACAGGTGCAATGGCTGAAAACCAGGCGACCCTAGCATCGCCTGCCTGGAAGCCTTAGACTCCCGGCGCATCGATTACCAGTCCATCACCACCTTGCCCGAACTGCCGCTGCGCATCGCGTCGAATCCAACCTGGAAATCATCGATGCCGATGCGGTGCGTGATCAGGCCTGAGACGTCGAGCGGGCCCTGGACCAGCGCGATCATCTTGTACCAGGTCTCGAACATCTCGCGGCCATAGATGCCCTTGAGATGCAGCATCTTGAAGATGACCTTGTTCCAGTCGATCTCGAACCCGGTCGGCGCAATGCCCAGGATGGCGATCTTGCCGCCATTGTTCATGGTGTCGATCATGTCGCGGAAGGCGGGGGCTGCCCCCGACATTTCCAGGCCGACATCAAAACCCTCCGTCATGCCGAGCGCCGGCATCACGTCGCGCAGTTTTTCCTTGGAGGCGTCGACGACGTGCTGGACGCCAAGCTTGCGCGCAAGATCCAGCCGAACCGGATTGATATCGGTGATAACGACCTTCCTGGCGCCGACGCATTGCGCCACCAGCGCGCCCATGATGCCGATCGGTCCGGCGCCGGTGACCAGCACGTCCTCGCCGACCAGATCGAATGACAATGCGGTGTGAACCGCATTGCCCAGGGGATCGAAGATCGCGGCGATCTCGTCCGGCACATCGTCGGGGATCGGCACGACATTGTGCTGTGGGATCGCCAGGTACTCGCCGAAGGCGCCCGGGCGATTGACGCCGACGCCGAGCGTGTTGCGGCACAGATGCCCCCTGCCCGCGCGGCAGTTGCGGCAATGTCCGCAGACGATGTGGCCTTCGCCCGACACGCGTTGGCCGACCTTGTATTCGGTGACCGCGGCGCCGAAATCCGCGACGGTGCCGACGAATTCATGGCCGGTCACCATCGGCACGGGCACCGTCTTCTGCGCCCACTGGTCCCAATTGTAGATGTGGACGTCGGTGCCGCAAATCGCGGTCTTCTTCACCTTGATCAGGACGTCGTTGGGGCCGATTTCCGGCACCGGCACCTCTTCCATCCAGATGCCCGGCTCGGCCTTGGCCTTCACCAGCGCCTTCATCATGTTCGACATTCTTTTGTCCCTTGAATCTCTTGATCCGGAAGCGGTTTGCGGCGCCGGTCGCTCAGGAAATCACACCTAGTTCCTTGCCAACCGCACCGAAAGCCTCGACCGCCCGATCAATGTCGGCGCTGGAATGCGCAGCCGACATCTGCGTGCGGATGCGCGCCTGGCCCTTGGGCACCACCGGGAAGGAGAAGCCGATGACATAGATGCCGCGTTGCAGCATGCGCGCCGCCATCTCCTGCGCCAAGCTGGCATCGCCCAGCATGACCGGGATGATCGGATGGCCGGCGCCTGCCAGCGTGAAGCCGAGCTTCCCCATCTGTGTCCGAAACCGTTCCGCATTGGCATATAGGCGCTCGCGCAGGGCATCGCCATTGCGGATCATGTCGAACACTCTGATCGAGGCGCCGGCGATCGCCGGCATCAGCGTGTTGGAAAACAGATAGGGCCGCGAGCGCTGGCGCAGCCAGTCGACCACCTGTTTCTTGCCGGACGTGTAGCCGCCGGAAGCGCCGCCCAGCGCCTTGCCGAGCGTACCGGTGATGATGTCGACCCTGCCCTCGACGCCGCAATGCTCAGCCGAGCCGCGGCCGTTCCTGCCGACGAAGCCGACCGCGTGACTGTCGTCGACCATGACCATGGCATCGTATTTTTCGGCCAGATCGCACACACCCGCGAGATTGGCGATGATGCCATCCATCGAGAACACGCCGTCGGTGGCGATCAGCCGGAACCGGCAATCCTTCGCCTCCTTCAGCCGCGCCTCGAGATCCGCCATATCGTTGTTGGCGTAGCGGAAGCGCTTGGTCTTGGACAGCCTGACCCCGTCGATGATGGAAGCGTGGTTCAGCGCATCGGAGATGATCGCGTCCTCCTCGCCCAGAAGCGTCTCGAACAGTCCACCATTGGCATCGAAGCAGGAGCCGTAGAGGACGGTGTCGTCCATCCCGAGGAAGGACGATATCGTCGCTTCCAACTGCTTGTGCTCCTCCTGCGTGCCGCAGATGAAACGCACCGAAGCCATGCCGTAGCCGTAGCGGTCGAGCGCGTGCTTTGCCGCCTCGCGCAGGTCGGGGCTGTCGGCGAGGCCGAGATAGTTGTTGGCGCAGAAATTCAGCACCTTCTCGCCGCCGACCTCGATCTCAGCCGACTGCGTGGAGGAAATTACCCGCTCGGACTTGTACAGTCCGGCCGATCTGAGCCCCTCAAGTTCGCCGTCGATATGGGAGAGAAATGCTGCGGTCATGATCGTGCCTCGTTTGACGTGGGCCGACTGTCGTCCCGCACGCACAAAAAATCCACCGCAAAAGCGACCGGATCAGGTGGCTGGGTAATGTCGAACGGATGCCGCAGGCATGGCTCGAGGGACGATCCGGATCACATGGGCCGGCGAATGTTCAAATGCGGACCGGCCGCGAAAGAGGCCGATAACCATTTCGCGACCTTTAAGCCTTTCCCCTTGTCGGCCAGCTGTCGATTTCCAGTCCTGTTAATGTTTGCAGTTCAATGATGCTCATACAGGAATCCGTTGGCGAGAGGGCCGCCCCCCAAGATGTCGCAGCAGCCGGTGCAAACCGTTTCAGGCAAGCTCATACTGCTGATCAAGGCTGGTTATTGGCTGGCGCTGCTGATCATCGCCGCCATGGTGGTGGCTTCCTTCATCCTGCTGCAGCAGGTGATGGCCACCCAACGGCACAACCATACGCTGCTCGATATCGTCAGCACGCAAAAGACGCTGTCGCAGCGCATCGTCTTCCTCGCCGGTGCGACCGGTGCTGCTTCGCGCGACAAGCAGCCGGCGCTCGTCAACGCGCTCAAGCAGGCGACGGCGGAGTTCGAAACCAACTATGACCTGCTGCTCAAGCAGACGGCCGCCGATCCAAAGTCGCCGGCCAGGCTCGATCCGAAGACGATCGAGAACGTCCTTTTCGGCAAGCCTTTCCATCTCGACTATTTTTCCGTCGGGCTGGTCGCCAATGGCGAACGCCTGGTATCGGCCTTCTCGTCCCAACTCGCACTCGGCGACAATGGCGGCTACAAGGGCGGTTACGAGCGCGTCACCCTCGACGCCTCGGTCGCCAACGCAACATTGTCGGGCTATTCGGCGCTGGGCCAGCGCATCAGCGCTTTCGCCGACGAACGATCCGAAAAGATGCTCGATCTGCACCGCACGCTGTTTTACGCCACGATCGGCGTCATCGTTCTGGTGGCGCTGTTCATCTTCCGGCCCATGTCAAACGCGATCCTGCGCAAGACGCGCGAACTCGTCGATGCGCGCAATTCGATGGCCTTCATCGCCGTTCATGACGGGCTGACAGGTCTGCACAACCGCACATTCCTGACCGACCATTTCGACACGCTGATCAAGAGCGCGCATCGTCGGCGCGAACGTCTTGCGGTGGTGCAGCTTGATCTCGACCGGTTCAAGCAGATCAACGACACGCTCGGCCACGCCGCCGGCGACTATGTGCTGGTCATCACGGCCCAGCGCATGCGCGATTCCTGTCGGGCGTCGGATCTGTGCGTGCGCCTCGGTGGCGACGAGTTCGTGATGATCCTCAACGGCGCCGGCGGCAGCGAAGACATCAACATGCTGGCACGGCGCATTCTTGCGCACATCAACGAGCCGATCGTCTTCCAGGGCACGACCATTCTACCGGGCGCCAGCGGCGGCATCGCCGTCTATCCGATCGACGCCGACAACGCCCAGGACCTGCTGGTTCACGCCGATCTGGCACTTTACTCCGCCAAGAAGATGGGCGGCGGCAATTTCTCGTTCTTCTCCGAGGAATTGCGTCGCGAACTCGATTATCGCAAGCAACTCGAGCACGACATCAAGGTTGCCATTTCACAGCAGGCATTCCAGGTCTATTTCCAGCCGCAGGTTTCACTGAGCGACGGCACGATCAGTGGCATCGAGGCGCTGGTGCGCTGGAACCATGCCGAGCGCGGCATGATCTCGCCTGGCGAATTCATTCCCGTCGCCGAGAAATGCGGTTTCATGCCTGATATCGGCCGCATCGTCATCAGCAAGGCGATCAACGAAGCCGCCGAATGGAACCGCGACGGCATTGCTTTCGGACGACTTGCGGTCAACGTATCCGGAACCGAATTGCGCGAGCACGACTTCGATGCTTTCCTGTTCGAGACGCTTGAGAAGGCCGGCCTACCGCCGCAGAAACTGTCGCTGGAAATCGTCGAATCCGTCATTCTCGATGACGAGAAGACAGGCATCGCGGCAAAGCTACGCCATATCAGGGCCGCCGGCGTCCATCTTGAGCTCGACGATTTCGGCACTGGCTACGCGTCGCTCAGCCACGTCAATCCCAACGAGATCGACCGGCTGAAGATCGATCGCCGCTTCGTCCAGAACATCCATGAGAACGGTGACAACTCCAAGATCGTGCGCGCCATCACCGAGCTCGCGCGCGGCCTTGGTATCTCGATCGTCGCGGAGGGCGCCGAGACCGAAGCCGAACTCGATTCACTGATGGCCATCGGATGCGACCAGGTGCAGGGCTACTCCATCGCCTTCCCGATGCCGCAGGACAAAGCCCGTGACTGGCTGAGCGCCCGCATGCCGAAGAAGGCCAGGCTAACGGTGCTGCAGGGAAGCCTGGCGTAGGCAGCCCTCACCCGCGCTTGACAACTCATCACCGAGATGGCGCCCTGTGCAAACGGGTAGTTCCGATGCCGCTTCTGCTTGCTTTGCTGACCATGCTCGCCGCATTTCCCGCTTATGCAGTGGATCGCACCATCTATCTGACTTTCGATGACGGACCGCTGAACGGCACCAGCAACATCCTCGACGTGCTGGAAGCGCAGCAGGTGCCGGCGACGTTGTTCATGGTCGGCATGCATGCGCAGGCGAGCGCGGGCAACAAGGCATTAGTCAGACGCGCAAAAGCTCGGCCGCTGGTGACGGTCGGCAATCACAGCTACAGCCACGCCAACAACCGCTACCAGCATTTCTATGCCGATACGGAAGGCGTGGTGGCAGACATGCTGCGGGCCAACGCCGTGCTCGGCTCGCTCCAGCGGTTCATGCGAGGCTGCCTGGGCGCGACGTGTTCAGACTGCCTTCAATGTCGAAGAACGACACCTCGCTCGGCCTTGCGCAGGAAGGCCGTGAGGAGCCGGACTATGAATTCGTCGCCGCTTCCCGCTTCTATCTCTATGGCTGGGACCATGAGTGGGTGCATGACGACACAGGCAAGCCGGTGCAGAGCGTCGACCACTTGGTCAGCGAGATCGATCACCTGTTCGGCTATGGCCGCTTCGTCAAGCGCGGAAAGATGATCCTGCTCATGCATGACGAGATGTTCCAGGACGGCTTCGACGGCAAGACGAAACTGACCAGGCTGATTACAGCGCTGAAGCAGCGCGGCTATGCTTTTGGGACAATCCAGAGCTATGACGACTGAGCGGGCGATCCCTAGAGCGCGTAGTGTCGAAAGAGATTTACGTGGCGCGCCTGGACATCGTCAGCTTTCCACATTGGCCCGCAAGGTCGCCAGCACTTGCGCAAACTCCGCCAGCCTGTCGTCTGACAGGCCCACGCGCAGCCGCTTGTCGAAGGCAAGCGCCGCCTTGCGCAGTGTCTCGAACATCGCCTCTCCGGCCTCTGTCAATTCCACCAGATGGACCCGGCGGTTGACGGGGTCGCGGCGGCGCGTCAGCAATCCCTGCGCCTCCATCGCGTTTAGATGATGGGTGAGCGTCGCTCCCTGTATGCCGATCATTCCGGCAAGCTCACGCTGGTTGGCAAGCTTGCTCGATTTGACCGACAGCAGAGTAAGCCAGACGGGCAACGTGCCGCCCGCTTCAACCAACGCGGTGTCGAAGGCCTGTGCAACAAGCTTGGCGGTGCGGCCGAGATTCATGCCGACCGGCGGGCGTTCAAAGGGCGTCATGGCAGGACACTAGACGGTGTTTTCCACGGATGGAACTGGCACTCATTTATACATTGACATCTAACAGTTAGATCTCTAACTATTTAGGCGACGGCGGGCAAGAGAGGAGAGCTGGTATGCAATATGTCTACATCATCACCATCGGTCTTCACGTCATGGCGGGGGTGTTCTGGGCCGGCACCACCATCACGCTGGCGCGCGACCCCGAGATCCGGGCTGAACGCTTCATTGGACCGCAAATGGGAGCGGCCGGCATGGTGTTTCTCACCGGTGCGCTGCTCTGGTATTTTTTCCATGGTGCCTATTTCGGCCCGATGGAAATGGTGCTGGCCCTCGGCATCGTTGCCGCCTTCGCTGCGGCTGGAGTGCTCAGCACCATGGTCCGCCGCACCAGCACGCAGCTTGTTGGCGCCGACGCGGCCACCGAACCTGCCCTGCGCGCGAAGATGGCCCAAGGCGAGCGAATCGCCGCCTGGCTGCTGGTTCTCACCGTGCTCTGCATGGCCACCGCCAGAATGTTCTGATCACGGATCGTACGGTGCCGGCGCAAGCAGGCGGCGTACGCGGCGCGCAACGAACCAAGGCAGCAGATGGCTCTCCTTGCGGAGGTTCCGTTGCGCGCCTCCTCGAAATTGTTAGCGACAGCAGCCTTTCAAATCCTTAGCCCGAACCGGATGCCGTCATAGATGGCGGCGTGGATGTTGCGCGAGGCGACGGCATCGCCGATGCGGAACAGCACGAAAGATCCTTGCGGATTGCGGTCGGGAAAAATGTCGCCGCCACTCACCAGCCGCTCATAGTCTATGGCGCCGCCGTTCGTCGCCAATGGCTTCAGCGAGAGATAAAGGTCGTCTAGCGGCGCCGTGCCATGCTCGACCACCACCTGGTCGACCCGCCGCTCGCCGCGCCAGCCGTCGGCGAAATCGGAGGCAAGCTCGGCAACCAGTTGATTGCCCTCGCGGCGCACCGAGCGCAGCCTTGTGTTGATAGTGATGGTGACCCCCTTCTCCTGGAAGGCGCGCATGTAGGGTACGTGGTTCATGCCGCCCATTTCCGGCGCGAAGAATCGCTCCGGCGAAACCAGTTCCAGCTTCGAACCGGCGGCCGCGACGAGTTCCGCAGCGCCCATTCCCTGATGGCCGCCATTGTCGTCATAGAGCAGCACGTTTTCAGCCGGCTTGACGCTGCCAGCCATGATGTCCCAGCTCGATGTGACAAGAGTGTCGCCCGCCGTCAGCGGCGGATTCTGCGGCAGTCCGCCGGTGGCGATCACCACGACATCGGGCGACAACGCCAGAACGTCGTCCTTCTCGGCCCAACTGTCGTAGCGGATCTCGACGCCGAGCCGGTCGAGTTCGGCCAGCCGCCAGTCGACGATGCCGATCAATTCCTTGCGGCGCGGGTTCTGCGTCGCCAGCCTGACCTGCCCGCCGGCCTGGCCCGATGCCTCCAGCACCGTCACCTGATGGCCGCGCTCCGCGGCCACGCGCGCTATTTCCAGTCCGCCTGCACCAGCGCCGATGACGACGACTTTTCGCTTTGGTCCCTCGGCCTTGGTGATGATATGCGGAATGTCCGCCTCGCGGCCGGTCGCCGCATTGTGGACGCAGAGCGCCTCGCCGCCTTCGTAGATGCGGTCGAGGCAGTAGGTGGCTCCGACACACGGGCGGATTTCGTGCTCGCGCCCTTCCATCACTTTGCGGACGATGTGCGGATCGGCGATGTGGGCGCGGGTCATGCCGACCATGTCGAGCTTGCCGGCGGCGATGGCGTGGCGCGCGGTTGCGACGTCGGAAATTCGCGCCGCGTGGAAGGTCGGGAATTTCGTCGCCGCCCTCACCTCGCCGGCGAAGTCGAGATGCGGCGATGAGCGCATGCCGGTCACCGGAATGACCTTCGTCAGTGCCGCGTCGGTCTCGATCGAGCCGCGGATGATGTTGAGGAAATCGACCTTGCCTGATGAGGCCAGCCGCCTGGCGATCTCGACGCCCTCCTCTTTCGACAGGCCTTGCGAAAAATCCTCGTCGGCGACCATACGTATGCCGACGACGAATTTTTCGCCGACGGCCGCCCGCACGGCGTCGAGAACCATGTCGGTGAACCGCAGCCGGTTGTCGAGCGAGCCGCCGAACTCGTCGTCGCGATGGTTGGTGGACGGAGACCAGAAGCCGTCCATCAGATGGCCGTAAGCCTCGAATTCGATGCCGTCGAGACCGGCGGCCTGGCAGCGCTGGGCGGCGGAAGCATAGTCGGAAACGATGCGCTCTATATCCCAATCCTCGATGGTCTTGGGAAAGGCGCGATGTGCCGGCTCCCGCACCGGCGAAGCCGACAGCACGGGCAGCCAGTCGGCCTTGTTCCAGCCGGTTCGACGGCCGAGATGGGTGATCTGGATCATCACCTTGCAGTCATGCTCGTGGCAGGCGTCGGCCAGTTCCGCGAGCCATGGCACGATCCCGTCATCATAGAGATGCAAATTGCCGAAAGCGGCCGGGCTGTCGCGTGAAACGATGGCCGAGCCGGCGGTCATTGTCAGCGCCATGCCGCCCTTGGCCTTCTCCGTGTGGTAGAGCCGGTACCGCGCCTTGGGCATGCCGTCTTCCGAATAGGCAGGCTCGTGGCTGGTCGACATCACCCGGTTCTTCAACGTCAGATGCTTGAGCTGATAGGGCTGGAGAAGCGGATCGTTGCTGGTCATCGTCTTCCTGCGGTTTCAAATTGTGTTATTGAGCGGCCAGATGCGCCGCCCCTGAGTGGATTGCGGCGTTTATTCCAATCTTCGTTCGCGCCGACCGCCATGGAAGCGTGCTTCCGGCGACAGGCAGACAAGGAGCCGTCCATGATCGATACCAAAACCCTCACCCAGCTCGGCGCGCATGTCGAGACGCCACAGAGCCCGGAAGCGGCGGTCCTGGAAACCGTGCCGTTTTCGCGCGGCGACGGCCCGCCGGCCATCGTGCGCTTCACCTGCCCGGAATTCACCTCGCTGTGCCCGGTCACCGGCCAGCCTGATTTCGCCCATATCGTCATCGACTACGCACCCGACGCGGCTCTGGTGGAATCGAAGTCGCTCAAGCTGTTCATGACCTCGTTCCGTAATCATGGTGCTTTCCATGAGGATTGCACCGTCATGATCGGCCGCCGCATCGTGGCGGCAACGAGCCCGCTATGGTTGCGCATCGGCGGCTATTGGTATCCACGCGGCGGCATTCCGATCGACGTGTTCTGGCAGACGGGCGCGCCGCCGGAAGGCGCCTGGCTGCCCGAGACCGGAGTGGCGCCCTATCGCGGGCGAGGCTAGCTCGAACCATCATTCGCATTGGTACTGGCTGAGCGCCCATTCACCGGTCACCGATAGCAGGTCCGATATCTTCCATTCGCCGTCGACCCTTTTGAACTTCCACTCAAGGCGGTGCGGGTTGCCGGCGACGACGAAGGCGACGATGACCTTGGCCTGATCGCCATTGATCGCCTCGAGCGTCTTCAGGCTCTTGTCGATCTCGGCCTTATCATAGTCGGCATTGTCGAGCGCCATGTTGGGGTCGAGGCACTCGCCCTGCCCGGATTTGCGCAGCGCATCGCTCTTGTCGAGCACCGTTTTCGCCGGATCGACGAAATGGCGGCGCTGCGACGGATCGACCTCCAAGCCGACCTGGTCGTAGAATGGCCGGACCACCGCTGTCGGCGAGCCCGGCTGAATTGGGGCGGCAGGTTCGCTCGGCGAGGCAGCCGGTGGTGTTGCCGGCTCGGCGGCTGCGCGAGGTGCAGGCGCTGGCGGCGACCCGTTGTCGTCGGGCGCGGTGGCCGCCGGAGCGTTTGCCGGCGGCGCGCCGAGCAGCCCCTGCGCGGCGCCGCCACTCAAGTCCGCCGCCATAATGCACACGGCCGACAGTGCCAGGAACCGGCGGCGGGCCATCGGATCACTCCGGATCTTGGCCCGCCAGGCATTCGAGCTGGCTCAGCGTCCAATCGCTGGTCTTCGATGCGATGTCCGATATCCTCCACTTGCCGTCGATCTTCTTCAGCGACCAATGCATTTCGCGTTGTGCATCGTCTCCTTCGGGAAAGAGGCTGAAGCTCGCCACCACCTGGGCAGTATCGCCATCCACCATCTCGGACACTTTCAGGGTCTTGGAGACGGTCTTCTGGTCGAAATCCTGCGCATCGAGGCCCGGATCGAAATCGATGCAGGCGACCTGGTCCGGATTCTTCCTCGTTGCCTGATCGTTGAGGTCGAACAGTCTCGTCACCGGCTCGGTGAAGCGATCCCGGTATTTTGCGTCGGCCTCGAACTTGACATCCGGAACATAGAAGAACTTCACGGCGTCCGACGCCGGACCGGCCAGGGCGACAGCGGGAAAGGCCGTCGCAAGGGCGGCAAGGAGCACTGTCAGTCTCATGCAGAATCTCCGGCTTTTGATGGCTTGGCGCAATCCAGTAGCACGCATCCTGCATATCGGCTTTTTTGCGGCTCATGAAGCCCGCGGCCGCGTCGCGGCCGATGCAGGTCATCCGACAGTCGTGCGTGCCAAGACTGCGATCAGAGACCAAGCGCCACCTTGCGGCCATCATGGATGGCAAAAGCCGCCTGCCTTGAGGCGGTGCAATCACCAATCGACGTGTGGGCAATTTTGCGCCTGTCGAGTTCGACGGAAAGCATGTCGGCTGCCATATTCGTCGTGGCGAAGACCAGCGCATCGGCTTCGACGTCCTGCTCGGTTCCGTCGAGCAGGGAAGCGACCCTGGCGGCCTTCCCGTCCCAATGAACGATGGCGCTCTCGGTCAAAAACCGCACCCGCAGCCTGACGAGTGCGCGGCGCAGCGGCGCGTCGACGGCCATTCGCTGAAGCTCTTTGCCAACCAGGGCGTCAGGTGTCACAAGCGTCACATTGTGACCGTCCTCGGCGAGTTTCCAGGCGGTGCCGCACCCTTTCCAATTGCCGCCATCGTCGAGCAAGATAACATTTTTGCCTGGTCTCGCCTCACGGGCCATCACGGCTTCGGCCGAGAGAACCAGCCCGCCGCCCGGGATGCTTTCCCACTGCGGCAATGCCCGTTGGAAAGCGCCGTCTGACGGCATCGAGCCGGTTGCGATGATGACGTGGTCCGCGCCTTCGCGCTCGACATCCTCCGCCTCGACATATTGTCCGTACCGGACGTCGACCTGAAGCTGGCTGAGCTGGCGCTGGCACCAGTCGATCAGATCCAGAATCTGGGCGCGGCGCGGTTGCAGCCCCGCAAGGCGGAACTGCCCCCCAAGACGGTCGGAAGCCTCGGCCAGCGTGACACGGTGACCGCGTTCGGCTGCTACACGCGCCGCTTCGAGGCCGGCGGGACCGCCGCCGACGACCAGTACGCGCTTGGGTTGGCTAGCCGGGGCGAAGCGATCTCCGCCCCATTCCCATTCCCGCCCCGCCGAGGGATTGATGACGCAGCTGATCCAGTAGTCGCGGCTGCGTCGGCCCCAACACATCTGGTTGCAGGACAGGCACCCGCGAATGTCTTCCGGCCGTCCGGCGGCGGCCTTTGCGGCCAGGTGCGGATCGGCGATCTGCCCCCGCACGATGGAAACCAGATCAGCGTGGCCTTCGCTCAGCACACTTTCGGCATTCTGCGGCGTACGGATGTGACTCTCGGCGGTGACCAACGCGTGGCGCACGGTGGATTTGAGCACGGACGCCAGGTCGGCGCCGAGCTTTTCCGGATAAACAAAGGTCGGGATGATTTTGTAGAAATCGAAGTAGGAGCCCGTTCCACAAGTCACATAATCCATCAAAGAATCGCGGTCGTGGAGGTCGATTATCTCGGCCAATGCTTCGCGCTTCAGCGCCACCTCCACTTCCGGTTCGTCGTTGACCGCAAGGCCGATGATGAAATCATCGCCGCATTCCCGGCGAATTCTGCTCATCACCTCACGGCTCATCCGGGTGCGATTTTGAAGGCTGCCGCCCCACCGGTCGTCGCGGCGATTCGACCAGGGCGTCCAGAACTGGTCCAGTATCGAATGATACGCCGCCCAGACCTCGACGCCGTCGAAACCGGCCTCGCGGCAACGGCGCCCCGCCTGCACGAAACCGTCGATCGTTTCTTCGATCTCGGCTTCGGACATTCGATGCGAACCGTCAGAGTCGTGATAACTCGGCAGTCCGGAAGGGGACCAGCCGGCATGGAACGAGTTGTCCGCGTCCGCGTGCTGACCGACATGATAGAGCTGCTGGATGGCGACGGCGCCATTGCCGCGGATCGCTTCCGTCACTTTGCGGAAATGGGGGATCACGCTGTCGTCGGAAGGACGGAAGTTGCCGCGGGTAAGAATCGCGGCCCGGTGCACCGGCATCGGCTCGACGACGATCATGCCCGCGCCGCCGATAGCGCGTTCGGCATAATAGCCGACATGCCGTTCTGTCGGCAGTCCCTCTACCGCCATGTTCGCGGTATGGGCTCCGAACACGATCCTGTTGCGTAAGGTCTTGCCGCGCAGAGCAATCGGCGTGAACAACCGGTTGAAGACCTGCCCAGACATGTACCGCTCCTCAAAAGCCCTAGCGGCAGCACCCGAGCGCCAGCGCCCGCAGCCATAATCGATTTGCCGGACAGCCGGCACCTGAAAGGGTGCCGGCATTCGCCAACCATTGCAGCTAGGCGTCCAGCCAGACGTTCTGGAGGTCCATTTCAAAAGTCTGGTGGACGCCGTAGTTCTTCACCTTCTTGCTCGTATGACTGTAGAGCTTCTGCCAGAACGGCTGGATGATGACGCCGGAATCCTGCAGGATCTGCTCGACATCCTTCATCACCTCCTTGCGCTTGGCGACGTCGATCAGCGATAGCGCCTGCTTGAGCTTGGCGTCGAAATCGGGATTCGAATACGCCGATTCATTCCAGGCCTCGCCGGTGCGATAGCCGAGCGCCAGCACCTGGACGCCGAGCGGGCGCATGTACCAGATCGTCATCGAATAGGGATATTTCGTCCAGTCGTTCCAGAACGTCGAGCCCGGCAGCACCGTCCGTTTCACCTTGATTCCGGCCTCGCGCAGCTGGCCCGCGATGGCATCGCCGGTGTTCTTCTGCCAATCGTCCTCGATGGTGATCAGCTCATGCTCGAAGTCGGCCTGACCCGCCTCCGCCATCAGCTTCTTGGCGCCGGCGGCATCACGCTCCTTCTTGGGCAGCGGATAATATTCCGGATGGATGGGGCTGACATGGTGGTTTTCGCCGACCGTGCCGCGACCGCTGTAGCCGAGCTGCAGCACCGCGTTGTTGTCGACCGCCATCTGGAGCGCGTTGCGAACACGCTTGTCATCGTAGGGTTTGTGCGTGACGTTGGTGCGCGCAACCAGGGTGGTCGCGGTCGCCACCTCCGATTTCTCCAGCCCCATCTTGTCGAGGATGTCGATAAAATCGGCAGGCGACTCGAAATTGAGGTCGATTTCGCCGGAATCGAAGGCATTCACCGTGGCGTTGAAATCGGTGCCGTAGTCGATGAATTCGACGCCGTCGAGCGGAGCTTCGCCGCCCCACCATTTGCCGTTCTCGCGGCGCTTGACGACGGCTTTCTGGCCGACATCGTAAGAGACCAGCTCGAAGGGTCCGGTGCCGATCGGCTTCTTGATCGGATCGGCGCCATCGGCATCGAAATTGCGGTGGACGACGAGCGCCGGATAGTCGGTGAAGTTCGGGATCAGCGAAATGTCGGGCTCGGAGAGCTTCAGCTTGACCGTGTTGTCGTCGACCTTGGTGATCGCGCCGTCCCTCGCCTTGCCGGTCTTGGCGTCGATCAGCGCGCCGACACGCGCGGCCATGGAGTTGCCGGCGACGCCCTTCTCGCACCAGCGCGTCACATTGTGCACCACATCATCGGCGTTGAAGGTATCGCCATTGTTCCAGGTGATGCCCTTGCGCACATGCAGCGTATATTCGGTGGCGTCGTCGTTGATGTCCCAGCTTTCGAGCAGCACCGGCTCGAAGGTGAACTGCCTGGTATAGCGCACAAGCGGCTCCAGCCAGGTGCGCGAGATGTTGGCAAGCTCAACCCAGTCATAGGTGCGCGGATCCTTCTGCGCCTTCACCGACATCGAGACATGCAGCGTTCCGCCCTTCTTCGGCTCCTCGGCCAAGGCGTTCGTCGGCGCGGCAAGACCGATCATGCCATAGGCCAGAGCCGTCGATGCCCCGAAGGCGCTTGCCAGCGCCAGGAATTCGCGTCGGTCGATCCGACCCGCACGCGCCTCCTTTGCCATCGCCTCTATGGCGCTTGGAACACGATCACCATTGCTTTTGAAAAGCGTCATTTTTTTCCTCCCTTGTGGTTCCCGTCAGATCTTCGTCCTGTCAGCTAACGCTGTCCGGCAGTTTCTCCTCGCGCAGCGCGATAAAATCCCTGAGACCGTCTGCGATGCCCTCATCGAGCTTCGGCTCCTCATAATCGGCCAGCATGTTGCGCGCTTTCTCGCGGCCGCGCGTGTCATGGTCCTTCGCCCCTTCGGCCTTCCACTGTTCGTAGGAGTTGAAATCCATGATGCTGGGCATGAAGAAGGCTCGCTCGAAATGCTCGAGCGTGTGCTGTGTGCCGAGGAAATGGCCCTGCGGCCCCACCTCGCGGATGGCGGCCATCGCTTCCTTGAAATCGTCGAACGGCAGCCCGCCGGCATATTTGTACCAGCCGACGAGCTGTTCGCAGTCGGTCGCGAACTTCGAATAGCCGCAGGTGAGACCCGCCTCGAGCCATCCGGCCGAGTGCCAGATGTAGTTGGCTCCGGCAAGGATGGCGGCATGCATGAGCATGTTCGCCTCGTAGCCGGCCTGGGCATCGTTCAGCTTCGAGCCGACATGGAAGCCGGACGTGCGCCACGGCAGCCCGTATTTCCGCGCCAGCGCGCCCATCAGATACATCATCTGCGCGGCCTCCGGCGTGCCGCCCATCGGAGCGCCGGTCTTCATGTCGACCGTGACCATGAACTGGCCGTAGATTTGAGGCGAGCCGGGACGCAGGAGCTGGGTGAACGCTACACCGGCAAGCGCCTCGGCATTGACCTGCGCCACCGCGCCCACGGCCGAGGCCGAGGTCGAGGCGCCGCAGAGCGCGAAGGGCGCCAGGATCAGCGGCTGATTGTGACGGGCATAGACCTTCATCGCATCCAGCATGGTGGCATCCCATACCAGCGGTGAATTGCAGTTGGTGATCGACACCAGCACAGGGTTGTCGCGCACGTAATCCTCACCGAACACGATGCCCGCCATCGCCATCGTGTCTTCCGCCCGATCCTTCGACGTCACGATGCCCATGAACGGCTTGTCGGAATGCTTCAGCGCCGAACGGATGATGTGGAGGTGACGCTTGGGCACCGCTATTTCCATCGGCTCACAGATGATCGAGCTCGAGGAATGCAGGGCCGGCGCCATGTAGGCGAGCTTGTGGAAATTGTTGAGGTCGGCGAGCGTGCCGTAGCGCCTGACATTGTCGAGGTCACGCACATAAGGCGCGCCATACATCGGCACGAAGATGGAATTCTTTCCGCCCACGCGCACCGTACGCTCAGGGTTGCGCGCGTTGAGCGTGAACTCCGACGGCACCTTCGAGACGAGCTCCATCAGCAAGGCGCGGTCGATCCGCACTCTTGTCTCGGAGACGTCCGCGCCGGCGGCCTTCCACATTTCGATGGCCTCATCGTCGCGGAACTCGCATCCGACGTCCTCCAGGATGGCGAGCGATTCCTGGTGTATGAGTTCCACTGCCTCGTCCGGCACCATCTGATAGACGGGGATTTGGCGGACCAGTGTCGGAAACGACGTTACCGGAGCTCCCCGCAGCGCCTTGCGCCCCAGGCGGCCGCCGGCTCGACGATTGGCGTGTTCGGTCACAGCGGCCGGTGCGTTCATGGCAACTCCATTCCTCTTATACCTCGCAGCCTAGACGCACAAAACAGGAATGTGACGCTGGAAAATCCTGATCTCTTGTATAAGCTCTGCTTATGCGAAACCTGCGCCACCTCCTGCCCTCGGCCGGCAGCCTGATCGTCTTCGAGGCGGCGGGCCGCCTGTCGAGCTTCACCGCCGCCGGGCGAGAGCTCGGCATGACCCAGGCCGCCGTTTCCTACGCGGTGCGCGGGCTGGAGGAACAGCTCGGCGCCAAGCTGTTCCAGCGCCGTCACCGGCAGGTCAGCCTGACGGAGGCCGGCGAGCGTTTCCACGCCGACGTCTCGCTGGGCCTGTCCCACATCCGCAAGTCGGCGGAGGATCTGCGCCTGCAGGCGACCGGCGGCCACGTGACGCTTGCCGCCTCAACTGCGTTCGGCTCCTTCTGGATGATGCCGCGGCTGCAGCAGTTTCGCGACGAACTGCCGGGCATTGATCTGCGCATCCAGACCGCCGACCGCGACCTTGACATCATCGCAGAGGGCATCCCGCTTGCCGTGCGCGGCGGCGAACCGAGGGACTGGCAGGACTATCATTCGCTGCCGCTTGCCGACGAAGAGATCTTTCCCGTCGCCGGCACCAGCTACGCGGCGAAGTTCGGCCTGCCCAAATCGGTCGCGGAACTGGCCACGCACCGTCTCATCCATCTCGAGGAGCCCTATCGCGAGGCGGCGAGCTGGAATGAGTGGTTCGAATCGGCCGGCGCCCGTCTCGGCGATACCGCACGCGGCCTGCGCATCAACGATTACGGGCTGGTAATCCAGGGCGTCATGGAAGGGCAAGGCATCGCGCTCGGCTGGCGCCACCTTGCCGAGCGGATGCTCGCGACGGGACTGCTGGTGCCGGTGACGGACCATGTGCTCAGGACCGGCAAGGCGTTCTATGTCATCTGGCCGAGGAACCGGGAGCTTAGCGAGAATGCCCGCAAGGTACGGGATTGGCTGGCAGCGCAAGCGTGAGGTCGTTCACTGTTTTCACCGTACTTCACCCTCGCCCGCTCGCCACGAATCCGCCTATACTGTCACCATGCCCATACGCCAGCTTTCCGAAACGATGATCAACCAGATCGCCGCCGGCGAAGTCATCGAGCGCCCGGCAAGCGTGGTGAAGGAACTGGTCGAGAACGCGCTTGATGCCGGTGCAGGAAAGGTCGAGGTCGTCACGTCAGGCGGCGGATTGAACCTGATCCGTGTCACCGACGACGGCTTCGGCATCCCCGAACAGGAGCTATCGCTGGCGATCGCACGCCATTGCACCTCCAAGCTTGCCGAAGACATCCACGACATCCGCTCGCTCGGCTTTCGCGGCGAGGCGCTGCCGTCGATCGGCTCGGTGTCGCGGCTGTCGATCCGCTCGCGCACGGCGGCAAGCGACAGCGCCGCCGAGATCGGCATCGAGGGCGGCAGGATCTCGCCCGTCAGGCCGGCGGCGGCCAATTGCGGCACCACCGTGGAGGTGCGCGACCTTTTCTTCGCCACCCCGGCAAGGCTGAAATTCATGAAAGGCGAGCGCGCCGAAAGCTCGGCGACCAGCGACGTGGTCAAGCGCATCGCGATCGCCTTTCCGACCGTTCGCTTCACGCTCACCGGTTCCGACCGCGCGACGCTGGAATTGCCGGCGACCGATGACAGCGCGGACGGACGCCTGCGCCGCATCGCCCAGGTGATGGGGGTCGAGTTTCCCGACAATTCCATTGCCATCGATGCGATGCGCGAAGGCGTGCACCTGACCGGTCATGTGTCGATCCCGTCCTTCACCCGCGCCAACGCGCTGCAGCAATATGCCTATGTCAATGGCCGGCCGGTGCGCGACAAGCTGATCGCCGGCGCTATCAGAGGCGCCTTCGCCGACGTCCTGCCACGCGACCGCCATGCGGTCACGGTGCTTTTCCTGACACTCGACCCGGCGATCGTCGACGTCAATGTCCACCCAGCCAAGGCGGATGTCCGCTTCCGCGACCCCGGCCTGGTGCGCGGGCTGATCGTCGGCGCCATCCGTCAGGCGCTTGCCGAAGCCGGCATCCGCGCCGCCACTTCCGGTGCCGCCGGCATGATGGCGGCGTTCCGGCCGGGAGCGACGTCATACGCCCATGGCGGCCCGGCCAATGGTCACCGCAGCCACGAAGCGGCCTACCGCGCCTCGGGCTCTGCCGGTTTCGACCGCGCACGCTCGCCGCAACGGCCACTCGACATGGAGTTCCAGGGTTCAGGATTCGAACGAAACGGCGGGTTCGGCGAAAACGAGCAGGCGGCGTTCGATGCCGGCCCGATCGCCAGCGCCGACGCCCGGGCGGGACAGGGCGAAGCGGCGGAGACGCTGCTTGGCACGGTGCTCGGTGCGGCACGGGCGCAGGTGCATGAGAACTACATCGTCGCCCAGACCAGGGACTCACTTGTCATCGTCGACCAGCATGCCGCGCATGAGCGGCTGGTCTACGAGGCGTTGAAGAACGCGCTGCACGCGCGCGCCGTGCCGTCGCAGATGCTGCTTCTGCCGGAGATCGTCGACCTGCCTGAAGAGGATGCCGAACGGCTCGCCACGCATTCCGAAACGCTCGCCCGCTTCGGGCTCGGCATCGAGCGTTTCGGGCCGGGCGCCGTGGCCGTGCGCGAGACACCGTCGATGCTGGGCGAGACCAACGTCCAGCAATTGGTGCGCGACCTCGCCGACGAGATCGCCGACAACGACACCGTCGACACGCTGAAGGAAAGGCTGGACAAAATCGCGGCGACCATGGCCTGCCATGGTTCAGTGCGTTCCGGCCGCCTGCTCAAGGCCGAGGAGATGAACGCGCTGCTGCGCCAGATGGAGGCCACGCCCGGCTCCGGCACCTGCAACCACGGCCGCCCGACCTATATCGAACTCAAGCTGGCGGACATCGAAAGGCTGTTCGGGCGGCGGTGAAGTTTGGCCCTATGTCGGCAAGGCCGGGCGCCATCGGTCACTTCTTTTGCTGGTAGTTCCTGGCGGAACGATTGAAAATGTAATCCATCGTGTGTCCGTTGCCGCCGCCACGAAAGTTCACGGAGATGATGTCCTTGCGACGCTCCACCCATTTCTGGACGTTCATGTAGATAGGCGTCATCAACATGCCCGCATCGCAACCATCGTCATCGAAAGGGATTTGCTGGACGACCTTGCCGCTGGTCTTCTTGATGACCTGCATTTTCGTCATGCAAATCCCTGAACCGGTGTTTGTGTAAAGTCCGGCAAACCGGTCGGCAGCGGTCTCAGCCCAAAAGGGAATTTCGACAGTTCCGTCGAGTTTCGCCTCGCCCGTGTCGTCCAGGCTTGCAACCTTCTTCAGCGTGACCGGAAATTTGTCCGCGCCTTTGCGCCAGGTCCCTGTCGCACCGCTTTCGCCGATGTCGAGGGAAAGCGGGCAATTCGTGGTATCGACTGGTGTCTTCGATCCCATCACCATGATGCGTTCAAATTCCTGGTCGTCCGAAATCGCGCACAGCGAGAGCCTGGTGCCGCTGACCGTGCCGTAGAGCGCGATCGGACTCTGCCTGGCGTCGTAGAAATAACTTCCCTCGACCGTTATGCCGCTGCCATAGCTGTCATATGTCTGAAGCGATAGATGAACGGGATCGGGTCCTATCGACCCTTCGTAGTTCTCCACGTGATACCAGCCGGCGACGGCCTTTTGGCTCAGCAGCAGCAAGCAGAAAAACGCGGCCACGAACGCTCTTCCCATCCCGATCCCCTCCATCAGCGCAAATCAGGATAGCGCGCCTTATGCCCGTATCACAGGGGTTGCCGGTTGAAGCAGCGCGACTTGTGGATTTGAGTGGGAAAACAGCCGCAACTCTCTGATTTACCGTTTCAAATTCACTACGATGACGCCCCCTAGCGCCAGCGCGCCGCCAAGCAGGCCGAGCAGCATCGGGACTTCGCCCAGCCAGAAGAAGCCGATCAGGGCGGACATGGGAGAGACCAGATAAAGGAAGTTCGAGGCACGCGCCGCAGGCAAGCGCGAAAGCGCCGTCGCCCAGGCGGCATAGGCGATCAGGCTCGGCACGACGCCGAGATAGATGACGGCGCCCAGCCCCCCCATATCGGCGACCGCCGCCTGCGAAAAAGCTGCCGGCAGGAAGGGCGCCAGGCAGAGCGCGCCGAGCACCATATTCGAGGCCGCAATGGTCAGTGGATGATGGCGGGCGAACAGCGGCTTCTGGACGATGGTGTTGACCGCCGAACAGAGCGCCGATCCCAGCACCAGGAGCGCACCCGTGTCGAAATGCAGGCCCTGTCCGTCGGCCATGGCGATAATGCCGATGCCGCTGAAGGAAATGGCAGTACCGACCCAGGCCATCGTCGAGAATCGTTCGCCGAGCAGCGCCATCGCCATGATGGCGGTGAAGATCGGGCTGACATTGATGATGAAGCCGGCGGCGCCGGCCGAAACCGTCAGTTCGCCGAAATTGAGCATGGCGGTGTAGAGCGCGACGAAAACGGCGCCGCCAAAGGCCAGGCGCCACAACTCGCCTATGCGCGGCAGCGTCGGCCGCCTGACAGCAAGGAAGATCGCCGCAGGTACCGCGGCGATGGCAAAGCGCAGGGCGCCGAGTTCGAGCGGCCCGAACGCGGCGAGGCCAGCCCGGATCGCCGGAAAGGCCGAGGCCCAGCCAATCACCGTCAGCGCCACCGCTACGGCCGCGGTGGTGTCCATCCGCTGTGCTGGATTCAACGTGCTCGTCATCGCCCTCATCTCATCGTCCTCCCGTTCTTTCGCCTCTCGATGGGGAGAAAACGCTTTTTCGGACCAATTGACAAACGACCAAATCGAGGGTCAGCTGTGACTATGGATCACAGCTTAGACGACATCTTGCCGCTCGAGACACTGCGCGCCTTCGATGCAGCGGCACGCACGGGGAGTTTTTCGGCAGCCGCGCAGAGGCTCAATCTCACCCATGGCGCTATCAGCCGGCAGATCGCCAAGCTGGAGGGCTGGCTTGGCCTGAAGGTTTTCGAACGCGGGGCGCGCGGCGTGACGCTGACGAACGAAGGCAATCGCCTGCATCTCAGGACCACCGAAGCCTTCGCGTTGATCTCGGTCAATTCGGACCGCTGGGTTGAACCGCGCGGCACCGCAGTGGTGCGGCTGGCCTCGATCCCCTCGGTAAGCGGCCTATGGCTGATGCCACGCATGGCGGCGCTTGAGAATGATCCCACCCGCCTGCGCATCGTGCTGGATGTCGACAACCGCCAGGCCGATCTCGCCGATGAAGGCATCGATCTGTCGGTGCGCTGCGGACGCGGCCGCATCCCGGGCCGCGTTTCGATGCAGTTGTTCGAGGAGTATCTGTTTCCGATCGCCTCGCCGAGCCTCGCGCCGGAGATCGGCTGCGGCGACCCGGCCCGGCTGCTCAAATTCCCGCTGATCAACGATTCCGACGCATCCGGCTGGCGCGCCTGGTTCGCCGCGCAGGACATGGATTACCGGCCGCGCCCGCAGGACCGACGCTTCGAAGACTACAATCTGGTGCTCGATGCCGCCGCACACGGCCTGGGCATCGCCTTGGCGCGCCCGCCGCTCACCGAACACCAGATACGGTCGGGGCGCGTCGTGGCCGTCGACGATCGTGTTGTGCTCAATCCCGTTTCCTACTGGCTCGATCGTCCCGCCGGAAGGCCCCGCGCCGCTGCCGCCGACCTGTCGCGCCGCATCGCGGCCCAGGCCGGTGTGTCGGCGGAAAAGATCGAACACTTCATCGAAGCCGACACGTAGGTTTCAGAGCAGTTCATCGTTTCACGGAAACGGCGAACCGCTCTATGTCTTTGTTTTGCGCAATTCCATAGGGAAAGCGCTACGCGCTTTTCCCGGGAAAACCGTACACACTTGCTTTAGCGAATGGCCAACCAGACAAATGCAATGAGCGCGGCAACCGGCAGGCCCGTTGCGATGGGGCCGATGCCGACCGCGCCTTGTTCGCGATTCCCCGGTGCGGCTCCCTTTGGCTGGCCGGTCATGCGCCCCGGCACCACATTGTCGGCTGACGCCTTTTGCACGACGGATACCCGCGGCGAGACGAACGCCGGCCACGAGAGCGGCGCGGGCCGTGCAGCCCCACCGTCTTCGGATCTTGTGACCGCCACTGGCACGCTGCGCTGAGCCTCGTCGCCTGGCGACGTCTGCTTGCGCGCCGCAATCTCGGAAACGGTCTTTCCGGCGGTGTCCATGTCCGGCTCCATCGCCGCCTGATAGGCCCGCACGATCTGCGGTGCGGCCAATTGCTGCGACGTCTCGACCGACGCGGGCGGCAGGGCCGCCAACGCTTCCAAGGCCGGTTGCGGGCGCAAGGCCGGCAGCGGCGGTCGCAAGGCCATCTTGACCAGCGCTGCCTTGAGCGCATCGGGTTTCGCCGACGGCACCGCCTGCGGCGTCATCGCCTCCTTGAGCAAGGAAGCCGGCCGAGCGGAAGAAATGTCCATGATGTCCCCACCAATGGTACTCTTCGGCTCATCAAATAGGATATCAGCATTGCCTCGAGCTTGTCCCATGCTTGACCTTGCCGGCAATTTGTGGCGATGAACTCGGCATGAAGCTCGGCACCAAAGCATGATGAACCGTTTCGAAGGCCCCGGCGGCAAGGAAGCCCGTATCCGCTATCTCGACGGCGACTTCCAGGTGACGAGCCCCGGCGCGTTCGTGCGCTGCGCCGTGACCGGCGAAAGCATTCCGCTCGACGAGCTGAAGTACTGGAGCGTCGAGAGGCAGGAGCCCTACATCAACGCCGCGGCCTCATTGCGCCGCGAGATCGAGGCGCATCCGGAATTGCGCAAGCGAAGCTGAGCAAATCCCGGAATGCGCAGCGGTTTCTATCCGCCGTTGCGTAAAAACCAAGAAGCAGAGCGGGTCGGCGATTCCATCGAAGGCTGAACGCCTTAGCCCTTAAGCTTAAGTTTACGCTGGCGCCAGGCATCGAGCGTCTCCTCGATGATACGTTCGGGAACGTGGTCGAGCTCGAAGACCGCGTCGATTTCCAGCACGTCGAGACGATCGAGAAAGTCCTTCGAAGCGCCGTGGCGCAGCCGGGCGGCATCCTTGGCCGTGGTGATGAGGCCGAGCCCTTCGGCGCGCGCGGTGGCCGCCAGTTCGGCAAGCTCATCCTCGGCGTAGAAATGATGATCCGGAAACGGCCGCTTCAAAGCCACCTCGCCGCCGGCCTCCTCTACCGTGTCGAAGAATTTCTCGGGGTGGCCGATGCCGGCGAAGGCAAGATAGCGTTTGCCGGCGAGGCGTTCCTTGCCGCTCGGCTCGGTGTGAGCCTCGAAGATCGGCCGGCCGGCGCGCGCCGCCTGGCGCACCACCGCGTCGGCGGCGGTGCCGTCACCCATCTTCAGCAACCCGCTGGTGAAGACCAGCTGATCGACGACCCTGGCCCTGAGCGGCCCGCCCGGGATGACACGGCCGTTGCCAATGCCGTACCGCGCATCGACGACGACCAGCGCATAGTCGATATGGATGCGCGCGCTCTGGAAACCGTCATCCATGATCAGGAAATCGCAGCCATGGTTTTCCATGAGCAGCCGTGCTCCGGCGGCGCGGTGCGGCGTCACTGCCACGGGCGCGTGTTCGGCCAGCAGCAGTGGCTCGTCACCGACATGCCTGGCGCTGTCGTGTTTGATGTCGACGACATGCGGCTCGGCGAAGGAGCCGCCATGGCCGCGCGAGAGGAAACCGGGTTTGAGCCGCATGCGCCTGGCGTGTTCGGCCATGGCGATCGCCACCGGCGTCTTGCCCGTTCCGCCGACGGTGAAATTGCCGATGCACAGAACCGGCGCTTCGATCTTCTCGCGCCTGGCCCGCCGCATGCCACGTCCGGCGACAAATGCATAGACTGCCGACAGCGGCGACAGCGCGAAAACGCGCCAGTCCGGCTCCTCCCACCAGAATGGCGGTGCTTCGGAGGCCATTTTAGCGCCCGTTCGCGCCCTTCAGGCGCGCCTTGACGACCAGCGGCTGGATATAGGGCTCAAGCGACTTCAGCGTGCGCGCCAGCGCGCCGCGCATCTCATCGACGGTCGCGGCGCCGGCCGCCATCATCTCATGGCGCGCGACTTCGTTGGTGAGCAGGAAGTTGACCGCACCGGCCAGCATGTCGCGGTCGCGCACCAGCTTGGCGCCGCCGCTGTCGAGCAGGCGCTGGTAGGCCTCGCGGAAATTCTGCACGTTGCGTCCGGCAAGGACCGCCGTCTCGAGCATGGCTGGCTCGAGCGGGTTCTGGCCGCCTTCGGAGGTGAGCGAACGGCCGACAAAGGCGATCTCGGTCATCCTGAGATAGAGTCCCATCTCGCCGATAGTATCGCCGAGCAGGATGTCGACATCGGGCCCGATCCTGTCGGCCTTGCTGCGCCGCGCTACCTTGAGGCCCATGCCGGAAATCTGCTCGGCCAAGGCCCCGGCGCGGTCGGGATGGCGCGGGACGACGATCGTCAGCAGGCCGTGGTGACGCTTGTGCAGCATCGCATGAACCTCGGCGGCAACCACTTCCTCGCCGTCATGGGTCGAGATCGCCGCCCAGGTCGGACGGCCGCCAATCTGCCGCTGCAAGGTGGCCAGCGCCCGTTCGTCGACGGGCGGCGGGTTGGTGTCGACCTTGAGATTGCCGGAAACGGTTACCGGCCGGGCGCCGAGCGCGCGGAAACGCTCGCCGTCGACATCGGACTGGGCAACGACATGGGCAAGGTTCTCGAACAGCGCCTCGGCGATGTTGGGGCGCTTCTTCCAGGACGTGAAGGAGCGGTCGGACAGCCTGCCATTGACCAGAACCTGCGGCACGTGGCGGGCGCCAAGCTCGAGAATCGTCATCGGCCAGATCTCCGATTCGGCAATGATCGCCAGATCCGGCTTCCAATGGTCGAGGAAACGGCTGACCGCCGGCTTGAGGTCGAGCGGCACATACTGGTGGATGATGCGGTCGCCCAATCTCTCGTCGGCGACCTTGGCCGACGTTACCGTGCCGGTCGTCAGCACGATGTTGACCCCGTAGTCGAGTATGCTCTCGACCAGGGGAACGACAGCTATGGTTTCGCCGACGCTCGCGGCGTGGATCCAGATAACAGGCCCATCGGGGCGAGGCCGGCCGGCGACGCCGTAGCGTTCGCGGCGGCGGTTGCGGTCTTCCTTGCCGCGCGAGGTGCGCCAGGCAACATAGGGTCCGACCAGCGGATAGGCGACAGCGCCCGCCAAACGATATGCCGTCAGCATGGTACGCGCCCAGCGACCGCTCATCGCGGGGCATCCACGAGACGGTAGGCCTCGGCGGTCGCGGCATTGAGCGAGGCCGTCACTTCGAGGCGCTTGCGCTCCATCTCGGCGTCATCGGCATTGGCCGGCACGAAAACCGGTGTACCGATGATGATGGACGAGCGGCCGAACGGCAGGTTGATGGTCGTCTTGTCCCAGCTCTTCTCCAGCACCTTGCGGCGGCTGGTGGCAATGGCCGCCGGCAGGATCGGCCGGCCGGAGAGCCGCGCCAGGAGCACGATGCCAAGCCCCGCATCGCGCGGCGTGCCATGGGGGATGTCAGCGATCATGGCGACGTTCTTGCCGGCGACGAGCGACTTTTTCAGGGCGATCAGTGCCTTGGCGCCGCCCTTGTCGAGATGTTTGGCATTATCGCGCCCGCCGGAGCCACGTACGGCCTCGATGCCGAATCTCTCGATCATCAGGGCGTTGAGTTCGGCATCGGCACTGCGCGACACCATGGCGACGAGCGGCCTGCCGTTGGGGTAGTAGGCCGGCGTCAACAGATGCTGGCCGTGCCAGAGCGCAATGATGCCGGGCTCGAACTGGGCATAGGCACCGCCGGTCAATTTCGCCGAGCCGTCGACGACGCGGTTGGTCAGGCGCACCAGCCGAACGAACTGCGCCAGCAGGCCGACGATGATGTTCTTGACGAATCGCGACTGCGCCAGCGGCTTGCGGATCCTGCGCCAGAAGGCCTTGGTGGCGCGGCTGCGGCCCCTGCCCGTCGGCGTAGCCTGGCCGGGCGGCGCTTTCGCCAGATCATTATCCATCGAAGTCAACCGACAGCCTTGTGGTCGGGGTCCAGGAGCCGATGCAGGTGCACGACGAAATAACGCATATGGGCATTGTCCACGCTGGCCTGCGCCTTGGCTTTCCATGCCGTATGGGCGGATTGATAGTCGGGATAGATGCCGACGATGTCGAGCGCGTCAAGATCGCGGAATTCGGTGCCGCCAAGCTTCTTCAGTTCGCCGCCGAACACCAGGTGCAAAAGCTGTTTCTTTCCGTCTTCCGCGGCCATTTCGGTCCTTCACATATTGTGAGTTTGTGACAGGTCTAGACCAAAGCCGCCGACTTTGGAACCTTCGATAATGCTTTCAATCATCCAGTCCGGCAATGACGCCCACGAGCACCGCCAGCAGTTCACCGCTGCCGGCGGCGAGCGCGCCGTGGCGGGTCACCTCGCCGGCATAGAGCGGCGCGCGGCCATGCTGGTCGAGCAACTGGCCGCCCGCCTCGCGCAGGATAAGGTCGGCGGCGGCGATATCCCAGTCGTGCGCGTTCGGCTTTACGAAAGTGGCATCGAGCGTGCCGTTGGCGATCATTGCCAGGCGATAGGCAAGCGAAGGGCTGTAGGGCGCCCGCTTCAGCCGTTCCTGCCAGCCGGCCGGTATCCTGTCGAGCAACTGCTTCAATCCGGAAATTTCGGCCTTGTCGCCGGGCTGGCGCACCGCGATGCGGCTACCGTTGCGGAAGGCGCCCTGGCCAGGCAGCGCCCAGTAAGTCTCGTTAAGCGCCGGACACTCGAGCACGCCGGCAAGCGAACGGCCATGCTCCACGACGGCGACGCTGACACACCAGGTGCGCTGGCCTTCCAGGAAGCCGCGCGTGCCGTCGATCGGATCGACGACAAAGGTTCGGCGCGCCGAAAGCCGCACTGGATCGTCGACCGTCTCCTCGGACAGCCAGCCGTAATCCGGCCGCGCCGCAAGCAGGGTCTGGCGCAAATACGCATCGGCGGCGTGATCGGCCTCGCTGACCGGCGAGGTCCCGCCCTTCATCCAGACCTGCGGGCTGTTCCCGAAGTAACGCATGGCGATGACGCCGGCCTCGCGGGCAGCGTCGCGCAGCAGCGGCAGATCCTCCGTGGCGCCAGTCGTGGTCAGATCATGCTCCGGCAAGGGTCATGCCTTCGATCAGCAACGTGGGGGCGGCGGTGCCGAAATTGCGATCGAGATCGCTTGCCGGCACCATGTTGAGGAACATCGTCTTCAGGTTGGAGGCGATCGTGACTTCGGCGACGGGGTAGGCAAGCTGGCCGTTGTCGATCCAGAACCCGGAAGCGCCGCGGCTGTATTCGCCGGTCACCATGTCGACACCTTGCCCGAACACCTCGGTGACGTAGAAGCCCGTCTTGAGCGAGGCGATCAGTTCTTCCGGCGAGCGCTCGCCCGGCTCGATGGCAAGATTGGTCGAAGACGGCGAGACGGACGAGCCGCTGCGCGAACCGCGTCCATTGGTGACGAGACCCAGTTCCCGCGCCGCCGAGGTCGACAGGAACCAGTGGTTGAGCACACCGTTCTCGATCATCAAAAGCTTGTCGCCTTCGACGCCTTCGCCGTCGAACGGACGCGAGGCCTGGCCGCGCCGCCTCAGCGGCTCGTCGGTGACGGTAATGGCCGATGCAGCCACCTTTTTGCCCATCATGTCGCGCAGGAACGACGTCTTGCGCGCGACGGCAGCGCCGTTGATGGCGCCCGCGAGATGGCCGGCAATGCCGCGCGCCACGCGCGGATCGAACACCACGTCGACCGGTCCGGTCGCGGCCTTGCGCGCGCCGAGCCGGCGCACGGCGCGTTCCCCGGCCTTGCGGCCTATGTCTTCCGGCGCATCCAGGTCGGCAAAATGCTGGCGCGAGGAGAATTCATAATCGCGCTCCATGCCGGTACCCTCGCCGGCGATGACGCTCGTGGAGCGCGAGAAGCGCGAGGCGACATAATGGCCGAGGAAGCCGTGCGAGGTGGCCAATACCAGCCCTCCGAGCCCGGCGCTGGCATTGCTGCCCGCCGAATTGGTCACGCCGTTGACGGCCAGGGCCGCCGCTTCCGCGGCCAGTGCCGCTTCCTTCAACTGGTCGGCCGATACTTCTGTTGCATCGAACAGGTCGAGATCGCGCGTCAGCCTGGCCAGCAGCGCCGGATCCGCGAGGCCCTGGTTGGGATCTTCGGGAGAGACCCTGGCCATGGCGACGGCACGTTCGGCAAGCGCCTTCGGGTCGGACGCGGCAGTCGCGGAAACACTTGCCACCCGCTGGCCGACAAAGACACGCAGCGAAACGTCGTCGCCTTCCGAGGCCTCGGTGTTTTCGATCTTGCCCAGCCGCACCGACACACCGGTCGAGCGGCCACGCACCGCGACGGCATCCGCGGCATCGGCGCCAGCTTTTTTGGCAGCCTCGACCAGGGCCGCGACGCGGTCGGTCAATCTTGATGCGTCCGATATATCGCTCATGCGCGTGATCCTGCTGTTGCGGCTGGCCCGAGAGCCGCCGTCCCCCATCTATTGTTCCGGTCCGGCTTGTGCAATGGCACAAGCTTCAATCAAAATGCATCGGTTCAGCCGCCCATCGCGAAGCGCGGCACCGCATCGCCAGCACGGAGCATTTCCAATGACGCCTTTCCATCTTGCCTTCCCGGTCCGTGATCTCGATGAAACACGCGCTTTCTATGGCGAGGTGCTGGGTTGCGCCATCGGCCGCTCTTCGGAGACCTGGGTCGATTTCGACCTGTTCGGCCACCAGATGTCGGCGCATCTGCGGCCACCGGCCGCGCCGGCTGCCAGCGACGGCAAGGTCGACGGCATGGCGGTGCCGATCCCGCATTTCGGCGCCGTGCTTTTGATGGATGACTGGCAGCGGCTTGCCGCGCGGCTGGAAGCACGCGCCGACATAGACTGGCTGGAGCGGCCGATGATCCGCTTCAAGGGAGAGCCCGGCGAACAGGCGACGCTGTTCATCCGCGATCCCTCGGGCAACGCGCTGGAATTCAAGGGCTTTCGTTCGCTGGAGCAGATTTTCGCGCATTGACATGGTGCAAGCCGTGGCGCGCGGACTCAGGACCCGGCAACAGGCGTCCAGATCACATCCTCGATTTTTTGCGCGCCCGTGGCCAGCATCGCCAGCCTGTCGAAGCCGAGCGCGATGCCGCTGGCCTGTGGCATGACCGCGAGTGCCGCGAGAAAATCCTCGTCCAGCGGATAGCGCTCGCCATAGACGCGCTCTTTCTCGTCCATTTCCATGATGAAGCGCCGGCGCTGCTCCTCGGCGTCCGTCAACTCGCCGAAGCCGTTGGCAAGTTCGACGCCGCAGCAATAGAGCTCGAAGCGCTCGGCGACGCGGGGGTCGCGTGGGCTCGGTCGCGCCAGAGCCGCCTCGGCGACCGGGTACTCGCAAAGGATGGTCGCGCGGCCGATACCGAGATTGGGCTCGATCTTCTCCACCATCACCCGGCTGAACAGGTCGGCCCAGCCGTCGTCGGGCGCGGTACGCAGGCCGGCACCGGTCAGGGCCTGATGGAGCGAATCGCGGTCGGTGATGCCGTCGGCGCTGACCGTCGCAAGCAGATCGATCCCGGCATGGCGCGCGAAGGCGTCCGCCACCGTCAGCCGCTCCGGCTCCGCGAAAGGATCGCAGTCGCGGCCGCGAAAGCTGAAGCGCGTGGCCCCTGCCCTTGTCGCGGCCAGCGCCAGCAGATCCGCGCAATCCCGCATCAGGCTCTCATAGGCTTCGCCGACCCTGTACCATTCGAGCATGGTGAATTCGGGATGGTGCAAAGGGCCACGCTCGCGGTTGCGATAGACCGGGCCGAAGCTGAAGATCCTGGTCTCGCCGGCAGCGAGCAGCTTCTTGCAGGCGAATTCCGGCGACGTGTGCAGATAGAGCGGCTTGCGCTGCCCGTCCGGCGCGACCGCCTCGGTTGCGAAGGCCGCCAGATGCGCCTCGTTGCCGGGCGATATCTGCAGGGCCGATGCCTGCACCTCGATGAAATCGCGACGGGCGAACCAGTCGCGCAAGGCGGCGGCAAGGCCGTTGCGCAGCATCAGGCGCGAACGGCGATCGGCATGCACATGCGGCGTCCACCAGGGCGAAGCGGCGGTCATGGGCGGTTTGAAGGCGCGCTGGTTTGCGTTGGGGGCTGGCGGTTCGCGCCGAGATGCGCTAGGCCCCCATCCAAAGCCGCACAAGCCGGCAAAGACCCGTCAACTCTCGCAGGATAAAAAACCGTGGTGAAAGTCATCGCCAGTTCGCTCCGCAAAGGCAATGTCGTCGACAAGGACGGCAAGCTTTATGTGATCCTCTTTGCCGAAAACATCCACCCAGGCAAGGGCACGCCCGTGACGCAGCTCGACATGCGCCGCATCGGCGACGGGGTGAAGGTTTCGGAACGCTACCGCACCACCGAACAGGTGGAGCGCGCCTATGTTGAGGAGCGCGAGCACACCTTCCTCTACGCCGACGGCGAAGGCTATCACTTCATGAACCCCGAGACCTACGACCAGGTGGCGGTGTCGGAAGCCGTCGTCGGCGATGCCGCCCCCTATTTGCAGGAAGGCATGCCGGTTCAGGTCTCGCAGTTCAACGGCATCGCCATCTCCCTGGTGCTGCCGCAGCGGGCCACCTTCGAAGTGGTCGAGACCGAGCCCACGACCAAGGGCCAGACGGCGTCCTCTTCCTACAAGCCCGCCCTGCTCTCCAACGGCGTGCGCACCGCCGTGCCGCCGCATATCGCGCCAGGCACCCGCGTGGTGGTGATGACGGCCGATGGGTCCTATGTGGAGCGCGCGAAGGACTGAGGCGAACTCTTACGTCTACCCGGAAGCCAGCGCCGCCTCACTGTTTGAAACAGTGTTCGCGATGCCATTGCAGGAAGCGAGGATGTGGGCGCTCGACCTGCCGACGGGGTGGAAGCGCGCGGCGGCTCCTGTTTATGAATCCCTGCACACTCTCCAGGTCGTTAACCTGCCTTGATACCAGTATTTCCAGATCATCGGACAGGCTGATCAATCCGCGATCGAACATCCAATGCGCTGTGCCGGATAGCGCGATGCCATTGTTGACGATGTCGGGTCCGTTCTTTTCAACCGGTCGAATGTGGGCGGCAGAAACTTCCGCCCGGCCGCCGCCATTTATCAACTTGAGACCTGAGATCGCGCAACGCTCGTCATAGGCGCGCAAGACAACGCGACGAAAAATGCGATCCCGCACAATTCGCGATCCGATATAGCTTACACGACTACGGCCCTCCTCGAACTGGAATGGAGCCTTTTCGTCCTGAAACCCGGATGAAATGCCGATCTGATCCACACGTGGCAGCAACGGCTCATGGTCGTCAAAGCCCAGATCGATAATGCGATTGAAGTCGCTTGGACTGATTGGTCGGACGGCCGATTGGGCGCGACCAGAAATCCTTCCTTGGTCGTTAAGCAGGCCGCGCTCAACGAGACCATCCGTCCCATTGAAGGGAACAGGAGTGGCCAAATCGAGGTAGGTTCCCGGCTCAATCAGAGCCAGATACATACCAGGCGCTACTGGATCTGGGAGAACCTGCTGGACCTTGGCTACGGCGAAATAGCCACGGGTATCGTCTACTTTGCTAGGTTCGTAGTAGATGATCCAGTCACCGACGCATGCTTCCACACGACGCAGATACTGGCTAGGAAACTGATATCGCTCGGCGGGACTGTCATCGTAGATCGAATCTGACCGGTGAATGAAGACCCCGAATCCCATTATCTTCCTGCAGCTTGGGGGATATCCGTGGAGATGTAGCACCAAAACTCGATCTTGGGAGCTTACTCTACCTTGAGAAACTCCCCTCTCCGATAAACTTCCCCGGATTTTTACAGAGCTGTCGCAAATGGCTCGCGCAGTTCGTCCTTTGGGTGAAGAAGGAGAACGCCAATGAGAAAGCTTATCGTCACCGAATTCATCAGCGTCGATGGCATCGCCGAAGTCGAGAAACTGCCTGGCGTGACCTGGAACGACGAGATGAACAGGTTCAAGGAGGACGAGCTGGCTGACAGCGGCGCCATGCTTTTGGGACGCACAACCTACGAGATTTTCGCCGGCTCGTGGCCGAGCGAAACCGGAGACTTCGCCGACCGGTTCAACGCGCTGCCGAAATACGTCGCGTCCAGCAGTTTGAAGGTGCTCGACTGGAAACCGGCCGAGCTGCTCAGGGGGCCGCTGCCGGAGGCGGTCAGGACACTGAAGCTAGGTAGCGGCGGCAACATCTTTGTGCATGGCAGCCTCAGCGTCGCGCAGGAACTGTTGCGCCATGGTCTGGTCGACCGCGTCAGGCTGCTGAGCTACCCCGGCACCGTTGGCCAAGGCAAAAAGCTGTTTCCGGCCGGCGATCCGGTGTCGTTTGAGTTGATTTCCGCCAAGCCATTCAGCAATGGGGTGGTGGCGCTGGAGTATGCGCCGGTGCTGGCGAAATCGTAATCGGTTAGAGTGCCCTTCTTCCAGAGAGGACTGGAGGGCGCCTGGCTTTCGGGATCAAAACTATAGCGGTGACGTGAGGCAACGTGTGGACCTCGCGTCACCCGGTCTGCTTTCCCCGTCTTTGCTCGACAGCAGCACTTTCCCTAGCCTCCACAACCCTCTCCACCTCGCGCTTCAGCTGGTCCTTGATATCCGCCGTCTCGGTCATCAGGACCTCGATCTTGAGGAAGTCGAGCACGCGGTATTTGGACACCGCCGGGCGGATCAGGATGTCGGGCTGGCACTGCTTCAGCTTGTTGGCGATGATCGACTGCATCATCAATTGAGTGGCGCCGAACATCAGGTCGACGGAGGTCGGCCGCCTGTGGTCGGCCTCTTCCGGCGCGCCGACCACGTCGACGCCGATGATGATGTCGGCATCATCCTCGATAAGGTCGAAGGGCACGGGGTTGTAGATGCCGCCATCGATCAGCAGCCGGCCGTCGCGCATCACCGGGCGGAACACGGCAGGAATGGCCGCTGACGCCGCGAGCGCCGAATGCAGGTCGCCTTCGGCGAACACGGCCAGCTTGTGGCCGAAATAGTCCGTCGCCGTCACCTTCAGCGGGATTTTCAGCTCGGCGAAGGTTTCGGGAATGGCTTCGGGCAGGAATGCCTTGAGGATGCGTTCGACATTGAACTGGCTGACGCGGATGCCGGCCTGCATGGCCTCGGCGATGGTGCCGGGCCGCGCCCGCCACATGCGGCTCGCCACCTCGGCGCGACGGCCGAGGATCGAGCGGGCATAATCGTGGATGTCCTTGCCGGTCATGCCGGAGGCCATGCCGGCGCCCATGATGGCGCCGATCGACGAGCCGGCGATTGCGACCGGCCTGATGCCCAGTTCGTCCAGCGCCTCGATGACATGGATGTGCGCCAGACCGCGCGCGCCGCCGCCGCCAAAGGCGATGCCGAAGGTGAGGCTCATCCCTTATTGGCTCCGGCCAAGGGCGGTCCGACGACCATGATGGTCGGCTCGGCCGACAAAAGCTTCTTCGCCGCGGCCTTGACCTGGTCGAGTGTCACCGCGTTGATGAGGCCGGTGCGGCGCTGAATGTAATCGACGCCGAGGTCGTCGAGCTGCAGCTCGACCAGGGTCGCGGCGATGGCGCTGGAGGAATCCAGGTTGTTGATGGCGTAGGCGCCGATCATGTATTTCTTGGTCGCCGCCAGTTCCGCGTCGGTCGGGCCGTCCTCGGCAAGCCGCTTGACCACGTCCCGCACGATGCCAAGGGTTTCGGCGGCCCGGTCCGATCGTGTGCCGGTGGTGACGATCAGCGCGTCGGCATGGTCCTGGTTGATCAGCGAGGAATTGACGCTGTAGGCCAGCCCGCGCTTCTCGCGCACCTCCTGGAACAGGCGCGAGGTGAAGGTGCCGCCGCCGAGAATCTCGTTCATCAGAACCGCAGGGAAGAAATCCGCCGCCTTGCGCTTCACGCCAGGCCAGGCAAGCTGAAGCGAGGTCTGCGGCAGGTCGTAGTCGACCTCGATATGCCGCGCCAGATTCGGCTCGACGTCGGCAACCGGCGCGAGCGCCTGGTTCTGCGGCAGCCCGCCGAACACCATGTCCAGTTTCTTCTTCAGCGTTTCCGGGTCGATGGCGCCGACCACCGCGACATGCAGCCCGCTCCGCGCGAAGACCGCCTTGTGCAGCGCCTTCAGATCGTCCCGCGTGATGGCGGCGATGCTCTGCCTGGTGCCCTGATCGGAGCGCGAATAAGGATGATCGCCATAGAGCGCGCGCGCCCATCTGTCCTGCGCGATCGTGTCGGGGTCGTTCTCTCCGGCGATGATGCCGGACAGGATCTGAGCGCCGATGCGATCGATCGGCGCCTGGTCGAAACGCGGCTCGTTGACCGCCAGCCGCAGCAGGTCGAACGCCTCGTCGCGCTGCTCGGCCAACATGCGCATGGAACCGTAGATGCCGTCGCGGGTCTCCTCGAAGCTCATCTCGGCGCCGGCGTCGTCGAGCTTCACCTGGAAGGCGTCGCTGTCCAGAGGGCCTGCGCCTTCGTCGAACAGACCGGTCATCAGATTGGCCAGCCCTTCCTTGCCCGGCGGATCCTGCGTCGAGCCGCCCCCAAAGACGAAACGGATGGCCACCATCGGCACCGAATAGTCTTCGACCAACCAGGCGGTGACGCCCTTGGGCGAGGTGACCTGCTGGATGTCCATGGCGCGGGCGGCAAGCGCCGGCAGGACCAGGAAGAAGATGGAAAGGAGCAAAGTGACAAGCGCTGCGCGTGCCCTCCCTTCTCCCCGTTTGGGAGACGGGAAAGAGCCGTGTTGCTCGCTCTTCATCATCAATTCCCCGCCTGTTGCTGCGGCAAGAGATAGCCGGTCGTCGACCGGGCCAGCACCAGATAGCGCGCGGCGACGGCCTTGATCTCGCCGGGAGTGATGTTGCGGATGCGCTCCGGCCATTGCTCGATGTCCTGCACATTGCCGCCGGTGGCAAGCTCGGCGCCATAGATATTGGCCATCGAATCCTGTTTGTCGCGGGCGAAAACCATCGAGCGGACATAGCGGTCCTTGGCCTTGTCCAGCTCCTTGACGGTGACGCCTTCCCTGGCGATGCGCACGACCTCCGCGTCGACGGCCGCCTCGACATCGACGAGCCTGGCGTCGCCGCGCGGCGTGCCATAGACGGTGAAGTTGGTGTCGTCCAGCATGGTGCCCTGGAAATAGGCCCCGGCGTTGGAAGCGATGCCTTGCCTGACCACCAGCGCCTGATACAGCCGGCTGCGGTTGCCGCCGCCCAGTATTTCCGCCAGCAGGTCGAGCGCCTCGGCTTCGCCGGGCTTGGCCGTGTGGTAGGACGGCACCACCCATTGGGTGGAGAAATTCGGCACGCTGACGCGGGCGTCGGACAGCGTCACCGTGCGCCTGGTGTTCTGCTCCGGCTCGACCGGGCGGACGCGCGGCGGCAGGTCGGGCCCGCGCGCGATCTTGCCGTAGGTTTTCTCGGCCAGAGCCTTGACCGTGTCGGGCTCGACGTCACCGGCCACGATCAGCACCGCGTTGTTGGGCTGGTAGTATTTGTTGTAGAAGGCGATGGCGTCGGTGCGGTTCAACTGCTCCATCTCCTGCATCCAGCCAATGACCGGAATTCGGTAGGGCTGGTTCTGCCACAGCGTGGCGTCGAGTTCCTCTTCGAGCACCGCCTCGGGACTGTTGTCGATGCGCGAACGGCGCTCCTCCAGGATGACGTCGCGCTCGGTCTTGATGACATCGTCGGTGAGGATGAGGTTGCGCATGCGGTCGGCCTCGAAGCTCATCATCAGCTCGAGCGCCGACGGCGCCACCGTCTCGTGGAAGGCGGTGTAGTCGTAGGAGGTGAAGGCATTGTTGGAGCCGCCTATGTCGGAGACGGCGCGGTCGAACTCGCCGGCGGCGTGATTGGCCGTCGCCTTGAACATCAGATGCTCGAAGAAATGGGCGATGCCGGATTTGCCTGGCGGCTCGTCGGCGCTGCCCACCTTATACCACACCATATGGGTGACGATCGGTGAGCGATGGTCGGGAATGACGACCACTTCCATGCCATTGTCGAGCAGAAAATCCGTTACCTTGAACTCGGCCGGCCGCTTGTCGGCGGCGAAGGTCGCCGGGGCCAGTCCGGCAATGACCAAAGCCAGCGATGTGGCCAAGAGCGTCTTGCGCAGCCATTCAGCCTGAAATGTCATCAATGGCTCCGGTTTCTCATGACGGACGATAGGCGGCGAGCCGATGTTGTGAAAGTGAATTGTTGATTACTGGCATGGCACGACCTGCTCCCCTGGGAAGAGGGCTCGCATTCCATCTTCGCCCGCAAATGAAGCTTAACTCAGGCGGCCTCGACAAGCCGGATCAGCGTCTCGCCATAGTGGCGCTCGTCGACAACTGAAAATCCCGGTCCCGGCTCGAAAGGCGCCGCCGCTGCCTCCTCGACCACGCACAGCGCGCCGGGACGCAGCCAGCCGCCTTGCTTGGCCGACCTCAGCGCGCGTTCGCCAAGACCCTTGCCGTAAGGTGGATCGGCGAAAACGAGGTCGAACGGCGCCAGCGTGCCGGCCTCGCCCAGAGCCGTCGCGTCGCGCCGGAATATCTTGGTGCGGCCGGTCAGGCCGAAGGCCTCGACATTGTCGCGGATCAGGCCGCGGCCTTCGGCCGACTCCTCAATGAAGACGCCATAGGACGCGCCGCGCGACAGCGCCTCGAGCCCGAGAGCGCCCGTGCCTGCGAACAGGTCGAGCACGCGCGCGCCCTGCAACCGATCGGCAAAGCGATGCGCCAGCACATTGAAAACAGCCTCGCGGGTGCGGTCAGTGGTGGGGCGGATGGCGCTGCCGCGGGGCGTCGCCAGCGGGCGCCCGCGAAACTCGCCGCCGACGATCCTCATTTCGCCCTTGGACCCTTGAAACCGCCGCGCGGCCGCTCGCCGCCGCCGCCCGGACGTTCGCCACGCGGCTTGCCGAACGGCTTGGGGCCGCCCGGCTTGCCGCCGGGCTTGCCATAGGCCGGCTTGAAAGACGCCTTACGGGCCTTGGCCTCAGCGGCTTTGGCAGCATCCGCCTCCGCCCTGCCCTTGCCGATTGGGCGCGCGCCCGGCGCCATCCAGACATTGGCCTTGCGCTGGCCGGGCGGCTCGATCGGCCGCTGCTCGCGCTCGGATTTCTTGCCGCCCGGTTTGCCGCCAAAACCACCGCGCGGCTTGTCGCCGAAGCTACCGCGTTCGGGTCTCGGGCCGCGGTCGCCAAAGCTTTTTTCCGGCCTCGCGCCTCTGTCGGGGCTGGTCGACAGTTTGCCCAGCGCCTCGTCACGGCTGCCTTCGCGGCGCTTGCGGTTCTTGATCAGGCCGCCCTCGCCGATCGGCCGGTGGTCACCCTCGCGCGAAAATCTCGGCCGCTCGGCCTCCTCACGCCGCGGCTCGACCCGCCGCACCGGCAAGTTGGAAAACGGCTTTGTTATCTCGGCATCGAAATTGGCACCGGATTCCTCTATCAGGCGTTCGCCGAGCTGATCGCGCAACACCTTGCCCTTGATCTCCAGCACATGGCCTTCGGGGAGCTCGTCGAGCTGGAACGGGCCGTAGGAGATGCGGATCAGCCGCGTCACGTCGAGGCCGAGCGCGCCGAGAATGTTCTTGACCTCGCGGTTTTTGCCCTCGCGCAAGCCGATCGTCAGCCAGGCGTTCGAGCCTTGCTCGCGATCGAGGCTCGCCTCGATGGCGCCATAGAAGACGCCGTCCACGGCAATGCCTTCGCGCAAACCCGCAAGCGCACTTTCCTCGACCTTGCCATGGACGCGCACCCGGTAACGGCGCAGCCAGCCGGTGGCCGGCAGTTCGAGCACGCGAGACAGGCCGCCATCATTGGTCAGCAGCAGCAGGCCTTCGGTGTTGATGTCGAGCCGGCCGATGGTCATCAGCCGGGGCAATTCAGCCGGCAGCACGTCGAAGACGGTCTTGCGGCCCTCGGGGTCGCGGTTGGTGGTCACGACACCGGCAGGCTTGTGGAACAGGAACAGCCGAGTGCGCTCGATCGGCGGGATCTCCATGCCGTCGAGATGGATGATGTCGCCCGGCATCACATTGAAAGCCGGCGAAGACAGAACCCGGCCGTTGACCTTGACGCGGCCGGCCGCGATCAACTCCTCGGCGTCGCGGCGCGAGGCAAGCCCGGCGCGAGCCAGCCGCTTGGCGATCCGCTCGCCGGCTTCCTCGGGCGCCTCCGCAGGACGCGGACGGGACTTGAAACCGCCTTGCGGCCGGTCGGCAGCGAAATCGCGCTTCGGACGGTCTGCGAAATCGCGCTTCGGACGGTCAGAGAAGTCGGGCTTGGGCCGATCGGCAAAATCACGCTTAGGACGATCGAAGCGTCTTTCACCCGTCGCACCTTCAGCCGCCATTGGCCGCTCGCCGCGCGGTGCATACGGCTTGCGCGGGCCTTCGCGGTTTTCATAAGGCTTGCCTTGCGGACGCGGACCCTTGTTGAAGGGCCGCTCCGAGCGCCCGCCTTCCCCGCCCTCGCGCGGCTTGTACTCACGCTTCTGTGGCCGTTCGCCATCGGCGGCCATTGGACGCTCGCCGCGCGGTGCGTAGGGCTTCCGCGGGCCTTCGCGGTTTTCATAAGGCTTGCCTTGCGGACGCGGACCCTTGTTGAAGGGCCGCTCCGGGCGCCCGCCTTCGCCGCCTTCGCGCGGCTTGTACTCACGCTTCTGGGGCCGTTCGCCATCGGCGGCCATCGGCCGCTCACCGCGCGGCGCGTAGGGTTTGCGCGGCCCTTCGTGCTTTTCGAAGGGCTTGCCGCCGTCGCCACGCTTGGCAAACGGTTTCTTGGCGCCGAAGGCTGGCTTGCCGCCTTTGCCGGCATCGCGCCCACGCGCGCCCGCCGGTTTCGGACCGCTTTTGCCCGGACCCTTCTGGCGCGGAGTTTTCTTGTCGTTGTCGTCCATGTGGCCTTTGTCCGTTTGCGCTGCTACAGCGTGGCGCATCCTTTCGGGCGCGCAACGAACGCTGTAGCATTTTTGATTTGGCGCATGATCATTTCCGAAAACCGTACCCGATTTTCGAGGTTATGCGCTCAATAACAGGATCACCGTCGAGTGGCGAGGAGATAATCGGAATGGAAACCCGCGTGAAGCGGCCCGATTTCATGGCGCTGGCGCTGGAGGAGGCGCAAGCGGCAGCCTCGCGCGGCGAAGTGCCGGTCGGCGCCGTCATCGCCAGCGCCGGCACGGTCGTGGCCAGTGCCGGCAACCGCACCCGGGAGCTTGCCGATCCGACGGCCCATGCCGAGATGCTGGCCATCCGCGAAGCCTGCCGAAGGCTGTCGAGCGAACGGCTCACCGGACACGATCTCTATGTGACGCTGGAGCCTTGCGCCATGTGCGCCGGCGCCATCTCCTTCGCCAGGTTGCGCCGGCTCTACTTTGGCGCCGCGGACGAAAAGGGCGGCGCGGTGGTCAACGGCGTGCGCTTCTTCGCTTCGCCGACCTGCCATCACACGCCCGACATCTATGCGGGCATCGCGGAGGCCGAATCGGCCCTGCTGCTGAAGGATTTCTTTCGGGAACGCCGCGACTGAACGGGGTGCGATACCCGTCAGCAAAGCAAATGCGCCCCGCTTTTTACAGGGACGGCAGCCAGTCGAACCAGCCACCCTTCTTGCCTTCCGCCTCTCTCTTCAGGCGGCGTTCCTTTTTGTACTCGTCTTCGCCGAGTTCGTTTTGCGGCGCCGTGCCGGATGCGACGCGATAGGCAAGGGGCGGTTCGCTCAGATATTTGCGGGTATTCGGATCGCCCTGCTTGCTTTCGGCAAGGCGGCGCTGGATATCGGCGGCGCGGCCCTTGTCGGAATCGGCAGGCGTCCAACGCGGCGGGTGACTCGAGCCGGATTCTTCCATCGCCTTCTTCACCGAGGCCGGATCCGTCTGCACGTCGTCGACGATCTGCGACTGGTAGGACGGATCATCCTGGTGTGCGGTGGCGTCGGCGCGCAGGCGGGCACGGCGCTGCTCGGGCGATTCTGGCCATTCGGCGCTTGCGGTCTCGATGCTATCCTGTGGCGCCGGCAGCGCTTCCTTCTGACCAGGCGCCGGCTTCACCAGGGTCGGACGCGGCTTGTAATCGATGTGTTCCTTCCGCTTCGGCGCGAACGAAAAAGCGCCCGTGAGATCGCCGGCCAATTGTTCGCCGGCGGTCTTGTCGGTGCCGTAGGTCGGAGAACCGACACATCCGGACAGAGCGAGCCCCGATGCGACAAGCGGCGCCAACAGCGCGAGGCGCGCGTTAAATCTCTCGGTCATGCCAAAAAGTCCCACTCTAGACAGCCTCTCGATCGCCGCCGGCCCCAAGGTCCGGTCCCCGTGTCCAAGCACTTGCGACGAAAATCCGGCGACAATTTGTCTTCCGGAGTTTCGCGTGTTTACCTCAACCACTCGTTAAGGGCAACGCGCGGACGGATTTGCACCGACCGGCGTGGCATTTGTGCACCGATATGCCTGGCCTTCAAAGCCGACCGAGCGCCTTAAGCTCATGCAGCACGGCGGCGTCGCGCGCCGAGACATCGGGAAAGGCAGGATCCTGCCCGACATCGGCGGTGTAACGCCACGACCGCGCGCATTTGACCAGGCCGCGATCCTCGGCTTTTTCGATCACCACGGCGACGCCCTTGACGTCTTCGAGCGTGAAGGCGCCTTGTTGCACCTCGCCATGGGCGATGATGAGATCGCTGGTGATCGCCATTTCGGCCATGTCGACATCCGATATCGCCGCCTCGAGCGCCGCATCGTCGATGGTGACGACGGGAACCGCTTCCAGCGACGAGCCGATCACCTTCTGGGCACGCGCGATTTCCAGCGCACCGGTGACGACGCGGCGCACCTGCCGCACTTTACGCCATTTTTCCGCCAGCGCCTCGTTCTTCCAGTTTTCCGGGATCGCCGGGAACTGGTCGAGATGCACCGAGACGGCATCGGGGTGGCGGTCGAGCCAGGCCTCTTCCATGGTGAAGGGCAGCATCGGCGCCAGCCATCTCACCAGACAGTCGAAAAGGTGGCGCACCACCTGCACCGAGGCCTTGCGCTTCGCGCTCGACGGCGCATCGCAGTAGAGCGCGTCCTTGCGGATATCGAAATAGAAGGCCGACAGCTCGACCACCATGAAATCGAGGAGCGCACGGGTGATGCGCTTGAACTCGAAGGCATCGTAGCCCTGGCGCACCACCTCATCGAGTTCGGCGAGGCGATGCAGCATCAGCCGTTCCAGCTCCGGCATCCCTTCCAGCGGCACCTCCTCGCCATCGTCGTGGGCGAGCGTGCCCAGCATCCAGCGGATGGTGTTGCGCAGCTTGCGGTAGGCGTCGATGTTGGTTTGCAGCACGTTCTTGCCGAGGCGCTGGTCTTCCCAATAGTCGGTCGTCACCACCCACAGGCGCAGGATGTCCGCGCCGGACTGCTTGATCACGTCCTGCGGGACGACGGTGTTGCCGAGTGACTTCGACATCTTGCGGCCGTCCTCGTCCATGGTGAAACCATGGGTGACGACGGTGTTGTAAGGCGCCCTGCCCCTGGTGCCGCAGCTTTCGAGCAGTGAGGAGTGGAACCAGCCGCGATGCTGGTCGGAGCCTTCGAGATAAACGTCGGCCGGCCATTTGAGATCGGGACGATCCTCCAGCGTGAACACGTGAGTCGAGCCTGAATCAAACCAGACGTCGAGGATGTCCGTCACCTGTTTCCATCTGGAGGCATCGTGATTGCCGAGGAAACGGTCCTTGGCGCCGGCGGCGAACCAGGCATCGGCGCCCTCTTTCTCGAAAGCGTCCATGATGCGCTGGTTGACCGCCTCGTCCTGGAGCACATTGCCGTCGGCGTCGGCGAAGACCGCGATCGGCACGCCCCAGGCGCGCTGGCGCGACAGCACCCAGTCGGGCCGTTCCTCGATCATGGCGCGAATGCGGTTCTGCCCCGCCCCCGGCACGAAACGGGTGTCGTCGATCGCCTTCAGCGCACGGCTGCGCAGCGTCGTGCCGTCGCCGAGGTCCTTGTCCATGTAAACGAACCATTGCGGCGTGTTGCGGAAGATGACCGGTTTCTTCGACCGCCAGGAATGCGGATAGGAGTGTTTCAGCCGACCGCGCGCGAACAACGCGTTGCGCTTGATCAGCTCATCGATGACCGCTTGGTTGGCATTGCCCTTCTTGCCGTTGTCGTCAAGGACGCGCGCCGCGCCACCCTCACGATCCGGACCGAAGCCCGGCGCGTCCTTGGTGAAAAAGCCGGCATCGTCGACGGTGAACGGGATCGCGGTGTCGACGCCGCGCGCGCGCAGGTCCGGGGCCGCGTCCATCCAGGCGTCGAAATCCTCGCGACCATGGCCCGGCGCCGTGTGAACGAACCCGGTGCCCGCATCATCGGTGACATGGTCGCCGGCAAGCATGGGCACCGGAAACTCATAGCCGCCTTCAAGACCCTTGAAGGGATGCGAAAGCGTAAGACTTCCAAGCTCTTGCGCCGACACGCTGCGAAGACGATTCAAGGTGACTTTGGCCTTGACCGAAGCCTCTTCAGCCAGTGTATCGGCAAAGATCAGCTTTTCGCCCGGCTGCGGGCCGAAGGCGTTCTCGGCTGCCGTGACCTCGTAGAGGCCGTAGTTGATGCGCGGCGAATAGTTGACGGCACGGTTGCCGGGGATCGTCCAGGGCGTCGTCGTCCAGATGACGACGTGGGCCTGCAGCAGATCGAGAGCGCCCTCGGTCAGTGCGGCCTCTCCGTCAGCGACGGGGCGCACCAGACTGGCGACGGGGAACTTCGCCCAGATCGTATCCGACTCATAATCCTGGTATTCGATCTCGGCCTCGGCGAGCGCGGTGCGCTCGACGACACTCCACATCACCGGCTTGGAGCCGCGATAGAGCTGGCCCGACATGGCGAATTTCAACAGTTCGCCGGCGATACGCGCCTCGGCGTGGAAGGCCATGGTCGTATACGGATTCTTGAAGTCGCCGATGACGCCAAGGCGCTGGAATTCCGCCCCCTGAACGCCGATCCAGTGAGCGGCGAAATCCCGGCATTCCTTGCGGAATTCGTTGACCGGCACCTCATCCTTGTTCTTGCCCTTGGCGCGGTACTGCTCCTCGATCTTCCATTCGATCGGCAGGCCGTGGCAGTCCCAGCCGGGCACGTAATTGGCGTCGCGGCCGCGCATCTGGAAGGAGCGGTTGATGACGTCCTTGAGGATCTTGTTCAGCGCATGGCCGATATGGATGTTGCCGTTGGCATAAGGCGGGCCGTCATGCAGCACGTATTTCGGGCGACCGGCGGAGGCCTCGCGCAACTTGCGGTAGAGATCCATCTCCTGCCAGCGCTGGACCAGCACCGGCTCCTTCTCGGGCAAACCGGCACGCATCGGGAAGTCCGTCTGCGGCAGGTAAAGCGTCTTGGAATAGTCGATCGTTTCAGCTGTATCGGTCATTGATCTGCCATTGTGGATTGCCCGGCGGCAAGGGAGCTCGGGCCTGAACTATCATGATCTGGAAAAAGCGCGAGGGGTCGCGCGCAAGATTCCCGGCGGCTCCGACAGCTCTCAGGCCGTCCGGAACACCGGGCTGGTAATTCGTATCGTAATCGCGACGGAACGCGAGACCACTGTCATGGCCGCGCTTTTAAACGAGGTGGGCCAGCTTGGAAAGCCCGAACTCCAAGGCACTCGCCTTGCCGCTTGTGCCAATTGCGCATATATGTTTGGGCAAATGGCACCGGAGGCGCGTCATGTCCAATCCGCATCGCAAGGTCCACGTGCCGGCTGCCAGACGGGCCGCCCGTAAGGAGAAGGTCGAGCGTGCGCAGGATGGCTTGGTCCGGGATGCCGCAACGGGGCAATTCCTGGTCAGCTTCACCAAGGTGGAAGAACTCCGCCACCGTGGGTTCAGCAATGACGAAATCTACAAGATCGTAGGATCGCGGCGCACTTTGGCGCGCAGGAAAGAACGCAATGAGAAACTGAGTATTGCCGAGTCCGATCGCGTCATGCGCATCGAGCGCATTTCCACAATGGCGGATCGTGTTTTCGGAGACCACGAAAAAGCGCAACGTTGGTTGCGCAAACGCAGCCGGGTGCTCAACGAAGCGCCTATCACGCTCCTGCAGTCGGAAACCGGTGCTTCCCTGGTGGAAGAGGAACTGCATCGCATCGATTATGGCATTTTCGCCTGACGATGCGTCTATGGCGTATCTCCAACTTCGCCGACCTGTCCGGCCGGGGCGGCATGCTCAGCTCCGGCCGTTGGAACATCAAGGGCACCGCCATTGTGTACTGTGCGGATCATCCCGCCACGGCGCTTCTTGAAATTCTCGTTCATGTCGACGTGGAAGATTTGCCGCCCACGTTCCAGCTCCTGGAAATCGAAGTGCCTGACGGCGTCTCCATTGCCGTCCCCGATTTGCCCGAGGGCTGGAAAGACAATCCGGCCAAGACACGCGAGATTGGCAGCGATTTTGTCAGTGCCGCCAGCCATCCAGTCATGGAAGTTCCTTGCGTGATCGTTCCCTTCGCCAGAAACTATATTCTCAATCCCGCCTTGCTGGAACGCGAAGGCATCGCCATCGTCGGCACCACAAGTCATCAGATCGATACGCGATTGCTGGAATAAGGCCGATACCGGCTACATCTTGAAATCGAAGCGATAGGTCGTCGATACGCCGATCATGAACTGGTTGCGGTCGCCGCGCTCCTTGACCAGGCTGGAATCGGCGGCCGGGCCTTCGAGGCGTGAATATTCCCCGAACAGGCTGACGGTCATCGGGTCGGTCACCTTCCACGTCACCGCACCGCCAAGGCCGACCGATTTCAGGCCGCCGCCGGGATTATACTGGTTCAACCCCGAGGCCACGGCTTCCTGCGCGTCGACGCCGTAATAGGCGTCGAAATATTTGGCGGAGGCGAACGAGACGCGCGGCCCGCCAGAGATCCTGACGGTTGGCGTCACATCGTAGAAGGCGTCGGCGGCGATGTCGGCGACGAAGCCGTTATGGGCGCGGATGCCGTGCCGCAACTCGGCACGCGCACGTATCCAGTCCGTCGGATAGAATTCGAAGAAGCCGCCCACCTCGCCGCCCCAGCGGACCGGATCGAGGCCCTTCAACTCGTCGGCATCGCCATCGTCGCGCGAGAACAGGAACTTGCCGGTCAGGCCGGCGCGAACGCCGCCGTCATCGACCAGCGCCAGCGAAATGTTGTCGTTGCGTGAGGTGAAGCGGGCCGCCGGGCCAGCCTTGCCCAAGGAGATGATCGGCGAGGCGCTGAGCAGGTACTTCTTGCCGCCCTCGAAATTAGGCGCCACCATGCCAGTGGCGCCGACCGTCAGATACCAATCGCCGGACAGCCAGCCGAAGGCGCCCTCGCCGGCATCGGCCGCACCTGAGGTAGCCAGCATGACGGTAGCCAAGGCTGCAGAAATTTTCCCGACCGGACTCATGACTACCCCATTAGCACGATACGACTGTCTTTCGGTCACAGCTTTGAAGAGGCTTTGGTAAAATTTGATTTAAGGTCGAGACGTCCGGCTCGCATTGCTCACCATCCGGCCGCCGTCGGCTGGACGCGGGTCGGCACCAAGGGTAACTTCATTCCCTGCTGGCGGTCCTCGATGGAGGTGGCGACATGACCTTGCACGGCGATGCACTGAAGAACGCGATCGGACAGACGCGAGCAAAGTGGGGGTGGTTTGTTGGCCTGGGCGTGTTGCTGCTGATCCTCGGCGGCATTGCGTTCGGCAACCTCTTCATTGCCACGGTGGCTTCCGTCTATGTCGTGGGGTGGCTGATGCTGGTGGCCGGCATCATCGAGATCATGCATGCCTTCGGGGTCAAGACGTGGGGCCGCTTCTTCTACTGGCTGCTCAGCGGATTGCTCTACGCGGTCGCGGGCTTTTTCGCCTTCGACAACCCGCTGCTGGCCTCGGCGGTGCTGACCTTCCTGCTGGCCGTCGCGCTCGTCGCTTCCGGCGTGCTGCGCGCCTGGGTCGGCTACAGCCACCGGCCTGAGCGCGGCTGGGGCTGGATCGTCGCGGCCGGCGCCATCAGCGCGATCGCAGGATTGATCATAGCCATGGGCTGGCCGGTCAACAGCGTATGGGTGCTCGGCCTGTTCCTGGCAATCGACCTGATCTTCCAGGGCTGGACCTTCATCGCCGTCGGTCTGGCGCTGAAAAAGTAACGTCTGATTCGAGCATGATCTAACCCGAAAACCGGACCATGCTTCAAAAAGCCATGGCCGCGTCGAGTTGCGAAAGTGGCTTGACGCCGGCCAGCAGTGCTCTCGCCTCAGCCTCGTCGCGCTTCATCTGCGCGACCAGCGCATCAAGCCCGTCGAACTTCACCTCGCTGCGCAGGTAACCGAAGAACGACACCTGGCAGATCTCGCCATAGAGGTCACCGGAAAAATCGAAGACGAAGGTTTCCAGAAGCGGCGCGCCATCATCGTCGACGGTCGGACGGCGGCCAAAGCTGGCAACGCCATCATGCAGCCTTCCGTCGGCGCTGCGAAAGCGAACGGCATAGATGCCTTCCCTGAGGGTGGCCTCGGCGGGAAGCCTCATGTTGGCGGTCGGAAAGCCGAGCGTTCGCCCCAGTTTCTGGCCGCCCACGACTTCGCTCTCCACCGTGAAGCGATAGCCGAGCAGGCCGGCGGCCTCGGCCACCGCGCCTTCGCAAAGCAAGGCGCGGATGCGGCTCGATGAAACCACCTCGGCGCTTTCGTCCCGAAATGCATCGACCAGCGTGACGCCGAAGCCATGGCGCTCGCCAGCCGCCATCAGATAGGCCGGCCCGCCCTGGCGGTCCTTGCCGAAATGGAAATCGAAGCCGGTCACGGCATGGGTGATGCCAAGCGTTCTCTCAAGCACGTCGGTCACGAAGGCTTCCGCCGATAGCGAGGCGAAGTCGCGCGTGAAAGGCTGTTCGACGAGCGCGGCAAAGCCCAGCAGCGACAGGAGCCGCGCCTTCATCGGCGGCGGCGTCAGCACGAACAGCGGTATCTCGGGCCTGAATATCTTTCGCGGGTGCGGTTCGAAAGTCAGCACCAGCGCCGGCACGCCACGCCGCCGCGCCTCCGCCAATGCCCGTTCGAGCACCGCCTGATGACCGCGATGGACACCGTCGAAATTGCCGATCGCGACAACGCCGCCGCGCAAATCGGCGGGCAGCGGAGCGGTTGCCGAAAGGTGCTGGAAAGCGTCCATCGCCATCTACCGCAGCCTGGGAATGACGGCCACTGGATGATAGGCGTGCCTGTCAAGAAACGCGGCGAGCCTTGCGGGATCCGGTTGCGATGCATCGCCATAGTCGCGGGCATGAATGCCGCCTGAGACATAGAGAACGTCGAAACCGTTGTCGGCGGCGCCCTTGATATCGGTCAGCATGCCGTCGCCGATGGCCAGCACCTGGCGGCGCTCGACCGGCCGGCCAAGGATCTCCGCCACCTCCCTCATCGCCACATCATAGACGGGCGCATAAGGCTTTCCGGCTATCAGCGTGCGGCCGCCGAGCTGCGCGTAGTCGCGCGCCAGGGCGCCGGCGCACCAGATGATGCGTTCGCCGCGCTCGACCATGATATCCGGATTGGCGCAGATGAAAGGCAGGTTCCTGGCGCGCAACCGCCGCAGCAGCCCCGCATAATCTTCGGGCTTCTCCACTTCGTCATCGAACAGGCCGGTGCAGACGACGCCGGATGCCTCGAACTCCTCGACGAGATCGACGTCGAGCCCGTCATAGAGGGTCAAGTCTCGCTCGGCGCCGACATGGAAGATCTTTCGCGGGCCTTCCACGATCAGGTCGCGGGTCACGTCGCCCGAGGTGACCACGCGGTCGTAGGCCGATGGGGGAACGCCGATGACGTTCATCTGGGCCACGACGTCGGCGCTGCGGCGCGGCGAATTGGTGATCAGGACGACGGGAATGCCGGTCGCACGTGCTGCCGCCAGCGCCGACGCAGCCGCGGGAAAATGCCTTTCGCCATTGTGCACCACGCCCCAGACATCGCAGAGAATGGCCGAATAGTTCTTCGACAGGTCTTCGAGCGAACCGATGATGTCAGGCGAGGCCGCCATGCCGTATCCTTCAGTCATAATCGTTGCGGTGCCGCAGCCGACGGTTCGCCGCAGCCGGTTGGAATTATCCGAACCGGCCCAGCCTGTCACCAGCTTTCGCCCGCCTGTACCGGCATCCACCACCGTTCACTGGTTGGTTAACGAGCTTTGAAAGTGCAGGCTGACCTTGGATATATTCCAGAAACCTGAAATTTAACGATTTATGACACCGTCCCCACTGACTATCGATTTGGCGGGGCAGCTGTGACAATGATCCGAAGATTCGGACGCGACCGGCGTGGCAATTATGCGCTGATGACCGTGCTCGCCATGGTGCCGCTGATGGGCGCCGTGGCGATCGCCGTCGACTATACGGAAATGGTGGGCCAAAGGCAAAACGCCTTGAACGCCTTGGACGCGGCCGGCTTCGCCACGGCCCAGCAGATCGTTGCCGGCGCCAGCGACGCCGACGCGGTGGCCTATGCCAAGAATTTCTTCGAAACCAATCTCGCGCATATCGATCCGGCCAACACCACGCTGGCCGTGACGCTGCCCAACAACAACACAGGCGGCGGGACGCTGAAGCTCTGCGCGACCTTGGTCTACAAGCCCTATTTCGAGCCGACGGCTAAACTACTGCTGGGCGGCAGCGTCGGCAGCACCGATATCGGCTTCAGCACCTGCTCCGAAGTGCGCCTGAAGAACACGCTGGAAGTGTCGCTGGTGCTTGATAATTCCGGTTCGATGAAGGAGCTCGGCAAAGGCTCGAACAAGGTGCGGTTCGACCTTCTCAAGAGCGCCGCCAAGCAGTTGGTCGACCAGTTGGCCGGCCAGGCCCAGCAGATGAGGCAGGTCACCAAGCCGGTCCAGTTCAGCCTCGTTCCCTTTGCCGCCTCGGTGAATGTCGGTCCGGGCAACGGCTCGGCGGCGTGGATGGACACGACCGGCATATCGCCGATCCATCATGAGAATTTCGACTGGACAAACACGATGACCCAGATGAAATCTCCATGGGGATCGACCAAATACGCAGAGAACATTGCCGGCATCTGGTACGCGAAAGGCACCGGCTGGGACGCGAGCCAGAAAGACCAGCCACTGACCCGGTTCTCGATCTACAAACAGATGAAACGCATTTCAGCGTGCAGTCTCAAGAATTGGGACGGTACCTGTGCATCGAACGCGACCTTCACCTATGCGCCGGTCGCGAGTTGGGGTGGCTGCGTCGAGTCGCGCCCATATCCATACAATATCCAGGACACAGCTGCATCGACGACACTGCCTGCAACGCTTTTCGTGCCTATGTTCGCGCCCGACGAAACCGACCGCGTCGATAGCTCTTCAAGGCCAGCCAATAACAATTGGGATGTCGACGCCCCAGTGAGTTCAACCGCGTCCGATGCCGCACGCCAGCGCTATATGCCAAAATATTTCGACTGGGTGAACAAGGTCACGCCGGCCTACGGCATGGACGCCGGGCCGAACACAAGCTGCAGCACGACGGCAATCACGCCACTGACCGATGTTTCCACGACAGCCGGCGCAACTTTGATCAAGAACGCCATCGATGCCATGGCCGACGACGGCGCCACCAACGTGCCGGAAGGCATGGCCTGGGGCTGGCGGACCCTTTCCAGCACGGCACCCTTCACCGAGGGCCGGCCCGAAACGGAAAGAGGCAACGACAAGGTGCTGATCGTGCTGACCGACGGCGCCAACACCTACTACACGCCGACCTCGGTGACGGCGCAGACCTACTCTGGAACCAATTGGAATTCTGGCGGTAACGACCTGGCTGGCAGCAAGGCGATCTATTCGGCTCTCGGTTACGTCGTCCCCTACAGCAACGGCTACAGCTACGGCCGCATGTTCCTCGGAACGGATGTCACCAAGGACGACTACAGCAACGCCAACTACACCAAAGCGATGAACGAGCATTTCACTGCGCTGTGTAACAACGCCAAGGCCGCCGGGGTCATGGTCATGACCATCGCGCTTGATCTGGACGCCACCAAGACGGCGGAGAAAACGCAGATGGATGCGCTGAAGGCCTGTTCTTCGGATTCCCGCTTCAGCAAGGACAAGACCGATCCGAGCAAGCCGATGAAGCTGTTCTGGAATTCGACGGGCGCAACGCTGTCCGACGATTTCAAGGCGATCGGCAACGAGCTGTCCAACCTGCGCATCGTCAGCTGATCCGACGAATTCCACGTCGACGCCCTGCATCCGGCGGGGTGTCGTGTTTTGGAGGCACCGGGGGCCGCTCCAGATTGGTTAGTGCTTGGTGAAGCGCGAACCAAGCAATCGAGCGGTTTCCCAAACCCGTCCTTCAGCGTTTTGTGGAAAGCTGGCGTCGATCGAGAATCCGCCGGCGGGGGCCGCTGCAAGACATGCGTGAAATCTGGCGTCAGTTCCGCCGCGACAGGCGCGGCAACTATGCTCTCATGACGGCCTTCGCGATGGTCCCGCTGATGGGCGGGCTGGCGCTCGCGGTCGACTTCACGGAAATGAACCGCCAAAAGCAGACGGTGTTGAACGCGCTCGACGCCGCCAACTTCGCCACGGCACGCCGCCTGACGGAAGGCGCCACCGACGACCAGCTGAGGGCCTATGCGCTCGACTTCTTCAACGCCAATCTGAACGATGTGGATGCCGCCAACACGACGCTCAACCTCACTTTGCCCAGCAACGCCGCTGGCGGCGGAACAATGAAGCTTTGCGGCACCTTGACCTATAATCCTTACTTCCTGCCAACGGCGAAGATACTGCTCGGCGGCACCGGCGCCACCAATATCGGCTTCACCGCGTGCTCGGAGGTGCGGCTGAAGAACACGCTCGAAGTGGCGCTGGTGCTCGACAATTCCGGATCGATGGTCACGCCCGGAACCGGCTCGGGGCAGAAGCGCATCGATCTCCTCAAGACCGCGGCGAAGCAGTTGGTCGACACGCTTGCCCAGCAGGCCGCGATGATCAAGCAGGTCGACAAGCCGGTGCAGTTCGGCCTCGTACCCTTTGCCGCCTCGGTCAATGTCGGTCCTGGCAATGGCAATGCGTCCTGGATGGACACCGAGGGCCTGTCACCGGTGTCGAACGAGAATTTCGACTGGTCGACGCTGAACGCCGCCAACAAATACGCCCAGCAGACCAACGGCATCTGGTACAAACGCGGCACCGGCTGGGGCGACGAGGAAGGCCAGATGCTGACCCGGTTTTCGCTCTACCGCGACATGAAGGTCGTCACCAGCCATGAGCGTGTTAAAAACAGCAAGCACGTTGTTTGTGCTGAATACAACTGGAACAATACCTGCAAGCGCAGTTACGACGCATACGACTATGTCGATTCCTACGGTCCGTTCGCCAGCTGGCAAGGCTGTGTCGAAGCCCGGCCCTACCCCTACAATGTCAACGACGCCCCGCCGTCCGGCGGCTCGGCCAACACCGGGATAGGCGTGGGCGATCCGGCGACGATGTTCGTGCCGATGTTCGCCCCGGATGAACCCGGCAATCACTGGAAGATCACCCAGGATCCCAACGAAGCCGCACCAAAGACCTACGGCGCCATCAACAGCTGGTGGAACGACGATCCTTCGAGCAGCAGCGGCCAAGCCCGGCTGCGCAACATGACCAAGTATTTCCAGCCGCGGCCGATCGATGCACCGGTATTGCCCGCAGGCAACGGCCCGAACTACAGTTGCACTACCAACCCGATCACGCCGCTGACCGACGTCAGCGTCGCCGATGGGCTCGCTACGATCAAAGCCGCGATCGACCTGATGCAGCCGGATGGCGGCACCAATGTTCCCGAGGGCATGGGCTGGGGCTGGCGGGTGGTCTCGAGCGGCGAGCCGTTCACGCAGGGGCGCCCGGAAACAGAAAAAGGCAACGACAAGGTGGTGATCGTGCTGACCGACGGCGCCAACACCTATTACACGCCTTCCTCGCTCAGTTATTCCGACCCCGCCGATTCGAAGTCGACCTACGCGTCCTACGGCTATCTCAAGCCCGGCTATGCCGGCACCTCGGTCGGGCGCCTGTTCATGGGTACATCCAGCGCCATCGGCCAGTTCGACTATTCGAACGGCAATTACACCAGCGCGCTCAACGAGCAGATGACGACGCTTTGCAACAACGCCAAGGCGGCCGACATCATGGTGATGACGGTGGCTCTCGACCTGTCCACGACCAAGACCACCGACAAGAACGCCATCGATGCGCTGAAATCATGCTCGTCGGACTCGCGCTTCCGCAAGGACCCGGCGGATCCGAGCAAACCCGCCAAGCTGTTCTGGAATGCGACGGGCGCCAGCCTGTCGAACGATTTCAAGGAAATCGGCAACGAATTGTCGAACCTGCGCGTGGTCGGTTAACTGGACTCTGGCGCAACGCCTGACGCCGCCAAGCCCTTGTGGGCGCCTGCCGCAACAGGCACATAATGCCGCACGCTGGATCGCATCCATCGCGGCACGCCTGGGACGAACAATGCCCGATACCGCCAACCACCTCGCCTTCGCGCTGGTCTGCCTGGGCATGGTGCTGACGCCGGGTCCAAACATGATCTACCTGATCTCGCGCTCCCTGTCGCAAGGGCCGAAGGCCGGGTTGATCTCGCTTGGCGGGGTCGCCGTCGGTTTTCTCTTCTATGTGCTGTCGGCGGCATTCGGAATCACGGCGCTGCTGCTGGCCGTGCCCTTCGCCTATGACGCGCTGCGCTTTGCCGGCGTGCTCTATCTCCTGTGGCTGGCCTGGCAGGCCGTGAAGCCGGGCGGACGCTCGCCATTCCAGGTGCGCGACCTGCCGAAAGACGGGCCGCGCAAGCTGTTCGCCATGGGCCTGATGACCAATCTGCTCAATCCGAAGGTGGCGGTGCTCTATTTGTCGCTGCTGCCGCAATTCATCAGCATTGGCAAAGGCCATGTCCTGTCTCAGCTTCTTGTGCTCGGCGCGACGCAGATTTCGATCAGCCTGACCGTGAATGCCATCATCGCGGTGACGGCCGGCTCGATCGCCGCGTTTCTCGCCGGGCGGCCTTTGTGGCTGGTCATCCAGCGCTGGATGATGGGAGGCGTGCTGACGGCGCTGGCGCTGAAGATGGCGACCGACGCACAGCGCTGAGGGCGGCGGTCCCGGCGTTGGTCTACATCGGCCGCCTTGTCTGCTGGGTCCGCTCCGGTTCCACCACCTTGCGGTAGAGGTGCCAGGTGGCATGGCCAAGGATAGGCATAACGACCGCGAGCCCGGCAAACAGCGGGATCGAACCGATCACCAGCAGCACCGCGACCGTCAGGCCCCAAAGAGCCATCTGCAGCGGATTTGCCATCACCGCCCGCGCCGAGGTTTCTATGGCCGAAACGGCGCCGACGTCACGGTCGAGCAGCAGCGGGAAGGCGACGACAGTGGTGGCCAACACGATCACGGCGAAAACGAAGCCGGCGGCGTTGCCGAGAAGGATCAACGTCCAGCCTTTGCTGGTCGTCAGCACGTCGCGGACAAAGGCGCCGATCGAAGCCGGCGGCTGGTCGCCGAACAGGCTGGTGTAGATCGACTGCGCGGTGAACAGCCACAACAGGAACAGCACGAACAGCATGATGCCGATGACCGCGATCGAAGGCACCGCCGGCGAGTGGCGGACATCGAGGGCATGTCGCCAGTTGGTGTTCATGCCGAGCTCGCGCCGGCGGCTGATCTCGTAGAGGCCGAGCGCGGCGAAAGGGCCGACAAGGGCGAAACCCGACATCAAGGGATAGACGAGCTGAATGGCGTTGGAGCCAGACGTCCACTGCGTCAGGATCAGGCCGACGATGGGATAGATCAGGCACAGGAAAACGTAGTGAGACGGTTTTGCCCAGAAATCCTCGGCACCGAGCCGCAGCGCATCCCAGAGGTCCGATGTGGTGATGTGGCGCACCGTGGGCTGCACATGCATACCACGCGCGTCCGCCATGACATGAAAGCTGGCCATAAGCTTCCTCCCGTTGTCGGGGGCGGTCACCACCGTGATGGCCGCCCGTAGCTGCCACTAGTAGATGTAACAGCATACCCGATTTGCCAGGGGCTGTCGCCAAATCGATGGTTCCGGACAGGCTATCACGGGATTGTCATCGCTGCCCGGCAGAAGCCGCGCGATCTTCGGCATCGGATTTCCCGGACGATGGGCCATTCGGAGCTGGATGGCCAAACGCAACGCTTGAAGACTACGCGGTGCGATCAGCGAAGGCCAAGGCATCAATTTCCTCGCCAGTTTCTTCGGCTTGCCCGTCAAAAGCCATGATCGCGACTATGCAGGCAGGAATGAGCATTGTCATCGACCTCCCTCCAGAACCGCGCCGGACAAGGCGCTCCTTGCTGATCGGCCTTGCGGCCATTGCCGGGCTTGCTGCTTGCAGCACCGTTTCCGTGCCCACCGGTGAGGGCGCAGGTGTCTCTTCCTCCGCCACGGCCACCCTGGCCAACTTGCGCGCCGCGGCCGGGCGGAGTCCGCTGACCGCGGACACCCAGCTCGAACAGGCGGCGTTGCAGCAGGCCGGCTACATGGCGTCGCGGACGCGCATGAGCCACACCACCGGCTGGGGCAAGGATTTCGCCTCGCGCATGAAGGACAATGGCGTGCACGGCGCTGCGGCCGAGAACATCGCCGAAGGCCGCTTCGACCAGCAGAAACTGTTCGATATCTGGATGCATTCGACCGGCCACCGGCGCAACATACTCGACCCGGACTTCAGTCGTTTCGGGCTTGCCTATGTCCGCGACGGCCGCGACCCCGGCCTCCGCTACTGGGCCCTGGTGCTCGGAAGGTAGCAAAGCCATCGCCGGCAGCGGCATCGCCGGCAGCGGACAGCCGTCGGCGAATATCAATCCATATGTGCCGCCGGCGCGCCGCCAGCCGGCGCCGTCTTCGGCTTGCGCAGCAGGATCACGAACGGAATGGCGGCCAGCGTCATTATCATCAGGATTTTGAAGTCGTTGACGTAGGAGATCATCATCGCCTGGATGTTCACCATCCTGTCGACCTGGGACAATGCCATCTGGTCGCCGCCGGCCGCCGCCGGCGAAACCGCCCACAGATTGGGGTTGAACGGATTGATAAAGGTGGAAAGCTCGGCGTGATTTATCTGTGTGTTGCGCACCATGAGCACCGTCACGACCGATACGCCGATGGACGAGCCGAGGTTGCGCACAAGGCTGAACAAAGCCGTGGCATCGGTGCGGAAGCGCACGTCAAGCGTGGCGAAGGCCACCGTCGACAGCGGCACGAATACCATTCCCATTCCCAGGCCCTGGATGATGCCTGAAGTGATGATCAGCCAGTTGTCCATCTGGGGCGAGAAGCCGGCCATCGTGTAGAGCGACTGCGCGGTCAGGAGGAAGCCGATGACGACGAGGATTCTGGCGTCGACCTTGCTCATGAGCCGGCCGACGACGAGCATCGAGATCATCGTCCCCACGCCGCGCGGCCCGATCACGATGCCGATGGTGATGGTCGGATAGCCGAAGATGGTCGACAGCATCGGCGGCAGCAGCGACATGCTCGCCAGGATGAGCACGCCCATGACGAAGATGAACGCCAGCCCGGTCACGAAATTGCGGTCGAGGAAGATCTTGGGGTCGATGAAGGGATGCTCTGCCGTCATCGTGTGGATGATGAACACCCAGAAGCCGGTTATCGAAAGGCCAAGCTCGATCCAGATCTCGACCGACGAGAACCAGTCGACCTCGCCACCACGATCGAGCAGCAGCTGCAGAGCGCCGACGCCGAGCGATATCATGGCGAAGCCGAAGAAATCGAAGCTTCGCACCCGCCGCGCAATGGCCGGCAGATAAGCGGCCATGCCGAGGAAGGCGACGATGCCGACCGGCAGGTTGATAAAGAACACCCAGCGCCAGCTGAAATTCTCGGTCAGCCAGCCACCAAGCGTCGGACCCAGGATCGGCCCCAGCATGATGCCGGCGCCCCAGATGGCCATTGCCTGGCCGTGACGTTCCTTCGGGTTGATGTCGAGCAGGAAGGTCTGCGACAGCGGTACGATCGCGGCGCCGAACACGCCTTGCATGAGCCGGAACAACACGATGGTTTCAAGGCTCCAGGCCAGGCCGCACAGCATCGAGAAGATGGTGAAGCCGACCACCGCCGTCAGGAACAGTTCCTTGCGGCCGAAACGGTCTGCAAGCCAGCCGGTGACCGGCGTCATGATCGCCGCCGCCACGATGTAGGAGGTCAGCACCCAGTTGATGTTGTCGGGCGAGGCGCCGAGATCGCCGGTCATGGTCGGCAGCGCGACGTTGGCGATCGTGGTGTCGAGCGCCTGCATGATCGTCGCCAGCATGAGCGCAACCGTGATCAGGCCACGATGCGGCACTTCTTTGAAAGGTTCTGGCGTGCTCATGATGCGGAACTTCCAGCCGGTAACAAAAACGTGTACACAGGGTTTCCGGGCGGCAAAGCCTTCCGTTGAGAGACCCTCATCGCGGTGGGACGCGATTATCGATGTGGGGGTTACATCGACCGAAAGTCTCGATTGAGCGGATGCCTGCCGCCCGGAAACATGAGGACCGACGGGTCCGTGTCGAAGATTTCAGCTTTCGATCAAGCCGCGATGCGGTTTGCCCCGAAGGCTGACCCTTCAACTCCTCCCATCAGACCAATCCCCCTGCTCAGTGCGTCCACCCGCATGATCCCCGCGGGCTTCCGCTGATTTACTTCGCGACCTCGCCAGCCGTGGCGTGGCCGAAAATGCCAGGCAGGCCGCGCGCCACGCCCGTGTCGACGGTAACGGCCGCGCTCATGCCTGTGCGCAGCATCATCTTGGCGTCGGGATCGCTCAGCTCCAGACGGACCGGAATACGCTGGGTGACCTTGACCCAGTTGCCGGTAGCGTTCTGGGCGGGCAGCAGCGAGAAGTCCGCGCCGGTGCCGGCGCCGATGGCCTTGACGGTCGCTTCGAAGGTCCTGCCCGGATAGGTGTCGACCACGATTTCTGCCTTCTGGCCCGGCTTCATATTGGTCAGCTGTGTTTCCTTGAAATTGGCGTCGATCCAGGTATCGCCGGTCTCGACCAGCGAGAACAGCGGCGTGCCGGAGCCGACATACTGGCCGACCTTGAAGGACGCGGCCTGGTAGACGACGCCATCGGCGGGCGCCTTCACGGTGGTCTGCGCTAGGTCGTAGGCAGCCTTGTCGCGCGCGGCGAGCGCCGACATCACGGTCGGATGTTTGTCGGTCTCGATATCGGGATTGCCGCCAAGCGCCGCCTTGGCGCTGACGATGCCCTGTTCGGCGACGGCAAGCTGCTGCTTTGCCTTGTCGAGATCGTTCCTGGCCTCATCGAGCGAAGACTTGGCGTTGATGCCTTTCTGGGCGAGATCGGCGGCACGGTCGTATTGCGACTGGGCATAGGCAACTTCGCTGCTGGCGGATTTCTCCTGCGCCATGGCCTGGCTGTAGGCGGCGCGCAGCTGTTCGACGTTGAGCCGCGCCGCTGCCACCGCCGCGTCGGCCTGCGCAAGTGCGATCCGGTAAGGCTCGGGGTCAATGGCGAAGAGAAGATCGCCTTGCTTCACCCTCTGATTGTCCGAGATGGCGACCTGAACGATGCGGCCCGCCGTATCCGAGGCGATCGATACCTTGGCCTGCTGCAGGTTGGCGTTCTCCGTCTCCTGGTAGCGCCCTCCAGTGACCCAGACATAGCCGCCACCAATGACCAACGCCGCCGGCAGTGCGAACATCAACAAGAAGCGGCCGAGACGGCGCTTCTTCTTTGGCACCGGCGCCGGCTCTGCCGGAGGTGTCATTGTAACAGGGGCCGCGGCCGGCTGCTGCGGCGCTTCCATTTCCACTTTGGCGGCGTTTTCGTCGACCTTGGCTACCGCGTTCATGCTGCTGCGCCTTCCGTATTCTTGACCTTGTCGCAGGACGGTGAATCGCCATCCGCGAGATTCTGTGCCATCGCATCCAATGCCCTGATCAGGACGCGGCGATCGTCCGGCGAAACGCCGGTCAGCGACTCCTCATAGACTTCGCCGGCGAGGCTCTTGACCTCCGCATACGCGGCACTTGCCTTGGGAGTTGGGAAGATCATGCGCACGCGGCGGTCGGCGGCGTCGGAGCGGCGCTCGATCCAGCCGCCCTCCTCCATCCGGTCAACCAGCCGCGAGACGCTGATCGGCTCGATTTCAAGCAGTTCGGCAAGCCGCGCCTGCGAAACGCCCGCTTCCTTGGCGACGCGAACCATCAGGCGCCATTGCGCCGAGGACAGGCCAAGGCCGCTGGCGCGCGCTTCGAAGCGCTTTCGCATCAGCCGCTGCACGTCGTGGATCAAAAATCCCAATCTGTCTACGCCTTCGGAAACCATGAGTGGCATATATAATAAGCGTGCTTATCATTCAAGTCCGGCATTGTTCCAGAAGCCGGCAAACGTGCATGGCAGCCGTGCAGCACAATCATGGCTGCGTCCGATGATTTCGGCCGCCGCGACACCCATTACAAGCGGTTGCGGATCAGCATGGTGACAACGAAGAAGGCGCCGAGCGAGCTGGTGATGATGCCGATCGGCAGTTCCTGCGGCGGCAGCAATGTGCGCGCCAGAAGGTCGCTTGCCAGCAACAGCACCGCCCCGAACAGCGCGCAACTTACGATCAGGCGCAGATGCAGCGCGCCGGCCAGCGGCCGCGACAGATGCGGGATCATGAGGCCGACGAAGCCGATGACGCCGGCGACCGAAACCAGGATCGCGGTCGAAAAAGCGGCGACCAGAAACGTCGTCCGTCGCATTCGCGCCACCGGCACGCCAAGACTTTCGGCGGCATTTTCGCCGGCCAGGAAAGCGTCCAGCCGGCGATGAATCCACAGCCCGTACGCCGCAATCGTGCCGGCCCCAAGCGCACCCAGCCAGATATTGTCCCACCGCGCAAGGCCGAGCCCGCCCATCGTCCAGAACAGCACCGAATGGGCGGCGCGCTGGTCACCGGCAAAGACCAGGTAATTGGTCAATGCGGTGAACATGAAGGAGACCGCAAGTCCGGCGAGGATCAGCCGTTCGGGGCCTTGTCCCCTCACCCGCGCAACCAGCAAAAGCACAACGCAAGCCGCCAGAATACCGCCGGTGAACGCAGCGATCGGTAGCGTCCAGATCCCGAAACTGTCGCCGAAGACGGTGATGACGGAGACAGCGCCGGCGGCGGCTCCCGACGAGAGGCCGAACAGGAACGGATCGGCAAGATCGTTGCGCGTCACCGTCTGTAACAGCGCGCCGACCACGCCCAGGCCGCCGCCGACACAGATGGCCAGGATTATGCGCGGCAATCTGAGGTCGACGACGATCCTGCCGACCGGGCCGGACACGTCATGCCCCTTCAATCCGATCGCATGGCCAAGTGCTGCAACGACGTCGCCCAACGGAATCATCGTCGAGCCATAGGCGATCGACAGCAGCGCGAACGCGGCGATTGCCAACGCCGCCGCCGTCATGGCCAATAGGAATGCCTTGTGCCGCAAAGTCATGTTCCCGGTTAAAATGCTTCCGGATGCATCGCCCTGGCGATCTTGCCGATCGCTTCGATGTTGGCCGGTCCGGGGGTCAGTTCGGCATAGCGAAGCGCCGCGAAGCGTTCGTTCCTGACCGCGTCCGTCTCCTTCATTGCCGGATGCGCTTTCAGGAAATCGAGCAGCTTCCGGTAGCCGCCGCCATCCTGATAGTCGAGCAGGATGAGGAATTGCGGATTGCGCGAGGCCACCGTCTCCCAATCCGTGTTGCCCCAGCTGGTGTCCATGTCGGCCATGATGTTGTCGCCGCCGGCCGCGGAAATCATGGCGTTGGGAATGGCGAACTTGCCTGATGTGAACGGCTTGTCCTCGCCGGAATCATAGAGGAAGACGCGCGTTCCCCTGCGGTCGCCGACCTTGGCCGTGATTTCGGCGAGCTGCGCCTTCCAGCCGGAGACGAGCTTATCCGCTTCGGCCTCCTTGCCGAAGATCTTGCCCAGCTTCTCGACATCGCCATAGAGCAGGTCCATCGAAGCGGCAGGCCGGTTCTTGTCGAGATGGACGCAGCTTTCCGTCAGCACCAGGGTCTTGATGCCGTGTGGCGCCAGCGTATCGGGCGTCACCTCGCCGCCCGGCTTCATGCCGTAATACCAGCCGGCGAAGAAGAAGTCGGGCTCGACAGCGACCAGGTTTTCCAGCGTCGGATATTTGGGCGCCAGTTCGGGGATCGAGCTCTGTTCGGCCTTGAATTCGGGAGTGACCTTGTACCATCCAGTGATGCCGGTCAGGCCGACGATCGACGGCTGCAGCTTCAGTGCGAAGGCCATCTCGGCCATGTTGAGATCGTGAATGACGGCGCGCTTTGGAGGCGCGTCGAAGGTCAGCGGCTTGCCGCAGCTGTCGACCGTCACCGGAAAGGCGAAGGCCGTAGAGCCGAGCAGGGAGAAGGCAAGAGACACGGCAAGGCGTTTCACGGATGTTGCTCCTTGTTGAACAGGATCTGCCGGAAATGGCTTCGATCACGAAGATGGCGCGGCACGGTTCGGAACCTCGAACACCGTCAGCTCGCGGTCCTCCGTCGGGTGGCGCAACCTAAAGACGTCGATACCGAAGATCTCGCGGATCAGCTGCTGGGTGAGTGCTTCGCGTGGCGGCGCCAGCACATGCAACCGGCCATGGCTCATCACCGCGACCCTGGTGGCGAAAGGCGTCACCAGCGCCAGATCGTGCAGCACCGCGATCACGGTCATGCCGAGGCCTGCAACCAGTTCGAGCAACTCGCTGCGCGCCCGCGGGTCGAGATGGTTGGTCGGCTCGTCGAGGAACAGGATCTTCGGCTCCTGTGCGATGGCGCGGGCAAGCTGGGCGCGCTGGCGCTCGCCGCCCGACAGCGAGCCGATGGTGCGGCCAAGCAGCGGCAACAGCCCGGTCCGGCGCAGCGCCTCGACGACAATGTCGCGTTCCTCGCTCCTGTGCCTGCGGCCGGTATGCGGAACCCGGCCGAGCTCGACATAATCGATCACCGCCAGCCGTGGATCCGGTTGATCGGTCTGGCCGACGACGGCGATGTGCAGCGCCCGCTCGGCGGTCGAAATCCTGTCCAGCAGGCGCCCGGTGAGCTTCACTTCTCCCGAACTCGGCCGCAGCATGCCCGACAGCATGCGCAGCAATGTCGTCTTGCCGGCGCCGTTGGGACCGATGATGGCGAGACGGTCGCCCGCCGCCACCGAAAGGCTGACCGGATGCACCAGATGCAGGCCATCCGCCGCCGCGGCCAGGTCGCGGGCCTCGAGAAGCGGCGCGGTCATGGGCAATTCCTTGCAGGGCCTGCCGGAATACGGGCCAGCGTCTTGCTTGCCAATCCTGCCGGACGCTGGCCTGAATTCACCTCGGTGGCGATATCGCGGCAAAGCGTGCACACGATGATGCGATGCATGGGAATGCAGTGAATGCGATCGATGGAGCCGTCCAACTTCCGTCACTTTCAAAAATGGCGACGGAAGGAAGCTGGCTTGAACCGGTCGACAAGACCGAACCCCGCGTCTCCTCCCGGCACACCCCGTCCGGTCAACCCATGCAGATGGCAGGTCTCCTGGCTCGCGGGTCGTTGCGCCATCCTGCCTTCCCAGCCTTGCCGGCCAGTGGCTTCTCGGATTTTGCTCGCCGCTTACAGTTGCGGGGGCAGCCATGGCTTCGACCCGAAAATCGGGCCTCACCATGTTCCCTTTTCACCCCTCGCCTTGCGGCGCGGGGACCATCACGAGTCGCAGCCTAGGATGCAGGCAGCGTCGAGGCAAGGTCGATGCATGTTCTGTTATAACGATACAAACGTGTGGTCAATCACTATCGCGCGCCACCAGTTCCAGCGGCCAGACCTCGCGAATGATCTCTGGCCCTTTCGCGCCGGCGAAAGCCGGGAGCGAGGCGAGCAGGATTTCGCCGAGCCGCCGCCCCATCGGGTCAAGGCTCGGACGAAAGCCGGTCAGCGCCGGCGAGAAATAACGGCAGAGCGGCGTGTCGACGATGACGATCACCGCGACATCCTGCCCGGGCTTGATCCCCATTTCGGCGAGCGCTTTGCAGCCGCCGAGCGCCATCGAGTCGTTGTTGAAGATAATCGCGGTCGGCGGATCCTTCGACCGCATGACTTGCGGTGTCACCGCGTAGCCACCGGCTTCGTTGATAAAACCGTCCACAATCAGGCCGGGATCGACTTCGATGCCGTGCCGCCGCAGCGCCTTGCAATAACCCTCCAGAAACAGATAACCGAAATTCAGGTCAAGCGACGGCCGGATGGCGGCGATGCGGCGGTGGCCACGCGCAACCAGCCGGTCGACCGCATCGGCGCCCGCCTTCTCGAAATCCAGATCCAGAGAGGGATAGCTGTCGTCGCCGGACCGGCTTCGGCCGAGCGTCGCGAAGGGAAAGCCGGCCTTGCTCAGATAGTCGATGCGATCGTCCTCGCGCCGCGTCCAGGCCAGTACGACGGCATCGGCACGACGCGTCTCGACGACGCGGCGCAGCCGCTCCTGTTGATAATCCGCCGGCGCGCCCATGACGATGATCAGGTCCAGCCCGCACTCGGCCAATGTCGCTTGCAGTCCGGTGAGGAACGGAATGAAGAACGGCTCGCCATACTGCTGGTCGCCCGGATGCGGCTGCAGCATGAAAGCCACGGCATGGGTGGTGCCGCGGCGTAGGTTCCTGCCCGAGTGGTTCGGTGAATAATTGAGCTTCCGGGCCGCCTCGAGCACGCGCTGGCGTGTCTCGGCGTTCACGTCGGCGCGCCCGTTAAGCGCGCGCGAGACTGTACCGATCGAAATGTTCAGGTGCCGCGCAAGATCGTGAATGCTGGACGCCAAGACCTCCCCCTCCTGCTTCTGGCTAGCACCAGCCGGTCGTGCGGCCAAGGCGTTTCAGAGCCGACGGTACAAATCCGATTGACAATATATGCCATCGGGTGTGTCATCGTAAACGTTTACGGAAGTCATTTACGGACTGCCGTGGGTGCCAGCCAGGAGGGGTTGGCCGGAGGAGCGCTGGATGATGCACGTCGTCCTGGTCGGGTGCGGAGCCATGAGCAAAACCTGGCTCGAGGCCATCAGCCAATCCCCTGCCGTCAAGATCGTCGGTCTCGTCGACCTCGACGCCGACAGGGCGCGCCAGCGGGCACGCGAATACGACCTCGCCGGGGTCGCGATCGGGACCGATCTCGACGTCGTTCTCTCCCAGACCAGACCCGATGCGGTGTTCGACGTGGTCGTGCCTGCCGCCCGTCGCGCCGTGGCGAATTCGGCCTTTGCCCATGGCTGTCATCTGTTGACGGAAAAGCCGCTGGCCGACAGCCCGGACAATGCGCGCGCCATCATCGACGATGCGCGGCGCGCGCGACGCGTCCATGCCGTGGTGCAGAACCGCCGCTACGTCGCCAACGTCCGGCGCATCCGGCGCTTCCTCGGCTCCGGCGCCATCGGCGCTGCGACCAGCATCCATGCCGATTTTTTCATTGCGCCGCATTTCGGCGGTTTCCGCGAAGGCATGCGCCATGTGCTGCTGCTCGACATGGCGATCCATACATTCGACGCCGCCCGCTACATGGTCGATGGCGAGCCGACCGAAGTGTATTGCCGGGAATGGGAGCCGTCCAATTCCTGGTACCGGCAGGGATCGTCGGCAAGCGCCACCTTCGAGCTCGGCCAGGGCAAGATGTTCACTTACCGCGGCAGCTGGTGCGCCGACGGTTTTCGCACCAGTTGGGAAGGCAGCTGGCGCATCGTCGGCGAACGCGGCAGCCTGACCTGGGATGGGCATGACGAGTTGAAGGCCGAAGCCGTGCTGCCGGAACGCGAAGGCCTGCTCGACAAGGTCGTGCCGGTAGCGGTGCCGCCGCTCGACCCTGCCGACCGCATCGGCGGGCATCTCGGCGTCATGGAAGATTTCGTCCGCGCCGTGGAAACCGGCACCGAGCCGGAGACGCGCGGCGCCGACAATATCAAGAGCCTGGCCATGGTTTTCGCGGCCATCGAAAGCGCCGAGACCGGGCGCCGGATCGAAATCCCCAGGCAGGAAGGATGACCATGGCGGACCCGCTTCTCGACATCAGGATCGGCACCATGGTGCGGGCCAATCTCGAAGATCCGGCCGCCTATATCAGGCAGATCCTGCCGCTCGGTTTCGAGAGCGTCCAGCCCTTCTTCTGGCAGACGCTGGGCGGCAAGGACCTGGGGCGGCTCGCCGGCGAGATCCGCGACGCGATCGGCGATGCCGATGTCAGCGTCAGCTCGATCGGCGTGTTCGGCAATCCACTCGAGAGCGGCGACACCGACCGCGGCGTGCTCAAGGCCTGGGAAACGGCGATCGACAGCGCGCATCTGTTCGGCACCAATCTGGTCAGCGGTTTTACCGGCCGCATCCGCGGCAAGCCGCTGACCGACAGCCTGCCGCGCTACCGCGAAGTCTGGGGCGAATTGGCCAAACGCGCGGCCGACAAGGGCGTGCGCATCGCCTTCGAGAATTGCGCCATGGATGGCAACTGGGCCGCCGGCGACTGGAACATCGCCCATAATCCGGACGCCTGGGAACTGATGTTCAACGAATTGCCGGATGAGAATCTGGGTCTGGAATGGGAGCCCTGCCATCAGTTGGTCTATCTGATCGACCCGATCCCGCAGATCCGCAAATGGGCGCATCGCATCTTCCATGTCCACGGCAAGGACGCGACGGTGCGCTGGGATGTCATACGCGAGCACGGCGTCTTCGGCCGCCTGCCCTTCGTGCAGATGCGCACGCCCGGCTTCGGCGACAGCGACTGGACGCGGGTGATCAGCGAATTGCGGCTGGCCGGATACAAGGGCGCCATCGACATCGAAGGTTGGCACGACCCGGTCTATCGCGACGATCTTGAAATGACAGGCCAGGTCCGCGCGCTGGAATACCTCCAGCAATGCAGGGGAGGCCTGAGCTACCTGCCGAACCCGACGTGAGGATTGGCCGGCGGGAGGAGCCGGACGGGATTGCCGAAGCAGATGTCGAAACCCTCGCTCGCGAGGACAAAAGGGAGGAACGTGCATGAGCATCGCCAAGAGAACGACACTTCTGCGCACGACCGTGGTGGCGACCGCCACGGCGCTCGCCGCCGCCATCTCCACCTTGCCGGCACAGGCGCTCGACGCGCAATGGTGCAAGGACGTCCACATCCGTTTCTTCGTCGGCGGCGCCGAGGGCGACGCTTTCGGCACCATTGTCTACAATGGCGCCAAGCAGGCTGCGGCCGATCTCGGACCGAAAGTGGATTACATCTTCTCAGGCTGGGACATCGAAAAAATGGTCCAGCAGCTGCGCGAGGCGGTCGCCGTCAAGCCCAACGGTATTGCCATGATGGGCCACCCCGGCGACGCCGCCATCATGCCGCTGGCCGAACAAGCGCATAAGGACGGCATCAAGATGATGTACCAGAACGTGCCGGTGCCGACGGTGGTGACGGCCTTCGGCGGCGGCTATGTCGGCGCGCAGCAGGAACAGCAGGGCCGCGCGCTCGGCGCGGAAGCCTTCAAGCTGGCCAAGCTCAAGGCCGGTGACAAGGCAATCATGATCGGCCCGTTCGAGAATGAGAGCCGCGGCGCCCGCGAGCGAGGAACCGTCTCCGCCTTGAAAGAGGCCGGCATCGATGTCGTTCAAATCAATTCCGCAACCGAATGGGCGGCCGATCCGAATCTGGCGATCCCGGTGATCACCGCCGCCTTGCTCAACAACCCCGGCGTAAAGGCCGTCGGCTACCCCGGCGGACAGATGCTCGGCAACGTCCAGACCTATATGACGGCGGCGGGCCGGAAGCCGGGCGACATCTTCAATTTCGGCTTCGACACCAGCCCGCAGATCGTCGAGGCCTTCAAGGGCGGCTGGGTGCAGCTGACCGCCGATCAGCAGCCGTTCATGCAGGGCTATCTGCCGATCCTCAGCCTCTGCCAGCAAGTGGTGCTGGGGCTGGCACCGATGAATGTCGATACCGGCGCCGGCTTCGTCACGCCTGAGAATTACAAGATCGTCGCCGAACTGGCCAAGCAGGCACTGCGCTGACCTCCCAAGCCGCCGGCCGGGGGCTCAGGCCCGGCCGGCGGGACCGCCGGCGAGGCCCGGCATGCGACAAGCAAGCGAGGACCCGATGGCCGAACGCATCATCGAACTGCGCGACATCACGAAATCCTACGGCCAGGTTTACGCGCTTGGCGGGGTCAATCTCAGCGTCGACCGCGGCGAGGTGGTCGGACTGATCGGCGACAATGGCGCCGGCAAGTCGACGCTGATCAAGATCCTCGCCGGCGCGGTCAAGCCGACCAACGGCGAGATCCTCGTTCGCGGCAAGCCGGTCACCGGCTGGAACGCGGCACGCTCGCGCGACGCCGGCATCGAGACCGTGTTCCAGGACCGGGCGCTGGCCGTGCAGCAGACCATCGTGCGCAATATCTTCATGGGACGCGAACTCACCGGCTTCCTCGGCTGGCTGAAGGTCGGCACCGAAATCAGGGAGGCGAGCCGGCTTATGCGCGAGATCGGCTTCACTTCGAAAGTGTTCACGCCGCAGTCCGTCGTCGGCCAGCTTTCCGGCGGCGAGCGCCAGGGCGTGGCGATCGCGCGCGCCATCTACAAGCAGGCCGACCTGATCATCCTCGACGAGCCGACAACGGCTCTGTCGCTGACCGAAACCGCCAAGGTCTTCCACTTCGTGCGCCAGGTGCGGGCGAGCGGGCGCTCGATCCTGTTCATCGGCCACAACATCCACCATGTCTTCGACATCGCCGACCGTTTCGTCGTGCTCGATCGTGGCACTGTGGCGCTGCAGGCCGACAAGCGCGACATCAAGTCGGCCGACACGCTCGTCAATTTCATGGAAGACCTCGCGCATCCCGGCGGACTGCCCGGCTTGGGCGAAGCCCAGCGCGCGGAGGACACAAGGCCATGAGCAACATCGCCGAGCCCAATCGCCAGGCTCCCTCGCCCCATACCGAAATGGGCGAAGCGGCGTGGAAGCACCCGTCGGATCATTTGCTGCGCGGCTTCGTTCTCGACAATCGCGCGGCGCTGGGCACGCTCGGCGTTTTCGTGGTGATGATGGTCGCCTTCACCATCGCCAATCCGACGGTGTTCACCACCTGGTTCCTCTACAGCTCGGTGCTGACCACGCTGCCGGTGGCGCTGTTCGTGGTCGTGCCGCTGGTCTTTGTCGTTACCGCCGGCGAAATCGACCTGTCGTTTCCGGCGACGATGGGTTTTGCCTCCTGGGTTTTCGCGCTGGTCGTTCAGGCCGGCTACGATCCCTTCCTCGGCATCGTCGCAGCACTCGCCACCGGCATGCTGCTCGGCTTCCTGGTCGGCGTGCTGGTCGTCTATGGCAGCCTGTCGTCGCTGATCGCCACGCTCGGCATGAACTTCCTGCTGCGCGGGCTGATCCAGATCATCAACGAAGGCAAGTCGACCGCGCTGCCGACGCTCGGGCAAAGCTGGACCTATACGATCTTCTCCAGCCAGGTTTACGGGATTCCGGTACAGATCCTGTGGGCGCTCGCCTTCGTCGTGTTCGCCGCGCTGCTCTACAACCGCCACCGCTTCGGCGCGCAGGTGAAGGTGGTCGGCGACAATCCCGACAGCGCCCAGCAGATGGGCATCGACGTCAAGCGGGTGAAGGTCAAGGTGTTCGTCTTCGTCGGTATCGGGGCCGCGATCGGCGGCACCTTCTCGACGATGATCAACTTCACCTGGTGGCCAACCGCCGGCGACGGCTATCTGTTGCCGGTGCTGGCTTCGGTGTTCGTCGGCGGCACGCCGACCTGGGGCGGCATCGGTACCGTGTTTGGCGGCGCCATCGGCGCGCTGACGGTGGCGTTCATCCAGACCGGCGTCGTCGCCGCCGGCCTCAGCGGCTTCTATGTGCAGTTCTTCAACGGGCTGATCATCATCCTGTCGCTGCTCGGCCACCGCTGGAACCAGGCGCGCTACCGCTGAAACGCTACCCAAGGCCGGCCGTTCGGCGCGACCGTCCGAGCTCAATCCGGTAGCGACAACGGCGGCCGCGCGGACGAGAACGCAGGGCCGGGGTCGTCGATTTACGTCACGCGCAATATCGATCAAACTGATGAAATGCGACGCTTTGGTGCACCCAGTGCACTTTCGCTTGATTTAGTGCACCCTCTGCATTAAGTTTGGCGCGCTGGAACAGCCACATGCCCACTTTGAAGGTTCTCGACGGCATCAAGATTCAGGTCTTTGCGGATGACCATAACCCGCCTCACTTTCACGCGTTGAAGGGTAAGTATGAAGTCCTGATCAGGATTGGCTCATGGAACGTGTTGCGTGGCCAAATGCGTCGCAAAGACCTCGATGCCGTAATCGCTTGGGCTAACTCGCATGAAGAGGAGTTGCGCAATGAATGGACCCGCCTCAATGGTTGACGATATCGTAACAGTCGGCAATCCGCTCCCCAGGATCGCCTCGGTCACCATGATTGATGGCCGCCGCGTGCGCATCACCTGGCGAGACGGCCGCTCCAATACGGTTGACCTGAATCCAGTGTTGAATAGCCATCGACACTTCATTCCGCTTCGCGACGATGACGAGCTGTTTGGAACCATGCGGGTTAACGAAGACGGCAATGCAATCGAGTGGGACGGGGGAATCGAGTTGTCAGCCGAATGGATCGATACCCTGCCCTCAATTGGTATGGAGAACCGGGAATTCCGCCATATCATGGACGATCTGCTGAAATTCTCGCTTGAGGGGATGGCGCTCCAGTTGGAAATCTCCAGGCGCCAAATTGCCAACTATAGAGGATCGACACCGATCCCCAATTCAATCGCGTTGGCTACTCGATATCTCGCCGAGAAGGCCGGTCAACGATGACCCCGTCTGGAGGCGGATAGGCTCGCTGACTGTTCCAAGCATGCGGCTGCTGGCCGCCGGCGCATCGTGGCTTTGGGTTGACGGCCGGTCTGTTGCATCGAAGCGTCTGGTTTGACCTCATCGTAACGAGGCACCATGCCTACCCCATCGGCAGCGCGGGCCAGCGGTCCACGAGCCTGTCGCCCGAAAAGACCGCGATCGATCCGAACTGCTGCAGCACCGCCTCGCTTTGCGTCGGACGCAGGAAGGCGTAGTCGCCTGACCTGGTGGTGGCATCGCCGGGCAGGCCCATGAACTGCTGGTTCGAGGAAAGGCCAAGCAGGCCATTGGTCTCCATGCCTTCGGGAAACACCGGTTCGGCCATCCATTTGCCGCCATAGAGATAGCAACCCTTGCGCGGAAACCGGCCGACCGTCTGCAGCAGGCGGGTGACCGCCGGCGGGCCTGGCAGCATCGGCTCGACCACCTTGAGGATAGGCGTGGCGATGAAGGCCGCGGGCTGGAAGCCGTCGAGGCCGGGCGTGTCGAAATCCCCGGGCAGCACGAAGGCCGACCCGATCGACACTTCGTTGGCCATGCCGCCATGGTGAAGCAGTGCCGTCTTCGAGCCGCCGATGTTCAGTATTCGGCGCTGGTCCTCGCCGAGAGCCGCGATGAACGCCGCGGCCCGCTGCGACGCCTCTGCCAGCGCCTTTTTGGGACCGCCGAACAGACCGGGAATGTGCGGCGCGTGCGCCTCGTAGGCCATGACGCCTTCGCAGCGCAGCCGGGCGGGCAGCGCGTTCAATGCCTTCGACAGCGCGCGCGGTTCCGGGAACCCGCCCCGATGCAGCCCGACATCGATCTCGAAAGCGATGCGCAACCCGATGTCCAGTTCGGCGGCCAGAGCGCCGTATTCCGCCAGTCTCTCCTCGCTGTCGATCAGCCAGCAGATACGCGACCAGTCGGCGGTACTGCTTGAAATCGCCTGCTTTGCCGCGCCGACCGGCATCGGCTTGCCGTAGAGCATGTCGGCATCGGGAAAAGCGTCGAGCACCGCGCTTGTGATCGGCGGATGAAACGTCATGAAGCGATGGGTGCCGAGCGCCCCGGCGATGTGCGAAAGCAGCGGCAGGCAAGCAAGCGACTTGTCGACCAGCCGCACGGCAAGGCCGGGCGCCAGTCTCTGCTTCACCAGGTCGATGTTGCGGTCCAGCCGGTCGCGGTCGAGCACGAGACAAGGCTGAAAGACGCCGGCCGCCCTCAACGCATCCGACAGCGCGGTGAAATAGCCGCTCATTGGCCGATGCCGAACAGGCCGGCCATGTAGGGCGAGACGAAACGGTTCTCGGGATCGATGTCTCCCCGAACGGCCATGGCATCATCCCAGCGCGGATAGAGCTTTTTGAGATCCGCCGCCTTTAGGCTGTGCATCTTGCCCCAATGCGGCCGGCCGCCATGCCTGCGGAAGATCGGCTCGGCCGCCCGCATGAAGGGCTCAGGGTCGTTGGCGGCATCGTGATGAATGGCGATCGAGCAGGTCAGACGCTTGTAGAAGGGCGAAAGCCAGAACATGTCGGGTGCCACCGAGCGCACCTCCATCGGAAAATAGACTTCCGGAAAGTGCTTCTCGGTCAGCTCGATGATCTGCGTGATCACCTTCGGCCCCTCCTCGAAAGGCAGATGATACTCCATCTCGTTGAACTTGGTCTGGCGGTCGCTGGCATAGACGTTGAGCCAGTCCTGCACATAATCCTCGGCCGGCACCTTCTTCACGGCGCCGCGGATCAAAGAGCGGCGCAGCCACGGCAGCCGGCGCAGCCCCCGGCTCAGCTTGCGTAGCGTCGCCAGGCCAGCCTCGTCGTCGTCGGTCGGCCTGGTGGTCGGGTTCGCGTCGCTGAGGTCGCTGGCGATGAACTGCGCGTAGCCGGAAAACGGAATGTAGTAGAATTCGGCCGACCGGTGCGCGGCCATCATCATCTCGAAATCGCGCAGCATGTCGGCGATCGGCAGCACCCATTTGCGGCGGCGCAGCCGGTGGGTCGCGATGTTGTTCAGCGTGACTTCGGTCAAGATGCCGAAGGAGCCGAGCGCAACGCCCATCGCCTGGATCATGTCCTGGTCGCGGGTCCGATCGAATTCGCGCAACTCGCCCCGTCCGTCCACGATCTGCACCGTCTCCAACTGGGTGTGATAAGCACCCAGCGTCGGCCCGGAACCATGGGTGGCGGTGCCCAGCGCGCCGCCGATCGCCTGGCGGTCGATGTCGCCCATGTTGGGAAGCCCCTGGCCGATGCCCTGCAGCATGTGCATCAGCGGGCCGAGCCGGGTCCCTGCCCGCACCCGCGCGCGATGGCTTTGTACATCGTGCGAGACCAGCCCCTCGATCTTCTCTAGGGAAACGATCGAGCCTTGCGATGCCACCAGCGGCGTGAAGGAGTGGCCAGCACCCGCCACGCGCAGCGGCCCAGGTCCCGTGCGCACCAGATCGGCAAGCTCGCCGGCGTCGGTTGGAGTGGCGACCAGCTTCGGCTCGGCGCGCACGAAGCCCGACCAGTTGCTCCAGTTCCGCGCGGTGATCGTCGACATCTAGCCGTCCCGTCAGACGCGCCGACGGCGCATAGTGGCCACGAACAGGCCAAGCAGGGCCACGCTGGCAAACGCGCTTGCCGCGGCGAATTCCGGCACGGGCCGGAAATCCTTGCCATTGATGAGCAGCGACGCCGCCACCGGCCCGATCGCCAAGCCGAAGAGCTGTGCGGCCGGCACCAGCAGCACGGCGGTACGCGTCTCGTCGGCCGTGATCGCCAGCCGGATCTGATAGGGTACGATGAACAACAGGATGAAGCCCATGACCAAGGCGGCGATCCAGAATGTCGTCAGGCCAGGTGCGCTGGCAAGAACAAGGGAGGAGACCAGCGCGACGGCACCGATGGCCGTAATGGCAATGCGGTAATCGATGCGCGCCTCGAACACGGTCGCCGTCATCGCGCCCAGGACCTGCGTCGCCAGGCTGGCCGAGACGATCAGACCGACGGTCCAGCTATCAATCCCATATTGCGCACCGAGCGGTTCCAGGAAGGCCCAGATCGCGCCGAAGAATATGAAGTAGCAGAAGACCGACAATAGCGCGGTGATCGACGGAACCGTCAGCACATTGGCCAGGTTCTCCTCTTTCGGCAGGTCGGCGTAGTCACCGGGTACGGTGAAAGCGGCCGCCAGCGAAACGACGCAGACGACGGCAAGCACGATGAAGCCGCCGGACGACCCTGCCTTGGGAATGACATAGAGTGCCAAAAGCAGAGCGAGCGCACATTGCGCCAGGGTCTGCAGCGTCACGAAATAGCCGCCGATGCGCTCCGCCCGTCGCGAACGGGCGATCAGTTCGGTGGCGATCGCGACCAGACCACCTTCAGCCAGCCCGGCGATGGCGCGGGCGGCGATCAACGCATTGGCGCTTGCGGCATGGGCGGTCCATACATTCGCCAGGGCCAGCAGGATCAAAAGGACGGCGCTTTTCCAGCGCATGTTGCGCGCGGAAAGCAGCATCGCCACCACGGCTGAACCGATGGCGATCGCGATCATCTCCGCCGTGGCGACCAGCGCCAGTTCATCGCCGCTGACATGGCCCTCGGTGTAGAGCGCGCCAAGCAGCACGGGCTGAAGCCCGAGGATCAGCAGCCCGACCGAGCCGATCCATAATGCGGAGCCGAGCTCGACGCCGGTCGGGTTGCCGACCAGCCAATCGCCATTTTCCGCTTGTACGGCTTGCGTCGCAGTCACGAGGCGCCTCCCAACGTCCTTGCAGTGCGATAAAAAAGCTGACAACTTGTCAGCATTACGAAACTGATACTTGATCATGTTTCTTGTCAACCGGGAATTTTGAAGCTCTCGCGAGAGATTGGGCGCATGGCGGAAGCAAGGCGGATGGCGACGGCGCCGAGGCGCAGGCCCAAGCAGGAGCGGAGCCGCGAACGCATCGACGCGATCCTTTCGACGACCATGCGGCTGATCGGCGAAAAAGGCATCGACGCGGTGACGATGAAGGAAGTGGGCGCACTGGCGGGCGGACCGATCGCCACCGTCTACCATTATTTCCCCAACAAATCGGCGATCCTGGCGATGCTCTATGAGCGCTTCTCGGAGGAAAGCCGCGCACGCTTCGGCGAGATCATCGCCGAAATAAGTGGGCTTGAGGACGTGACGGCTGCCGCGGACCGCATGATCGAGGACTATTACCGGCGCGTGGCCGACGACCCGGCCATCCAGGATCTGCAGAACGCGATACAGGCTGACAAGGCGCTGCAGAACCTCGACATTGCTGAGACAAGGCACCAGGCCAAGATGTTCTGCGACCACGTCGCTCCGATGCTGCGGCCCGACCGGCGCGAAGACTTCGCGCGCGTGGTGTTCCTGATCTTCCAGCTTGCCGGCGGCGTCGTGCGGCTGGCACTGACGCAGGACGAGAAGGAAGGCCGGCGCACGATCGACGACTACAGGTCCATCATCCACACGCAGCTGAGACTGTTTCTATAGTTTTCGGCGGCGGCTTTCGCGCCCCTCTCCCGTGACATCGACACGTCTTGCGTATCGAAGTATCGGGCGGCAGGATCTCTGACCGATAGCGGCAGAGCACCCCTTCGCGCCTGTTTCGCCGTCGATTGCGGGAGGAACCGGCGCATTTCGCATGAAAGGCCAGCGGCAACTGGCACGTTCTGCGAGCGGGCTTTCGCGGAAAACAAAATTTCGCGCCGCTGCCCGCTCGCGCGCGCCTTGACTCTCGCCAGCCAGCAGCCTATTTCACCGCCACGTTAGCACTCGCCCTGGGTGAGTGCTAACCACAGGTCCGGTACCGCCGGGCTTTGTAGATTGTCCGGCTTCGCCGGACGGAGGAACTGTTTCTCACCGTTCTCATCGAGGAAGAAAACATGGCAAAGTCGAAGTTCCGCCCGCTTCATGACCGCGTGGTCGTACGCCGGGTCGAATCCGAATCCAAGACCGCCGGCGGGATCATCATCCCCGACACGGCGAAGGAAAAGCCGCAGGAAGGCGAGATCATCGCCGTCGGCTCCGGCGCCCGCGACGAAGCTGGCAAGCTCGTGCCCCTGGACGTCAAGGCTGGCGACCGCATCCTGTTCGGCAAGTGGTCGGGCACCGAAGTCAAGCTCAATGGCGAAGACCTTCTGATCATGAAGGAATCCGACATTATGGGCATCATCGGCTGAATATCGGCCTTTCCATCAACTGAATCTTGAATCTTCGGGCTCGATCCGAGCCCCTGCCAGGAGTTGAACATGGCTGCCAAAGACGTAAAATTCTCCCGCGACGCCCGTGAGCGCATGCTGCGCGGCGTCAACATCCTCGCCGACGCGGTGAAGGTCACGCTCGGCCCCAAGGGCCGCAACGTCGTCATCGACAAGTCGTTCGGCGCACCGCGCATCACCAAGGACGGCGTCACCGTCGCCAAGGAAATCGAACTTGAAGACAAGTTCGAGAACATGGGCGCGCAGATGGTCCGCGAAGTCGCTTCGAAGACCAACGACATCGCCGGCGACGGCACCACGACCGCGACCGTTCTGGCGCAATCGATCGTCCAGGAAGGCCACAAGGCGGTTGCCGCCGGCATGAACCCGATGGACCTGAAGCGCGGCATCGACCTGGCCGTGACCGAAGTGGTCGCAGCTCTCGGCAAGGCCGCCAAGAAGATCAAGACCTCCGAGGAAGTCGCCCAGGTCGGCACCATCTCGGCCAATGGCGACGAGTCGGTCGGCAAGATGATCGCGGAAGCGATGCAGAAGGTCGGCAACGAAGGCGTCATCACCGTCGAGGAAGCCAAGACCGCCGAGACCGAGCTGGAAGTCGTCGAAGGCATGCAGTTCGACCGCGGCTATCTCTCGCCCTACTTCGTCACCAACCCCGATAAGATGGTTGCCGATCTCGAGGACGCCTACATCCTGCTCCACGAGAAGAAGCTCTCCAATCTGCAGGCCATGCTGCCGGTCCTGGAAGCGGTCGTGCAGACCTCCAAGCCGCTGCTCATCATCTCGGAAGACGTCGAAGGCGAGGCCTTGGCCACGCTGGTCGTCAACAAGCTGCGCGGTGGCCTGAAGATCGCTGCCGTCAAGGCTCCGGGCTTCGGTGATCGCCGCAAGGCCATGCTGGAAGACATCGCCATCCTCACCGGTGGCCAGGTCATCTCCGAAGACCTCGGCATCAAGCTCGAGAATGTCGGCCTCAACATGCTCGGCCGCGCCAAGAAGGTGTCGATCTCGAAGGAGAACACCACCATCGTCGACGGCGCCGGCAAGAAGGCCGAGATCCAGGGCCGCGTTGCCCAGATCAAGCAGCAGATCGAGGAGACCACCTCGGACTACGACAAGGAGAAGCTGCAGGAGCGTCTGGCCAAGCTCGCCGGCGGTGTTGCCGTTATCCGCGTCGGCGGTGCGACCGAAGTGGAAGTGAAGGAAAAGAAGGACCGCGTCGATGACGCCCTCAACGCGACCCGCGCGGCCGTAGAAGAAGGCATCGTTGCCGGCGGTGGCGTGGCCCTGCTGCGCGCTTCGGGCAACCTCAAGGCCACCGGCGTCAACTCCGACCAGGCCGCCGGCATCAACATCGTTCGCCGCGCACTGCAGGCCCCGGCCCGTCAGATCGCTGCCAACGCCGGTGCGGAAGCATCGATCGTTGCTGGCAAGATCCTCGAGAACAAGGGCGCGACCTTCGGCTACAACGCCCAGACCGGCGAATATGGCGACATGATCGCCATGGGTATCGTCGATCCGGTCAAGGTCGTGCGTACGGCTCTCCAGGACGCGGCCTCGGTCGCCGGCCTGCTGGTCACCACCGAAGCCATGATCGCGGAGGCTCCGAAGAAGGAGTCGGCTGGCGGCGGCATGCCTGGCGGCATGGGCGGCGGCGGCATGGGCGGTATGGGCGGCATGGACTTCTAATCCAGCCATCTGCTTTATGCATGCGGAAAGGGCGGCAGCGATGCCGCCCTTTTCTTTGCACATTCAGGCTTTGCTTCAGCGTAGTCGGTTGGAACCAGCGTCAGACAGCAGTGCTCTCCGCTTGCCGCGTCGCCTTGCCGGCGAGGACTGCCTGCTCGATCAGGGTAGCCACCTCATCGGCCACGACGTTGATCGATGAGCGATCGCGGGTGGCGCGGGCAATCACCATCAGGCCTTCCAGCGAGGACTCGACCAACAGCGCCAGCGCCCGTGCGCGGCGCTCGACCACCCCTGCCCTGACAAACGCCTGGCGCAGCAGGCCGATCCACTGCTCGAAAGCGGAGCGGCAGATTTCCTCCAAGTCCGGCACGTCGTTCGGCGCATCGAGCACGACCGGCGCGATCGGGCAGCCGAGCGAGAATTCGTTGTCCTCCAGCATGCGAGCGACCGACTGGTAAATGTGGTGAACGGCAACCGCCGGATCGCTTTCCGCCGCCAGCTCGGCGCCAAGCCTCTCAGTCACCTCGGCCACGCTGGCGCGCGTCACTTCGACGACCAGCTGATCCTTGCCACCGGGAAAGTGGAAATAGAGCGAGCCGCGCGGGGCGCCGCTGGCGCTCAGTATGTCATTGAGCGAAGTGCCGTGATAGCCGCGCCGCCTGAGCAGCAATCCGGTCGTTTCGAGTATGCGGGCTCTCGTATCGTTCGCCATGTCAACCTCTGTCAGGAGAGATCCTTATAAGCCTTGCCAGAAATATGACAACTGGTCTACATAATATGTAGATCAGTCTATATAATCGAGAGCCGAAATGCGCAGCTATCGTCTTGAGGGTTTGGGCGGAACCGAATGTCTGGTGATGCGGGAAGAGGTGCGACCGGAGCCAAGTCCCCAGGAGATCGTGGTGCGGGTGCGCGCCACCTCGCTCAACCGACGCGATACGATGATCCTCAATGGCACCTACCCCCTGACACCGCGCCGCGGGATCGTTCCGCTCAGCGACGGCGCCGGCGAGGTCGTCGCCATCGGCGATGATGTCACACGCTTTGCCGTCGGCGACCGTGTCACCGGCAGCTATTTCGCCCGCTGGATCGATGGCCGCATCAATGCCGGACTGATCGACCAGCTCGGCTGCACGCTGGATGGCATGCTCGGCGAGTACGCCGTGCTTGACGAGCAATGGGCGGTGCGAGTTCCCGAGCATCTCGACTGGCGCGAGGCGGCAACGCTGAGCTGCGCCGGCCTGACAGCCTGGAACGCACTGACCGGGGCGGAGATTCCCAAGCCCGGCCAATGGGTTCTAGTCAAAGGCTCGGGCGGCGTCTCGCTGTTCGCGTTGCAGTTCGCCAAGCTGCTCGGCTGCCGCGTCGTCGCCGTCACCTCTCGCGCCGAGAAGGTCGGCAAGCTGCGGGCGATGGGGGCCGACCTCGTCGTCTCCTCGACCGACATGCCGGAATGGGGGCGATGGTGCGTGGCGAAACCGGCGGTATCGACCTTACCGTCGAAACCGGCGGCCCGCCGACCTTCGCGCAGTCGCTGATCGCCAGCGCGCTTTATGGGCGCATCGTGCTGCTCACCATTCAGGATGCGAAGGGCGCAACGGTGCAGATCCCCGGCGCCGTCTATCAGCGCAGCCTCGTCACAATCAGCCGTCTGTTCGTCGGCAGCCGCGCAAACCTCGAAACGATGCTCAACGCCGTCTCGGCGCACCGGTTGAGACCGGTCATCGACAAGGTCTTCCCCTTCGCCGAGGCCCGCGACGCCTACCGCTATTTCCAGCAGGGCGACGTCTTCGGGAAGGTCGTCATCGACGGAGCCTGATCTTTCATATCGATCGAACCAGAAGGGAGAACAGCAATGACAATTCGTGAAGCTTCGGCCGAGTGGCAAGGCACGCTGAGGGAAGGTTCAGGCCGGCTGCGGCTCGGCAGCGGTGTGTTCGAAGGCGCCTATTCCTTTCCGTCGCGTTTCGAGAACGGCCCCGGCACCAACCCGGAAGAACTGATCGCGGCCGCGCATGCCGGCTGTTTCTCGATGGCGCTGACCTTCATCCTTGGCCAGGGAGGTCATGTTCCCCGGGACATCCGCACCATCGCCAGGGTGCACCTCGGAGCGACCGAGGCCGGGCCGACCATCACCCGCATCGACCTTGAAACGGCGGTGGAGGTCACGGGGCTCGCCGAAGACCAGTTCGAGCGCCTTGCCCAGTCCGCCAAGGCGAGCTGTCTCGTTTCGCGCGCGCTGGCCGGCGTGGCCCAGATCAACCTCAAGGCGACCCTCGTGGGTACCGCCGCGCAACAATGAATCAGGAGAAGTACGAGATGAGCAGCATCATGGACGGTCATCCAGAGTCGCGGCGGACAGCCGAGATCATGCGGCGCTTCAACGATGTGTTCCAGTTGCACGATCCGTCGGCGCTTGCCGAGTTGGTGGGCGAGGACTGCGTGATTGAAAACACCGTGCCGGCACCGGACGGTGCGCGCCATGCCGGCAAGGCGGCCTGCGTCGGGCTATGGACGGCGATCGCGACCCAGCCCGGCACGCGCTTCGACATCGAGGAGACCTTCGTCGCCGGCGAGCGGGCGACGATCCGCTGGCGCTACTGGATGGCGGACGGCAATTCGCTGCGCGGCGTCAATCTGATGCGCGTCGAGGGCGGGCGGATCGTCGAGGCGATGGGCTACGTCAAGGGATAGGCCGGCTTCACCATATGAGTTACTCCTAATACACATCGGTTTGTGCTAGGAATAGAGTCCGACCGCCATTCGACGATCGAGAAAGACCATAGGGAGGACTAATGTCATGAACATCAGAACCGCCTGCTTTGGAGCACTCGCGTTGACCGTTCTCAGCGGCACGGCACTTGCCGGAGCGCTCGACTCGCCCAAGATGATGGAACCGTTCTTCACCGATGCGAGCATGAAGACGATGAAATCCGACGCCGAGATGAAAGCCGCCTGGGCAAAAATGTCCAAGGACGACCAAGCCATGATGATGAAGGAATGTCAGGATGCGGCGATGAGCAAGCCGTATGCCCCGTTCTGCGAAAAATTGAAGGCGCTCGGCGGCGCGAACAAATGATTGCCGGCTAGTCCGGAGTTGAAGAACAAAAGAAGGCGGGCCAAGGCTCGCCTTCTCATTGTTCGGCATCGATTTCGTGCCAAGGCGAGGCGAACGAATTCTACCTGTCCGCCAGCGCAAGCTTGGCGCCGAGCATGACGAAAGCGCCGGCGAACGTGCGGCGCATCCAGGTCAGCACCCTCGGCCGCGACGCGACATGGCTGCGGATCGAGGCGGCGAAGATGCCATAGCCGACGAAGATGACGAAGGTCAAAAGCATGAAGACGCTGCTCAGTTCCAGCATCTTCGACAGCGCGTGCGGCTCGGTCGTGCTGACGAACTGCGGCAGGAAGGCAAAGAAGAAGATCGACAGCTTCGGGTTGAGCACATTGACGAGGATGCCTCTCGCAATCACCTTGCCGGTGGAGCGCGGCGCGACATTGTCCTCGACGTTCAGACCACCCCTCTCCTTCAGCGTGTTCCAGGCCATGTAAAGGAGGTAGGCGACGCCCAGATATTTCAGCGTCTCGAAGGCGACCGCGCTGGTGTGCAGGAGCGCGGCGAGGCCGGTGATGGCGGCAGCCATATGCGGGATGATGCCGAGCGTGCAGCCGAAAGCGGCGACGATTGAGGCGCGGGCGCCGCGGGAAAGCCCGGCGCTCAGCGTGTAGAGGACGCCGGTGCCGGGCGAAGCCACCACGATCAGCGACGTCAACAAGAATTCGATGCTCACGATTTGGTCCTCCGCTGTGCTGCCCGGCGGGCAGCGTAGCAGCGAAATCCCCGCGCACAAGCCGCGGCGCCGTCAGATCAGAGGACAGGCAGCCCGTGCGCCCGACGCGCCATCAGGCAATCCTCGTCGCCGGGCATGCAGGCGCGGCAGACATCCGGGCGCAGCTCGTAGATGCCGCAAGCGGTTGCCTTGCCCACTTCGCCACAGAGGGCCGAACAGCGCGGGCCCTCGCAACGCATACCCGACAGATCGGTCGCGACATACTTGTCCGGGATACGGTCGAGGTGCGCGTCGTCCTCGGTGGAAAAGCGCGGCCACTCGGCCGAGTAGGAGCAACAGGCGCCGCAGCTCTGGCAATCAAATGCCGGGACGGTGCCTCGTTGCGACGATGAAAGGCTGGCTGCGGCCACCGGGTTGAACAGCCCCTGCGCAGCAGGATTGCGGTCGGCGTCTTGCGGCAAGGCGCTATTTCTTCTTGCCTGCCTTGCGCGACGGCGCCTCGGCCGGCGACTTGAATAGATCGGTCGCGGCCTCGGCAGCTGCATCGGCCTTCGGCGCGGCAGCCGGCTTGACCGGCTTTGCAGCGGCGGCGGGCGCCGGCGGTTGGTCCTTGGCGGAGAATTTTATGGCCATCTCAGTCCTCGTCGGCGAAGCGCGATGGTGCGCGCGGACTGCGCAAACGGCCGATCAGGGCCGAAACCGCCGTTATGTTCATTTCCTCAGGCGACCAGTTCCTCGCCTCCGCGATGTGATGCGGCGCCAGTTCGCGATGCGTGCTGCCGCTGTAGGCGGCGTCCTGATGGGTCACCGGCTCGCGGGTCTTGGCGTCTTGGCGGACATATTCGATCAAATAGTTCGGGCACTCGGCGCGGCCCCGCACGCCGACGCGCACCTGTGCATCGCCATGGACGCGCTTGCAGCGTTCGAGTTTTTCCAGCACACGCCGGACATATTCGACTGGCTTGTCCAATGTTTCGACCATATCGGCGATGGTCGCATCAGCGGCGATTGGTGTCGCCGGCACACGCTTCGTCGCCATCAGCGTCTTCCGGCCCGTTTCGGCAACGCCGCCTGTGCGGCCGCCGCAGCCATTTCATCTGCCTCTTTTTCCAGGCGCAGTTCGCGCAAACGCGCGGTCTTGGCTTCACGCGCCTGGGTAAGGGCATCGCGTTCGGAAATGATGCGGTTGAGCGACATCGACTGGGTTTGCGTCTTGCTGAACAAGGGCACTGCCTGATCAGCAGCTGTTTTCGAATTGGCGGTCAAAATCTTTCTCCTGTCAGGAGTCTCGTGCCGATAGGGCAAGACCGGTCTTCAGTCAGGACCCACGCACAAAAGCATTGGGGCGGCGGATTCAACTTGCTGGAGCGTCCCTTAGCACGTTCAGGCCGACGCGCAGCGCATTTTCGGCGGCGAGACCCACAAAGTGAAAAAGGCCAGGCACCGCCTGACCTTCCATGAGAGCGTCGCGCATCCAGTGGATGCACAGGACGCTCCGGCACGCAGCGTGCGAAAACTCAGGTTTCCGCCGCCATGCGCCCGAATTCGCCATTCACCAGTGCCAGTACATCCGTGGTCACCGGGAAGGCTGAATCCTTTTTCAGGCCGCCTTCAACTGGTCGGCCGACATCTTGCCGGACTTGTTGTCGCGGACCATCTCGTAGCCGAGCTTCTGGCCCTCGACGATGTCACGCATGCCGGCGCGCTCTACGGCCGAGATGTGGACGAAAACGTCGGCAGAGCCGTCGTCAGGCTGAATAAAACCAAAACCTTTGGTGGCGTTGAACCATTTAACTGTGCCGGTGCTCATGACGAACCCTTTCCATGGCAAATACTCGTTCGCCGTCATGCGGATGCACAACGTCGTTTGTCTCGATTTTTGATGTGGGAAGTTCGTCAAAGGCGCGCTGCAAAGCGCGGATAACAAAAGTCAGTCAACAAATATCGACAAAGGTCTTGTAAGCTATTTAAACGGCCATGTCAATTCTTGGCTCACCCGCCGCGACGGTTCACGCCAATCGGGCACTGAACAAAGCGGCCCTAAAAAAATCTGGACGCGCCGGGAGCCATTTCGGTCGAAGCACGTTTCATGGTTGTCGTCAGCAATTCACGAGAGCAATCGAAGGAAAAGCGAACGGCAAAGACGCCCCCCGCACGATAAAAGGTGCGAGGGGCGTTTTCTTTCGGCCCCTACATCGCGGCGGTCATCATCGGCGGCATCTCGTAGCGGAGGCCGAGGCCCGAGCGCACTGCCAGGTCGACGTCAGTCAGCGTCCGGGACGAAAAGGCCGCTGCGGGCTTTCATGTCTGGAACGGTTTGCTGAAGGCGTTGGTGAATGTGACCCCGCCGTGATCGTCGCTGGCTTCGCCCAGCACGACATCCATGCCATCATTGGTGACCCGCGCCAGTGCGAACCCGCCCATATAGGCCGCCTTTGGCTTGAAGAGATCAAGGCCGTCGCGCTGATAGATCATCGGCACCTCGTGCTGATGGCCATGGAAGATGGCAATCACGTTGTAGCCCTTCAGAGCCGCAAGCAGTGCCTGACGGTCCGCATCGCTCCACCAATGCGGCGGCCCCTTGCCGTCGTCGTCGAACACCTTTTTGGCGGGATCCCATCGCTCAGTCGAAAAGTTATCCCAGCCATAATGCTGAAACAGGATGACCGGGCGGCCGTCCGCCGCATAGGTCGCCAGATCCTGCTTCAGCCAGGGCAGGCTGCTGTCCGCGCCATGGCCGGTGTCGCCAGCGAAACGGTGGGTCTGGACAAGATGCAGCCCGCCCCAGTCCCACGCATAGCAGTCGGTCTCGACATCGTAGTCGGTGGCCGGAACCGGTGGCTTGAAGAACACGCCGGCACGGTGATTGACTTCGACATAGTCGCGCATTTCGCGCCGGTACCAGTCAACGTGATGCCGCGGGCCGTTTTGGTCGAGGTCATGATTGCCGAGCCCGACATAGACTGGAACATGCACGCGGTCAGGCCCCATGCCTTGCTGGTAACGCTGGCTGAATTGCAGCAATTGCGTGCCTTCACTCGGCTGGGTGATCTGACCACCGCCATCGTCGGTCATGTCGCCGCCGATGACGAGGCCGAGCGGCGTGCCGATTCGGCTGCCGGCGGAGCGTAGGCCCGTCGGGACGCCGCCGATCTCGACGGGCCATGTTTTGTCGCCAATGCCGTTCAGAGCCGCCACATTGCGCAGCAAGGCAGCGTCGGTCTTGCCTTCCTGCTGGCAATTGGGACTCAAGCCGCTGGCCATGCGGCAGGCATGGACATCGGCGATGAACAGGAAGGTGGCGTCGACAGGCTGAATGCGCTGCCCGGTCTGGCCGAGCGCCGGGCGTGGAAGCGCAAGGGCCGTGGCAAGACCGGCGGCCCGCGCCAGAAAACGGCGTCGTGATACCGATTTTGGTGAGAAGCGCTTCATCATGGGTTGAAGTTCAGCACGGACACCGGTCAGCAGTAAAGTTCAGCGCCCGGTCCACGGCTGCCCTCCCCCAGAACGGAACTGAGTTGTAGGGATCGTTCCCGTCCTCGGCATCAAAGGTTTCCCGGTGGCAGCAATATCCTGCGACGCCGCCTCGTTGCGGCCATGGGCGAAGCTTGGGCGACATTCTGCTCCAGCCCCGCCAGGCAATCGCGCAACATGCCGGCATCCTGCGCCGTCTTGGCCATCGACATCGCGCCGGAATAGGCCGCGACGGCCAGGGCGGCGAAACGCTGCGGGTCGGTGTCCTGCTCCCTGCCCGCCTGCTGATCAGCCCGGACCTTGTCGGCGATCGCCTGGCGCCAGCCGGCAAAAATGCCGGCAAGGGCGGCGCGCAATTCGGCATCGACGAGCGACAGTTCATGTGCAAGGTTGTTGAGGGGACAGCCGCGCACGAAGCCTTGTTGCTCAAGTTCCGCCGCCACGGCTTCGAAGGCTGCACGCACGCCTTCGCGCGCCGAAGCGGCCGCCCGCAAAGGCGCCATCCATGTCTCTTCGACCGCCGCGGCCACACGCTCTTCGATCACCGCCAGCGCCAACGCTTTCTTGGTCGGGAAATGATGATGCAACGCGCCGCCGCTGACACCCGCCGCCGCCATCAGATCGCCGAGACTGGACGCGTGATAGCCGCGTACCTGAAAGGACTCCTGCGCGGCATCGAGCACTCTGTTGCGCATGCCTTCGGGATCATTGGTGCGCTTCTGGGCATGCCCTGTCATCGGGAATCTCCACCGTGCCCCTCCAGGAGGGAAGAAAAAGAAGCTAGCAGATTGACAAAACAGGACAACCGGTCTGTTTTATAAAACAGGATGATCACCCTGTTTTTGGAGACGAGCTTATGAGCCTGCCCCTGAGTGCCACATCGGAGACAGCAGCGCTCGCCTCCCCGGTCGTCGAACTGCGGCAGTACACGCTGAAACCCGGCAAACGCGATACCCTTATCGACCTCTTTGACGGCAAGCTGATCGAAGGCCAGGAAGAGGCCGGGATGACCATCATCGGCCAATTCCGGGATCTCGATCGCCCCGACATGTTCGTCTGGCTGCGCGGTTTCGAGGACATGGAGGCGCGCAAACGTGCCCTGAGCGCCTTCTATGACGGTCCGGAATGGGCAGCGCACCGCAATGCCGCCAACGCCACGATGATCGATTCCGACGATGTGCTGCTGCTCAAACCTGCGTGGACCGGGGCTGGCTTCGATCTCTCCGGCGCATTGCGCGCGGGCTTGGCTGCCGACGAAAAGCCAGGCAGAAGCACGCCGCTGTCAGGGATGGTCGTGATTCGGATTTATCATTTGCGGCCGGGCGCAGAGGCCGCGTTCGCCAGCCGCTTCGAGGCCAAGCTGGCGCCGATGACGGCGTCACCCGGTGCGCGGCTGCTCGCCGCTTTCGTCACGGAGCATGCGGAAAACAGCTTTCCACGCCTGCCGGTGCGAGCGAGTGAGAATGTTTTCATCAGTGTGATGGGTTTTGATGGCGAAGAAGCGCACGCCCAGCATGAAACCGCGCTTGCCGCCTCGCCTGCATGGCAGGCCTTCTCGCACGCCGTCCGACATGACCTGGCCAGACCAACCGAAACCGTGCGCCTGTCGGCGACATCGCGCTCGCGGCTTTGTTGCTGATCTCCAGTCCGCCCGGAGACGGCGTCTGATCAGAGGCGGGGCGGCGTCTTTGCGGTGGACGGCGGGTATACGGCGGAGTGAGTGGACAGCCGATCTCCCCCCTCGTGGGGGAGATGGCCGGCAGGCCAGAGGGGGGCGCTGTCCCGCCGATCTCTCATTCGATTGCACTTCCGCGCTTGTTCTAACCTGAACGCAGTTGAATGACGACAGATAGCGTTCCTTCGCGCCCCCGCCGCCCTGCCGGGCATCTCCCCACGAGCGGGGAGATTGGCTCCGTCTTCAACCGATTTGCATCTTCACCGCCCGCAATCTCCGCTTGATGCGTTTTGTGCAACGCGATACGCCGTTGCCCAAATCGACAGACCGGAGACTTGCCGTGAGCGCTGCCAAGACCAGAACCGAAACCGATACGTTCGGTGCCATCGAGGTCGCCGCCGACCGCTATTGGGGCGCGCAGGCGCAGCGTTCGCTCGGCAATTTCAAGATCGGTTGGGAAAAGCAGCCGGCATCCGTCGTGCGCGCGCTCGGCATCGTCAAGCGGGCGGCGGCGGAAGCCAATATGGAGCTGAAGCGGCTCGATCCGGCGATCGGCAAGGCGATCGTCGAAGCCTCTCAAGAAGTCATCGACGGCAAGCTCAACGACCATTTCCCGCTGGTGGTCTGGCAGACCGGCTCGGGTACGCAATCCAACATGAACGCCAACGAGGTGATCTCCAACCGGGCGATCGAGATGCTGGGCGGCGTCATGGGCTCCAAGAAGCCGGTGCACCCGAACGACCACGTCAATATGAGCCAGTCGTCGAACGACACCTACCCGACCGCCATGCACATCGCCTGCGCCGAGCGCATCGTGCATGACCTGTTGCCGGCGCTGAAGCACCTGCACAAGGCGCTCGCCGCCAAGAGCAGAGAGTTCAACCATATCATCAAGATCGGCCGCACCCACACGCAGGACGCCACCCCGCTTACGCTGGGCCAGGAATTCTCGGGCTACGCCGCGCAGGTCGCTTCGTCGATCAAGCGCATCGAGCTGACGTTGCCCGGCCTGCAGGAACTGGCGCAGGGCGGCACCGCCGTCGGCACCGGCCTCAACGCGCCGGTCGGCTTCGCCGAGCGGGTGGCCGACCGCATCGCCGCCATCACCGGCATCGCCTTCGTCACTGCCCCGAACAAGTTCGAGGCGCTGGCAGCCCATGATTCCATGGTGTTCTCACATGGCGCCATCAACGCCGCTGCCGCAGCGCTGTTCAAGATCGCCAACGACATCCGCTTCCTCGGTTCCGGCCCGCGTTCCGGCCTTGGCGAATTGTCGTTGCCGGAAAACGAGCCGGGTTCCTCGATCATGCCGGGCAAGGTCAACCCGACGCAGTGCGAAGCGATGACCCAGGTCTGCGTGCAGGTGTTCGGCAACAATGCAGCCCTCACCTTCGCCGGCAGCCAGGGCCATTTCGAGCTCAACGTCTACAACCCGCTGATGGCCTACAACTTCCTGCAATCGGTGCAGTTGCTCGCCGACGCTTCGGTCTCCTTCACCGACAATTGCGTCGTCGGCATCGAGGCGCGCGAAGACAACATCAAGGCGGCCCTCGACCGCTCGCTGATGCTGGTGACGGCGCTTGCGCCCACCATCGGCTACGACAGCGCCGCCAAGATCGCCAAGACCGCGCACAAGAACGGCACCACGCTGCGCGAGGAAGCGCTGGCCACCGGGTTGGTCAGCGAAGCCGACTACGACCGGCTCGTGCGGCCCGAAGATATGACCCATCCGGGATAAAGGCATTTTTCGGCGGGAGAATATCCTCCCGCCACCGCATCGAGCGACACGAATTTCCGTCTTTCACCGGTTCACGGAAACGTATGTCCTGTGAACAATGTGTCGCCAGACAGGCGGCTTTGGTGAACAGTCAGCATGGTCTATCTGACGGGTGATCAACCCTATTCGGAGAGCCACCATGTCCACCAACACTTCCTTCGCCGGCACCGGCACCGCGTCCAACAGTTCTGTCACCATCCTGCTCGGCCGCATCCTGCTTGCGGTCATTTTCCTGCTTTCCGGTTTCGGCAAGCTCAGCGCCCTTTCCGGCACCGCGGCCTATTTCGGCGGCCTCGGCCTTCCCTTGCCGACCGTGACGGCCATTGTCGTCGGCCTCATCGAACTGCTCGGCGGTCTGGCTATTCTCGTCGGCTTCCAGACCCGGATTGCCGCCTGGGTGCTGGCGATCTTCACCGTCGCCACGGCCCTGGTTGCCCACACCGGCTGGGCCGACCAGATGCAGATGATCAACTTCATGAAGAACCTGGCGATCACCGGCGGCTTCCTCGTGCTGGCTTCCTCAGGCGCCGGCGCCTATTCGATCGACGCCAAGCGCGGCTGAACTTCCCTCCCCCGTCTTGACAGCAGTGGCGCGGAATTTTCCGCGCCACTGTTTCGTTGTCGGTGCAGAAGCCTCAATTCAGCGCCCGGATTTGCCGGGGCATCGGTGGTAGGATCGATCGGTCCGGGTGGGTAAAGGCCCAAACCGGCCAAACGACAACGGAGGTGACCATGCCTCGCAACGCACTGCTTATGGCTTCGCGGCTGCTGCTTGCCGCGCTGTTCGTACCGTCAGGCTTCCATGCGCTCGCCGACATTGCCGGCACATCGGGCTATTTCGCCGGCCTTGGCCTGCCGCTCCCGGGGCTCGCCGCGTGGGGCACAGGCCTGTTCGAGCTGATCGCCGGACTGCTGATACTCATCGGCTTCCAGACCCGGATCGTGGCTCTGCTTTTGGCCGCCTTCTGCATCGTTGCCGGCTTCATCGGCCATTACGGCCAGGGCGCCGATGATGCGACGCTTGCCTTCCTGCACCAGCAGATGCTGATGAAGGACATCGCGATATCGGGCGGCTTTCTGGCGCTCGCCATGGCCGGCCCCGGCGCCTGGTCGGTCGACGGGCGGGCTGCGGTTTGATATCGCCTAAATCCAAAGGCAAGCCCGGAACCAACCAGACATATGCCCCGGGTTGGACTCTCAATGCCCGGGCCAAGTCAACACCCGCGTCAAGTCGACCCCCACTCCGTCGAGCTGCGCTCGACACCTCTCCCCCGATCGACGGGGTAGAGGAAGGGCGCGAGTTCGCCAATCTTGGCGCCCTTCCTCTCCCTCCGGAGGGGGGAGAGGTGGCTTGGCGAAGCCAAGACGGAGTGGGGGAAGCCGGTCTTTAAACGCGAAGCCGCTGATAAGCGGTGCCATTGAGTTGGTCTAATATCGGTGTGGATCAGATAACTCACGCTCTGGTAGGCCGTACCTATTTCACCGAAACGCTCGGTCCGCCCTCGACCGCCAGCACCAGGCGGCGGCCGGTAATTCGCGCCAGTTGCGCCAAGCGCCCGGCCGGCCGCTCGCCATAGAGATCTGCCAGAGATGCCGGCAAGACCAGCGCCAGCACGCCATTGCCGCGCTGCTCCCATTTCAGCCTTGGCATGACGCCGGGCATCGAGGCGGTCAGCAGGTAGACGACGCGCATCGATGCCGCCAGCACCCGCGCTCGCTCCAGATAGCGCGGTGTCGCCAGCGCCTTGATCTCGGGCGCGATGGCTTCGTTGAAGATGCCGTCGTGCCGATAAGCGTTGGCCATCGCCAGATAGGCGCGGCCAGGGTGGTCCACGCCGAAAAAGGAGGCGTGGGCGATGATGTTGAGCGATTGCTTGCCGCGATATTCGGGATGCGCGCGCCAACCGATGTCGGCCAGCAATGCCGCCGCGTGGCGGTAGCGCGCCTCGTCCTCGGTCTCGTCGATGCCGAAAGCGGCAAAGGTCTTGGCCGTCCAGTCGACGAGTTCATGCGCATGGGTGACCGAGCGCGAGCGCAGCCGGGCGAGTTCCTCCGATGCCGAGATCAGCGGATCGGCCTTCTGCTCGGCCTGGTCGAGCAGCGAATAGAGGAAGCCTTCGCGCACGCCGAGCGCCGAGACGATGATCTTCGACGGCTGCATCGCCGCCATGATCTCCTGCAGCACGATGGCACCGTAAGGCAGGAGCGAGCGGCGGTTCTTCGAAACGCCCTCGATGCCTTTGATCTTCTCGATCTCGCCTTTCGCCACTTGCCGCAGGAAATTGGCGGCACTTTCGACGCCGATCTCGTAGTGGTGCATGACGCCAAGCGGATAGTTGGTCATCTCCATGTGCAGCCGGGCGAGATTTCGCCAGGTGCCGCCGACGGCATAGAAAGGCCTGCCTTGCCCGCCTTTGAGCAGCTTCGCCCGCCCCAGCTCGTCGCGCACGATTTTCGCTGCCTGCGTGAGGGAGTTCTTGGCCATATCCTGGAGGCGCAGGCCGCCCAGCGGCAACGTTATGCCGTCGCCGATCGCTTCGCCATTGACGTCGACCAGTTCAAGGCTGCCGCCGCCGAGGTCACCCGCGATACCGTTGGCCGGATGAAAGCCGCAGATGACGCCGAGCGCGGAATAGTAGGCTTCCTCGCGGCCGCTGATCACGCGGATCTCGGTCTTGAGCACGTCTTCGGCGCGGTGGATGAAATCGGGGCCGTTGACGGCCTCGCGGGCAGCCGCGGTCGCCAGCACGTACATGTGCTCGGCGCCGGCCTGGTCGGAGAGCGCGCGGAAGCGGCGGAACTCCTCCATTGACCGTGTCACGCCCTCGGGGTCGAGCTTCCCCGTCGACACAATGCCGCGGCCGAGGCCCGCCAGCATCTTTTCGTTGAACAGCATGGTCGGCGAGCGCGCCAGCCCCTCATAGACGACAAGGCGGATCGAATTCGAGCCGATGTCGATGATGGACAGCGGTCGGCGATCCTGCAGCCGGCCCTGGGAATCGGACAGCATCAGGCGGCAGCGTTCTTCTTACGGCGCTTGAATTGCGCGATCCGCTTCGGCGCATGCGATTTCAGCGCATCACCCCGTCCCGACAGGCTCGGATTGGTCATGAAATATTCCTGTGCGTTGAACGGCTCCTCGCCCTCCTCGAGCACGACGCGCCGGGAGGTTCCATCAGCCAATACGTCGAAACTTTGCTGATTGTCCATGATGTTGCCGAGCATGATCTGGCCCAGCACCTGTTCATGCACAGTTGGGTTGGTGATCGGCACCATGGTCTCGACGCGGCGGTCGAGGTTGCGCGGCATGAGGTCGGCCGAGGAGATGTAGACGACGGCCTCGTCCGACGGCAGGCCGTGGCCATTGCCGAAGCAATAGATGCGGCTGTGCTCGAGGAAACGGCCGACAATCGACTTGACCCTGATGTTTTCCGACAGGCCCGGCACCTGCGGCCGCAGGCAGCATATGCCGCGCACGACCAGGTCGATCTCGACGCCCGCTCGGCTGGCGTCGTAGAGCGCGTCGATGATGATCGGATCGACAAGGGCGTTCATCTTCATCCAGATGCGTGCCGGCCGTCCCTCGAGTGCGTGGGCGACCTCATCGGAAATGTGCTGCAGGATACGGTTCCTCAGCGTGAAGGGCGAGATCGCCAGCCGCATTTCGGCGGTCGGCTCGGCATAGCCGGTGATGAAGTTGAAAAGCTGGGCGACATCGCGTGCGATCGTTGCATCGGTGGTGAAGAAGGACAGGTCGGTGTAGATGCGCGCGGTCACCGGATGGTAATTGCCGGTGCCCAGATGCACATAATTGCGCAGCTTGCCGTCCTCGCGCCGCACCACCAGCGACATCTTGGCGTGGGTCTTGAGCTCGAGGAAGCCGAACACGACCTGGACGCCGGCGCGCTCGAGGTCGCGCGCCCAGCGGATGTTGGCCTCCTCGTCGAAGCGAGCCTTGAGCTCGACCAGTGCCGTCACCGACTTGCCGGCCTCGGCGGCGTCGACCAGCGCACGCACGATCGGGCTGTCGTTGGAGGTTCGGTAAAGCGTCTGCTTGATCGCCACCACTTCCGGGTCGGCCATCGCCTGGCGCAGGAACTGCACCACGACGTCGAAGGATTCGTAGGGGTGGTGGACGATGATGTCCTTCTCGCGGATGGCGGCGAAGCAATCGCCGCCATGCTCGCGGATGCGCTCGGGGAAACGCGGATTGTAGGGCGTGAATTTGAGGTCGTCGCGGGCAACGGCGACGATCTCCGAAATCTGGCTGAGCGCCAGCGGGCCGGTCAGGACGCTGATGCGGCTCGACGAAACGCCGAGTTCGCCGGCGACGAATTCGCGCAGTTCGGCCGGCATGAGCATGTCGAACTCGATGCGAATGACGGAGCCGCGGCGGCGGCGCTTTAGCGCAGTCTCGAACAGGCGCACGAGATCTTCCGATTCCTCCTCGACCTCGATGTCGCTGTCGCGAATGATGCGGAACGTGCCGGAGCCCTTGACCTCGTAACCCGGGAACAACTTGCCGATGTAAAGGCCGACCGCCTCTTCCAGCGGGATGAAGCGGACATGGTGCTTGCGGTCCGGCAGGCGGATGAAGCGCTTCAGCGCCACCGGCAGGCGCAAGAGCGCGCTCATCTCCTCGCCGTTCTTGCGATGGCGAAGCTGCAGCGCCATCGAGAAGCCGAGATTGGGGATGAACGGGAACGGATGCGCCGGGTCGATCGACAATGGCGTGAGAACCGGAAACACCTGATCCTGGAAGTGCTCCTCCAGCCAGGCCTTCTCGTCCTTGGTCAGCGCGTCGCGGGTGATGCTCTCGATGCCTTCCTTGTTGAGCAGCACGGTCAGCGCCGAAAGGCTTTTCTGCTGGTCTTCCTGCAACCGTTCGACCTCGCGCAGCAGCTGTTCGAGCTGCTGTTCGGGGGTACGCCCGTCCGGACTTCTCAACACGATGCCTTCGCGAACCTGGCCGGCCAGGCCGGCGACGCGCACCATGAAGAACTCATCGAGATTGGCCGCGGAGATCGACAGGAAACGTACCCTCTCCAGCAGCGGATGGTTTGTGTTCTGCGATTCCTCGAGCACGCGGCGGTTGAACTGCAACCAGGAGAACTCGCGATTGACGAAACGATCCGGATTGCCTTCCGGGCTTGCCGCTTCCGCATTGATGAACTCGCTCTGGACCGGCTTCAGTTCGTTCATGGTTCCTGCTCTTCCCACGTCTGGTTGCTTCGCCGCTTTTTCGGGCGGCGCCAGGCTGTTGCGCCTGGCTGCGATGCTCCAGCCGGTTAACCGGCTTAACTTATCCTCTGACAGGCTTTTGCGACAGTTTCATTTCATCGAACTTGCAAACAGACCGGTTATGATCCAAACGCTGAGTAGACTGCGCTAAAGGAGACGACGATGGCAGGCGGTTCCATTCCCCATTTCCAGAACGATGCGGGCCATCCGGCGATCGATATCGGAGTCAAGGAATTCATGTGCACCGGCGCCAACCCGCCTTTCGACCATCCGCATGTGTTTCTCGACATGGGCGACGACAATGAGAAGGTCTGCCCCTACTGCTCGACGCTCTACCGCTATTCGCCGAAGCTGACGGCGATGGAAACGCTGCCGGCCGGCTGCCTCTACATCGATCAGGCCGCCTGACCTCCAGCGGGCCGGGCCAATGGCAGACGCACAGTCCCGGCAAGTCATCATCGCCGGGGCGGGTATTGCCGGGCTGACCGCGGCACTGGCTTTCGCCGAGCGCGGCTATACCGTGCGGATCTTCGAACAGGCGCAGCGCCTCGAAGCGGCGGGCGCCGGCATCCAGCTTTCGCCCAACGCGACACGCATCCTGCGTGAGCTCGGCGTACTCGACACACTTCTTCCCAATGCCGTCAGGCCGGAAGCCGTGGTGCTGAAGGATGCGGCAACCTTGGGCGAACTGGCGCGCGTGCCTCTTGGACGAGCAGGCGAGGCGCGCTGGGGTGCGCCCTACCTCGTGGCGCATCGAGCGGACCTGCAAAACGCGCTGATGGCGCGCGTGGCTGCCATGCCCGATGTTCATCTCACCACCGGCGCGCGCCTTGACAGCGTCACGATCAGCAGTTCAGGCATCACCGCGGCAGCCGATGTGGGTGGTAGGCTCGTCGCGGCGGAAGGTTTCCTTCTGGTCGGCGCCGATGGCGTCTCGTCGTCGGTGCGCGGACTTGCCGACCAAGGAAGGAAAAACAGGCTTGCGAAAAGCCACTTCTCCGGCGAACTGGCCTGGCGGGCAACCGTCAGCGCAGACAGTCCTGCCGGGCAAGCTTTTGCAGAGATCGGTGCGCCGGACTGCGTCACCACCTTCCTGCATCCCGGCTTTCACATGGTCGCCTATCCCGTCAGCAAGGGCAGCGCCATCAACCTCGTCGCTTTCACCAGGGGCGAGCGTATCGCCGAAGGCTGGTCCGGCCATGCCGATCCCGCAATCCTGGCCGGCGCCATGCGCCGCACCACGCCGGCGCTGGCAAGGCTTGCGGAGTTGGCCGGCCCTTGGGCGGCCTGGCCGGTCCATACGGTCGATCAGAAGCAGCCATGGGTAAGGTCGGGCCGCATCGCGCTGGTCGGCGACGCGGCGCATGCCATGACGCCGTTCGCGGCACAGGGCGCCGCGATGGCCATCGAGGATGCCGCCACGCTTGCCGACGTCATGGCCGCCTCCCCTGCCGACCTGGCCGGAAGTCTTCAAATCTGGGAAGGCCTGCGCCGGCCGCGCGTCGTGAGAGTGGCACGTCGCGGCGCCCTCAACCGCCTTGCCTGGCATGCCTGGGGTCCGGTGGCGTTGGCGCGCAACCTTTTCCTGAAAATGCGGGCGCCGGAGAAGCTCGCCGCGGATTTGGACTGGCTTTATGGGTGGCGGGCCTAGAACTCGAACGAGGCGTTGGCGTTATCTGCGCTACCTACCATTATACAGCTTCAACGACCACCCAAGCGAGACCGGCAGCGGGTTCCACCAACCGGTCCGCAGGCCGGCGGTTCGCAAGGCGGCGGCCGTCCAGGTGTTGCAGCCGGCCAGCGCATTGAAATGGCCGTTCGCCTCATAGAAGCGGTCGAAATCGGAATAGGCGGCCCTGGCGATGACGATCGGCCCGCCTGGTCCTTGCTGAAAACTCGCATCGATGAAGTCGAGCAATGCCGCAAAGCGGTCTTCCGGGATGTCGAAGCCGGCGACATCGGGTCCGGAGATATCGCCGGCGACCTCGACATGCATCACTGAAGCGTCAAGCGTCAGGGCCTTGAATACGGGCATCGCCTTCAGCTGCGACCAGGTCGGCGTCTCCAGGTAGAAGGCGCGGCCGCCCCAGCCGAAGACGATGTAGCGCACCTCGGGCGCATCGGAAGGCTGGCCGGCAGCCGCGAGGAAGCGAAAACGCCGGCGCACGCCATCATCGACGGGAATGGCGATGTCGGTGTGGATCGGATTGCTCAGCACCAGAATGTGCCTGACGCCCTCGCCGGCCGCGGCAGCCGGCCAGAGTGGTCGTGGCACCAGCGTGCCGAGTGCCGCGACCAGCACCACCGCGGCCACCAGCACGGCCAGGAAACGAAGGCGTTTTCTCATCCGGGCATAGTTCTTGCGATTCCATCATGTCTCAATCGAAACGATCCGATCGGCCAAATGTGAAAAAGCCCGACCGTGGCGCGGCCGGGCTCCTTCCATTTCGACGAGGCAGCGCTCAGTGCAATATCTGCGACAGGAACAGCTTCGTGCGCTCGTGGCGCGGGTGATCGAAGAACTCGGCCGGCGTGTTCTGCTCGACGATCTGGCCCTGATCCATGAAGATCACCCGGTTGGCGACTTTCCGCGCGAAGCCCATTTCGTGGGTGACGCACAGCATGGTCATGCCTTCCTCGGCAAGGCTAACCATGGTCTCCAGCACTTCCTTGATCATTTCCGGGTCGAGTGCCGAGGTCGGCTCATCGAACAGCATGATGCGCGGGTTCATGCACAGCGAACGGGCGATCGCCACGCGCTGCTGCTGACCGCCGGAGAGCTGGCCCGGATATTTGTTGGCCTGCTCGGGGATCTTGACGCGCTTGAGGAAATGCATGGCCATCTCCTCGGCCTGTTTCTTCGGGGTCTTGCGGACCCAGATCGGCGCCAGCGTGCAGTTCTCCAGGATGGTCAGGTGGGGGAACAGGTTGAAGTGCTGGAACACCATGCCGACCTCTCGGCGCACCTCGTCGATCTTCTTGAGATCGTTGGTCAATTCCTTGCCGTCGACGAAGATCTTGCCCTTCTGGTGTTCTTCGAGCCGGTTGATGCAGCGGATCATGGTGGACTTGCCGGAGCCGGACGGGCCGCAGATGACGATGCGCTCGCCGCGCATCACCTTGAGGTTGATGTCCTTCAGCACATGGAACTCGCCATACCATTTGTGCATGGCGATGATGTCGATGGCGACATCGGTGGTCGAGATGTGCATCTTCGCGGCATTGACCTTGATCTCTTCCGCGCTGACGGCGTTTTCGGTGGCCATGAACCAATCCCCTTTTTATCGTTTGTAACCGGTGTCGAGCCGGCGTTCCGTATACATTGAATAGCGCGACATGCCGAAGCAGAACAGCCAAAACACGAAGGCGGCGAACACGAGACCGGATTTCGCGGTCTGCGGCGTCGCCCAGTTGGCGTCCGAGAAGTTCTGCTTGACGACGCCGAGCAGGTCGAACATCGAAATGATGAGGACCAGGCTGGTGTCCTTGAACATGCCGATGAACGTGTTGACGATGCCGGGAATGACCAGCTTCAGCGCCTGCGGCAGCACGATCAGTCCCATCTTCTGCCAATAGCCGAGGCCGAGCGAATCGGCGCCCTCGTATTGGCCCTTGGGGATCGCCTGCAGGCCGCCGCGCACCACTTCCGCCATATAGGCGGCGGCAAACAGCGACACGCCGATCAGAGCCCTCAGGTACTTGTCGAAGGTGACGCCGGCGGGCAGGAAAAGCGGCAGCATGACGCTGACGAAGAACAGCACTGTGATCAGCGGGATACCGCGCACAGCTTCAATGAAGATGATGCACAGCATCTTGACGATCGGCATCTTGGAGCGCCGGCCGAGCGCCAGCACGGTGCCCAGCGGCAGCGACACGGCGATGCCGACGAAGGAGAGGCTGAGCGTGATCAGCAGTCCGCCCCACCGCGACGTCTCGACATGCGGCAGGCCGAACACGCCGCCGACCAGAAGGAAGAAGGCGACGATCGGCAGCACGAGGAAAAGCAGGATGGCGTTCAGGCCCTTGCGCGGCACGCTGGGGACCAGCATCGGCACCAGCAGCGCCGCGAACAGGATGGCGACCAGGATCGGCCGCCAGCGCTCCTCGACCGGATAGGTGCCGAACATGAACTGGCCGAACTTGGCGTTGACGAAGGCCCAGCAGGCGCCGCTCCAGCCATCGGGCTGGATGCCGCCCTGCGCCACTGTCGCGCAGACGGTCCGGTCCGGCCCGGTCCACTGGGCATTGATGAAGGCCCAGTTGATGACCTGCGGCAGGACCCAGGCGACGATGATGATGCCGAGTATGGTGAGGATGGTGTCGCCGACCGAACCGACGAGGTTCTTGCGGACCCAGGCATACAGGCCACGCTCGCTGATCGGCGCCGCCTCCGCCAGGGCCATTTCGGTGCGCACCCAGGACATGTCGTGTTCCTGCATGGCCCTACCTTTCCACCAACGCCATTCTGGCATTGACCACGTTCATCACGGCCGAGGTCACCAGGCTGAGTATGAGATAGGCGATCATCATGATCAGCACGCCCTCGACCGCCTGGCCGGTCTGGTTGAGCACCGTGCCGGCGGTCGCCGTCAGGTCCGGATAGCCGATGGCGATGGCCAGCGAAGAGTTCTTGGTCAGGTTGAGATACTGGCTGGTCAACGGCGGGATGACGATGCGCATGGCCTGCGGCACCACGACCAGCCGCAGGATCGATCCCGAGCGCAGGCCAAGTGCGGCGGCGGCCTCGGTCTGGCCCTTGCTGACACCCCTGATGCCGGCCCGCACGATCTCGGCGATGAAGGCCGCCGTGTAGCAGGACAGCGCCAGATAGAGCGACAGGAACTCCGGCTTGACCTGGAAGCCGCCGGTCAGGTTGAAGGTCGATTGTTTCGGAAAATCGAAGCTCAGCGGAAAGCCGCTCAGCGCATAGGCGAGCAGCGGCAGGCCGACGATCAGCGCGACGGACGTCCAGAACACGGGAAACTGCTGACCCGTCGCCATCTGCCGCTGGCGCGCCTTGCGGGCGACGAACCAGGCCATGGCGATACCCACGATGAGCGCCACGAAGATCAGCCATGAGCCCTCGCCCCAGACGGCGCGCGGGAAATAGAAACCGCGCTGGTTGAGGAAGGAACCGAAAGGCAGGTTATAGCTCTCGCGCGGCGGCGGCAACACGGCCAGCACGCCCGAATACCAGAAGAAGATGACCAGCAGCGGCGGGATGTTGCGGAAGATCTCGACATAGACCGTGCAGATCTTGCGGATCAGCCAATTCTGCGACAGCCGGCCGATGCCGATGACGAAGCCGATAATGGTCGCGGTGACGATGCCGGCCACGGCGACGATGATGGTGTTGATCAGGCCGACAATGATGGCGCGACCGTAGGTCGAATCGGACGTGTAGGCGATCGGCGTGTCCGAGATGTCGAATCCGGCGCGGCCCCTGAGAAAGCCGAAACCGGAGGCGATGTGAAGACGCTGCAGATTGTCGATGACGTTCTGCACGATCCACCAGACAGAGCCGAACAGAACGACGACGACCAGTGTCTGGAAGAAGAGACTGCGGACTTTCGGGTCGTTGATAAAGGAGCCGCGACTTGTGTCCTCGCGAAGGACTTCCTGCGATGCCATATCACCGTCCCCTGTGAAAGAGAAACCGGAAGGCAGAACCATCTGCCTTCCGGATCACATTTCGATCAGCGGATCGGCGGAGCGTATTGCAGGCCGCCCTTGGTCCACAGCGCGTTGATGCCGCGGGCGATCTTCAGCGGGCTGCCCGAGCCGACATTGCGATCGAACATTTCGCCGTAATTGCCGACCGCCTTGACGATGTTGACGACCCAGTCGTTGGAGACGCCGAGATCGGTGCCGATCTTGGTGTCGGCTTCCTGGCCAAGCACGCGCTTGATCTCAGGGCTGGCCGAGTTCTTCATCTCGTCGACATTGGCCTTGGTGATGCCGAGTTCCTCGGCGTCGAGCAGCGCGAAATAGGTCCACTTGACGATATGGTACCACTGGTCGTCGCCCTGGCGCACCGCCGGTCCGAGCGGCTCCTTGGAGATGATCTCCGGCAGCACGACGTGATCGGCCGGCGCACCCAGCGTCAGGCGGATGCCGTAAAGGCCCGACTGGTCTGTGGTGTAGACGTCGCAGCGGCCGGCGTCATAGGCTGCGTTGACCTCTTCGAGCTTCTCGAAAACGACCGGATTGTACTCCATCTTGTTCGCCTTAAAGTAGTCGGCGAGGTTGAGCTCGGTGGTGGTGCCGCTCTGCACGCAGACGGCGGCGCCGGACAGCTGAAGCGCCGAATTGACGCCCGGCAGCTTCTTGGCGTTGATCATGAAGCCCTGGCCGTCATAGTAGGTGGTGCCGATGAAGTTCAGGCCAAGTGCCGTGTCGCGGTTAATGGTCCAGGTGGTGTTGCGCGACAGGATGTCGATCTCGCCCGACTGCAGCGCGGTGAAGCGCTCCTTGGCGCTGAGCGGCGTGAACTTGACCTTGGAGCCGTCACCGAAGACGGCGGCCGCCACGGCGCGGCAGAAATCGGCATCGATGCCTTGCCAGTCACCCTTGTCGTCCGGCGCGGAGAAGCCGGCCAGACCCGTCGAGACGCCGCACTGGATGAAGCCCTTCTGCTTGACCGTGTCGAGCGTGGTGGCTGAAGCCGTTGAAGCCACGGCTCCAAGCGCGGCGGCTCCAAGGATGCCGATTGCAATGTGTTTCATGACCCACAGACCCTTTTCTGTTTTCAGGCAAACCTGATCTTTTTTTCCCGCGTGAACGCAGCTTTTCGTTCCGGCCCATTTCCGGAACTCCGCATCGCAGTCGACGCGCCGCCTCCCATTCACGAACAGCATCGAAGGCGATAATTCCTGTGAGGTCAAGGAAAATGACCGAATTCAGATGGGTTTGAAAATCGTTTGCCGCAATTGCCTGAATAGCAGACAAACGCGCCCGCAATTTAGTCAGAAGCGCGAATAAAGCCGGCGAAGCTCGCCCTACGCCAGGCTGCGCTCTGTCCGCAAAAAATCCATCCGCCCGATTACTCTGCGTTACTGTGCTCTGCCGGCCGGTTGCGTGCCGATGTCTGCGCCCTCTGGCTGGATCTGGGTCATGGTGAGGTACGCTTTGCGCTATCAGGCGACGCATGCCGCTGCCGGCGGCGGGCTTTCTGGCCGCGCCATTACGCTTGCAGTCGGCCTGCGGCGGCTCCGGCAATTGGCACATTCGAAGTCGGGGTCCTGGCGAAAGCCGGCTGTTGCGCGGTCCATGTCGCCGCACTATGGCTAGCGGCTTACCAAAAAAGGCGACGACGAATGGCAAAAGACGGCAACGAGCCGGTGACTGGCAAAATGGGCATCAACACGCGGCTTGCCCATTCGGGCAACAACCCGCACGACTATTTCGGCTTCGTCAATCCGCCTGTCGTGCACGCCTCCACGGTGCTGTTCCGCAATGCCGCCTCGATGGCTGGACGGGACCAGAAATACACCTACGGCACGCGCGGCACACCGACCACCGACGCCTTGGCCCAGGCCATAGACGCGCTGGAGGGGTCGGCCGGCACGATCGTGGTCCCGTCGGGCCTGGCGGCGGTGACGGTGCCGCTGCTTGCCTTCGTTTCGGCGGGCGACCACCTGCTGATCGTCGACAGCGTCTATCATCCGACGCGCAACTTCGCCGACACGATGCTGAAGCGGCTCGGCGTCGAGGTCGAGTATTATGCTCCCGGCATCGGCGCGGGCATCGCCGCCTTGATCAAGCCGAACACCAAGGTGGTGTTCACGGAATCGCCGGCCTCAAACACGTTCGAGGTGCAGGACATACCAGCCATCGCGAAGGCCGCGCACGCCGCCGGTGCCATCGTCATGATGGACAATACCTGGGCGACGCCGCTTTATTTCCGTCCGCTCGACCATGGCGTCGACATCTCGATCCATGCGGCGACGAAATATCCCGCCGGTCATTCGGACGTGCTGCTGGGTACGGTGTCGGCCACCGAGGCCTGCTGGAAACAGCTGTATGAAAGCTTCTGCACGCTTGGCTGCTGCGCCGGACCCGACGACGTCTACCAGGTGCTGCGCGGCTTGCGCACCATGGGGGTGCGCCTCGATCACCATCAGCGCAGCGCGCTCGCCATCGCGGCATGGCTGGAGGGCCAGAAGGGCGTGGCGCGCGTGCTCCACCCCGGCCTTCCCAGTCATCCCGACCACGCGCTGTGGAAGCGTGACTTTTCCGGCTCCAGCGGCATCTTCTCCATCGTGCTTGCCGGCGGCGGCCAGAAACAGCAGCACGCGTTCCTCGACGCATTGCGGATCTTTGGTCTCGGCTACTCCTGGGGCGGTTACGAGAGCCTTGCCGTGCCGGTCTGGCTCGGCGACCGCGTCGTTGCCAAGGGCCCCTATGAAGGGCCGTTGATTCGTCTCCAGATCGGCCTCGAGGATGTCGAGGACCTCATGACCGATATTCTTCGCGGGCTCACCGCCGCCGCAGCGGCCTGACGCGACCTCTCGGACCGATACCAGCAGCGCCCGCAAGGCCTTGACGCGATTGAGCAAACGGGGGCCGCACGCGGCGCCCCGGTCCGGCCATGTCGGCAATATTATTCTCCCCATCCGCAGTTTTGCGGATTTGTTTGACTTCCAAATTGCCGGCTTCCGCTTCATTGCGGCAGCGGAAATCATTCCCCAGCCACCGCACCAAGAGCCTGCCCATGGCGTTCCGCCTCTTTGTTCCCATTCTTGCCGGCGCGACGCTGCGCGAACGCATCATCGCCTGCGTCGGTGCGATGATCGGCATTGCGCTGACTGGCGCGATCAGCGGACTCACACTGGGTAGCGGGCCACATGTGCCGCTGCTGGTGGCGCCAATGGGAGCATCGGCGGTGCTGTTGTTCGCGGTGCCCGCCAGCCCGCTGGCGCAGCCCTGGTCGATCATCGGCGGCAACACGATCTCGGCGCTTGTCGGCGTGATCGTGGTGCAATTCGTGCACCAGCCGGTGCTCGCCACCGGTATTGCGGTAGCGCTGGCGATTGCCGCAATGTCGTTCACGCGCTGCCTGCATCCACCCGGGGGTGCGGCGGCATTGACCGCGGTGTTCGGCGGCCCAGCCGTGATCAGCGCCGGCTTCCTTTTTCCTTTCGTGCCGGTGGCGGTCAATTCGATGCTGCTGGTGGCGCTTGGCTACGGCTTCCACAAGCTGGCCCGGCGCAACTACCCGCACGTGCCGGCCCCGGCGCCGGTAAACAGTCACGGCACCATCGATCCGCCGGCGCAATTGCGTGTCGGTTTTCGCTCCGAGGACATCGACGCCGCGCTTGGAGCGCTCGACGAGACCTTCGACATCGATCGGGGCGATCTCGACCGGTTGCTGCGGCAGGTCGAATTGCAGGCCATGGTGCGCGAGCACGCGACGTTGCGGTGCCAAGACATCATGTCGCGCGACGTCATCTCGGTGGACGAGCACACGCCAGCCGCCGCTGCGCGCCAATTGCTGCTTGACCACAACATACGAACCTTGCCGGTGGTGGATGCCGAGGCAAGGCTGGCCGGAACCGTGGGCTTGCGGGAACTGACACTGGCGGCCGGCACGGTCGGAACCGTGATCTCGCCGGCGGCAACCGCAACTGCCGGCTCGAACGCCATGGCGCTGCTGCCAGTGCTGACCGACGGGCGCAGTCACGCCGTCATCATCGTCGACGATAAAAACCACATCCTCGGGCTGATCACGCAAACCGATCTGCTGGCCGCGACGGCGCGGATGCAAAACACCGGCACGGAGCCGGCCAAAGTGCTAGCATAGGCAGCCAGGCGGATCGCCTGGCGTGATTTTTCGGGAACCTTTTTTCGAAACCTGCATCCAATCTTTCGTGCAAGGATCGATGGAGGACACATGCCCGCGCTGACGGCAACATCAACAGCGACGGACGAGCTCCGGCTCGTAGCCCGCGCGCTTGCCCGCGACAGCGATGCCTTTCGCAAGATCATGAAGCTGAACAACCAGCGGCTCTACCGACTGGCGCGCGGCATGGTGCGCAACGACAGCGAGGCCGAGGACATCGTGCAGGAGGCCTATGTCAGGGCCTTTACCAATCTCGGCACCTATCGCGGCGATGCTTCGCTTTCCACCTGGCTGTCGCGCATCGTCATCAACGAGGCGCTCGGGCGGCTTCGCAAAGGACGGCGAACCGTGGCCATGCCTGAAAACCCGGAAGCGCAGATCATCCGGTTTCCCCTCAACCCAAGCGACGATCCGGAGCGGACGATGGCGCAGCGGCAGATCCTCGGGCTTGTCGAGCGGGCGACCGACAGCCTGCCCGACGCCTATCGCGCGGTTTTCGTGGCCCGCGTCATCGAGGGGCTGAGCATCGAGGAGACCGCCGACCTGCTCGGCGTGCGGCCCGAGACCGTCAAGACGAGACTGCACCGCGCCCGCGTTTTCCTGCGCAAGGCGCTGGACGACGAGATCGGGCCGGTGCTGCTCGACGCCTTTCCCTTCGCCGGCCGGCGCTGCGAGCGGCTGACACGGGCCGTGATGAAGCGGCTCGGATTCGAGGGGTGATCTTCAAGGCCAGATCTTTCGCCGATTTGTCGGGAACGTTTCTGCGCCATCCTCATCCAATGAATGTCAACCCAGATGAAGCCCGCTGCCCAGGCTGTCGGGCGAAGGAGATGCCATGCTTATCCGACATACCACAGCGTTTGCCGCCCTCTTGCTGCTTGGCGCTGCCCCATTCGCGCAAGCTGCCGACAAGCCGACCGACCCGCAGATCGCCCACATCGCCTACACAGCCGACATGATTGACATCGAGGCGGCCAAGCAGGCAATCAAGAAATCCAAGAACAAGGAAGTCGTCGATTTCGCCAAGGACATGGAGCGCGACCACGAAGCGGTGAACAAGCAGGCGCTCGACCTACTCAAGAAGCTCAAGGTGAAGCCGGAAGACAATGCCACCAGCCAGGCGCTGACCAAGGCGGCGAAAGAGGAACATGCCAAGCTCGCCAAGCTGAAAGGGGCTGCCTTCGACAAGGCCTATATCGAAAACGAGGTGGCCTACCACAAGCAGGTCAATGGAGCGCTCGAAACCCTGCTCATTCCGTCAGCCAGCAATGCCGAGCTGAAGAGCCTGCTCGAAACCGGCCTCAAGATCTTCCAGGGGCATGAGCAGCATGCCGAACATGTCGCCGGCATGTTGAAATGAAAGCGGCCGCGCTGATCCGACCGCTCCTTGTCGGGCTGGCGCTGGTGCTTGCCGCCGGCCCGGCGCCGGCCGCGACCATCGAGGTGACGATCGACAAGCTCGTCTTCTCGCCGGCAAGCGTCGAGGCCAGGGTCGGCGACACGATCGAGTGGGTGAACAAGGACGCATTCGCCCACACGGCCACGGTGAAGGGCAGCTGGGAGGTGATGATCCCGCCGAATGCGAAGGGAAAACTGACCCTCAAGACGGCGGGAGCGGTTGATTATTTCTGCCGCTTCCATCCCAACATGAAAGGCCGATTGGTAGTGGCGCCCTGAAAATCTGGGCCGGTGGCGGGACTTGGCCGCAAATACCAAGCCCCGCCACTCCGGAGCCCCCGCCACTCCGGAGCACCCGTCACTCCGCAGCAATTGAGCACGGAACAGTCGCGCCAGGGATCAGAGCGCCAGCCATGCCGTGCCGACCGCCAGCGTCAGCAGCGTCAATGGCAGGCCGACTTTGAAGAAAGCGCCGAACGACAGCGACGTGCCGGCGGCGCGCGCCTGCTCGGCAACGATCAGATTGGCGACGGAACCCAGGAGCGTGAAATTGCCGGCCAGCGTCGAGCTCATGGCGACGACCAGCCAGGCGCGCTCGGGGTTTTCCAGGCCGGGGATGAAGGGCCGCAGCGCCAGCACGGCCGGCACGTTGCTCATTATGTTGGAGAGCAAGGCGGTGAAGCCCGACAGGCGCCAGACGTCATCCAGCCCGACGTTCTTGGCCGATGCGACGATGTCCGGTGTCAGCAGCGTTCGTTCGGCGCCGGCAACCACGATGAACAGGCCGGCGAACATGAACAGCAATGGCCCGTCGATTTCGCGATAGATGCGCTCTGGTTTGATGGCGCGGGTGAGCAGGAGGATGGCGCCGCCGATGAGCGCCGCCTTGGCGACAGGCACACCGGCGAAGAAGGCAACGGCCAGTCCGATGCAAACTACCACCGCTTTCAGCACCTGGCGGCGATGCATGCGGCCGCGCGAGACCTGCGGCGTCAATTCGCCGTTGTGCGCGAATTCGGTGCGGTAGACGATGCGAACAATGGCGATGACCGCGACGAGACCAAACAGCGCAACCGGAGCCAGAGCCGCTGAAAAGGCCGGATAGGAGATGCCCGACAGCGCACCGATGACCATGTTTTGCGGATTGCCGGTGATCGTGGCGACACTGCCGCAATTTGACGCGGTGGCGGTCGCGATGAGATAAGGAACCGGATTGCGCTTGATGGCGCGGGTGACGTGAACGACGATCGGCGCCATGACAAGACAGATGGCGTCATTGACCAGGAAGGCCGACAGCAGGCCGGTCAGCAGGGTCACCATAACCAAAAGCATGAACGGCGCATGCGCATGCTCGATCGCGATGGCACCGAGGCCGCGAAAGGCGCCCGAGACCTTCAGATGCGCCACTACGATCATCATGCCGAGCAAAAGCGTGATGGTGTCGAAATTGATGGCGCGGTAGGCATCCTCCAGGCTGATCGCCCCGATGGCTATCATCGCGGCCCCGCCGAGCAGTGCGATCCCCGCCCGATCGAGGCGCAGGCCTGGTATCCGGCCGACGGCGACGCCGGCATAGGTCAGGACCAGGATCAGCAGTGCCGCCGCGCCCATCAATGTCATGCGAAGAAGGCCCTGCCCGATGCATTCAGCCCCGGCCGGAGCTGTGGCCACCACCTTTAGCGGGCGGCGCGCAAAGCGAAAATACCTTCTGCGTGATGGCTGCAGAAATCCCCAGCGACGCGCCCCCGGCGCCGGTGGCTGGCCGGATCCGCCTCAATGAACCGTGATTGTCGCGGCTGGCGGCGTTTGCTGGGAAACCATCGGATCGAAACTGACCTGGTCGCGTCCATTTGACTTGGCGGCATAGAGCCGCCTGTCGGCTGCCGAGAATATCTCCTCATAGGTGGTCGGCCCGTTAAAGGCAGTACCGCCAATGCTCACGGAAAGCGGACAGGACCGGCCGCCCGGCGAAAATTCCACCTCGCGAATTCGCCGGCGGATGCTTTCGGCAACCAGCCAGGATTGCGAGGGATCGACGCCGGGAAGAAACACGCCGAATTCCTCGCCGCCGATGCGGCCGACGATGTCGGTGCCGCGGAGCTGATCCTTGATCGTCTGCGCGATCAGTTTGAGCGCCTGGTCGCCGCAGTCATGCCCAAGCCGGTCATTGATCGATTTGAAGTGATCGGCGTCGATGATCAGCAGCGCACCGGAATTGGCCGACGCCTGTTTGCCGACCTGTTCGAGATAGGCTTCGACCAGCATGGAGAAAGCGCCGCGGTTGAGCACCGCCGTCAGGCTGTCGGTGGCGGCAACGACGGTGAGATCGCGCTGGGCAATGGCCAACTGGCGTATCTTCCACATCAGGAAGAAGAGAAACGATCCACCCAGCACCAGGGGCAACAGAATGTCGGTCAGCTGAGCCCGCCACACAGCTTCGGGCGAAAGATACGGGAAATTGAACGAATCGACGAAAAACGCCACGCCAATGAAGAACGCCGTGCCGGCGGCGGTGACGGCGATCACCCTGCCCCAACTCGTCGGCGACAGGTCGAGCTTCATCTCTTCAACTCCGTTAGCCGCGTCTACTATGACGCGCCAACGCAAACAAAACGATAAGACTTTCCCTCCAATTCGACGGCAGAGGTTGCAGGGTTACGGCCGCCGGACCGGCGGCCGCCTCCGGCCTGCGTCTCGAAGATTTGTCCGGATGATCGATCCGGACCTACGACAGGAGGGTCCTGCCGTCAGCCGTTGGGCGCCGATTCGCCCAGCGTCTCTGCAACAAAGGATGCCGCGATCAGATCGTCGGCATCCAGGCCTAGAGAGCCTTCGCCCGCTCCCATGATGGCGGCAACCTTATGGAAGGTCTTCAGCTCATGGTCGGAAATCCGGGCGGTTTGCATTTTGGCTTTGAGCTCGGCGATACGTCGCCCCAAGGCGGGCGACGTTCCAATTTCACGTTTCGACATGACGCGGTTTTCTCCTTCCCCAACCCATGCTTGTTTTGCCCGCCATTCGCAGCCCGAATGCTTACTTTTATGAGGGACCGCGAATACAAGGCCCCGAACGCGTGATCGTTACGAAGGTTCCCGCGCGACAAGGTCACGAAATAATACGGAAAGGGCGCCGCGGCGGCGGCGTGCCGCCGTCGCGCCGGCAAGCGCATTCGGGAAGACAAAAAGGGATGAAAAGTTCCGACCGGATTCCTGCCCGCGTTGAAATTCCTCACGTCCGGAGCAGCTAAGCCCTTGAAATTATTGGCGATCCCGACAGGATTCGAACCTGTGACCATCGGCTTAGAAGGCCGGTGCTCTATCCAGCTGAGCTACGGGACCGCTGGCCGGCTCGGAGCCGGTAAGATGTCTGCGCTGGCGCCCGCCCGGGCTTTGCCGGTCAATGCGTCCAGGGCGTCCTGCGGTCATAGCGGAAATTTTCCGCATAGGAAATCTGGCGGCGCTTGGGCTCTTTCGGCTCCTCGACGCGGTAGGCGAGCCCTTCCTTCTCGGCATAGGCCACGGCCTCTTCACGCGTATCGAAGGTCAGCTTGATCTGGCTCCTCATGTCGCCGGAAGTGGTGTAGCCCATCAGCGGGTCGATTTTCTTGCGCATCTCGGGATCGAATTCCAGCACCCAATGGCCGGTCTTGGCCGTGCCGGACTGCATCGCGGTTTTGGCTGGACTGAAAATGCGCGCGGACATGACCACCTCATTGCTGTGCAAGGCAGCATGGCCGCCTCTTCGCCCGTCATTACTGCGCAATGCCGACGGCGGCAAGGTTTTTGCACCTGCAGGTTTTTGCACTTGCCATGGAACACTGAAATGAATAGGCAACAGACCGTTCGGAGTGTAGCGCAGCCTGGTAGCGCATCTGGTTTGGGACCAGAGGGTCGGGAGTTCGAATCTCTCCACTCCGACCACCTTTCACCGAAAAGGCAATCGAGAGCCGCTGGCGCCTGCGAATGGCAATGTGTCGGGTGCAGAATGGGGCTGTCGGCAATCTCCGCGCGCGCCCAGTGGTCTTTGCTGCTGCATGTCACGGTCGCAACAAAAAGCCGCGGACGGCAAAGTTGCCTGCTCCACCGCATCGACTATTGTGAGCCGGAACACGACACGGTGCGGGGCAACAGATGCCCATCGGACATCGACGGTCTCCGCTAAAGCCTCACGGAGGAACCATGAGCGACAGTTGGACACCCACCCGTCTCGGCGCAGGGCGGCATTCGGCATGACGACGGAAACCGCCACGGGCGGCACGGAGACAAAATTCAGACAGCCGCCAGCCGGAACCGGGATCGCGGTCGATCTCGATGGAGTGACCATAGATTTCGCATTGGCGGCCGGGCGTAGCTTCCAGGCGGTCGCCCGCGCCGATCTGAAAGTCGGCGACCAGGAATTCGTGGCGATCATTGGGCCGACGGGCTGCGGCAAGTCAACGCTGCTGAATGCCGGCGCAGGGCTTCTCGAGCCTTCGGCAGGCAGCGTCCGTGTGTTCGGCGCCCCGCTTCGCGGTCTCAACAGACAGGCTGGCTACCTCTTCCAGCAGGATGCATTGATGCCCTGGAAGACCGCTCTGGACAATGTGGCCATCGGGCTGGAAGTGGCAGGCGTGCCCTCTTCCGAAGCAAAGGAACGCGCGCGAGCATGGCTCGGACGCGTCGGCCTGGCTGCTTTCTGCGAGCGCTACCCTCACATGCTTTCAGGCGGCCAGAAAAAGCGCGTTGCTCTTGCGCAGGTGCTGATCCGCGACCCCAAGATCATCCTCATGGACGAACCCTTCGGACCGCTCGACGCACAGACGCGGCTGATCATGGGCGGCCTTTTGCTCAAGCTGTGGTCGGACGACCGCAAGGCGGTGATGTTCGTCACCCACGACCTCGAGGAAGCAATCGCGCTGGCTGATCGCGTGGTGGTGATGTCAGCCGGTCCCTCGGCACGCATCATCGGCGACTTTCCAATCCCGCTGGCGCGTCCACGCGATATTTCGGAAATCAGGCTGGAACCGCGCTTCCAGGAATTGCATCGCGACATCTGGCACATGCTGAAGAAGGAAGTGCTCAAGGCTTACGGCGAGATTGAAGAAGGAGCGATCCGATGAAAAGGACGACGCTGCTTTTCGCACAGCTAACCGTGGCCGTCATCGTCATCGCGCTCTGGCAGGCAGCGTCGACGACGCACCTGATCGGCGATCCGAACAATATTTCCTTCTTCTTCTCGACCCCGTTGGCGGTGGCAGGCCAGATATGGAAGTGGTTTGCCACCGGGACGATCTGGCATCATCTGTGGATCACGCTGTGGGAGTCCATGCTGGCCTTCGCCATCGGCTCGCTGGCAGCGATCGCGATCGGCTTCTGGTTTGCCCGCAAGCCAAGACTTGCGGCCGTCTTCGATCCCTATGTAAAGGCGGCCAATGCGCTTCCCCGCGTCGTGTTGGCGCCGATCTTCACGCTTTGGTTTGGCCTCGGCATCTGGTCCAAGGTTGCCTTGGGCGTGACGCTGGTTTTCTTCATCGTCTTCTTCAATGTCTACCAGGGCGTGAGGGAGGTGAACACGACAGTGCTGGCCAATGCCCGAATGCTCGGCATGAACGAACGGCAATTGCTGCGCCACGTCTATATGCCATCGGCATTGTCCTGGGTGTTTTCATCGCTCCATATCTCCGTCGGATTTGCCGTGGTCGGCGCCGTGGTCGGCGAATATCTCGGTGCGGCCGGGGGACTAGGCTATCTGATACAGCAGGCCGAAGGCGTGTTCGACGTGGCGGGCGTCTTTGCCGGAATGTTCGTCCTCGCCGCTTTTGTGCTCTTGATCGACTGGATCGTCACGCTGGTCGAAAAAAGGTTGCTTGTCTGGCGGCCTGAATTCTCGAAACCAGGCCGATAGGCCCCAATTCCGCTCAAGGAGGAGATCATGAGGATCATTTCGAAACTGGCGGCCGCCGCCGTCGTGTTGCTCGCGGCGGCCACAGACGCGGGGGCCGCCGAAAAGGTCACCATTTCGATCGGCGGAGCATCATGCCTCTGCTACATGCCGACCGTGCTCGCCAAACAGATCGGCGCTTACGAAAAAGCCGGTATCGATGCAGACCTCGTCGATTTCAAGGGCGGTTCTCAATCGCTGACCGCAGTATTGGGCGGCAGCGCGGATGTGGTGTCCGGCTATTTCGATCACACGGTGAAATTGGCCGCCAAGAACCAGCGCCTGCAATCCTTCGTCGTTTACGACCAGTTCCCGGGACTGGTGCTGGCGGTGGCGCCGGGCCAGACCGGCAAGATCAAGTCAGTGAAGGACCTTGCTGGCAAAAAGGTCGGCGTGACCGCTCCCGGTTCCTCGACCGACTTCTTCCTGAAGTTCCTTCTGCAGAAGAACGGCATCGACCCGACATCCGCCGCCGTGATCGGCGTTGGGCTGGGCGCTACCGCCGTCGCCGCCATGGAGCAAGGGCAGATCGACGCCGTGGTGACGCTCGATCCGGCCGTCACCGTGCTTCAGGCCAGGCATAAGGACCTGACCATCCTGGCGGACACGCGCACCCAGAAGGATACCGAGGCGGTATTCGGAGGCGACTATCCCGGCGGAGCGCTTTACACCCGGCCGGAATGGATGGCCGCGCATCCCCAAGCAACGCAGGGATTGACCAATGCCATGCTTGCCACGCTGGATTACATTCACTCCCACAGCGCCGAAGAGATCATGGCCCAGATTCCCGACAATCTGATCGGCAGCGACAAGGACGCCTATCTGGCCGCGTTGAAAAATGCGATCCCCATGTATTCGACCACCGGGCTCATGGATCCAAAAGGCGCGCAGGCCGTGCTCGACGTTTTCTCTCTCGGTTCGCCTGATGTGGCCAACGCCAAGATCGATATCACGCAGACGTACACGAACGACTATGTGAACAAGGCGAAGAAGGCCAACTGACGAGATCAACGTCAAGCAGCGGGCATATGGCTCGTTCGCCTCAGCCACAGAGTTCACCGAGCGCCGGCATTTCAGCGACTCTGTGGCCTCGTCGCCATTTTGGGTATCCGTCAATTGACGAATACCCGTTCTTCTCTCACCTAGCTTGGCATTGCGCGGGCAAGCCGAACGCGCAGCAATAGTGAGGGTGACTGAAGTCACATGAAGGTAAGCTCGCCGGGCGAGAACCCCAACCGCCCCACTCCCGGCGAGCCTACAACCTGATTTGGAACGCAATCAGGACCGGGGTCAGCCGGCAAGCTTGTATCGCAAGATCGGTGCCAGCTTTGTTTCCCGAAATGGGACGGTTAAAGGGACATGGAACCACCATTTGCTGGCCGGCCGACAATCGCGCCCTAAACCTCGAACTCGCCCTGCCCCTCGTCCATGGCGCTGACGGTTTCAGCCGCCAGCGCCCGGGTGATCGGCGTCTTGCGTTCGAGCGCGGTGCGGTCCAGCCGCTCTACCACGCGCATGGCCGTCGCCAGGGAGCGCTCGATGCGGCGCACCAGATATTGCACGACATGCGGCTCGACCTCGACCTGTCGGTCGGCGAACAGCTTGGTGATGACACCTGCCAGCAGGAGATCGTCGGGTTCGTGGATCTCGACGGTTGCCGCCGCCTTCAGCCGCGACGCCAGATCCGGCAGCCTGACGCCCCAGGCCGAGGGAAAGCGGCGCGCCGTCAAAAGCAAATGCGAGCCGCTGCCGCGCACCGCATTGATCAGATGAAACAGCCCCTGCTGGTCGACTGTGCCGGTATCGACGTCGTCGATCAGCGCCGGCCGGGCACCGAGATTTACAATGCTGTCACCGACGCGGTGCGCGTCGACCTGAACAGCATCCGCCCGTGCCCGCCAGATCGAGGCCAGATGGGTCTTGCCGGAACCGGCCGGACCGGCCAGCACGACCACCGGCGAGGGCCAGTCCGGCCAGCGATCGACCAGCGCCACTGCCTGGTTGTTGGTGCCGGAGACGACGAGTTCGTCTCGCGAATAGCCGGTGCCATGGCCGAGATCGAGCGGCAGCTGGCGCGGCGGGTCGGCCCTCTGGTCGCTCATGCCAGGCTCAGCCGCGCGACCCGGCCAGGCCGGATCATGGATTGATGCCTTTGCGACGATCGGCCGGCAATGGCGGCACGGCCTTGCCGTGACCCTTGTAGAGCGGCGATTCCAGATAACGCGCAATGGCAAAGCGCACCAGGACCGCGACCGCGGCCGATGCAGGCACCGCAATCAGCAGACCGACGAAGCCAAACAGCGCGCCGAAGGCAAACAGCGCGAACATCAGCCACACCGGATGCAAGCCGACGCTTTTGCCGACCAGCCGCGGCTGCAAGATATTGCCCTCGATGAACTGGCCGATGAAGAACACCACCGCGACCGCTACGACCATGGTCCAGTCCGGCCAGAACTGGACGAAGGCAACGCCGACGGCCAGCACCAGCCCGGTCAGCGAGCCGACATAGGGGATGAAGGAGATCAGCCCGGCGAACAGGCCGATGAGGATGCCGAAATTGAGACCGGTCAGCGTCAGGCCAGTGGCATACATGGCGCCCAGCACCAGGCACAGCGTGCCCTGCCCGCGCACGAAGCCGGCCGTTGCCGTGTTGATGTCCCTGGCGATGGCGCGCACCGTGGCGACATTGTCCCGCGGCACCCAGCTGTCGATCACCGCCACCATGCGGTCCCAGTCGAGCAGCATGTAGAAGGCGACCACCGGCGTCACCACGAACAGGCTGATCACCGAGACCAGCGCCACGCCCGAACTCCATATCGAGGTGAACACGGTTGTCAGCAGACCGAAGCCGGATGTCAGCAGTGAATTCAATCCGTCGCGCAGGCCATTGGCGTTGACGCCGAATTTCTGTTCCAGCCATTTTGGATCGAACGAGGTGATCAGGCTCTGCAGCCGCGTCAGGTACTCAGGCAATTTGCCGGCAAAATCGGCCATCTGCGTCGCCAGCACCGGGATGAGGATGACAAAGGCCAGCACCAGCACGACAAGGAAGGTGATGAGGATGACCACCGTTGCCATGAAACGGCTGAGGCCGAGTCGCTGCAGCCGGTCGGCCACGGGATCGAGGAAATAGGCGAGCACCATGCCGGCCACGAAGGGCAAGAGGATGGCGCTGAAAACATAGAGGAAAAGCGCGAGCGCGGCGACGCCGGCAAGCCAGAAGAAGATCTGCCGGCGGAATCCGGCGGATGGATCATCCCCGGCTGCCGCCGGCGCGCTCGCCGCAGCTTCTTTGTCAGGTGCCCGGGGTGGAGCCTTCGCCATAGCCGCTCATATGCCTCAGCCAAGCCACGAGATAGGCTGCGGCCGAAGCCACGGTCAAGACCCCGGACAGCATTATGAGGGCGGGACGAAGTGGATCGAGATGGATCGAAAAAGCAAGCTCACCCAGTACCAGCGCCGCCAGTACAATCTGGATGGCGGTGTTGACCTTGGAGACGAGGAGCGGCTTCATCTCGACGGGATGGGCCATCACGGTGGACAACAGCACCGCGCAAATGATCAGCGCGTCGCGCGACACCATGGTGACGACCAGCCACAGCGGCAATTGCCCGATGAAGCCCAGGACGACGAACACGGAAACCAGGAGCAGCTTGTCGGCCACCGGATCGAGATAGGCGCCGAGCTTGGAATGCTGGTTGAACCGGCGGGCGATGAAGCCGTCGACGCCGTCCGAGATGCCGGCAACGAGGAACCCGGCAAAGGCCCAATCCCAGCGCGCCTGGAGCATGGCCAGCACCACGGCAGGCACCAGGACAAGGCGCATGATCGTGATCAGGTTGGGGATGGTCAAGCGCATGTCCCGTCGCTTCTGTCTGAACGATAGATGATGGAGATGGGGGATGGACGCAAGAGAGAAGCTGCCGAGCTTCCCCTGGTGGGGAGCGGCAGTTTCAGCGCCGTTTTCCTTGCGGACCGAAACCGTTCATGCGAAGAGCCGCAAAGGAAACAGCGACAAGCCAGATATGAAGCGCGATACAGTCAAGCGTAAGAACGGGCTCACCTATGCCGAGGCTGGCGTCGACATCGATGCCGGCAATCTCATGGTCGAGAAGATCAAACCGCTGGTCAAGGCGACGCGCCGGCCGGGCGCCGATGGCGAGATCGGCGGTTTCGGCGGCTTGTTCGACCTCAAGGCCGCCGGCTTTACCGACCCGGTGCTGGTCGCTGCAAATGACGGCGTCGGCACCAAGCTGAAGATCGCCATCGACGCCGGCAAGCACGACACGATCGGCATCGACCTCGTCGCCATGTGCGTCAACGACATCGTCGTGCAGGGTGCCGAACCGCTGTTCTTCCTCGACTATTTCGCCACTGGCAAGCTCGATCCGGACCAGGGTGCGGCGATCGTCGGCGGCATCGCCGCGGGCTGCCGGCAGGCCGGCTGCGCGCTGATCGGCGGCGAGACGGCCGAAATGCCCGGCATGTATCACGGCAAGGACTATGACCTTGCCGGTTTTGCCGTGGGCGCGGCCGAGCGCGGCCAGCTTCTGCCCACCGACGACATCGTCGAGGGCGACGTGCTGCTGGGGCTGGGTTCGTCGGGCCTGCATTCGAACGGCTTTTCGCTGGTGCGCCGCATCGTTGCGACCAGCGGCCTGGCATGGACCGATCCGGCTCCCTTCAATGACGAGGCCACATTGGCCGAGGCGCTGCTCGAGCCGACCCGGATCTATGTGAAATCGATCCTGAAGGCGATCCGCAACACGCACGGCATCAAGGCGCTGGCCCATATCACCGGCGGCGGCTTCCCCGAAAACATTCCGCGCGTTCTGCCGAAGGAGTTCTCGGCCGAGCTCGATCTCGACGCCATCGACGTGCCGCCTGTGTTCTCATGGCTGGCCAAAACCGGCGGTGTGGCGCCCGAAGAGATGATGCGCACCTTCAACTGCGGCATCGGCATGATCCTGGCGGTGGCGTCCGGCCAGGCGGCGCAGGTCGCTGCCGTCTTGCAGGAAGCCGGCGAGACGGTGACGCCGATCGGCCGGATCGTGCCGCGCCGCGACGCCGGCGTCATCTATCGGGGTTCGATCGGTCTATGAGTGCGCAGAAGAAACGCACTGTCGTTCTGATCTCGGGGCGCGGTTCCAACATGACGGCGCTGATCGCCGCCGCCAGCGACCCGGCTTTCCCCGCCGAAATCGTCGGCGTCATCTCCGACAAGGCGGATGCCGCCGGGCTCGGCATGGCGAGGGCGCGCGGCATCGCCACCCAGGTGATTTCCCGGGCCGACCACGCCAGCAAGCAGGCGCACGACGCCGCGATCGATGCGGCCCTCACGGCCTTCAATGCCGAGATCGTGGCACTGGCCGGCTATATGCGCATTTTGACCACCGGCCTCGTCCAGAAATGGCAGGGTCGCATGATCAACATCCACCCCGCTCTGTTGCCGGCCTTCAAGGGGCTCGATACGCATGCGCGCGCGCTGGTGGCGGGTATGCGTATCCATGGCTGCACGGTGCATTTCGTCACGTCCGAGATGGATGACGGCCCGATCATCGCACAGGCGGCGGTGCCGGTAATGGTCGGCGACAATGCCGACACACTTGCCGCACGAGTGCTGAAGGTGGAACACCAGCTCTATCCGCTGGCGCTGGGGCTGGTCGCCGAGGGCAAGGCCCGGATGGAAAAGGGCCGCACCGTGTTTGCCCGCTTCGCCGACGATGCCGACAATGCAACCTCGATGATCATTGCACCGAGCCCGCTGCGCGAGGAAATCGATTTCGAGCAATTGGCGCGGATCACGCCGTAGGCATTTTTGCAGTCATAATTTGATTGCAAACTTTGGCGCACTCGCCTATCTCATGCTTGCATGAACAGCAAGCATAGACGCGTGCTCAAGGCGATATTCACCGATCCAGTTTCGGGCAGTATCGAATGGATTGCCGTCGAAACCTTGCTGGTCGCCGTTGGTTGCCAGGTGATCGAAGGAAGCGGCTCACGCGTGCGTTTTGTCTTTAAGAGCGAAGTCGAGACGTTCCACCGGCCACACCCTTCAAAGGAAGCAAAGCGATATCAAGTACGGGATGCTCGCCAATTCTTGTCGAGGATCGGAGTGAAGCCATGAATGCGATGACCTACAAGGGCTATTCGGCCCGTGTTGATTATGATGACGATGACGAGATTTTCTTCGGCCGTATTGCCGGTATTCGAGACGGCGTATCCTTCCATTCAGAAACTGTCGCGGGGCTAAAAGCCGCCTTCCATGAAGCCGTGGACGACTATGTCGAAACTTGCGCGAAAATCGGTAAGTCGCCGCAAAGACCTTATTCCGGCAATCTCATGTTGCGCGTTGACCCCTCGGTTCATTCAAAAGTCGCAATGGCAGCGGAACTCGCAGGCAAGAGCCTGAACCAGTGGGGAGAAGAAGTCTTGCGCGAGGCCGCCGAAAAGCAAATTGCCTGAACCAGCAGCTGTCCTGCCTCCATCTGCATCCGCCATTCGACCGGGAGTATCGTGAAACAGTTGTTTGTGCTGCGCCACGCCAAGTCGAGTTGGGACGATCCCAACCTCCCCGATTTCGACCGGCCGCTCGCCGAACGCGGATTGAAGGCGGCCCAATTGATAGGGCGCGAACTCGCGGCGCGCGGGTGGCTGCCGGACCAGGCGCTGGTATCGCCGGCGCTGCGCACCCGTGAGACCTGGCGGCTGGTGGACGCGGAGTTGCCAGCGCATCCACGAGTCGCGTTCTCCGAGGCGCTTTATGAAGCCTCGGCGACGGATATTCTGAGCCAGATTCGTCAAGCCGATCCGTCGAACGACAGCTTGCTGGTGGTCGGCCACAATCCCGGTCTGCAATATCTGGCGAAACAGCTTGCCGGGCCAGGGTCAGAGGCCAAGGCGCGCAGGAGGCTCGAAGGAAAATTTCCAACGGCAGCCTTTGCGCGCCTCGTTTTCCAGGGCGACTGGTCCAACCTGTCGTCCGCGCGGCTGACGCATTGCCTGCGTCCGAAGGATCTGCGCTAGAAATCCGGGGGTAAGCTGGCAGCCAAGGCCGCTGCGTGTCCGGGACGTTAATTGCCCCAGATGCCTTGGCCGGGTTCGGGCCAGTCGGTAGTGGGCTTCGTCTTGGCATCGCCTGTCTCGTGGCCGGCCATGCCCGTATCCTTGAGCGCGCCGGTGACAAGGTGGTCCACGCCCGCCATCGGGGCGACGGGCTGGTTGGCATTGTCGGAGCCATAATGGTCGCTGCCGGCAAAGGCGCTGCCGGTCGCAACGAGGATGGCGGCGGTGGCGAGGGCGATCTTGTTCATTTCAATCTCCTGGTTCATCCGTTAGGCGGCGTCTTGGGAGGACGGTTCCGCTAAGGACAAGACCCCAGGCACTCCTGTTTTATTCCTGGGCTCGGATTGTTTTCTGCCGAGCTTGGAGGATTGGTCATGCGCAAAAAACAAGAGCGGCGGGCCGGGCCCACCGCTCTTTGTGGTCGAAGACTTACAGAATCAACGGCCCCAGATGCCTTGGCCAGACTGAGCCGGCACGTTGGCATTCGCGTCGCCCTGCGCCTTTATGGACTTGGTGATCGAGCCGGTATGCGTGGTGTCGATGTTGGAGGTCGACTGGTTGGCAACCGGCTGGTTGACATTGTTGGAACCATAATTGTCGCTGCCGGCAAAGGCGCTGCCCGTGGCAATGAGAATGGCGGCGGCGGTAAGAGCGATCTTGGTCATTTCTTTACTCCTGAGTTCAAGTTGGTTGATGTCGGCAGTCGCGATCAACGGCCGAAAAGATTGCGGTCGGCGCCCTGCGAAGCCGGGGCCTGGACGGTTCCATTCGTCTTCGAGATCGAAGCGGTGACGGAATGGTCGACAGCGGCGGCGGGCTGATTGGCGTTGGCCGAACCATAATTGTCGCTGCCGGCGAAAGCGGTGCCCGTGGCAACGAGGATGGCAGCGGCGGTAAGAGCGATCTTGGTCATTTTGGTTACTCCAGTATGTTTGTTCTGTCCGTCTAGTGGCGTGCCCTTGGGAGGATTTCGCGTCGCTCGGACCACCCCGAGATGGGTCTGCGGTGTTGTCGTTTCCAGTCACGAAAATGTGCCAAAAAAGCTGTGGGACGGCCCTTGAAATTGAAACGACATCGCTGGCTGCCACAATTTTGTCCCGTTAAATCAATGAGTTGTTTAGAAAATTCCATTGAGCCCACCCGTTTGCGCAGAGCGTACGTTCACCGTTTGATGTACGGTCCGTCAACATAATCGAACCGAACGGTTCGGTTTTATCTACGTGATGCCCGCGCGAGTGACCGCATCCGGGCGTTTGCTTCGCGGCTGGGTCGTCATTGTCGCTGCAAACGGGCTGAAGGACGCGCCAAGAGGCGCCCCGCATTCTCCACGCGGAGGCTTCGCCTCCGGTCGCGGCAGGCTCAAGCTTTCAATCATTTTGGCGACTGGAGAAATGGAAAGCGGCGGGTTCTGGCCCGTCAGGAAGCGCCAAAGCCAAGGACGTCGCGCATATCGTATTGACCGGGCGGTCGCCCGGTCACCCAGAGGGCTGCGGCGATGGCGCCACGGGCGAACATGACGCGGTCCTCGGCCGCATGCGACAGGGTGACGATCTCGCCCCCGGTGCAGAAGCTGACGCTGTGCTCGCCGACGATGCTGCCGCCGCGCAGCACCGCGAAGCCGATCTCGCCGGCAGGCCGCGCACCGGTGACACCGTCGCGAACACGCCTCGCCATCGCATCAAGCTCGACGCCGCGTCCGTCGGCAATGGCTTGGCCGAGCATCAGGGCGGTGCCAGATGGCGCGTCGATCTTGTTGCGGTGATGCGCCTCGAAACTCTCTGCATCCCAGTCCGCGGGACCGAGCGCTCTCGCCGCCTGCTCGACCAATCCGACCAGCATGTTGAGCCCAAGCGAAAAGCTCCCGGAGCGTACGATGACAACGGTTTTCGCGGCATCGGCGATGGCTGCCAATTCAGCGTCATCGAAACCGGTCGAGCCAATGACCATGGCAGGCCCGCGACGGCCGGCGCAGGCTCTCGCCAGATCGGCCGATGCCGCCGGCGTGGTGAAATCGACGACCACATCGGCCAGGCCGAGCGCCTCGTCGCGACTGACCAGGCCATCGCCGACGACGCCCGGTCGATGAAAGCGGGCAGTAAGCGCCAGCCGCGAGTCGGCCTGCACGGCGTCCGCCATCTGGCGCCCCATGCGGCCGAGCGCACCGGCAATTGCGATCCTGACTGGCGCCATCGCCGCGACTATTTCCACATGCCGCGCATGCGCGCGCCAATGTCGACGCGTATCTCCGGCCGGGGCGCCCTGCCCGGCGCTGCTTGCGCTGCCGGCCATACCGTCTGTTCGAATGCCGCAAGGAGGGAGGCCGGGATGAAGCGCGTGCGCGAGGCATAGACATGGCGGTCGCCGCGCGCCGCCTGGCCATGCGCAAAGAAGCGCTGCGGCATGACCAGGTTGAGGCTGTCCTTGGCCCTTGTCATCGCCACGTAAAGCAGCCGGCGCTCCTCCTCGATATCTTCCCTGGTACCAACACCGAGATCGGCCGGAATGCAGCCATCGACGGTGTTGAGCACAAACACGTTCTTCCACTCCTGGCCCTTGGCCGAGTGGATGGTCGACAGGATCAAATAATCCTCGTCGCGGTGCGGCGGCCCGGCCTGGTCGCTGGTCGCGTCCGGCGGATCGAGCGTCAGCTCGGTCAGGAACCGTTCGCGCGAAGCGTAGCCGGATCCGATCTGCTCGAGCTGCAGAAGGTCGGCCCGGCGCGTGGTTGCGTCCTCGTGGATGCGCTCGAGATGCGGCTCGTACCAGAGCCTGACCTGTTCGAGATCGGCCGGCCATTTGGCGCCGGCACGCAGGCCGGAGTAGAGCGAGACGAAGCCCGGCCAGTCATCCGCCGCGCGCTGCGGCGGCCGCCAGCCGGCAAGGCCCATCGCCTCGTCCAGCGCCGATGTCATCGTCTCCACGACTTGCGCCGCGGCCGAGGGGCCGATGCCCGGCAAAAGCTGCAGCACGCGAAATCCGGCGACGCGGTCTCGCGGGTTTTCGGCAAAGCGCAGCACCGCCAGCACATCCTTGACGTGAGCGGCATCGAGGAATTTCAGCCCACCGAACTTGACGAAGGGAATGTTGCGCCGCGTCAGCTCGATTTCCAGAGGCCCGCTGTGGTGCGAGGCGCGAAACAGCACCGCCTGCGATTTCAGCGCCGTGCCGGCCTCGCGCTCGGCCAGGATGGCCTCGCAGACGAAATTGGCCTGTTCGACCTCGTCGCGTACAGTCACCAGCCTCGGCTTGGCGGCGGATTTGCGTTCCGACCACAGGTTTTTGGTGAAGCGTTCCGAGGCCTCGCCGATCACCGCATTGGCGGCGGCCAAAATGGTTTCGGTCGAGCGGTAGTTGCGCTCCAGCATCACCACATCGGCGGCCTGCGCGAATTGGTTTGGGAAGTCCAGGATATTGCGCACCTCGGCGGCGCGGAACGAATAGATCGATTGCGCATCGTCGCCGACCACCGTCAGCCCGGCGCCATCGGGTTTGAGCGCCATGAGGATCGAGGCCTGCAGCCGGTTGGTATCCTGGTATTCGTCGACCAGCACATGGTCGAAACGCCCGCCCAGATGCGTCGCAATTTCCGGTTCCGCGGTCATCTGTGCCCAGTAGAGCAGCAGGTCATCGTAATCGAGCACGTTCTGCGCCTGCTTGGCCTCGACATAGCCGGCGAACAGCTGCTTCAGCTGTTCGGCCCAGCCGGCGCACCACGGAAAGGCGGAGCCCAGCACCTCGCCGAGCGGCGCCTGCGCGTTGACGGCGCGCGAATAGATGGCAAGGCAGGTGCCCTTGGTGGGAAAGCGCGCTTCCGTCTTCGAGAAGCCGAGTTCGTGGCGCACCAGGTTCATCAGGTCGGCCGAATCCTCGCGATCGTGGATGGTGAACGCCGGATCGAGGCCGATCTCCTGCGCGTAATCGCGCAGTAGCCGTGCACCGATGCCATGGAAGGTGCCGGCCCAGGTCAGCGCGTCAGTGACGATCGAGGCGTCACGGCCGAGCACCTCGCCGGCGATGCGCTCGACGCGCCGGGCCATTTCGGAGGCGGCGCGACGTGAAAACGTCATCAGCAGGATGCGGCGCGGATCAGCGCCCTTGACGATGAGATGGGCTACGCGATGCGCCAGCGTGTTGGTCTTGCCCGAGCCGGCGCCGGCAATGACCAGCAGCGGTCCGGCGATCCTGCCGTCGCCATGCTCGACAGCCTGGCGTTGGGCATCGTTCAGCCTTGCGAGATAAGCAGGCTGGTCGGTCGGTTCCCGAAATGTCGAATCATGAGCGGCAAGGTTCATCGCCCATCAAGCATCGTTTCCGCTTTGTTCGCAACAAGGAAGCGGCGCGGCGAGCTCAAGGTCGACAGGTCAGCGTTCCGGATCGACACCCATCGCTGCCGACTGCCTGCGCAATGTCTCCCGATCATTCTTCGGGACTGGCAGCAACAGGGGATCGACGGTGTCGGGTACGTCCTCGATCAGCTTGCGCGCGAGGCGGTAAGTGACGAAGGCGATGGTGCAGGCCAAGAGCAGACGGATCATCCAGCAGTCCTCCTTTGCCTGATCCAACCGGAGACATGAGCTTTTGTTCCTCGGCTTGATCGTCGCAACCAAACGGAGGTCGTCTCGTTGTCAGACGAGAGGAGGTAGCGATGAAGAAGCTCTCCCTAGGCCTTCTGCTGATCGTTCTGGCCGTGTCGGCCTGCGACAACAACGTCCCGCCAACCAAGGCTCCGGCAGCGGAAAACCCGCACGCCGACGGCAATCCTGTAGCCGATAAGACCGGCAAATGAGTTGACATGCGTGCAGCAACGCCGCGGACCACGGCGGGACAGCACAAAGCACAGCCTGGAAAGGACGGCCGGCGCCGCTTGGGAGGTGCCTGATAGCGCCGGCCAGGCGGATATCAGGTCCGCCGCAATATGGATGTTAGCTGAGTCTTGCCGTAGCGTCATGGGGATTCCACCCCTTTGGCTTCCCGCCAAATTCCGGAACGACCGCGCCGTTCATGCTCCCAATCGCCGTCTGACGACCGCGGCATGGAAATTCGTGCCGAACAGCAGGCCGTCATCGTTGAAGTCGTAGCTCGGATTGTGCAGCGGCGCCGTGTCGCCATTGCCGAGGAAGACAAAGCAACCGGGCACGTGAGCGAGGAAACGGGCAAAATCCTCAGAGCCGGTCATCGGCTCGCGGGCGACGGCGACGCCTTCGGGCAGGAACACGTTTCCGGCGGCTGCAAAGGCCTCGTCGACCAATTCGGCGTCGTTGTGCAGCGGCACGAATTCCCTGCTGTAGGCGACCTCGGCGGTGACGTTGTAGGCGGCGGCGGTGCCGGCGGCGATGGTGCGCATCTGCTTCTCGATCTCGGCGCTGACCTCGGGGCGAAAGCTGCGGGCGTCTCCCAGGATACGGGCAAGGCCGGGCAGCGCGTTGCGGGTGCCGTCGGTGATCAGCTCGGTTACCGAGACCACCGATATGTCGGCCGGGCTCAGCCGGCGCGAGACGATGGTTTGCAGATTGGTGACCAGCGCGCAAGCGGCGACCAGTGTCTCCCGGCCGTCCTGCGGCCCGGCAGCGTGGCCGCCGCGGCCTCTCAGAACAATCTCGAAGATATCCTCGGCCGACATCATCGGGCCGGGGCGGGTTTCGAAATGGCCAATCGGCAATCCGGGCAGATTGTGCAGGCCGAAAATCTCATCGAAGGGAAAGCGGCGCATCAACCCATCGTCGAGCATGGCCAGCGCGCCCCTGCCCCACTCCTCGGCCGGCTGAAAGATGAAGCGCACCGTGCCGTTGAACCCGCCCTCCCCGGCCAGCAGCTTCGCCGCGCCGAGCAGCATGGTGGTGTGGCCGTCATGGCCGCAGGCGTGCATGATTCCGGGATTTTGCGAGCCATAGGCCACAGCCGATTGCTCGGTGATGCGCAGGGCATCCATATCGGCCCTGAGCGCGATCGCCCTGTTGCCGCTGCCGCGCTTCAGCGTGCCGACGACGCCGGTGCCGCCGACGCCCTCGGTCACATCGTCGAGGCCGAATTCGCGCAGTTTGGCAGCGACGAAGGCCGCGGTGCGCTTTTCCTCGAACCCGAATTCCGGATGGGCATGCAGATCGCGCCGCCAGCCGGTCATCTCCTGCTTCAAGGCATCGAGATCGATTTTGGCCATTTCTCCGCCCCTCTCAAACTAGGTTGCAAGTCGGGTGACGACATCGAGCAGAATGTTGGCGCCGGCGACGAGCTCGGTATCCTCGGTGTATTCGCGCGGATTATGGCTGATGCCGCCGGCGCTCGGCACGAAGATCATCGCGGCAGGTGCGATACGCGCCATCATCTGCACATCATGGCCGGCGCCGGACGTCATGCGCTTCGAAACCAGCCCGCGACTGATGGCAGCGGCCTCGATCAGCTCCACGATGCGGCTGTCGAAGATCACCGGCTCGAAGCGCGCCAGCCGCTCGACCGAGATCGTCACGCCTTCGGCGGCGGCGAGTTCTTCGAGGTGAGCGGCGAGTGCTGCTTCCTCCGCCTGCAGCCGGTGCTCGAAAGGATCGCGCAGGTCGATGGTGAAGACCGCTCGCGAGGGAATGACGTTGATGGCGTTGGGCTCGAAAAGCATCGTGCCGACGGTGGCGACGGTCGGCGTGTTCGAAGCCTTGGCACGATCGTGCAGGAAGGCGACGACACGGGCGGCCGCATGGCCGGCGTCGCTGCGCATCGACATCGGCGTGGTGCCGGCATGGTTGGCGACCCCGTCGATGGTGATGCGCTGCCAGGAGATGCCTTGCAGGTTTTCCACCGCGCCGATCGGCACGCCTTCGCGCTCCAGCACCGGGCCCTGCTCGATATGCAGTTCGAGATAGGTATGCGGCTTGAGGAAGCCCGGCTGCTCGTCGCCGGCATAGCCGATGCGCGCCAGTTCCTGCCCGAGCACGCTGCCGTCGGTCCCCACGGCCGCCAGCGCCTCGTCGATCGCAACACCGCCGGCATGAACCAGCGAGCCCATCATGTCGGGGGAATAGCGCACGCCTTCCTCATTGGTGAAGGCGGCGACGGCCAACGGGCGCGACAGGACAAAGCCTGACGCCTTCAGTGTCTCGATTGCCTCCAGCCCAGCCAGCACGCCGTAGCAGCCGTCATAAATGCCGGCATCTATGACCGTATCGATATGCGAGCCTATCAGGATCGGCGCCTGCCCGGCATTCCCAGGCGTCCGCCAGATGCCGAAGATATTGCCCATGCGGTCGATGGCGACTTCGAGCCCCGCCTCGCGCAACCAGCCGACGAAGCGGTCGCGGCCCTGCCGGTCGGCGTCCGAGGCGGCAAGCCGCACCAGCCGGCCCTCGCCGTCGCGGCCGATGGCGCCGAGGTCCCGAATACGGCCAAGCAGCCGCCGCGCGTCGACCGAGATCATGGCGTTGCTCCAGAAAGTACCTTGCCCGCAAGCACGTCCGCGGCGGCCACGCCGACGAGTTCGGCATAACGCCTGGGATCGGTTGCGCCTTCGGTGTTGACGACCAGCACCCGCGAGAGCCGGTCGAGGCCGAGTTCGGCCTTGTTGTCGGCCAGCGCCCGGATCAGTCCGGCCAGGCCGACCCCGCCGCTTTCGCCGGCGACGATGGCCGGATCGCCGCCGGCCGGCCGCGCAAGCCTCCGCATCACAGCGACCGCATCCTCCTCGTCGACGGTCATGAAGGCATCGGCGGCACGCGCCAGCACGCGCCAGGCGACAGGCGACGCCTCGTAGCATTCGAGCATCGCCATGACAGTCGCTTCGCCATGCGCCATCTTGACAGGATGGCCAGCCCTGGCGGCGCCCAGGATACAAGCGGCACGTGCGGGCTCGACCACGGTGAAGACCGGCCTGGCATCACCGAGCACGATGGCGAGATGGCCAGCCAGGGCAGCGGCAATGCCGCCGACCCCGGCCTGGACGAAGACGTGGGTGGGCGGTTCGCCGAGCTGGCGCAGCGCCTCGCGCATGATCGCGGTGTAGCCTTGCATGACGAGGCCTGGAATGCGCTCATAGCCCGGCCACGACGTATCGGACACGACGGTCCAGCCCTTGTCCGCCGCGACGCGTGCGGCTTGCCTGACCGAATCATCGTAGTTGCCGTCGACGCGGATCATCTCGGCGCCGTAGCGGGCGATAGCCGTGATGCGCTCGTCGCTGACGCCGGCATGGACGAAGATCGCCGCCCTCGCGCCGACAAGCCGCGCGCCCTGTGCCACCGAGCGGCCGTGATTGCCGTCGGTCGCGCAAGCCATCGTCATGGTGGCGGCGACCGCCCTGACATCGGGCTGATCGAGATCGGCGATGCCGAGCGGCCTGCCAAGCCGGCGGCCGGCTTCCTCCAGCACCAGATGAGCGACGGCATAAGCGCCCCCAAGCGCCTTGAAGCTACCGAGGCCGAGGCGAAAACCCTCATCCTTGAGGTGGATGGCGCCAATGCCCAGTTCGGAGGCCAGCGCCGGCAGCGCATGCAGCGGCGTCTCCTGATGATTGTCGCGATGGGACAGGAAACGCTCGGCCGCGTCGGCCCCCGCGACCCCGAGCGTTTCGGCGTCGACCGGATCGAGTGGGCTGCCGTGCAAGGCATTGCGGTTGAGCAGGAACATCAAGGCCTCCTTGGCTGACGACGAGACTATATTGCAAGGCAGGCGCAAAAAGCGCTGTATTCAAGGTGCCGAAATGCAAGTTTGTTTCTTCAGGACATGCCATTGCCCGCTTTGCCAGCCTCGCTCGACAGTTTCGACCTCGCCATTCTCGCCATGCTGCAGAAGGACAACACGACGCCGCAGCGACTGATCGGCGAGGCCGTGAACCTGTCGGCGCCGGCGGTGCAGCGCCGTATCAAGCGCATGCAACAGACCGGCGTCATCGCGGCCAATGTCGCGGTCATCGAACCGGCGGCGGTCGGCCAGCCCATCACCATCTTCGTCGAGGTCGAACTCGAAAGCGAACGCACCGAACTTATCGACGCGGCCAAGCGGCAATTCCTGGCGGCGCCGGAAGTCCAGCAATGCTACTATGTGACAGGCGAGGCCGACTTCATCCTGGCCATCACGGTGGCCGACATGAGCGCCTATGAGGCGCTGACGCGGCGCCTGTTCTTCGACAGCAACAATGTCCGCAAATTCCGCACCTTCGTGGCCATGGACCGCGTCAAGGTCGGCCTGACGGTGCCGCTGCCGGGATGAGCGATCAGGTTGCATGTCTGGCATGCTTTCGCCATTCTCCGCATCGCGAATTAGCGGCGGGAGGCGCGCTTGCACGACACCACCCCGGTTGCGATCATCGGTGCCGGGCCGGCGGGCCTGGCCGTTGCCGCGTGCCTGCGGCAGGCCGGGGTCGACTTCATCCTGCTTGAAAAAGGGCAGCAGCCCGCTCCCGCCTGGCGGCGCCACTACGAGCGCGTCCACCTGCACACGACCAAGCGCTATTCATCCCTGCCCTTCGTGCCCTTCCCCAGGCATTATCCGCGCTATGTGCCACGTGATCTGTTCGTCGAATACCTCGATACCTATGCGCAACGCTTCGATCTGCGGCCCCGCTTTGGAGAAGCGGTGCGGGCGATCCGCCGGCAGGGCAGAAGCTGGGGCGTCGAAGCGACATCAGGCACCGTGCGCGCTTCCCATGTGGTGATTGCCTCGGGATACAATGCCGAGCCGCTGATGCCGGCATTCGCCGGCGCCGGCAGTTTCAAGGGCAAAAGTCTGCACAGCGCGGATTACCGCAACAACACGCCGTTTGCCGGCCAGTCGGTGCTGGTCATCGGCATGGGCAACACCGGCGCCGAGATCGCGCTCGACCTGGCGGAAGGCGGCGCGCATCCGACGATCTCCGTGCGCGGCGGCGTCCATATCGTGCCGCGCGAACTGCTCGGGGTGCCCATCCAGGTCGTCAGCATGGCGACGCGCCTGGGGCCGCGACGCGTCAATGACGCCGTCTTCCCTATCATCCTCGATCTGGTGTTGGGCAGGCTGGAGAAATATGGGCTCAAACGGCCCAAGCAGGGATTGCTGGAGCAGATATCCCTGGCGTCGCGCATCCCGGTGATCGATGTCGGCACCATCGGCAAGATCCGCGAAGGCGCGATCAAGGTCGCGCCCGACATTGCCGAGATATCAGAGGGCGGCGCCCGTTTCGTCGATGGTCGGCACAGCGACTTCGACGCGATCATCTTCGCCACCGGCTACCGCCCAGCCTATGCCAAATTCCTCCAGCCCGGCGTCGAGCCTGGCGCCAGCGGCGTCAATGCGCGCGCTTCGGAACTCGGTCTTTATCTCGTCGGCTTCCACAATTCGGTCACCGGCCTGCTGCGCGAAATCGGAATCGAAGCCCAGGCGATCGCCGACGACATCCGTCTCCGGCAGAACAGAAAAAGGACGTAGAAGCCCTGCCGGTGTGAGCTGGCGATCACCCCGCCTTGCGCAGCCACACCTTGTTGTCGTGGAATGCCGCGCCGCCATAGGGTGCGGGCGCGTCGGCGCCAGTCAGCACGTTGATGCCCTCGCCGCGCTCATGCGCGCTGTTCGGCCAGATGCCTTCGGCAATCACCACGCCGCGCTTGATGCCGTCGAACAGCTTTGCATGCAACACCACCTCGCCGCGCGCATTGCCGAGTTCGACACGGTCGCCCTCTGCCAAACCGTGTGCGGCGGCATCGTCGGGATGCAAGAGCAATTCCGGCCGGCCCTCCTTGGCCTTCGACACCGGCGTTTCGGAAAAGGTCGAGTTGAGGAAGTTGCGTGCCGGCGACGTAGCCAGCCGGAACGGATGCGCCTCGTCGGCAACCTCGATCAGGTCGACATGATCAGGAAATTGCGGCAACTGCTCCACCGGGCCGAACAGGCCCATGCTTTTCGGCGGCCTATTGGGGGCGGCTTGTCCGGTCCAATCGGCGCGGAAGCGGAATTTGCCGTCCGCATGGCCGAAGCCCTTGGTGAAATGCGCGGTTTCGAAATCCGGCTGCAGGTCGACCCATTTCTGCTCCTTCAGGCTGGCAAAGCTGCCCAACCCGCGCTTGCCCAGGATGATGTCGATATGCTGCTGTTCGGTGAGGCCGAAGCCCGGCCTGTCGGCGACTCCGAGGCGCTCAGCCAATTGCTCGATGACGAAATGGTTGGTGCGCGGCCCTTCCGGCGGCTCGATCAGCTTCGGGCCGAGCGTGATGTGCTGGTTGCCGCCGCCCTTGTAGATGTCGTCATGCTCGACGAACATCGTTGCCGGCAGCACGACGTCGGCGAGCTTGGCCGTGTCGGTCATGAACTGCTCGTGCACGCAGGTGAACAGATCCTCACGCAAGAAACCCTGCTTCACCAGTCGCTGCTCGGGCGCGACATTGGCCGGGTTGGTGTTCTGGATGAGCAGCGCCGTCACCGGCGGCCCGCCATAGAGCGCATCCGGCGCTCCCGTCAGCACCGGGCCGATGCGCGAATGATCGAGATAGCGGATCGAGGGATCGCGCATGCGCGTGCCCTCCAGCACCTCCTGGTTGAGCTTGAAGATGCCGGAATTGGAATGGAAGGCGCCGCCGCCCTCATATTGCCAGGCGCCGGTGACGGCGGCGATGCAGGAGGCGGCATGCATGTTGACCGCGCCGTTGCGCTGGCGGGCAAAGCCGTAGCCGAGGCGGAAATAGGTTTTCCTGGTCGTGCCGACCAGACGGGCAAAACTCTCTATCTCGGCCACAGTCAATCCGGTGATCGCGGCCGCCCATTCGGGTGAGCGCGTGCGCAGATGCGCTTCCAGACCTTTCGGGTCATCGGTGTATTTCTCGAGATAGGCGCGGTCAGCCAAGCCTTCCCTGAACAGCACATGCATAACCGCGCAAGCCAGCGCGCCATCGGTGCCAGGCTTCAGGACAAGGCCCATGTCGGCCTGCTTCATCGTGGCGTTCTCATAGACGTCGATGACCACGATCCTGGCACCGCGCTCCTTGCGCGCCTTGATGGCGTGGGTCATGACGTTGACTTGGGTCACCACGGCATTGGTGCCCCAGATCACCACGCAATCGGACTTGGCCATTTCGCGCGGGTCGGGACCGCGCAGCGCGCCCGCCCCCATCATCCAGCCGGTCCAGGCCAGGTTGGTGCAGATCGAGCCGAAGAAGCCCGAATATCTCTTCGCATGCCGCAGCCGCTCGATGCCGTCGCGCTGCACCAGCCCCATCGTGCCGGCATAGAAATAGGGCCAGACCGTCTCCGAGCCGTATTTTTCCTCGGCCGCGATGAACTTTTCGGCGACGAGGTCCAGCGCCGCCTCCCAACTTGTTTCCTGCCAGGCGCCCTCGCCCTTGGCGCCTTTGCGCACCAGCGGCTTCAGCAAGCGGTCGGGATGGTGGACGCGGTCGGCGTAACGAGCAACCTTGGCGCAGACGACGCCGGCCGTATAGTTGTTGGACTTGGCACCATGGACGCGGCCGATGCGGTTGCCGTCAAGCAACTCGACCTCGAGCGCGCAGGTCGACGGGCAATCATGCGGACAGGCCGAATGGCCGATGCGAAGGCTGGCGTGCTGGTTCATGGGGTTTGTTTAGCGGGTTTCGGGCAAGGCGTGTAGGGCCAGATCTGACCGTCCCCTTGAAGGAGAGGGTCGGCGCGTAGCGCCGGGGTGGGTTGTGGCGCAGACCCCCACCCCCCTCCGC
>NZ_JAIUIF010000012.1:0-173736 GCF_020165475.1 Mesorhizobium sp. BR1-1-15 | reverse complement strand
CCGCGGCTTAGCCGCGGCCCCGAAACGATATCCACTGGAAACTACTGATTTTCCTTGGTCTGACCCATGATTTCCTGGGCGCTGAAGTTGATGCCGCAGGTTGGGAAGGAGTTGCCGACGAAGAAATTGTCCGACTCTTTCGGGAAGTAATCCGTGCCTTCCTTCATGTTCGGATCTTCGGCGATCGCCAGCGGCAGCTTCACCTCTTGCGGCACCACTTCGCCTTCGAGCGCTGCAATCGCGGTCTTGATGGCGACGGCGACCTGGGCCGGGCCCGAGCCCGCGGAAGAGCACTTCAACCCGTCGGCCGAATGCGCCGCGCAGAACTTGCGGAAGCCGTTTTCGGTTTCACCGCCAAAGGGCACGAACGGATGCTTGGCATCGATCATCGCCTGCACGATGCCGGTGTCGCCGCCCTGGCCGGTGATGCCGTCGAATGGCCCGTTGGTGGCGATCGCGTCGGCGGTGACCTTCTGTGCCACGCCGTCGTCCCACTTGCCGGCGACTTCGGTGACGTCCCATTTCTTGCCGGAAGCGTCGAGCACCTCGTGGATGCCGTTGTGGCGATCGGTATCGACGGAGGTGCCGGCAACGCCGCGCACTTCGAGAATCTTGCCGCCATTCGGCACCTTCGCGACCAGCCATTTGGCCCACAATTCGCCGAGGCCCTTCTGGTCCACATTGACGTTGATGGCATCCTTGGTGTCGAGGATGTTGTCGAAGGCGACCAGCACGATGCCAGCCTGCTTGGCGCGCTTGATGACCGGGCCGAAAGCAGTCGGGTTCTGCGCGTCGGTGACGATCGCGTCATAGCCGGAATCGATGAAGTTGTTGATCGCCGAGATCTGCGCCGGCACGTCCTCGCCGGTCGAGACGACCTTGAATTCCTTGATCTTGGCTTTGACGTCCGGCTGGGCGGCATAGGCCTTTGCGGTCTGCACCATCTGGATGCGCCAGGTGTTGGCGATATAGCCATTGGCGAAGGCGATGCGGTATGGGCCTTCCTTTTTGGGATATTTGAAGAATTTCGTGTCCGCGCTCCAAGGCGCGAAGCAGTCGGCTTGGGCGGCCGGGCCCGGCACGATCTCGGGGCCGGCGGCCATGGCGGCCGAGTTGAGCATGACGAATGCGCTGGCGGCAACGATGCCACCTACCAGTGACTTGATCATCGATAATCCTCCCATTTTGTAATTCTGACGTCGTTTCGCGATGTGAATTTCGCACGGTCGGCTCCGGCTCCTCTTGCCTTGCCGTACCTGCCTTTCCGATGGCCAATGGTCTATGCGATGCCTCCTCCCCCGTCGTTCCCAGGTTGCTGGGAAAATAGCATATTATACATAATAAACAAGAATTAGTTGTCGCTTATGTATAATAGACGGGCGCCGTACCGTTGCATTTCTCTTTCCTGTCCGACGACGACGGTAGCGCTACCATGAACGGTGTGTAAAGCGCCCTTTCTCTTGATCGCGAAAGCGTGTTTAGCGCGCCGTGCTCTCGCGGCGCATGAGTTCGAAACCGAGATCCACGACGCGCTGCTGCGGAGGCTCGCCTCCTATCGCCGCCAGCGCCATGGCCACTGCCCGCCGTCCGATCTCGTAGCGGGGCGTGCGGATGCTGGTGACGGAGGGAAACGCCACCTGCATCATGTCGAGATCGTTGAAGCCGACGATGCCGATCCTCTTGGGCACACCGATCGAAGCGCGATGACACTCGAACAGCGCGCCTAGCGCGATGTCGTCATTGTTGCAGAATACGCCGTCGAGCGTCGGCATCTTGGCCAGCGCGTCGCGGAAAAGTTCGCGTCCCAGCGTCACACTGGACGGCACCGGCGTGGTGGTGATCAGTCGTGGATCGAACAGGCCGGCTTTCTCCACTGCCATGCGGTATCCGGCCAAGCGCCGCTGCGAGCGCGGATCCATGCGCGCGCCGATGAATCCGATGCGGCGGTAACCCGCTTCGAGCAGATGCTCAGTCGCCGCCCTGCCCCCGTCCAGATGCGAGAAGCCGACCATCATATCGACCGGGTCCGGGCCGGTTTCCATGACCTGGACCACCGGGCAGCCTGCATTCTCCAGCAGTTTTCGCGAGGCCGGCGTCTGGTCGATGCCGGCCACGATCAGCGCCGCCGGCCTTTGCGGCCCGAACACCTGCAGCAGCCGTTCTTCTTCGAGGCCGGAATAGTGGGTGTTGCCGAGCTGGATGCGGAAGGCGCTATCCGACAGGCTGTCATAGATGCCACGCACCACCTCGGCAAAGACGTTGTTGGTAAGCGACGGCACCAGCACGCCGAACACCTCGGCGCGGGCCGAGGCCAGCGCCCGCGCGTTGGGATCCGGCACGTAACCGAGCTCGTCGACGGCGGCCTGGATCTGGCGGCGCAGGTCCTGCGAGACCCGCTCCGGCTCGCGCAAAGCACGAGACACGGTGATGGCGCCTACGCCCGCCTTGCGCGCGACGTCTGATATGGTCGGGCGGCCGCCGCCTCGGCGCGAGCGCGGCTTGATCAAGGACAGGCTCCATGCGGTGCGTGGCCGCCAAGGCGCTGCCGCAATACGATCGACGTTGCTGTCGCCATTTCACCAGCCTGTGCCGCACCACTCGCCTCTGGCGTCGCGCAGCCCCGGCCCGTTGTCAAGCCGAGGCGCTTGCGGGCGAGTGCTTCCGCTCTGCCTCAGGCCATCGCCGTTGCGCCGCGTCTTGCCTTCCAAAGCACCAGCACCATCACCAAGATGTTCAGCAGGTTCCAGGCGATGCCGTTCAGGAACGCGGCGGCGTAGGAGCCGGTCAGGTCGTAGATCCAGCCCGACATCCAGCCGCCGATCGCCATGCCGAAAATGGTCGCCATGATGACAATGCCGACGCGTTGGCCGGCCTCCCTGGCGGGCATGTATTCCCGCACGATGATAGCATAGCAGGGCACGATGCCACCCTGCGACAGGCCGAAGACCAGCGAAACGACGTAGAGCGAGGCAAGCCCGTCGAAGGGAATGTAAAAGAACAGTGACAGGCATTGCAGCACCGAGCCGATAAGCAGGGTCTTCACCCCGCCGATGCGGTCGGCAACGAAGCCCGAAGCCACGCGGCTGACCACGCCGGCCGCCATCATGATCGACAGCATGTCGGCGCCATGCGCGACGCCGTAGCCGAGATCCATGCAGTAGGCCACGATATGCACCTGCGGCATCGACATCGCCACGCAGCAGCCAAGACCAGCAATGACAAGCAGCACCTGGAGTGCCGTCGGCGACAACGAGATCGGCTGCACCAGCCGGCTGCCCGCGGAACCGGCGGCCGCGATCGGGGCGCCGCGCCGCAGCATCAGCACCAGCGGCACCATGGTCGCCAGGCAGAAGATGCCGATGGCCACATAGGTGAAGCGCCAGCCTTCCGCCTTCATCAGGGGTGGCATGACGGTAGGCCAGATCGTTCCGGCGAGATAGCTGCCGGCCGCGGCCGCCGCCACGGCGACGCCGCGCCGGCGGTTGAACCAATGCGAGATGTCAGCGATCAGCGGCCCGAAGATCGCCGATGTACCGACCCCGATCAGCAAGCCCTGGGCGAGCGTGAACTGCAGGATCGAGGTCGACAGCGCCGCCAGCAGGAAGCCGGCAACCAGCGCCATCGAGGAAACAAGCGCCGGGATCCAGTAGCCGACACGGTCGATGGCGCGCCCGACCAGAACGTTTCCGGCGGCAAAGCCGACCATGGTCGCGGTGTAGGGCAGAGCGGCGTCGGCCCTGTCGACGCCGAACTCGGCCTGCACGGCCGGCAGCACCACGACCACGGCCCACATGCCGACGCCGCCGACTGTTGACAAAAGCATCGACACCGCCAGCCGTATCCATGCATGCGAGCTGTCGACGACCGCATTGCCGGCTGCTGGTGAGGAGAAGATCGAGGCCAAGCTGTTTCCATTCCGTCATCGACATTGACCATGGTCGCGGTCATGCGGCCTAGCGGCCGACGGTCCTTCCACCACTATCGGCGCATTCGCGGCGCCGAGCAGCGCCACGTGGGTAATTCCATGGTTCCAGGGTTCGCCGGTTCCGGGCTCACCGGAACGTGCGACGATGAAGGACGTTTTGCAATCGGCTCAACGCGAAGGAGATTGCCATGACCGCGAAACGGAAATGGTCGGCTGAGGTGACCGAGCACAGCAATGCCATGGATCTCGAAGACCATGTCTTCGAATCCCACGACCCGAAGAAGATCGCGGCTTCGCTCAAGCGGTCGGCCGAACACAGCGACCGGCGCAAGGCCGAACCGTTCCAGTCCGCCATGTCGATGCTGAACTTCTACATCAACCGTGCCGGCAAGAACCTGCCGGCGAAGCAGAAGAAGGTGCTCGAGGACGCCAAGGACGAACTGCGCGCGGCGTTCGGACGTGAGAAGGAAGAGTAGGCAGCAAGCCGCGTGACGGGTTCCTGGAACGGCTTATCGTGACCTGATCACGCCGTCTGTGTTGGCGAGCAGCTTGCGCACCGCGGCACGCGCCGCGTCGGGCCGCTGCAGGCGGATGTTCTTCTCGATCGCCTCATGCATCTTCTGTGCGTGCTGCAAATCGTCGAGTTCCCGCGTCGTATAGGTGAAGAGATGGTCGAAGGCGGATTCGATCAGCACCCCGAGCGGCACCAGCAGGTCGTTGCCAGACGCCCGCAGGATCGCGAGATGAAAGCGCGTGTCGGCGCGGGTGCGCTCCTGCAGGCTTGGTGCCTCGCCCATCTCGCGGCAGGCCTGGCTGATTTCGGCCATCTGCTCGTCGGTCCGCCGCATGGCGGCAAAAGCGGATGCCTCCGGCTCGATGATGTGGCGGAATTCCTGCACCGTCTTCAGAAATACCTCGCGGTCCGGCGAGGTCGCGTACCAGGCAAGCACGTCGCGGTCGAGCAGATTCCAACGTTCTTTCGGCTCGACCCAGCTGCCGATCTTCGGGCGCGAGGCGAGCAGGCTTTTGGCCATCAGCATCTTGATCGCCTCGCGTACCGCCGAGCGGCTGACGCTGAAGGTCTCCGACCATTTGGCTTCGTTGGGCAGGATGGTGCCGGGCGGATAGTCGCCGCGCACGATCCTGAGCCCGATTTCGCTGGCCAGCGAGGTGTGCACGCTGGAACCCGGAATGCGCGCCGCATCGGTGCGGCGAACGCCGGCCTGACGCTCGGCCGATGCCGCTTTTGCCGGCGATTTTTCCTTGTTCGGCTTCGCGTCCCGCATAGGCTCCAGAAAGTCCGGATTGAGCAAGCTGTCAAGCACGGCAAGCGGGTTCACCCGCAACGCCGGCTTCTGTGCACAGCTCAACCCCCCGGCGGGGCCTGTTTTCAAGAGATCCTCACGTATTTGCGCCAGCTGTGTTCCGGCCGAAAGCCCAACATGTCGCGCGCCTTGCGATTGGACAGCAGCGTCTCGAATTCGCCGAGCTCACCCTTGACCGGCACACCGGGATAGAAGCGCTTCAGCAGTTCCGCGGTCGGCAGGTCCGACGACGTGTCGTCATTGGCAGCGTTGAACACCTGGTAGCCGAGCCCATCCTTCTCGATGGCGCGCAGCGTGATCTGGCCGAGGTCGCGCGCATCGACATAGCTCCAGGCGATGCGCTTGCGGAAACCGGGATCGGCGAACCATTTCGGAAACAGGGAGTATTCGTGCGGTTCAATGACGTTGCCGATGCGCAATGCATAGATGTCGGCACCGTCGCGCTGCGCAAAGGCCCGTGCCGTCTTCTCGTTGACCACCTTGGAAAGGGCATAGCTGTCCATCGGATCGACGTCGTATTCTTCGTCGAGCGGGAAATATTTGGGCGTGCGCGGCTCGTTGGCGAAGACCAGCCCGTAGGTGGTCTCGCTGGAGGCGATTATCACCTTGCGGATGCCGAGCTTCACCGCCGCCTCGATGACATTGTAGGTACCGAGCGCGTTGATGCGGAACACTTCGTTGTCGGGCGTGATCATGATGCGCGGGATCGCGGCGAAATGCACCACGGCGTCGACGGGCTGGGGGCGCAGCGACGGGTCGAATTCATGCAAGCCCGCATAGCTCGACAGCGCGTTGAACACCTGCCCGCTGTCGGTGATGTCGGTGATCAGCGTGCGCACCTTGGGATTGTCGAGCGGCTTGGTGTCGATGTTGAGCACCTGGCAGCCCTGCTCCACCAGATATTGCACGACGTGGCGCCCAGCCTTGCCGCTGCCGCCGGTGAACATGATCCGCTTCATTATTCTGGTCTCCACGAAAGCTCAGGAATTATGTGTATTGTCAGACAATATTGCTTTCTGCAACCGCTTGCGGCTAAAAGAGCGGCGACATTATCGATAATCGCAACACAGGACAGACAGCATGAACACGACCGCCGCGAGCGAGAAGATCGGCTTCATCGGCCTTGGCCTGATGGGTCATGGCATCGCCAAGAACATCGTCGATAAAGGCTATCACCTGACCTTCCTCGGCCGCAAGAATCGCAAGCCGGCGGAGGATATGGCTAATCGCGGCGCCCACGAAGCCTCGACCTCCCGCGACGTGGCGGCGGCATCGACGATCGTCTTCATCTGCGTCACCGGTTCGCGTGAGGTCGAAGCCATCATTCGAGGCCCCGGCGGTCTCAAGGAAGGATTGAGAAAAGGCTCGGTAGTCGTCGACTGCTCGACCTCCGACCCGGTCTCGACCGTTGCGCTGGCCGCCGAACTCAAGGCGCTCGGCGTCAACTATGTCGATGCACCGCTCAGCCGCACGCCGAAGGAGGCTTGGGAAGGCACGCTCGACGCCATGGTCGGCGCACCCGACGCCGTCTTTGCCAGGGTCAAACCGGTGATCGAAACCTGGGCCGGCCGTATCGTCCATATCGGCGACACCGGCGACGGCCACCGCATGAAATTGCTCAACAATTTCGTCTCGCTGGGCTATGCGGCGATCTATTCCGAGGCATTGGCCTTGGCCGAGAAGGTCGGCATCTCGCCGCAGCGCTTCGACAGCGTCATCCGCAACGGCCGCATGGATTGCGGCTTCTACCAGACCTTCATGCGCTGGACGTTGGAGGGCGACCGCGACGCCCACAAATTCACTATTGCCAACGCCTTCAAGGACTTGACCTACCTCGAATCGATGGCGGGTTCTGCCGGCATTGCCAACCCCCTCGGCAACGCCACCAAGAACGCTTTCGCCGGAGCACACGCCACCGGACCGGCCGAGCAGTACGTGCCGATGCTGGCCACCCATATCGGCAAGGTCAACGGTGTCGATCTGATGCCGATGAAAGATGGAAAGAAACAGACGATTTAAGGGTGAGAAGCGGTCCGCGCACCGGATGAAAAGCCAATAGCTTGGCTTTTCGAGCTTCGAACGCCGGGAGCCTGCGAAAGGCCGCAGAAGGCTACGCATTGTCCATAGAAAGGTGATCACCAAGCGCGAGCGTCGATCACCCTCGCCCTCTTCCGATCCCTTCATCGGTATCGGCGAGTAGCTTGTGCACGGCGTTGCGCGCCGCTGAGGGGCGCTGCAAACGAATATTCTTCTCGATCGCCTCGTGCAGCCTCTGGGCCCGCCGTTGGTCGCCGACCTGCTGAGTCGTGAAGACGAAGAGATGGTCGAGCGCCGACTCGATGAGCACGCCGAGCGGCACCAGCAGATCGTTGCCGGAGGCCCGCAGGATGGCAAGATGAAAGCGCGTGTCGGCCCGGATGCGCTCCTGAAGGCTTGCCGCCTCGCCCATCTCGCGGCAGGCCTGGCTGATCTCGGCCATCTGCTCGTCGCTGCGCCGCACCGCGGCAAAGGCGCTCGCTTCCGGCTCGATGATGTGGCGGAACTCCTGTACCGTCCGCAGGAACACCTCACGGTCCGGCGCGGTCGCGTACCAGGCGAGCACGTCGCGGTCGAGTAGGTTCCAGCGCTCCTTCGGTTCGACCCAACTGCCGATCTTGGGGCGCGAAGCGAGCAGGCTTTTGGCCATCAGCATCTTGATCGCCTCGCGCACCGCCGAGCGGCTGACGTTGAACGTTCGCGACCATTGGGCTTCGTTGGGCAGGATGGTGCCTGGCGGATAGTCGCCGCGCACGATCCTGAGCCCGATCTCGCTGGCCAGCGAGGCGTGCACGCTGGCACCGGGAAAGTGCGCCGCATCGGGCCGGCGCATGGCGGCCGGACGGCGGCCGGCCTGTGCCTTGGTCCGAATGGCTCGCTTGTTTGACTTTTCGTCCGGCATCCACGTTCCAATGCGTCGGCCGTACCTGTTCCGGTCAGGAACTGTCGGGTGCGCCGATGCCATTGCCGAAAATTCGAACCACGGGCGCGCCAAAGCCGGAGCCGCTGCCCCTGAAATGCGTGTCCCTGTTCGTCAGCAGAGGTGGCGGGGCGCCCGTTGACGGGCGCCCCGATCGAGACGCCTACTTCTGGATGCAGGTGTCGACCGTATCCTTGGTACATTCGTCGAGGCCGGTGAACACCGGATCGTCGACCTTCTTGCCTTCGACCAGGTCGATCATCACGGACGGCGCCTTGTAGCCCATCTCGAACGGCCGCTGGCCGACCAGCGCGGTGACAAGGCCATCCCGCGCGATCGCCACCTCGTCGCCGATCGTGTCGGCGGCGCCGATGACGAAGTCGTTGCTGGCCAGCTTGTCCTTCAGCGGTCCAACCAGATCGCGATAGGGCTGCGGCGCGCCGAACAGCGGCCAGCCGCCCATGATGCCGAACGCATCGAGCTTGGGGTTGGCGGCAAGGATGTCGGTCATCGCCTGGACGCCCTTGGCGCCGTCGTCGTTGGTGAACACCGGACAGCCCGCCACTTCCGTCCAGCCGCCTTCGCCGGCAAGGGCTGCAAGTCCTTCCTTGCCCGACAGCGCGTCACGCATGCCTTGCGCGCGGCGAAGGATGTTGTCGGCCGCCGGATTGCCCTCGATGGTGCAGATCGTGCCGCCCTTCGGCTTGGCCTTCTTTATGTATTCGCCGATCTTCTTGCCCATCAGATAGTTGTCGGTGCCGAGATAAGTCTTGCGAAGTGCTGCGTCTTCCTTGGCAAGATCGGCATCGACGGTCATGATCGGGATCGACGGGTTGGCGCTTTTGATCGTTTGCGCGATCAGCGGCGCGTTGGACGGCGAAATCGCCATCGCCACCGTGTCCGGCTTGCTCAGCATATCCTGCACGATCTGCGCCTCGCCGGCCTCGTCGGAAGTCGACGCCGGACCGGTGTAGAAGCACTCATATTCCGAGCTGGCGTTTTCCTTGTTCCATTTCTCGCAGCCCTGGTGGATCGCCTCGAAGAACGGATTGTCGAGACCTTTCACCACGATGACGAGCTGCTTCTTGGCCAAAGCCGGCCCGGCGCCCAACGCCATGGCGGCGACGGCGGCGAGCAAAACTGTTTTCCTCATGTCAGTCCTCCCTTGGAAACAGACGGACACGGCGTGCCCGCCACACAGATCGGCCGAATGCGAGATGACAGAAGCAAGCGCTCGTGCCGTCAGGCCAGGCCGATAAGTATTTTCAGATGCGACCAGCCCGGCAACGATGCCGGCACGGTCGATAATCCTCTACCGGTTGCGCCGCCAAACAACGTCGTCAAAGCCGGCATATCTTCCTCCGACGCTCAACTAATAACGGCTTGCCGCCAACGTCAATTGCTATTTGTCCTACAAAACGGATTTTTCCCGAAAGGCGGGATCTCATTCGTCCGACAATTGCCCAAATCTTATTCGTCAGACAATTGACGCCCATGCAGGCATTTGCGTAAATGACCGCGTCGCTGCTTCCGGGAGGAGCTGGGGTAGCGAACCGAAGCCGTCGCCCCTTCCGGGACAGACGGCCAGACATGGGAGGCAAAAGGCTGGTGGCGGTTCTCGAACTCACCAACATCTCGAAGCATTTCGGCGCCATCCAGGCGGTGAACGACGTGTCGCTGTCGATCGAGCCCGGCCAGGTCGTCGGCCTGATGGGTGACAACGGCGCCGGCAAGTCGACGCTGGTCAAGATGATCGCCGGCAATTTCCGCCCGAGCCACGGCACCATGCAGATGGACGGCAAGGATCTGATCCTGCACAAGCCGGTCGAGGCCCGCCAGCACGGCATCGAGATCGTCCACCAGGATCTGGCGCTGTGCAATAATTTGACGGCGGCGGCCAATGTCTATCTCGGCCGCGAACTGCGCCGCGGCGTCGGGCCCTTCCGTATCCTCGACTATGCCGCCATGTACAAGCGCGCCGGCCAGATATTCGCCGAGCTCAAATCCGAGACGCGCCCGCGCGACCTCGTCAAGCAGATGTCCGGCGGTCAGCGCCAGGCGGTGGCGATCGCCCGCACCATGCTGTCACAGGCCAAGATCGTGCTGATGGACGAGCCGACAGCGGCGATTTCGGTCCGCCAGGTGGCGGAGGTCCTCAACCTGATTCGCCATTTGCGCGACCAGGGCATCGCCGTGGTGCTGATCAGCCACCGCATGCCCGACGTTTTCGACGTCGCCGACCGCGTCATCGTCATGCGGCGCGGCAGGAAAGTCGCCGACAAGGCGATCGCCTCGAGTTCGCCCGAGGAAGTGACAGGGCTGATCACCGGCGCCATCGAGCAGGTGGTGTGAGAGCGGCAAAACCGGATTTCATTGCGCTGGCGCGTTTCGCTGCCGGCAGGAAAGGTCGATAATGGCAGTCACCCTTGATCAGACGATCGCGCAGAAACAGCACAGTTTTCTGTCGCGGCTGTTCTCCAGCCAGACGTTCTGGGTGGTGATCGCCGTCATCCTCGCCTGTATCTTCCTATCCTTTGCGACGGATGCCTTCGCCACCCCGAAGAACCTCTTCAACATCACCCGCAACGTCACCTTCGTCGCCATTGTCGCGCTGGGAATGACCTTCGTCATCATCACCGGCGGCATCGACCTCTCGGTCGGTTCGGTGCTGTGCCTGTGCTCGATGGTGCTGGCCGTTACCATGCATGCCGGGTTTTCGATCGAAGTCGGCATCCTGGCCTCGATCGCCACGGCACTCGTCATCGGCGGCTTCAACGGCATTCTGATCGCCTATCTCGGCTTCCCGCCCTTCGTGGTCACGCTCGGCATGCTGTCGATCGCCCGCAGCCTCGCCATGGTCGCCTCCAACAACACCGTCGTCTTCCAGTTCGGGCCCGATCACGACAAGCTGCTGGCGCTGGGCGGCGGCGCCTGGCTGTTCGGGATCGCCAATCCGGTGCTCTACATGATCCTTTTGGCGCTGATCACCGGCTTCATCCTGCGCTGGACCAAGTTCGGCCGGCATATCTTCGCCATTGGCGGCAACGAGCATGCGGCGACGCTGACCGGCGTTCCGGTGCGCCAGATCAAGGTCGCCGTCTACATGATTTCGGCGCTGTCGGCGGGAATAGCCGGCATCATCCAGACCGGCTGGCTGGGCGCCGTCACCACCAATCTCGGCAACGGCATGGAGCTGCAGGTCATCGCCGCCACCGTCATCGGCGGCGCCAATCTCGCCGGCGGCGTCGGCACCGCCTTTGGCGCGATCGTGGGTGCCGCCCTCATCGAGGTGATCCGCAACAGCCTCGGCCTGCTCGGCATTAACGCCTTCTGGCAGGGCACCTTCATCGGCGGCGCCATCCTGCTGGCGGTGCTGTTCGACCGCATCCGCAACTTCAGGCGAAGCGACTAAAAGCCTGTCTTCGCCGAAGCGGCGTTCATTTCGGTCCTATCGCTCAGTCTGAAAATCGGCTGAAGCGGCCTGCCGCGAATACCGGGCGTGCGGCTATGCCTTGACGGATACGGAAAACCGGCCGCACAATCCCCAAGCAGGCGAAGGGAGGCCAGTCGCCTGCGGGAGGATATACCCATGACGGAAGCGATCAGGCTCTACTGGGGCCGGTTCGGACATGTTTCTGTCCTGAATGTCGCGAGCGACTTCGTCACCCATGCCCATGTCGAGGCACATCTCATCATCTGGCTGGAAGGCACCGCCGGCGAGATGACCATCGGCCGTGAGACGGTCCTGCTTGGACCTGGCACGGCTGCCGGCATCAACTCGCTGCAGCCGCATAGCCATGTGCTGTCGCAGGACGGCACCCCAGGCCTGTTCCTCGCCTTTTACATCGACCCGGACTGGGCACGGCGGCGCCGTGACCTGCCCTCGTCCGCGCCGCTTTTCGCGCAGGCGGCAATCACGCTCGAACCCTGGCTGCACCAGGCTGCTGCCGGCCTGCTCGATCATCTGACCGACAATGAGAGCATCGACGATGTCGCCAGTTACGAGATCGAGCGCTTCATCGACTCGGTGCTGGATGCCGCCGACGCTTCAGCTCCGCAGGAGCCGCGCGGCCGCGTGAACACCATGCAGGATTTCCGCGTCCGCAAGGCGATCCAGCTGATGAAAGCCAATGTCTGCGAGCGTATCTCGTTCGATGACGTGGCGCGCAGCGTCGGCCTGTCGCGGCCGCATTTCTTCGCCCTGTTCAAGGAACAGACCAGTTTGACGCCCAACGTCTACTGGAACACGCTGCGCATGGAGGAAGCGGTGCGCCAGCTCCAGTGGTCGCATGAGCCGCTGATATCGGTCGCCTGCAATCTCGGCTTCACCACCCAGGGCAATTTCTCGCGTTTCTTCCGCGACCATGTCGGCGTGCCGCCGACGCTCTATCGCGAAGCGGCGCGAGCAGTGTCCTGACGGGCCGGAAAGCGGCTATTTTCAGACTGATTGATACGTGCCCAAGACGCATTGATAAGCACCGCGACCACGGTCGGCCTACCGTCCTAAGCAGAATGTTTGCAAGGGAAAGAGCATATGGCTGATGTCACCATCTCCACCGTCATCGACGCGCCGGTCGAAAAGGTCTGGGCGCGCATCCGCGACTTCAACGGACTGCCGAATTGGCATCCGCGCATGGTCGAAAGCCATATCGAGGACGGCAAGGACGCCATCACGATCGGCTGCGTGCGCAACTTCCAGCTGGCCAGCGGCGCGCGGCTGCGCGAAAAGCTGCTCGATTTCTCCGATGAGAATTTCCTCGTCAGCTATTCGATCCTGGAAACGCCGCAGCCGCTCACCAACCACAGGGCTACGCTGCAATTGCGGCGCGTCACCGACGGCGACCGCACCTATGCCGAATGGACCGCCAGCTTCGACGCAGCACCCGAAGAAGCCGACAAGCTGGCCGAGGGCATGGGCGCCAATGTCTTCCAGGGCGGCTTCAACGCCCTGAAGAGCCATTTCGCCGGCCAGGGTTGAGGAGCGGGCCGTGGCGCTGGCATTGCAGAGTTTTGCAACGGTGAAAGACGCCAGCGCGGCGCTGAAAGCCGCCGGCACGCGCTATCTCGGCGGTGGCACGCTCGTCTTGCGCGCCGCCAATGAGGGCGACGTTTCGGTCTCCGGCCTTGTCAGGTCGACCGACCCGGCCTTGTCGGTCATCACGGTCTCCGGCGGCACGATCCGCATCGGCGCTTCGGTGACCATGGCGGCGATCGCCCGCCATCCCGAGCTCGGCCAGCTTGCCAAGGCCGCGCGTGCGGTTGGCGGTCCGGCGATCCGCAACATGGCGACCGTCGGCGGCAATCTGTTTGCGCCAAGCCCCTATGGCGATTTCGCAGTCGCCCTGCTGGCGCTGGACGCCATGGTGAGCACCAATGACGGCGAAATGCCGATGGAAGCGTTTCTGGCCAAGCGGGGCGGGAGCCGCGCGATCGTCACCTCGGTCAGCTTCACGCGGCCGGCACAGGGAAGCTTTCGATTCGTGAAGGTCTCGCGGGTAAAGCCCAAGGGCGTCTCGGTGCTCAGTATCGCCGCTATCCTGGAACAAGCCGGCGACGGCACGATATCCTCGGCGCGCATCGCGCTCGGTTGTATGGCCGACCGGCCGATGCGAGCCAAGACAGCCGAAAAAGCGCTGCTCGGCAGGACACTGGACGCGGACGGCATCGCTTCGGCACTGGCCGCCGCGGGCGACGGCACCGCACCAATCACCGACCCGATCGCCAGCGCCTGGTATCGCGCGCAAGTGCTGCCGGTTCATCTCGGTCGGCTGCTGCTCAGCTAGTCACATTCGGGGCGCGCGCTTGCCCTGCGGGGCAGGCGCGCAAGGAGGAAGAATGGCAAAGGTTCCCGTCCAGTTCACGCTCAACGGTTCTGAGAAGGCCGAATTCGTCGAAAGCGGCACCACGCTGCTCAACGCCTTGCGCGACAAGATCGGCGACACTTCGCCGAAGGGCGGCTGCCATCAAGGCACCTGTGGCGCCTGCTCGGTGATCGTCGACGGTGAGCTCCGGCTGTCCTGTCTGACGCTCGCCGAAACCTGCAACGGCGCTGCCATCACCACCACATCGGGTCTTGCCGAAGGCGGCGTCCTGCATCCGCTGCAGCGCGCCTTTCTCGACGCCTTCGCCACCCAATGCGGCTTCTGCACGCCGGGCATGCTCATGGCGGCCAAGGTGTTGCTCGACCACACGCCCGATCCCAGCCGCGACGATGTCGTCGAAGCGCTGTCGGGCAACATATGCCGCTGTACAGGCTACGAGCCTATCATCCAGGCGGTGCTCACCGCCGCTCGCGCCAACTCGCAGAACGCGGCCTGAGGGAAGCAAGATGGAACTGCGCAAAAGCTATTTTTCGGACGTCCGCAAGGATGACCTCAACGAGATCGGCCAGCCGAGGCCCCGCTCGGATTCGCCCGGCCATGTCACCGGCAAAACCGCCTATTTCGCCGACCGCAACTTTCCCGGCATGCTGCATCTGAAGATGGTGCGCAGCCCGCACCATCATGCCCGCATCCGATCGATCGATACGTCCGAAGCGGAAAAACATCCGGGCGTGGTGAAAATTCTCACCGCCAGGGACGTCCCGCACAATGTCTACACCATCCTGATCCTGATCCAGATCGGGCCGGAGGACGAGGCGGTTCTGGCCGACGGCAAGGTGCGCTGGAAGGGCGAGGCCGTGGTGGCGGTGCTGGCCGAGACGGAGCGCGCCGCCCAGGAAGCCGCGGCCAAGGTCAAGGTCGACTACGAGGTGCTGCCGGCCGTCTTCGACATGGAGGAAGCGCTGAAGCCCGGCGCGCCCCTCGTCAACGAGTATCACGGCCAGAACTACTATCTCTATGACAGCGGCGAGTGCCGCAAGGTGCGCTTCGGCGATGTCGAGGCGGGGTTTGCCGAGGCCGACTACGTCCTCGAACAAAGCTACCAGTCCTCGCCGATAGAGCATGCGCCGACCGAGACCACCGGCTGTATCGTGGCACCGGAGGGCAATGACCGCTTCACCTGCTATACCAACACGCAGGCGATGTTCTTCACCCTCGACAACACGTCGATCATTTTGCAGATGCCGGGCAGCAAGCTGCATTTCGTCGGCGGCACGGTCGGCGGCGGCTTTGGCGGCAAGGTCGATGTCATCGTCGAACCGATCGCGATCCTCGGCGCCAAGCTAACAGGGCGACCGGTCTGTTTTACCTACAGCCGCGAGGAGGAGATGCAGATTTCGTCACCTCGCGCGGCCGAAAAGGTCGTCATCAAGGACGGCGTGATGAAGGACGGCCGCATCGTCGCGCGCAAAGTCACCGGCTACACCGACGCCGGCGCCTACTCCCGCCATTCGCCCTATGGCGCCCAGAAGGGCGCGGGGCACTATCCCGGCCCCTACACCATCCCCAATGTCTGGATCGACACGTACTGCGTCTACACCAACCGCACCCCCTCCTCCGCCATGCGCGGCTTTGGCGTCACCATCGGTGACTTCGCGCTGGAGGTGCAGATGGACAAGCTGGCGCGGCTGATCGGCATGGATCCGCTCGAATTCCGCTTCATCAACGCCTATCGCGACGGCGATATGAAGGCGCATCGCCAGCCGACCGAAGGGGCGGCCCTCATAGAGTGCATGCAGGAGGCTTCGCGCGCCGCCAACTGGCCCGTGGCCGAGAAGTACATGGCGATGTCCTCCTACGCGAAGGGAGCTTGAGATGGCGATCAGGCGCGGACGCGGCGTTGCCGCGATCAATTATCCCACGGGCATGAACCTTGGCGGCGATCCCACCCAGGCGCTGGTGCATTCGACCCCAACCGGCAATTTCATGGTGACCCTATCATCGGTCGATCTCGGCCAGGGCATGAAGCAGATCATGGCGCAGATCTGCGCCGAGACAATTGGCGTGCCGACCGACCGCGTCGTCGTCGACACCGCCGATACCGACACCGGCCCGCACTGCATGGGCACTTTCGCCTCGCGCGGCACGCACCGCGCCGGCAACGCCGTCATCCAGGCGGCGAGGGAAGCCCGCCAGGTGATGCTGGAAGTGGCCGCGGAGGAGTTGGAGGTCAACGCCTCCGACCTCGAGACCGACGGTCAGGGCAACATATTGGTGAAGGGCGCGCCGCAGAAATCGATCTCGATCTTCGACGTCGCTCTGTCGGCGCATTTCAAGCGCGGCCGCTCGATCTCGGGACGCGGCATGTTCCTCATCCCGCGCTCCTATCCGGAGAAGGAGACCGGCGCGATGAAGCCGTCGACCTGTTACGCGCATGCCTGCACGGTGGCCGAGGTCGAGGTCGATGACGAGACCGGCGAGGTGACGGTGCTGACGGTGAAGAACGTCTTCGAGATCGGCCGTGCGCTGAATCCCAAGATGGTCGAGCAGCAGCTGGTCGGCGGCTCCTGGATGGGCATCAGCCATGCGCTCTACGAAACGACCGAGCCCTATTATCCTAACCGTGACCACGGCGGCACCGACTTCAACCAGTATCTGATGCCAGGTCCCGGCGACCTGGCCGAAACCGAGATTATCGTGCTGGAGCGGCCCTCGGCAGATGGTCCTTACGGCGCCAAGGGGCCCGGCGAAATGTGCGCCAATCCACAGATTCCGGCGGTCGCCAATGCCGTTTTCGACGCTGTCGGCGTGCGCATCGACACGCTACCGATCACGCCGGAACGCATTTTGCGTGCGCTCAAGGCGCAAGCGACGACCTGAGAACCGACATGCCCGAGGTAAACGCCGAAACGGTCGCGACTTCGCCAGAAGCGGTCGCCGAGCGCCTCGCTGCCTCGCATTATCTGGCTGATGAAAGCCTGGCGACGGCCATCTTCCTGGCGATCCGGCTGGGCAAGCCGCTGCTGCTCGAAGGCGCTCCGGGCGTCGGCAAGACGGAAGCGGCCAAGGCAATGGCCGAACTGCTCGGCCGCGATCTGGTGCGGTTGCAATGCTATGAAGGCATAGACGCCGCGCATGCACTCTATGAGTGGAACTACCAGCGCCAGCTGCTCGCCATCCGCCATGCCGGCGAGCAAGAAGTCGATATCTACGACGACCGCTTTCTGATCGCCCGCCCGCTGCTGCAGGTCCTGAAGGCGCCGGAGCAGCGCATCCTGCTGGTCGACGAGATCGACCGTTCCGACCACGAATTCGAGGCGCTGCTGTTGGAGTTTCTTTCCGACTTCCAGATCAGCATTCCCGAGCGCGGCACCATCCGCGCCACCACACAGCCGATCGTCATCCTGACCTCCAACCGCACCCGCGAACTCGCCGAAGCGCTCCGGCGGCGTTGCGTCTATCACTGGATTGGCTATCCCGATGCCGAGCGTGAGGCGGCCATCATCATGCTGCGCGCCGGCGATGTCGCAGAGGCAACGGCACGCGCCGTGGCCACAGCCGTGCAGACCATCCGCGCGCGTCCACTCGCCAAACCGCCCGGCATCGCCGAGGCGGTCGAATGGGCCAATGCCGCGACCATTCTCGAAAAAGGCGGCAGTCCATGGCCGGAAGCCTTCCGCCGCGCCATCGGCGTGCTGATCAAGGACGAGGAGGATCTGTCCTACATCGCGCCCGAGCTCGGCCGGATCGTCGACGAGGTGCTGGCGTGAGCCGCGACGTCATTCAGCAACGCGGGCGGGACAGCGCCCCCCTCTGTCCTGCCGGACATCTCCCCCGCGCCGCAACGCCCTTGCTCAGCTTCGCTCGCCTGCTGCGCCGCTACGGCTTCGCTATTGCCCCGGAACAAGTCTCCCGTTTCATGCAGGCCGTGACCCTGCTGGGGCCGCGCTCGATGGCGGACATCCGTGAGGCGGCCCTGGCCACACTAGCGCCGCCGCCTGACCGCCGCGACGAATTCGAAGCGCATTTCCAGAGCCATTTCTATGGCAACGCGTCAGCTGTGATCGAAGGCGATGCAGACGAGGAAACGCGCATCAAGGATGATGGCGGTGCCGACGACGAACGGATCGAGGCCGAGCAGAAACAGGAAGGCGGCGAGTTGTCTTCCGCCCTGGAGCAGTTGAGCTCGCGCGACTTCCAGCGCGACGACGACAGTCTGACCGCGTTTCGCCGAAAGCTGTCATCGGCCCTGCCCGCCCGACGTTCCTTCCGCACCGTGCGTACCCATTCGCGCGGCAAGCTCGACCTGCGCCGCTCGCTCAGGGAAATCGTCGGCGCAGATGGCGATGTCCCCTCGCCGCTGCTGCGCCGCCGCCAGACCGTGCCGCGCAAACTGCTGCTCTTGATCGATGTCTCCGGCTCGATGAAGCTGCACACCGCCGACTATCTCAAGCTGGCGCATGCCGCCGTGCAGGGCGCGGACCGCGCCGAGATCTTTACCTTCGGCACGCGGCTCACCCGCATCACCTCGGCATTGCGCATCCGCGACCGCGATCAGGCGCTGGCGCGCGCGGCGGCCCAGGTCGACGATTGGGATGGCGGCACCCGCATGGGACCGACCCTGCTGGCATTCCTCTCGGTGCCGCGCTTTTCGTCGTTCACGCGCGGCGCCGCGGTCGTCATTCTCTCCGACGCGCTGGAGCGCGGCGACCATGCCGAACTGGAGATTGCCATGCGCAGGCTTAGCGCCCGCGCCTTCCGGCTGTCGCTGGCGACTCCGCTGGCCGGCGATCCGCGCTTCCAGCCGGCGACAGCGGCGCTGCGCGCCATCCTGCCCGACCTCGACGATCTGGTCGACGGCTCGTCGCTGGCCGGCCTCACCGATTTCATCCTGTCGCTCGCACGCCCCGCCCCGGCGGCCGCGACCATCTGGAAAAAGGTATCGTGATGCAGAAAGCCATCGACGCGCATTTCCACATCTGGCGCCAGAAGGACCAACCATGGCTGGTCGGCCCGATGGTGCCGCGCATCTTCGGCCCTTACGAACCGATCCGCCGCGACTATCCGATCGATGAATTTTTGGCCGACCAAAAAGGTTCGGGCGTCGAAAAAGCCGTTTATGTCCAGACCAATTGGGCCAAGGAGGATTTCGAGAAGGAGGTCGCCTTCCTGCAGAAGACCGCTGACGAGACCGGCTGGCCGCACGCCATCGTCGGCTATGCCGACATGACGGTGGACGATGTCAGGCCGCAGATCGACCGGTTGATGAAATACAGGCTGCTGCGCGGCGTGCGCATGCAACTGCACTGGCACGAGACCCCGGCCTTCCGCTTCGCCGCCTCGGCCGACCAGGTGATCGACCCCAAGGTCCGCGCCAACGTCGCGCGGCTGAAGGATTACGGCCTGTCCTTCGACCTGCAGCTCTTCCCCGCCCAGATGAAGGACGGGCTGACGCTGGTCGGCGAAAACCCGGAGACGAATTTCATCCTGACCCACGCCGGCATGCTGACCGGCATGGAACCGGAAACCACCGAAGCCTGGAAGGCCGGCCTGCGCACACTGTCGGCGGCGCCCAATCTCTACGCCAAGCTGTCTGGCCTCGGCACCTTCGTTCACCGCAACGATCCGGCGCTGATCGCCTACATCATCGACAATGCGATCGATATTCTTGGCAGCGACCATCTGATGTTCGGCTCGAACTTCCCGATCGAGAAGCTCTGGACCGGCCACGCCGAACTGATCAAGGCGCACCGCGATGCGGTGGAGAAGCATGGCACGGCGGCGGAAGCCGACATTTTCTGGAACGCGGCGGAGAAGGTTTACAGGCCGGTGTAGCGCGTCTTTCCTCACTTCACCTCGAACTGTGGATCGACCGGGATCTGCATTGCCGTCACCAGATGGTTGGTCTGTCCCGCCAACCCGATGATCGACACCAACTCGCCATGCTGTGCGTCGGTCATGCCTTTCGCACGAGCGGCGGCGGTGTGCGAATGGACGCAATAGGAGCAGCCATTGGCGGTCGACACCGCGATGTAGATCATTTCCTTGGTCAGCGGATCGATGGCGCTGTCGGCAACCATCACCGCCTTGAGCTGTTCCCAGACACGCTTGAGGGCCGCAGGATCATTGGCCAGCCCGCGCCAGAAATTATTGACGAAATCCGATTTCCGCGTTGCCCTGATGTCGTTGAACACCGCCTTCACCGCCGGGATTTTCTCCACCTCGGCATCGCTCAGGAGTCTAGTGGTGGCCATGGCGTTTCCTTTCGTTTTTTCGATGCCGGACGTTTGAATCGGACGCTGAACAGCCGCCGCCAATCCATTCACTTCATTCGCCTATTCGCCTTTTGCGACGCAAACAGCACCGCGAGGGTATGTCGAGATTCAAGTCAGGCCGAGTCGAAAACGACGGGTTCCGAGAACCGGAGCGGAGCGTACTTGAAGTACGTGAGCACCGGGAGCGCAGGAAGCCGGCGTTTGCAGGCCGGCCTCACCTGAATACCGACACACCCTCTAATGCACCGCCGCATACATAATCTTTTCCTCCGTCGCCTCCGCCGGCGAAAACTCTTCGACGATGCGGCCCTGGCGGCAGACCAGGATCCGGTCGGACAGGTTCATGATCTCCGGCAGGTAGGACGAGATGACCACGACGGCCAGACCCTCGTCTGCCAGCCGGTTGATGATCTGGTGGATCTCGGCGATGGCGCCGACATCGACGCCGCGCGTCGGCTCGTCGAAGATGACGACGCGCGGCTTCTGCACCAGCCCCTTGCCGATAACCACCTTCTGCTGGTTGCCGCCGGAAAGCTCGACCACGCGCGCATTGTCGTTGATCGCCTTGATATTCAGCGTCTTGGTCCATTCGGCGGAAAGCGCGCGCATTTCCTGCTGGTTGATCACCCAGGCCGTTTCGCGGCCGGCTGCCAGCAGCCCGCCGAACAGGTTCTCGGCAATGCCCATCGTCTCGAAAATGCCTTCGCTCTTGCGATCCTCCGTGACGTAGACGATGCCGTCGGCTACCGCTTCGCTCGGCACGAGATAGCGCACCGGCCTGTCGTCCAGCTCGATCGCCCCGCCGCGCAGGAAATCGCGTTTGTAGATGCCGGACACGATTTTGAACGTCTCGGTACGGCCGGAGCCGATCAGCCCGAAGACGCCGGTGATCTGGCCTTCGAAGATCGAGAACGAATTGTTGCGCACGACATTGCTCATTGAGATGTCCTGCACCGACAGAACTTTCTTGCCCGCCTTGCGCAGCCTGGCCTCGTCTCGCTGGCGATAGATCTGCCCGGACAGCGTGCGCCCGACCATGGCGGCAACGATCCGGTCGCGATCGAAGGCCGACGTGTCGTCGGTGATGGCCAACTCGCCGTCGCGCAGGATGGTGATACGGTCGGCAATCAGCAGCGCCTCTTCCAGCGCATGGCTGATGAAGACGATGGAGACGCCGCGCGCCTTGAGCCGCCGGATCAGCGCGAAGAAGTGCCGCTTTTCCTCCGGCGTCAACGTCGCGGTCGGCTCGTCGAAGATGATGATCTCGGCATTGTGGTGCACGGCGCGCGCGATCTCGACCATCTGGCGCTTGGCCGCGCCAAGCGTCGCCACCATGGCGTTCGGGTCGACCGGAAAATTCAGCGACTGCAGGAACTGCTGCGCGGAAATGTAGGTGCCGCGCAGCCGGTTGAGGAATTTCTCGGTGCCGAGATAAAGATTCTGCGCCACCGTCATCGACGGCACCAGGCTGGTCTCCTGGAACACCATTGCGATGCCCGCCTCGAGCGCCGCATGCGGCGAGGCGTAAGCGATCTCGCGTCCCTTGTGGAACATCTTGCCCGAACTGGCGTCGACCACTCCGGCGATGATCTTGGTCAGCGTCGACTTGCCGGCGCCGTTTTCGCCGAGCAGCGCGTGGATCTCGCCCTTGCGCAATTCGAAGCTGACATTCTTGACCGCGGGCACGCCGCGATAATTTTTGGTGACATTCTCCAGGCGCACGATTGGTTCCATCAAAACCCCCCGGCATCGACAGCCAACACGCAGTCGCCGCCCTTCGAGGCGACGAACAGTTCGCCATCTTTTTCAACCACGCTGCAAATGCCGTGACGTATGCCGTTGGCGCGGCTGTGCAGGCTGAACCGAGGCTGCATCTTCTGGTCGAGCCTGACCACCAGACCGTAGGAGCGGCTCGGCGACCAGGGCTTGTGGATGCCCATCGTGCGGATGCCGCCGCATTGCAGCGGTTCGAGGAAGCTGCGGCTTGAGGCCAGAGCCGGTGCGATCCAATAGGCCGGCGGCACCTGCTCGATCATGTCCTGACGGTAATGCGTCTCCTGCAGCACGAATTCGATCAGCCGGTTGCGCGGCGCAAACAGGGTCAGCCAGGCGCCGCCATCGGCTGCCGGCGACAGCCGCGCGGGATAGCCGGGCAGATGGGTCAACACCGTCGAGCGGCTGCCGCTTGCCGCCTCGAAGCGGATGAGCTGATGGCGCCAGCTCTCGCTCACCAGCACATCCCTGCCGATGGGATGGAGCCCATAGGGAAAGGCGATGGCGCCGGCCACCTTGCGGAAGGTCCCGCCTGCCGCATCCTGCTTCCAAAGCGATCCGGACGCGCCTTTCTTCATCAGGTCGGCCGCCCATTGTGATGGTGCGAATTCGGCCGAACCATTGGCCAGCCACAGAGCGCCGTCACCGGGATAGGCGAGCGCGGTGATGCAGCTGACACCAGCCGGTAGCGAAACATCCCTACCGCCGACCAGGAGCTTGCCGCTTTCCAATCCGACCGTCAGCTCACCCGATGGCGAGAACGCCAGCGCGGTAACGGTGGACGCAAAGGTCTCGACCAACTTGGGCGCGGTACCGGCGGCAATCGAATAGACGGCGTTGCCGCTGGAAGCGAGCAGCTTGTCGCCAGAGATCAGCAGATTGTCCGGCTCGGTCAGTTCGGCAAACGCCGGCGCATCGTCAAGCTGCGTGTTGGGTCGGAAAGCGCCATCCAGCGGCGGGATCGTCACCGCCTTGCCGCGAAATAAATCCAGGATGGGATCGAGGATCATCGCTTTGCTCCCCAATAGGAAGCCGGGCTGGTCCAATTCGGGTCGGCGCCAGCAATCTTGTAGCGGCCGATGCGGTTGTTGAGGATGCCGCCGACGAAGAGATATCCCTTGTGCTCGCGCATCGAGGTGACCATCGGATGCGCGCCGCCCGAGAGGTCGCCCATCGCTTCGACGATGTTGCCCTCCTCCGTAAATTTCACCACGCCCCCGGTATTGATGTTGGGGAACAGCCACTCGTCCTGCGGCAGCCGGCGCGTCATGCGCTTGCGCATGTCGGGATGGCGCAGCGACAGGTCGAAGCTCGGCGTGCGCATGCCGAGCCACGCCATCCAGTAATTGCCGTCCGACGCCCGGTTGATGTTATCAGGATAGCCCGGCATGTCCCGGATGACGCATTCGGCGGTGCCGGCCTTCGGCCCTTCCAGCCAGTAGCGATGCACGCGGCAGGCCCAGCTCTCGGCGAAGAACAGCGACTTGCCGTCATGCGCCATGCACACGCCGTTGGTGTAGCGGTAGCCGTCGAGCAGCGTCCTGGTCGATCCGTCCTTCGGGTCATAGACCAGAAGACGGCCGGTGGCGCGGTTCTCGATCGAATCCAGCGCCCAGTCATGCGCGTCATAGCGCTTGGTCGAGTCGGTGAAATAGATGCGGCCGTCCGGTGCTATGTCGCAGTCGTTGGGATCGCGCAGCCGTGCGTCGTCGACGACCGATGTCCAGGAGCGCGACGTTTCGGCCGACAGGCGTTTGACCTCACGATCGGGCGAGACGGAATAGAGCCCCATGGCGCCGACACAACTGATCAGATTGCCTGATTTGTCGAAGGCAAGGCCGAGCGGAAAGCCGCCGATATGAGCGAACACTTCCGACTTCACATAGTCCGGCGCGAAGAAGCGGACGATCTCGCCATGGCGCGTGCCGCAATAGAGGTGGTCGTCACGGTCGAGAATGACATCTTCCGGTCCTTCCAGTTCGCCGAGCCCGATATGGTCGGCGCCCGACAGCCGATTGTCGAGTTCGTAGGATGTGCCGGAGCCGGGCGCCGCCGACTGCGTCTCGCCCATCCTGAGATAGACCGGCGCGACATAGACCTCGTTCAGCACCTTGTGGCGGTTCTTCAGCCAGCGGATGTCGATCGTCACCGCCACTGCCAGCATGATGCCCAGCACCATCTGGTTGGTGCCGGTGCCGTAGCCCAGCCTGATCAGGCCGTTGGTCATGGTCAAAACGATGATGGCGCCCATCAGCCCCTTGATCACCGAGCCGCGCCCGCCTCCGAGGCTGACACCGCCGACCACCGCCGCGGTCAGCGCCATGATCTCGAGGTTGAGGCCGGTGCCCGGCCCTGCTCCGCTCAGCCGGCAAGCTATGAGGAAGCCGCCGATCGAGGCGCAGAAGCCTGAGAAGACATAAGTCATGAACACGGTGCGGCGCACACGGATGCCGGCATTGTGGGCAGAGCGCCGGGAGCCGCCAACCGCCAGCACATGCCAGCCGGGCCGCGAGCGCGTCAGCGCGATATGAGTGACGATGGCGAGGATAATGGCCAACCACACCGAGACCGACAGGCCCCAGAAGGTGCCGTCGCCGATGAAGTCGAGCACATCGGAGGTGGCTTGGGACAGCTGCACATCGGCGGCATAGGTGGTGACCAGGATGTCGAACAGCGCCCGCCCGAAAATGAAGGTCACCAGCGTGGTGAGGAAGGCGCGCAGCCTGAGGTATCCGACGAGATAGCCGTTGACGGCGCCGAAGACGAGGCCGGCGGCAAGCGAAGCGGCCAGCGCCAGCCAGATCGACTGTTCGAGGATGAAGAAGACATAGACGGCCGAAAAGCAGGACAGCGCAAAGATCGAGCCGACCGACAGGTCGATGCCGCCGCCAAGCATCACCACCGTCATGCCGGTGACGACCATCGAGAATTCACCGAGCTGGCGGGTCGATTCCTGCAGCGAGGTCAGTTTGAAGAAGCCCGGAATGATCGAACCGAACACGCCGAGTGTTGCCACCAGTGCCAGGAAGGGAATGGCATTGTCGGTCCAGCGCTTGGTCAGTATCTCGCCGACCAGATGGTCGGGCACGAGATTGTAGCGCCAGGCCTGGAGGCGTTCGCGAAAGGACATCAGGTCACTGCTATTGCGAGAGAAGAGAAAAAGGTGGCCGGGTAATCGCTCCGGAGCAATTCTCAACTTCGCCGCTGCCCCTCATCCGCCTGCCGGCACCTTCTCCCCGTGAAGAACGGGGAGAAGGGATAAGCTCCAGCGTCGACACCCCCTCTCCCCGTTTCACGAAGAGAGGGTAAGGTGAGGGGCAGCGCCGAGGTTGGAGATTGTCCACGTACAACCCGGCCGCCATATTGATATCAGGCGTAAACTCGCGACCTACTTCGCCGCAGCTTCCGCTTGCAGCGCCTTCAGGTCCCAGCAGCTGTCGGGCTTGAGGTCGGCCTTGGTCGTCGCCTTCTCCAGCGTGTAGATGTAGGTGTGCGACGTGCCGGCCGGCTGGCCGCTCTGCAGCAGGAACTTTATGATGGCGTTCATGTCCCCCGACTGCCGGGCAAGGTCGGTCATGACAACCGCGCCATAAGTGCCGTCCTGCAGCTTGTCGCAGTCGGCCGCCTTTTCGCCGCCTCCGGTGGTGACCAGGAAAACCTTGCCCTCGAGCTTGGCATCACGGATCGCGGCCGACGCGCCAGTAGCATCACCATCCCAGAAGTCGATGATCGAGCAGATGTCGGGGTTCTGCTGCAGCATCGTCGTCGTGACATTGCGCGAGGTGGTCGCATCCCAGTTGGAGTCGGGCTTGGCCACGACCTGAAACTCGGGATGCTTTTCCAGTACCTTCATGATGCCGGCGTACTGATAAAGGCTGGAGGAGTTCGCTTGATCGCCCTGCACAAGGCCGATCTTTTTGGACGAGTTCTCGCCGCAGCCCTTGATCGCGGCTTCCGCCTCGAGTTGGCCGAGCCGGTCCCAATCGCTGCCGACAAAGGCATCGGCCGGGAAATTGGCGGGATTGTCGACCAAGATCACGTAGGTGCCGGCTGCCTGCGCCTTCTTCATCAGCTTGGAGTAGGAATTGAGGTCGGGCGCGTGGATGATCAGCACGTCAGGCCTGGTGTCGGAGGAGATGGCATCGGTGATCGCCTGCGCGCCGGCATCGACGACCCAGTTCGGATCACGCGTCTCGAACGTGCCGCCCCAGGCCTCGACTTCGGTCTTCAGATAGTGCGCCCAGCCCTGCGCCAGGTCGAAGCCCATCGCCAGCGGCACCAGCATGACGCGTTTGCCCTTGAGTGCCTGCGCATAGGCAGCGGGGCCGGGATCGTCGGCAGCGAAGCTCGGCGCCACGAACGCGGTGACCGCAAGCGCCGTCGCGGCGGCCATCAATGTTTTGATCAGTTTCATGTCACATCCTCTGGTTGGTCGTTGTTATTTACGGCCGGCCCCAACCGTCCGCTTTGGTTTAGTCTTCCTGTTTGAGCATGATCTTTTCCGAAAAGTTCCCACTTTTCGGGATCATGCTCTAGATGTCGCCCTGCTGCGCCGTCTGTTCGTCACGCGGATTGATGATGCCGTCGACGATGATGGCACCGAGCAGGATCGCCGCCTTGATCAGGTTTTGGTAGAGCAGCGGAATGTCGATGATGGTCATCGCATTGAGCAGGATGCCGATCAGCGCCGCTCCGACCAGCACGTTTCGCACCCCGCCTCGTCCGCCCGAAAGCCCGATGCCCCCGATCACCGCCACCAGCACGATGTCGTAGAGCAGCGTCGAGTTGACGACGCGGGTGTTGATCGAATGCAGGCTGGCCGCTGTCAGCAGGCCGGCGATCAGCGCCACGAAGGCGGAAAGCACATAGCGCAGCACCAGCATCGGCCGCACTGGAATACCGATGTTGCGCGCGGCGACCGGATTGTCGCCGGCGAAATAGATGTAGCGGCCCCATTTGGTGTAGCGCAGGAACAGGAAGAACAGGAAAGCCAGTGCGGCGAAGACGAACACCTCGATGGGAATGTCGAGGAAGCGCAGGCCGCCGAGCAGTTCCACCCAATGGCCCTGCGGCACCGGAACGGCATCCTGCGTGATCAGTTGCGAGCGCACATAGCCGAAGACGAAGGAGCCGGTCGCCAGCGTCACGAAGATCGCCGGGACGTCGGCATAGGCGACAAGAAAACCGTTGAGCAGTCCGATGGCGAGAACGCCGGCCAGCACATAGGCGAAGGCCAACCCGTCAGGCGTTCCTGAATTCATCAATTGCAGATACCAGGCGACCGACATCGCCATGATCGCCACCGCCGACAGGTCGATGCCGCGGCCGATGATGACGACCGCCATGCCCAATGCCAATATGCCCAGTACCGAGACCGAACGAACGATGGCAACGAGATTGTTCGGAGCGATGAAGCCCGGCAGGCCTATGGCCGCGGCAATGAACAGCATCACCGCTATGGCAAAGACAATGCCTTCCTGGTTCAGGCTCTTGAAACTCGGCCGACCGATCGCACTCATTGTCTGTCTTCACCCCGGCGGCAGCGCTGCCGCCCCTGGGAAGAAAGCTAATCGGCTCAACGTCGGTTCGTCAAATGAATCCGCGTTCAAAACACGGACTGCCGACGAGACTCGCGATGTGGACGCATTGATTGCTGATGCTGGCGCAATGCCTGGAAACTTCAGCACTTTTGGCAATTGTTTGCGCCATCCCTGCGTCTTGCGCAAGCACGACACCAAGGCGCAAGGCGAAGATGGAATTTAACCCTGCGGTGGATGGGAAAATTCGATTTCAGTTCCCGGCCATGTGGCCGGAAACCTCGGCGCCGGCGGTCCTCGGCAACACCAGGAAACGGAACGACGCCACCAGCCCGATGACGCCGATCACCAGGAAGGTGACTCGAAAATCGACGAGGTCCAGCGCCGGGTGGGCCCTGGCGATCTGCGACAAGTTGAGGATCGCCGCAGCTATCGCCACACCGAACAGCATTGCCACCTGCTGCAGCATCGAGGACAGCGTCGCCGCCGAGCTGCGCTGCGCCGCGGCGATATCGGCGAAGGCCAGCGTGTTCAGCGCCGTGAACTGCATGGAACGCGACAGACCGGCGATCAGCATCAGCCCCACCACGAGCGCCTGCGGCGTCTGCGGCGAGATCCCCGCACAGGCCATGATCGACGCGGACGCGATGACGCCGTTGACGATCATCACCGAACGAAAGCCGAAGCGGCGCAGCATCGGCGTCGTCACCGTCTTCATCCCGAGATTGCCGAGGAAATAGGCCAGGATCATCATGCCGGCATCGACCGGGCTCATGCCAAAGCCGACCTGGAACAAAAGCGGCAGCAGGAACGGCGTGGCGTTGATCGCGACGCGGAATATGGTGCCGGCCGCAAGCGTCGAGATGGCGAAGGTCAGCACCTTGAACGAGGACAGGTCGAGCAGCGGATGGGGCGCGCGCCGGAGATGCCGCACCGCCAACCAGCCGATGACGATCCCTGCCGTGACCAGCAGCACCGTCGGCAGCACGCCGTCGTCGGGATGCGCGATACGCTCGAGGCCGCAGAGAAGGCAAGCAAGTCCCGCCGATGTCAGGAAGAAACCCGGCCAGTCGAGTGGCTTGGGATCGGCTTCACGGTCACCGGGGATGAAGCGGGCGACCAGCGCCAGCCCGATCAGCCCAAGCGGGATGTTGATGAAGAAATTCCAGTGCCAGGAGAGATAGGTGGTGATGAAACCGCCAAGCACCGGACCAACGACAGGCGCGAACAGCGCCGGCCAGGTGATGAGCGCGGTTGCGTTGAGCAGTTCCGATTTTGACGCGTTGCGCAGCACCAGGATGCGGCCGATCGGCGTCATCAATGCGCTGCCCAGCCCTTGCGCGGCGCGCGCCGCGACGAACTCGGTGAGATTCTCGGAGAAGCCGCAGGCGAGCGAAGCCAGCGTGAACAGTGCGATCGCCATCAGGAAGATGTTGCGCGCGCCGAACCGGTCGGCGAGCCAGCCCGACAGCGGCACGAACACCGCCATGGTCAGCATATAAATGGTGATGCCGATGCTCATCGCCACCGCCGGCACGCCGAAGGAGGCGCCCATCTGCGGCAGCGACGTCGAGATGATCGTCGAATCCAAGAGCTGCATGAAGAAGGCGATGGCGACGATCAGCGCCACACGCCGCGAATTCCTGGCTGGGTCGGCTGAAGCTTCAATCTCGGGAATGGCAGTCATGACGGACCGCTTTGAACAGCATTTGACCGACGGCGTCCAGATCCGTGTCCATTCGCGCCGGCCGGAAAAGCCGCGACGGCTTTGCCGCCAGGCTCTCCACCGATCTCGGCAAGCCGGTCAAGGCTGTGGCCGATTGGCAAAGTTGCGTCGAGGGCGCCGACATCGTCGTCGAGGCCTCGCGGCTGCCGGAACCGCAGCCGCTGCTGAAGACCGAGTGGATCAAGCGTGGCGCGCTGGTCCTGCCCTATGGCACGATGAGCGCGGTCCGAAATACCTGTCGCCGGTCGGCGGCGCATCGGCCGGCTTCGCGCCGCTGCAGAAGGCGGTAACATCGATCCTGGCCGCCATCCGCCACGAGGCCAATCCGGTGATGCTCGATTTCCTGCCCGTCTCCGAGGACGTCGAGGACCATGCCACGCAAACGCCGCTGGCCGTTTCGAAATGCGCCGCCATGATCGCACTGTGGCGCCGGTTGATCGCCTTCGAACTGATGGCGGCCGCCCAGGCCGTCGACCTGCGCGACGGGCTGACGCTGGCGCCGCGCACAGCCGCTATCCATACGGCGATACGCGCGCTGGTGCCGGCGCTGAAGGAGGATCGGGCGCTCGGCATCGAAGCCGAAGCGCTTCATGCCGCGCTCGCCAGCGACAGATGGCAGCCGATCTTAGCCCCGGCCGACCTTGTCGAGGAACAGGCGTAGCTCGGCCGGGTCCATGTGCACCACATGCCTGTCCTCGGGATAGACGCCGCTGTTGACGTCGGCGACATATTCGGAGAATGCGGCCACCCGCTCCGCCTGCAACCGATCATATTCAGCGGAGAAGTTGCGATAGACCTTGGAGTGTCGTGGCATGTGGCCCCGATTCTGCCCGAGGATATCTTCGGCGAACAGATATTGCGCGTCGCAACCGGTGCCCGCGCCCATCGACAGCATGATCAGCGAGGTACGCTCGGAGATCGCCTTGGCGACCTCGACCGGCACCACTTCGATTTCGGCGCCGATCGCGCCGGCGGCCTCGAGCTGTTTCACCGCTTCGAACACCTGCATGGCGGTGTCGGCGGTTTTGCCGACCGCCTTGAAGCCGCCGGTCCACGTCGCGCGGGATGGAATGAGGCCGACATGGCCGATGACGGGGATGGCATCGTCCGCCATCCGCTTGATGGTGGCGTAGCCCGCGCTGCAATAGACCGCGTCGGCGCCGGCCTTGTAGAGCCGGAAAGCCCAACGCAGGAAATCATCCGATGTGCCGATTTCGTAGAAATTGTCTCCCGGCATGGTGAACAGGCTCGGTGCCGCATCGCGGTATTGCGGGTTGAGCACGAGTTCCGGCGGCACGGAGACGATATCGACCCCTGCCCGCTCGGCAGCTTCCGCCTCGTCCAGGGTCAGCACGCGCAGCATGGTCAGCTGACGCTTGCCTTTCATGGCGCGCAGGTCGGCGACGGTCAGTCTCTTTCGGCTCATTAAACGTTCCTCTTTTGCTTGCCGCGGTGCCGGATCGGTGTGCCGCGCTTCAGATCTCGATCATCACCTTGCCAGCTTCGATCTTCACCGGATAGGTCGCAAGATTGACGCAGACCGGCGCGCCCTTGGCCTGGCCGGTCTTATAGTTGAAGCGGCCATTGTGCTTTGGACATTCGATGATGTCGTCCATCACCAGCCCGTCGGCGAGATGTGCCTTCTCATGCGTGCAGAAACCGTCGGTGGCGAAGAATTCATTCTCCGGGGAGCGATAGATCGCGAAGGTTCGGCCACCGTGGTCGAAGCGGATGACATCCTCTTCCTCGACATCGTCCACCCCACACGCTTCAATCCAATCGGCCATCTCTGTCTCCCGCAACCATTCGCGCCCCTTATTCAGCCGCCGCCGACATGTCGAACTCATGGAATTCGCCGCGATAGGGCCTGGCCGTCGGCGGCAGCTCGCGCTTGAGGTAGTAGTCCTCGTATTTCAGCTGCCTGAGCAGGACCGGCCAGACCTCGCGATAGGCATGCCACATCGACGGGTTCGGCACGGGCAGGTCGTGCTTGATCAGATCATGCAGCCTGGGCAGCGCATGATAGGGCACCATCGGAAACATGTGGTGCTCCACATGATAGTTCATGTTCCAGTAGATGAACCGGCTGATCGGGTTCATGTAGACGGTGCGCGTGTTGAGCCGGTGGTCGACGACATTGTCGGCCAGCCCGATATGCTGCAGCAGGCCGGTGGTCACCATGTGCCAGGTGCCGTAGAGGCGCGGCAAACCAATCAGCACCACCGGTATCCATGACCTGAGGACGACCGCGACAGCGATCGTCGCAATGTACACGGCAACATGCCACCGCGCGGCCGTCACGGCCTTTGCCCATTCCATTTCCGGAACATAGCTCTTCTCCTCGTCGGACAGCTTGCCGAACGCCTGACGCACGAGCGTCGGCAGCGAATAGCGGAAATCGAGGATGCCGGTGAAGGCCAGCGCCGCCTTCAACAGGTCCGGCGGCCGCATGACGGCGATCTCGGCGTCGCGGCCGACGATGATGGTGTCGGTGTGGTGGCGGGCATGGCTCCAGCGCCATTGCACTGGATTGCGCATCAGCATGAAGGAGGCGATGTGGTACACGACATCATTCATCCAGCGCGTGCGGAAGGCCGTGCCATGGCCGCATTCGTGCCAGCGCGAGTCACTCGACGAGCCGTATAGCACGCCGTAGACGAACAGGAACGGCACCACCCACCATGAGCCCCAGAACCAGATAATGCCGGCGGCCGACCCCAGGATCGCAACAATCCAGATGATGGTGTCGCGGATCGCCGGCCCGTCGGAACGCTGCATCAGCTCCTTCATCACCTTGCGGGGGACATCGGTGTGGTACCATTCGGCGGAGGCCAGGCCGGTCTCGATCGCGGCCCTGGTGCTTTCACCGACCAGGCTGTAATCCCGCTTTTTTGCCATCGTCTTCACACGGGCCTCCAAACTTCTCGCACCGCTCGCAATCCGGCCCGCCGGCCGGAGGGCTTGCTTTGAATACATGTCGCGCTCATGCCGGGCCCGCCAGTCTCCGGAAATTGCCGGAGGGCCGAGGATAATCCTGTTCGGGCTGGCGGGCGATTGCCGCAATCCTCGCTTCGGCGCCGGCGATAGCTTCCCTGCCGTCCAGGACCCGGAACACGGCATCGTAGGCGCGGCCTTCGTCATGCTCCAGCCAGATCATCTCGCCGCGTTCGCGCGCGGCGAGATCGCCGAGCACATGATGCGTCGATGGCTCGATACCCAGCGCATACTGTCCGGCCTGGAAATTCTGCCATTGATAGGCGCAAGGCAGCTGGTCTTTCCGCGTCACCATTTCGAAGCCGAGGCCGAGCCGGTCGTTGACCACCGCCACTGGTACCTCGCCCTTTCCATCGGCGTCCATTTCATGCTGCCAGACCTGTTCGCTGAACCCCATTCGCGGTTCCGGCACGGTGCGGTAGCCGACCTTCTGCGCCTCATAGCGCTCGCCGGCATGGCCGGCCCAAACCACGTCGCGGATTGGCGCGAGGTAGCGCGAGCCCTCGTCAAGCAGGGGATGACTGACATTCACATGGTAGAAATACATATGCGGCGTGCGATTGAAGCCATGGTTCACGACGCGGTCGGACAGCCGGATCTCGTTGCCGCCGACATCCGCCTCGATCCGCCGGATCAGATGCAGATCCTCGCCGAATACCGCCGATTGCTGGACGATGCCTTCGGCCCACAGCACGCAGCGGTCGCCGTCCCACGCCTCACCGTAGCCGGTCAGCCGCGCCGGGATGGTGCCGACACGGCCATGCAGCGAATGGATCACGGTCTTCTTGCCGGGATAGTTGTAGTTCTCGGCCGGCACCTCTTCCCGACCCAGTATATGGTCGAGGCCGCAGGTGACCAGCAAACCGGAAAAGGAGCGCGCCCAGGCCAGCCCCCCTTCCCCCTCATAGTCGTGAAGACCGGGGTTGCGAAAACCGCCCGGCGAGTGCCAGCCGATCGCCTGGCCCTTGAAGTCGCAATCGGCGATGTCGAGCGCGCGGTCGACGAGTGCGGTGAAGCGCAGGCCGGCGCCGGTGCGGAACTCCAGCATGCGGACACCGCGCTCCACCCCGTCGCCGAGCGTCATCAGCCGCACGCCGGCGAACTGCGACAGCATGCCGGAGCGTTCCGAGACCTGCCGGCGCGAGAGCGTCTTGCCGTAAAGCTCTACCATGCCGTCACTGCGCCCTCTTCATCAGAGCCGACAGGTCGGCGCCGGTGATGATGCTTTCCACGGTCAGCAGATCGGTATCGGCGACCGTCTGCTCGGCAACGATCTCGCCGCGGCGCATGACGATGATGCGGTCGGCGACCTCGAACACGTGGTGGATGTTGTGGGTGATGAGCAGTACCGAATGGCCGGCCTGACGCATCTCCTTGACGAAGCGCAGCACGCCATGAGTTTCCTCGACGCCGAGATTGTTGGTCGGCTCGTCGAGGATGATCACCTTGGCGGCGAACTGCATGGCCCGCGAAATGGCGATCGACTGGCGCTCGCCGCCCGACAACGTCGAGACCAGCGCGTCGGCGTCGAGTTTTTTCGAGATGCCGACGCGCTTCAGCAGGGAGGAAGCGGCATCGCGCAGCTTGGCGAGGTCGAGCGGCGCAAACACGCCCAACCATTTGAAATTGACCGGTTCGCGGCCGAGGAAGAGGTTGCGCGCGATACTGAGATCCGGCGCCAGCGACGTATCCTGGTGGATGGTCTCGATGCCGAGATCCATCGCGTCGCGCGTCGAGCGGATCGAAACCTTCTGCCCGCGCACATAGATGTCACCGCGATCGACCGGGAAGACGCCAGAAATCGCCTTGATCAGCGTCGACTTGCCGGCGCCATTGTCGCCGAGCAGGGCCACTATCTCGCCTTCTCTCAGCGTCAGCGAGGCATTCTTCAGCGCGCGCACGCTGCCGAAGGATTTTTGCAGGTTCTGCAGCCGAAGCACTTCTTGCATCATCGTCAGCTCCTTGCCGCGTTTTTCTGCAGCAAAGCGTGCAGGATGAGCATGGCGAGGATGATCACGCCGACGAAGATGTTGTAGGCAAGGCCGGGCACGCCGACGAGCACGATGCCGTTGCGGATGGCGCGCAGCATCAGCGCGCCGACGATGGTGCCCAGGATGGTGCCACGCCCGCCGGTCAGCGCCGTGCCGCCGACCACCACCATGGCGATCACCTCAAGTTCGTAACCGGTGCCGGCCACCGGCGAAGCGGCCGAGATGCGAAAGGCGCTGATCATGCCGGCAAGCCCCGCCAGCACCGAGGTGGCGATGAACAGCCAGATCTTGACGGCGTCCGCCGGCACGCCGCGCGCCACCGCCGCGTTGCGGTTGGAACCGATGGCGCTGATCCAGTTGCCGAGCTTGGCATAGCGCAGGACGTAGATTGCCAGCAACGACAGGCCGACGAACCACCACAGCGAGGTATAGAAGCGGAACGAGCCGATATTGAAGCTGCCGGCAAGCAGCGTCACGAAGAAGCCAGGCTGGTCCCACGACTTCAGCGGGAAACCCTGGGTGATGTAGAGGGCCGCGCCGCGCACGATCAGCAGCATGGACAGGGTCACCAGGAACGACGAGATGCCGATCTTGGTGACGATCACCCCGTTGATCGCCCCAATCGCGATGCACAGTAGAAGTCCGGCCAGAAGGGCGACGCCGATATCCACCCCGCCGTTCTGCACGAGAAGCATCACGACGACCGGCGCCAGGCCGAATACGGCACCGACCGACAGGTCGAACTCGCCGGCCGTCAGAAGCAGCGTCATGCCGAGCGCGATGATGCCGAGCTCGGGCAGGAACGCCATCATGTTGGAGATGTTGAGCGGCGACAGGAAATTGCCGTCCGCGACCGCGAACACCACGAGAAGGACGACGAGGATGATGAACGAGGAAAATTGCGGCGAGCGCATCAGCCTCGACCTGCTCCTGGCGCTAGTTGCGCCCTCTTCCGCGGTGACTGCCATGACGTTCTGAACCATGCTGTTAGCAGGGCGCCCGCCGCCGGCGCGGCGGGCGCCCATTTTCACTTCTTGTCGTAGAGTTTCAGGATCGGCTCGACGCTCGAGGCGTCGTAGAGACCGAATGTATGGATGTCGTAGCCGATCGGCTCGCCCGAGGCGGCAAGCCCGAGCAGTGCTACCGGCATGAAGCCCTGCGCCGATGGGTACTGCCAGGCGGCCGCGTTGACGAAACCGTCCTTGACGGCTTGCGCCGTCTCCTTCGAATTGCCCCAGCCGACGACCGGGATTTTGCCTGCCGGCACGCCGGCGCCATCGAAGACCCGCTTGACGCTGGCCGCCACGGAATCGCCGAGCGCGATGATCGCCGGCGGATTGTTGGCAACCATATAGTCGGTCATCTTGGCGATGATGCCGGCCGGATCGGTGCCGCAATCAACCACGTCATACTTGATGCCGAGCGGATCGAAGACGCTGGCGATGCCTTCGGTCTCGAGCTGCTGATAGCTGGCGCCGGGGACTTCGACCGGCAGGAAGACCTTATCCCCTTGCTTCACCATCTTGTGGTCGACAAGATACTTTGCCCAGATCGCCCCTGCCTCCTTCAGGTCGGCGCCGACATAGGCCTGCCGCCCCGTCGCCGGGTCGTCGGTGTTGAAGAACACGATCGGGATGCCGGCGGCCTTCGCGGCCTTGACCTCCTCGGTCCACAGGCCGGGCTGCGCCGAGGTGGTGGCAATGCCGTCGGGCTTGGCGGCAAGCGCGGAATTGAAGGCTTCCTTCTGCGCCGCCATGTCGCCGCCGCTGAAGGAGATCTTGCAGGTCACCTTGAGCTGGTCGCAGGCCTTGGTAGCGCCGGCGTTCCAGTCGATCCAGAAAGCGTCCGACGGACCGCCATGCGACAGCAGATAAAAGGTCTTCTGGCCGTCCTGTGCCTGCGCGGCCGACCCGAACGCGATGCCGGCAAGCACGGTCGCGGCGGCCGCCAATTTCAATGCAAATTTCAACATTGCTTTCCTCCTTGTTTGGAGCCGTGCCGCCATGCACAGGCGGCGCGGCCGGCCGTCACAGGCCGTTGGCGCGGAACTTCCCGTCGAGGAATGTCTTGGCGCGCGGCACGTCGTCTTCCGACAGGTGCTCGATGATGACCGGAATGTTCGGGTGCTTCTCGGCAAGCCGCTGAAGATAAAGGTCGTAGTTGAGCGAGCCGAGGCCGGGCGCCGGCAGTTCGATCTCGCCGACGCCGCGGAAGGTGTGGCTTTCCATGGCATCCTCATCGCCGATGTCGGCGTGCTTTTCCGACTTGTCGCTGCCCGAGCGCTTGACGTCCTTGGCATGCGCTATCTTGATTTTGTCCGTCAACGTGTCGAACACCTGGTTCAGGATCTGGTCCATCCTGTCGATGTTGTGCGTCTCGAAGTAGTTCGTCGGGTCCATCAAGAGGCCCAGGCCGGGATGGTCGACCTGCGCGAACATCTTGACCGTTTCCTCGACCGAGCCGACGACGTTGTTGACATAGGTTTCGAGCAGGAAGACCGCGCCATGGTCATAGGCGGTTTGCGCAAGATCAGCGATCACCTTGCGGCATTCCTCGAACCCCTCCTCGGTCTTGTTCTTGGGGTGGTGCACCCAGTCGGATTCGGTGTTGTAGGTGCCGGTTTCCGAGATCACGTAGCGCGAGCCGAAATGGCGGGCGTTGCGGATGATCTCCTTGAGGTAGCCGACGCGCTTGTCGCGCTCTGCCTTGTCGGGATGGATGATGTTGGTGTAGCCCGACACGCAGCAGACCGGCAGGTTGTGGTCGCGGAAGACATCGCGCACGGTCTTGGCCTTGTCCTTGGTGATCTGCCCGGCCGACAGGTCGATATCCCTGAAATGCAGGTCGAGCTGCACCGTGTTGAAACCGAGCCCGCGGATCTTGTTCGCCGTCTCTTCGAGGCCGTACGGGAAATAGCCCGTGAAAATACCTGCCTGCATCATGGTGTGAATTCCTCCCTGTAAGCGATTCAGTTACCAGTGATTTCAATTGATCGGGTTTGTCGAGATTTCGGAAAGCTTGACCGTGCGGCCCGAAGCGATCGAGCGGTAACCCGCCTCTACCAGCGCCATGGTCTTGACGTTGTCGGCCACGGAAAGCGCCGGTGGCGTGCCTGTCTTCACCGCGTGCTGGAGTTGTTCCATCACGCCGATGAAAGCATGCGGGAACCACATCGTGTCCCAGCTTGGGCTCACCCACTCGCCATCCGTCGTCTCGGCCGAGGCATAGGTGAGCGTGGAGGCCGCACCGGTCGGCCAGCCGATCGTGCCCTTGGCGACGCCCTTGGTGCCGTCGACGCGCCAGTTGATGTGCTGGTCGTCCTTGTAGCCTTCCTGGCGTGGGCCGGACCAGACATCCTCGAGCGACACGGCAAGCACGCCGGACGGGAAGCGCAGCGTCGAGACGGTGATGCCGTCGGTGTGTTCGAAAGTCGTGCGCGGATCCTTGCGCGTCAGCGTGGTGATCTCATCGGGATCGCCGAACAGGAAACGCAGCACGTCGAGATGATGCACGCTCATGTTGGCAAGCGTCAGCCGGTCGTACTCCTCGAGGAAGCCTTGCCAGTGCGGGATCGCATGCATGTCGATCTGCGCGAAGACGACGTCGCCGAGCGCGCCGCTGTCGATGATCTGCTTCAGCACGCGCATCGACTGGTCGTAGCGCATGTTCTGGTTGACCGAGAGGATCTTGCCCGCCTTCGCCGCCTCGTCGCGCAGCTTCACCGCTTCCTCGACCGACAGCGCCAGCGGCTTCTGCGCCAGGATCGCCTTGATGTGCTTCTGCTTCAGCGCGTGGCGGATCAGCGCCGGCTGCTGGTCCGGTGGGAAAGCCAGGTCGATGATCTCGACTTGCGGATCCTCGATCAGTCGTTCCGGCGTGTCGTGGACGGTCGGAATGCCCCAGCGCGTGGCGACCTTCTGCGCATTCGCCCTTGTGCGCGAAGCGATCGCCACGACAGGAAAGCCTGCTTCCCTATAGGCCGCGAGATGGCATTCGGCCATGATCATGCCGGCGCCGACGCAGCCGATCTTGAATTCCCTGGTGCGAACCTTCACGTCCGGCTCGAAGCCTTTGCCTGCCATGTCTTCCTCCCAGAATTCTGTCTTCGCGGCCGTCGTCATCTCGCCAACGCGCCTCCAGATGCTGGCAACCGGAGCCGCGGCATGCGGATCGGATCAGGCATTGGAATTCCCTCCCTCGGGGCCAATGTTTCCTCCACGAGCCCATGAGGGATATTGACGGCAGTCACGGGAGGCTGTCAACATCATGAATAATCAAAACACCTCACAATCTAGCAGAAAGGCGAAGGAATGCGTCATACCGGAATCCATACACCGCTCCTGATGCCTCGATTTGATGGGAAATCTATCTTCCCACGGCGATGCGATCCTGCCGGGCGATCTGATTTAGCCCGGCGGCTTGCGCATCGGCCAAGGCCGGATACATCATTTCCCATCAGAATCGCGGATGGCGAAGAGCAGTCGCCACCCGGCCGGCGGTCGGCATTGCGTGATCCTAATGCATTGAGGAGATGAAAGACGGTGCGTTCCACCCTGACTGACATCGCCCGGGAAGCCGGCGTTTCCGCCGCCACCGTCGACCGTGTTCTCAACAACCGTCCGGGTGTGCGGGCGCGCACGCGCGAAATCGTGCTCGAAATGGCGCGGCGTCTTGGCTACATCGCCGAAGGCGCGAACGGGGCGCCTCTCAAGCCCTTGTCCGGCGATGTCATCCGGCTCGACTTCGCGCTGCCGGCCGGCACCAATTCCTTCATCAAGATGCTGCATCGCCACATCGAAGCCCAAGCCTTGGCGCGGCCGGATCTCGATGTCCACATCGCCACCATAGAGGGCTTCAATCCCGACCGGCTCGCACGCCTTTTGCAGGATCTGCGCGGCCAGACTCAGGGCGTCGGCGTCATCGCGCTCGACCATCCGACGGTGCGCGAGGCGATCCGCTCGCTGTCGGCCAACGACGTCAAGGTGGTGACCATCGCCTCCGACATCCTGCATGTGCCAAGGGTCGCGTATATCGGCATCGACAACCGCGCCGCCGGACGGCTGGCGGGCTATTTGCTCAACCGTTTCATGGGGTCGGAACGTCCTGGCAAGGTGGCGCTGTTCGCCGGCTCGCTCTCCTATCGCGGCCATGAGGAACGCGAGATGGGATTCCGGCACATATTGGCCGAGGAATCGCCCAATCTGGAGATCGTCGAAATGCGCGAGATGCTTGACGACCGCGAAAAGGCCTATTCGGAGGCATCAGCCCTTCTGGAGCGGCACCCCGACCTGGCCGCGATCTACAATGTCGGCGCGGGCAACACCGGCATTGCCCGCGCGCTCAAGGAGCGCGGCCGTGCGATATCGATGGTTTTCCTCGGCCATGAGGTAACCGAAGGCACCAAGGAGCTTCTGCTCGACGGCACGCTCGACGCGGTCATCGACCAGAACCCGCGCGTCGAAGCGCGCGAAGCGCTCAACACCTTGACCCATGCGGTCCGGAGACTGCCTTACGAATTGCACCAGCCGAGGCTCCAGGTGATCTTCAAGGAGAACATCCCGGAGATCTGACACTCTCTGAAATGGAGCGGCGCCGGAACCCCTGCCCGTTCAGCACGCCCGCTACTGGACGGCCGCGACTTCCGCGCCGGCCGCGTCGACAAAGCTCTTGTCGATCCATTTGCCGTAGTCGATCGAGCCCTTCAAAAGCCCGGCACCGGCCATGAATTTCTCTTCGCCCTTGAGCGCCTCGATCGCATCGTCGGTCAGCCTCGGATCCTGGTGAAAGACGCCGTCGGCATAGGTCTTGCGCACCGATTTCTCCGACGACTTGGTCGCCTCGACGAATGTCTTGATCGTCTCGTCGGGATGGGCATCGGCCCAGCGGGAAATCTCGATGTCGACCTTCAGGAGCCGCTTGACCAGGTCGGGATATTTCGCCGCGAAGGCGCCGTTGACCGAAATGACGTTCGGCACGTTCCATTCCGGATGGGTGCTGGTGTCGAAGAGCACCCGTGCCTCGCCGGTGTCGACCAACTTGGCCGCGGTCGAATCCGTTTCGACGAGGGCGTCGATGTCGCCGCGCAGCAGTGCCGGGCCGGATGCCTCGAAAGGCAGGTTCAATCCCTCGACATCACCGGTCGTCAGGCCGACGCTGTTCAGCGCCTTGTTGAAATTCGAGTGCCGCACCGTACCGGTGAGATAGGCGACCTTCTTGCCTTTGAGGTCCTGCAGCGTCTTCAGTGGAGAGTCGGATTTGACCACGATATACGAGCCGCCCGACCGCACATAGCTCGACAGGCCAATCAGCTTGACATCGGCGCCGGAGGCGGCGACGCGCAACGCGGGATTGTTGCCAGTATAGGTGAATTCGATGGCGCCTGTCGCAAGCGCCGTCGTCGCCTCGGAGCCGCCATTGAAGGTGACAAGTTCGACCTTGATGCCGTCCTTGGCGAACTCCTTTTCCCACCAGCCGTCCTTCTGTGCGAGGACGAATTTGAGGTGCCCCGGCGCGGTGCTGCCGATGCGGATGAATTCGGGCTTGTCCTGCGCGAAGGCGGGCATGCCGCCAAGGCCGATGACGACGGCAATGGCGCCCTTCAGGAACAGCCGGCGAAATCCGTCGAATGCAATGTTGGACATGAGGAAAATCCTTGCTGATTGGAATGAGTGAACGGCTCAGATGAGCGAGGACTCGGACTGGCCTTTCCAGGCGGTCGCCCAGCGCTCGAACCAGACGAGCAAATAGTTGACGGTGAGCCCGATGACGGTCAGCGTCAGGATGCCGGCATACATGTCCGCCGTTTCCATCATCAACTGCGAGTTCTGAATAAGGAAACCGAGGCCGGATTTGGCCGCCAGCATCTCGGCGCCGATCACCGCGAACAGCGACGACTTCACCGCCAGCCTTGCGCCGGCGACAACAGAGGGGATGCTGGCCGGCAGGATAACCTTCCGGAACAGGTCGAAGTCAGACGTACCCATCGAGCGCGCCGCCTTGATCAGCAGCGGATCGACCGACTTGACGCCGCTGATCGTGTTGACCAGCAGAAAGAAGACCGAGGAGTAGAAGGTGATCGCCACCTTCGATTCCTCGCCGATGCCAAGCAAAAGGATGAACACCGGAAGCAGCGCGAATTGCGAGGTGTTGCGCAGCGTCTGCACAAGCAGGTCAGAGACCTTCTCGAACAGCGAGTAGCGCCCCATCAGCAGGCCGAGCGGAATGGCCACCACCACGCCGAGAGCGAAGCCGATCGCAGCGCGCTGCAGGCTGATGCCGATATGTTCGACCAGAACGCCCGAGGCGAGCAGGTTCCACCAAGCGACCAGCACCTCGCTCAGCGGCGGAAAGAAGATGCGGTTCAGCCAGCCGAGCCGTGGCGCGATTTCCCACACGAGAAAGAACAGGCCGAGCAGCGGCAAGCCGTAAAGGAAAGTCCCGTGGCTCGTCCCTTTGCGCCGGACCTTGGCACTGTGGGCGGTGATGGCCGGGACTCTTGCGGCGGCCGCCGTCTCGCCGGCGCCGGCAAACAGATGAAGAGCGCCGGCAGGGCCGAACTTTTCGGTAAGATAAGCCATGGCTCTACCTCCTCAATGACTGAAGGCTGGCGACAGCGTCCAGTCCTTTTGCGCCTTGTTGACCTCATCGCGCAGCGCGTCCCAGACGCGGCCGCGATATCCGTTGAATCCGGCGCTGGCGCGGATGTCCCCGTCGCGCGGCCGTGGCAGGTCGATGTCTATGATCTCCTTCACCGCGCCCGGCCGCGCCGTCATCACCACCACGCGGTCAGCGAGGAAGATTGCCTCGTCGATCGAATGGGTAACGAAGATCACTGTTGTCTTGATCTTGCCCCAGATCCGCAGCAACTCGCCCTGCAGGAGCTCGCGCGTCTGCTGGTCGAGTGCGGCGAAGGGTTCATCCATCAAAAGCACTTCCGGGTTGCTCGCCAAGGCGCGGGCGATCGCCACGCGCTGCTGCATGCCCCCGGAGAGCTGGTTGGGGAAACGGTCCTCAAAACCGGCAAGACCGAACAACGATAACAAATGGCGCGCCGTCACCGTGCGCTCGGCCTTGGCGACGCCACGCACCTCCAGCGCGTATTCGATGTTGGCCAGCGCCGTGCGCCAGGGAAACAGCGCATATTGTTGGAAGACATAGCCGGTCTTAGGATCCGGCCTGGTGATGCGCCGGCCGTCGAGCTGGACATCGCCGCCGCTCGCCTGCGTCAGCCCGCCGATGATGTCGAGCAGCACAGATTTGCCCGAGCCGCTCGGGCCGACCAAAGTGATGAACTCGCCTTTGCGGATCGAAAGATCGACGCCGTCGAGCACGGTGACGCGGTCGGTCTCCTCGCCGTCGACGGTGACGAACTGCCCCGGCTTGAGCAGAAAGGTCTTCTTGATATCGCTGACGACGATGCGGTCCATGTCCTGTCGCTTCCTATTGCGCCACGCGGATGCGGTGCGTCGGGTCGATTTCAGAGCCGCCGGCCTTGCCGCGCTTCCAGCCGAGTGCGCGGGCGTAGCCGCCGAACAGTTGACGTGCCTCGACCTGCGCTTCCGTGATGCCGGTCGGCCCCTCGGCGAACTCGGCCACGTAAAGCGCGTCGGTCGGGCAGTAGATTTCACAGAGAAAGCAGGTCTGGCAGTCGTCCTGACGGGCGATCACAGGCGCGCCGTTCTTGGTAGCGTCGAACACATTGGTCGGGCACACCTTGACGCAGATGTCGCATTCGACGCAGCGCGCGGCCGAGACGATCTCGATCATGACGCCAGCTCCGCCAGGCGCTCCGGCGCCCCGGCAATGCGGAAGTCGTCGACGCCGGTGATGACCAGCCGATGCGCGAGGGCCGGGTTCTTGCCCTGCAGATCGGTGCGCCGATGCATGCCGCGGCTTTCTGTCCGATGCAGCGCGGCCGCCACCGACCAGCGCCCCGCGGCGGCGATCGACGCCGCCTCGCGCGCGCGGACCCGGTCCACCCCTTCGCCCCGCAGATGGTCGCGCACGTCGCGCCAGACACTCTCCAGCCGCCCCCGGCTTTTCTCCAAGCTCTCGCCGTTGCGGAAGAAATTTTTGTCGAGCGGCGTCACCTCGTTGCGCACAGCCTCGATGACCTCGGCTGCCGCGATGTCGGCGCGCGCCGCTGCCGCCGGGCGCAGGCCGGCCTGGCCGAGCGGTTCCGCGGTGCCGCGGAATGCCTTGCCGCCGCGACGCCTTGCATGGGCTGAGGCGCCCTTGCCCGCCCACCAGCCGCTGGCCAGCGCCCAGGAGGAGTTGACGGCGCCGCCGCCCGATACCGCTCCGGTCATGATCTCGCGGCTGGCGGCGTCGCCTGCGACATAGAGGCCGGACACGCCGGTGGCGCAGTCGTCGGAGACGATGTCAATGCCGCCGGTGCCGCGCACCGTGCCTTCGGCGCGCAGGGTGATGCGGAACAGCTCGGTGAACGGGTCGACACCGGCGCGGTCATAAGGCACGAAGCAGTTCGGCTGCCCTTGGCGCAACCAGCCTTGCAGCGCCGGCTCCGCCTGATCGAGCCGCGCATAGACCGGTCCCTCGATCAATGCGCGCGCCACCTCGTCCTCGCGGTCGCCGATGCCGTTGCGCAGCGGCTCACCGGCAGGGCCCAGGATCGGCGATCCATCCTCGCGATGGAACGAGGCCCAGCGGAACGGCAGCCCCTTGTTCAGCGAAGATCCAAAGGGCGCCAACGTGTATTTGCCGGTAAACTCCATGCCCGACAGGCTGGCGCCGGCCTCCGCCGCCATCAGATAGCCGTCGCCGGTCAGTCCAGTCCCGCCGAGGATGCGCTCACGGAAAGCGCAGCCGCCGGTCGCCAGCACCACTGCGTTGGCGTCGACGCGCCAGTCCTGGCCGGCCTGCCGGCCGATACCGGCCGCGCCTACGACGGCATCGCCATCCGACAGGAGTTCCAGCGCCGGATGATGGTCGAGCACGGTAACGCCAGCCAGAAGCACACGGCGGCGCATGAAGCGCATGTAGTCGGGCCCGCGCAGATTGGCGATGTAGAGCCGGCCGTCATCCTCGCTCGGGAACGGATAGCCCCACTCGGAAAGCCTGAGCAGGTTGCGATAGGCCGTGTCTACGCAGCGCAGCATCCAGCGCTGGTCCGCAAGCTCGCCGGTGCGCTGCCAGCGTCGCTCGACCACCGCATGCCTGTTGTCGCCCGGCGGTACGCACCAGGTACCCGTATTGGACGGCGCGGTGGCGCCGCTGGTGCCGAGATAGCCCTTGTCGGCCAGCACCACCTGCGCGCCGCTTTCGGCAGCGGCGACCGCCGCCCAGGCTGCGGACGGGCCTCCGCCCAGCACGAGCACGTCGGCCTGGAGTTGCAGCCTGTCGGACGCGGATTTTTGAGGCATGGACATGGATGCTCTGCGAAGGAGTGCGAGGCGCTAAGCAGCGCGCGCAGCGCCCGAGAACCACGCCGGCTCATTGCCGGCGCTCCATTTGATGTTGCAGCCGATCGACGGCACCTGGTCGGCGGCGGGCCTGCCGCCCTCCAGCACCGCGTCGACCGCCGCGCGCAGGTCGGCGCCCGTCACCGCCTTGCCGTTGCCCGGCCGCGCATCGTCGAACTGGCCATGATAGGCAAGCCGCCGGTCGGCGCCGAACAGGAAGAAGTCGGGTGTACAGGCCGCGCCATAGGCTTTCGCCGTCTGCTGCGAGGCATCCTTGAGATAGGGGAAGGAATAGCCGAATTTCTCCACTTCCTCGCCGATGCGGGCCAGCGTCTCTTCGGGATGCGCCTCATGGTCGTTGGCATTGATGGCCACCACTTGCAGCCCCTTGCCCGCATATTCCCTGGCGAAAGCGGCAAGCTGCTCGCGGATCAGCACGACAAAAGGGCAGCGGTTGGAGATGAAGGCGACGAGCAAGGCGGGCTTTGCATCGAAATCGCCGAGCCGGTGCGGCACGCCTTGTGCGTCGGGCAGCAGGAAATCGGCCGCTTTGGTGCCAAGCTCGATCGAGTTGGATTCTGTCTTCGGCATCGATGCGCTCCCTTCTTGCTGCCGCTCAGGCGGACCATGCCGTGCAGCGCCGGCGAAGTTAGTCTATGAATTTAGTAGAATTATAGGCTAGACAACCCGCCTCCGGTCAACCGCGCCGCTTGGAATATCGTGCCAATGTTTCGGGCCGGGCGAAAAGTTTGTTCGAACGGAAGGCCGTTTTGAAAGAAATGAGATTTGGCGGGGAGCGAAGCCGCAACTGCCTTCGTCGTCCGCGTCGAGCTTGGTCAGGAAACGGTTTCCTTGCGGACAATTGCCCTGTCATCCCCGCCGACATCGATCGCGATCCGCTCGCCGGAAACAATGCCGTTAATGTCGCAGACCACCAGCGGCATGCTGATCCCGTAGAGAAATTCCGCGACGATGGCGCCCACTGCCAGGATCGGGTCAGGCCGTTCCAGGAGGATGCCGGCCGGAGCCGTGCCCCTGCGGATTGCCTCGGCCAGCACCGAGGATGAGGACGAGGAGCCGCGCCCGCTCGGCATGATCAGGATTTTCCCGGCGACGTTCTGGCCGAGGCCAGGATGCGAGTGATCCGTTATGTCGCCTGTCGTGGCATCAACGCCGCCCCAGAAGCTCAGCGGTTGCGAGAATACCAACGCCCGGCCCTCGGCACTCCCGGCCAGTTGGAAGGTGCCGGATCGCTGGACGACGCCCGGTTCCACCGGCGCGGTCATGACGCGCCCCGCATGACATGCCCCACCGCGGCGGAGCGGATGCAATCCGCCATATCCGCGAACGCAACCGTCACGCCGATATTGCCCGGAGCGTAATGCGCCCATTTGCCGGAATTGGTCATCACCACGCCGTCGAGCCGTTCCAGAATCGCAGTGACATAGGTGCAGGTGTCGGCGACGGGGATCAGGCCGAACGCCTGTGTGCCATCAAGCGCGCCCTCCTCCTGCAATCGCGTCAGCGTCGCGCGACCGGTGTTGACATAGATCGGGATGCCCCTGCCCGGCGCGATGGCACGCAGCAAGGGCAGCAGGCGCATCCATTCCGCATGCGAGAAATGCGGAGTGCCCAGCGACACGGCCGCCAGCGGCGCCCCGTCGGGTACGCGCGACAGCTTGGCCAGTGCATGATCGATATCGGCGCGCGTGATGCGGATCGTCTCTTCCGGCGCTTGACCATGGAACGCCTCGTCGAGCGTTCCCGCTTCGGGCGTGATGCCGACCGCATGGAACAGCGCCACGGCGCCGGTAGTCGCTGCTGCCGCGCCCAGCGCCTTCAGCTGGTCCTCGTCGCGCGGCCGTGGCAGACCTGTGACAACCGGAACGCGATCGCCGCTGGGTTGCCCGATGATCAGTCCGACGCCGACGAACAGGGCGTCGCTCGGCTCTGGCTCAGCAAAGTCCAGCTCGAACAGGATGCGGCCGCGCCGGTTCTCGCTCAGATGCAGGCCCCAGGCCGGCGCGCGGCCCGTCATGGCGCAGCACAGGTCGATGAAATCGCCATAGCGGTTGGTGCGCGCGCCGATCACCGAATTTGCAAACACGATGGCGTTGGATTCGCCCCAGGCGATCTGCTGCCCGAAATCTGGCCGGAACCGCGTCTGGTAGGGCGCGCAGGTGAAGGTCGCCTGGCAGCCGAGCTCGATATGCGCCTTCATCAGCCGCCGCGCCGGCGCTTCCTCCGCCGCGGGCATCTTCACCATGCCGGGATGGATGAGATCGAATGAGCCGACATTGAGCGTCGTCGGCACCTGCACGCGGCCGCCGCCCTCGACCAGCCGTTCGACGAAATCGAGCCCTGCCGTGCCATGGTAGAGGCAGCCATCGATATGGGCGCCGGCAATGTCGAGGAGGCTGTCCGCTCCGACGGCTTTGGAAAAGGCGACGAGGATCTTCATGGCCGCGGCCGCCGACGGCCCTTGCTCGCCGTCGAGCATGGATTGGTCCTCGGCAGTCAATTCCAACGTCATTGCCGCTCTGGCCCCTACTCGATCTTATGGCGCGAAGGAACGCCAGCAGTTCAGTGAACTACCCCGCAGGGATCAACACCGTGCTCTGCGGGGACCAGCGTAGTACGACATGCTGACCTTCCGCCAGCCTGTCAGCGCCGGTGTTCTGGACGATGACCTTCAGCGTCTGGCCGGCACGCTCGACAAAGTAGGTGCTGTTGTTGCCGGCGAAGATGCGTTTGCAAACCTGGCCCTTCAGTATGTTGGCATCGCCGCCCGAAGTTCCGGCATCCAGGGCAATCCGAATACGCTCCGGACGCACGGCGCAGCTTGCCTTTGCGCCGGCGGCAAGCCTGGCGCCGGCCCCGGCGGCGATCGTCGTGCCGTCCGCCAAGCGGATGCCGTTGCCGGTGGTATCGCCGCGAAAGATGTTGGCATCCCCGAGGAAGATGGCGGCGAATTCGCTTTTCGGCCTGTCGTAGATCTCCTCCGGCGGCCCTTCCTGCACCAGCCGGCCATCGCGCAAGATACCGATGCGGTCGCTCATCGTCAGCGCCTCTTCCTGGTCGTGGGTGACGAAAATGGTTGTGATGCCGATCTCGCGCTGGATGCGCTTGAGCTCGATTTGCATGTCGACGCGCAGCGCCTTGTCGAGCGCGCCGAGCGGCTCGTCGAGCAAAAGCACGCGTGGCTTGGTGACGATGGCGCGCGCCAGCGCGACCCGCTGGCGCTGGCCGCCGGAGAGCTGATGCGGCTTGCGACCGCCGAGCGAGCCGAGCTGAACGAGGTCGAGCGCGCGTTGCACCTCGGTGGCAATCACCGCCTTGGCCTCGCCGCGCACCGACAGGCCGAAGGCGACATTGTCGGCGACGCTCATATTGGGGAACAGCGCGTAGTTCTGGAACACCATGCCGATGCGCCGCTTCTCGACCGGTACCCGCTCGACGCTCTCGCCGCCGATGGCGATGCGGCCGCTGTCGGGAAAATCGAAGCCGGCGATTTGCCTGAGCAGCGTGGTCTTGCCGCTGCCTGATGGCCCAAGCAGCGCGTAGAAGCCGCCATCGACGAAATCGATCGAGACGTCGTCCAACGCCTTGTGCGCGCCGAAGCTGCGCGAGACGTTTGATACCTGGACGCCCGCCATTATTTCTCTCCGCCGAATTTGAAGAAGCGCGCTGTGAGCAGCATCAGCGCCATTGACACCACGATTATGATGGTGGAGACCGCGTTGATCTCGGGCGTGAAACCCTTGCGGATCGCGGCGTAGATCTCGACCGGCAGCGTCGTCTGCCCCGGCGTCGCCAGGAAGTAGGACACCACGAACTGGTCGAACGACACGGCGAACGCAAACAAGCCGCCCGCGATCACACCCGGCATGATCCACGGCAGCGTAACCCGGTTCGTCACCTGCCACTGATTGGCCCCGAGCGAGCGTGCCGCCTCTTCCAACTCCGGCGCGAAGGTTTGCAGCCGGGCCGAGACGACGACGATGACATAGGGCAGCGCCAGCGCGACATGGCCGAGCAGGATGGCGAACAGGCCGCGTCCAATGCCGATGCCGAAGAAGAAGATCAGCATCGCCGTGCCGGTGATCAGCCAGGGAATGGCGATCGGTGGGAACAACAGCGCCTGCAGGAATTTCTTGCCGCGGAATTCATTGCGGTAGAGCGCCAGGGACGCCGCCGAGCCGAGCACGGTCGAGATGACCGTGGTGATGACGGCGATCTCGATGCTGTTCCAGGTGGCGGCGATGAGCTGGTCGTTCTGCCACAGCGAGGCGTACCATTCCGTCGTCCACTCGAACGGCAGCTGGTAGAATGGCGAGACGTTGAACGACATCAGCGCCATGATAATGATGGGCAAATACAGGAAGGCGAGCAGCACCGCGATATAGAAGCGGCCGAGCCACTCCAGGATACGCGTCGTCGCCATCACGCCACCCTCCGCAGCACCGGTGCGGCCAGCGCCAGAATGATCAGCACGACGGCCAGCAGAATGAAGGAGAGTGCGGCCCCCAGCGGCCAGTTGAACACGGCGACGAACTGGTCCTCGATCACCGTGCCGTAAAAGGTGCCGCTGCGGCCGCCGAGGATCCGCGGCTCCATGAAGGAGCCGACGACGGGCACGAATATGAGGGCCGCGCCCGCCACCAGGCCCGGCATCGACAGCGGGATGATGACCCGCTTCAGCACCTGCAGCCGCGAGGCGCCGAGCGAGCGTCCGGCCTCGAGCAATGAATCGTCGATCGCCTGCAAAGTGAGATAACAGGTCAGCACCATGTAGGGCACATAGGAGTGCACCAGTCCGATGATGATCGCCGGATAGGAATACATGAGGTCGATGTTGATCTTGAACGGCAGCACAGCGTTGAGCGCGGTGTCGAGAATGCCACCTTCGCGCAGAACCATCGCCCAGGAGAAGATGCGCACCAGCCCGTTCGACCAGAACGGCAGGATGACGAGCAGGAAGATCGCCTCGCGGCTGCGCCCCTTCAGCACCTTGGCCAGTACATAAGCCGCGGGATAGCCGATGACGATGCACCACAAGGTCACCTCGAGGCCGAGGCGCAGCGAGGCGAGCAGCAGCGTCAGGTAAAGGTTCTGCGAGAAGAAGGCGGCGTAGTTGCCAAGCGTGAACGCCCACGGCTTTCCCGTCAGCGGCAGGTCGGTCATGAACGAGAAGAACACCATGGCCGACAACGGCAGGAAGATCGCCACCGTCAGCCAGAGATAGGCGGGCGCCAGCAGCGGCAGTGCCGACCTCAGCCCGCCGCGCACTGCGACCGCACCCTCTGCTGCCATGCTATCCTCCTCCCCGGATTGGAAGGACCAACCGGCGCGAACGCCGGCTGGCCCTGGCGCGGGTTTTACTTCACGTCGACCTTGAGCTGCTGCCAGAGCGTAAGATAAGCTTCGCGCTGCGCATCGGTGATCGGAGCCTGGAACTGGATGCGCTTGGCGACTGTGGGATCACCCATCACCTTGCGGTTGAACGAATCCTCGGGCAACGCTTCCACCGCCTTGGTGTTGGCCGACACCGGTGCACCGACCTTGGTGACCCATTCGACATAGAATTTCGGATCGATCATGTAATTGATGAAGGCTTCGGCGCCCGCGACATTCTTGGAGCCGACCGGGATGGAGAAGGCGTCCAGCCAGGCGACGGCGCCTTCCTGCGGGATCACGAGCGAGACCGGCAGCTTGAAATGCGTCTTGGCGCGGTCGGCCGAACCGCTCCAATAGGTGCCGATGTCGATCTGGTTGGAAGCCACCATCTGGTTCCAGTCGTTCTCCGAGCTCCAGAAGGTCTTGATCTGCGGCATCAGCGAGGTGAGCTTCGTCTTGACCGCGTCCATATCCTTGATGTCGTTGATGTTCTGGCCCGTCGCGATGGCGCCGAACTGCACCGCCTCGACGGCGTCGTCGCGGATGACGACGCGGCCCTTGTGGGCGGGATTCCACATTTCGGCGATCGACGTCGGCGGCTTGTCGAAGGACTTTTCGTTGATGGCAAGGGCGGTCAGGCCCCACACCCACGGCACGCCATAGACCTTGCCGTCATGGTCGAGCATCGGCGAGTTCGCCTTGTCCTTGCTGATATCGGCATAGTTGGGCAGCTTGGAGGTGTCGATCGGCTGGATCAGCTTTTCAGCCATCGCCTGGTCGTTGAAGGCGGCGTTGATCATGACGACGTCATAGAGGCCGGGATTGGTGCGGATCTTGGTCAGCATTTCCTGTTCGGAATTGAAGAAGTCGTTGACCACCTTATGGCCGGTCGCCTTCTCGAAGGCGGCGATCGCCCATGGCTCGTCGGCGCCGTAGCCCTTCCAGTTGAGCACGTGCACTTCATCGGCCTTGGCGGCAAAAGTAAGTGCGGAGGTGAAGACGGCCGTCGCCGTCAGCAGGGCAGTAAAGTCAGGCATGCGCATGTTCGTTCCTCTCTTTTGTTTGCCCGCTTCCCGGGCTTAATCAGGCTGTCTGATGGGCCTTCCGGTTCTGGCCTCGCGCGCCGGTCGAGCCACCGTCGGCATGGCTCAGGAAAGTCCGGATCTCCGCGTCTGTGGGCGCGGATGAACCGCCATGGCGAGTGACCGAAATGGCCGCCGCCGCATTGGCGTAGCGCGCCGCCTCGAAAGGCAGCATGCCGCGCGCGAGCGCACTTACGAAGGCGCCAATATGAGTGTCGCCGGCGCCGTTGGTATCGACCGCCGCCACCTTGAAACCGGGAATGGTCCCGGCGGAACCGTCCGCCAGTCGGATATGGCAGCCCCTGGCGCCGCAGCGGATGACGACGCCGTCGGCCTTGGGACAATGATCGGCAAGCAATCGCGCCGCAAGGGCGTCGGCATCGCCCGGGCCGGCAATGTCGGCGGCTTCCGTCGTATTGCAGCTCAGCCAGGTCGTGCGGGCGAGCACCCGCGACAGGGTGGCGCGCGAAATGTCCGAAACGACCGGCGTCGGGTCGAAGACAAGTGGAATGTCCGCCGGCAGCGTCTCGATCCAGTCGGTGAGCGCGTCGCGGCTGCCGGGATAGCTCAGCGTATAGCCTGACGTGAACACCCAATCCTCGGTCGAGACCAGCACCGGAGCCATCATGTCGAGGCTGAGCACGCTCTCCGCCCCCGGCCACGACACGAAGGTGCGTTCGGCATCGCTGGAGATCATGGCGACGCAGTTGCCGCTATCCATCAGAGGCGAAGGCTGCGTCAGAATGTTGATATCTTCGACGGCGAAGGCGGCGCGCAGGAAGTCGCCATTGGGTCCGCTGCCGAGTTGGCCTGCGAATACCACCTTCATCCCGGTGCGGATTGCCGCGACCATCATGTTGAAACCGCCACCGGCGACCTGCGCATAGCTCGAAGCCGTCTTCTCCGTGCCCGGCGCCGGCAAGGCATCGATACGGTAGACATAGTCGACCACCGCGCTGCCGATATGGACGAGACGCGCGCTCATGCCGCCGCGTCCTTGCCGGGGCCGGCCTGCTCCAGGCGACTGTGCGAGGTCCGCGCCGCGACGAGATCGGCGGCGAGCGCACGAACGCCCGCCATGTCAAAGCCTTTGAGGCGGGCGATGCGGTCCTGCGGCAATCGTGAAAGGCCGGTGCAGGCGCCGGCCATGCCTGCGGCGATGGCGCCGATCGTGTCGGTGTCGCCGCCGAGATTGGCGCTGATGACCGCCGCTTGCCAAGCATCGCCGCCGGCGACCTCCAGCACAGCAAAAGCGGCCGGAACGGACTCCTGGCTGGCAACGCCGGTGCCGACCAGATCGGTGATCAGCCGGACCGCGTCTCGTGGCGCCTTGCCGCGGATCAGATCCTGCGCCCAGGCGACGCGCGCGGCGATGTCGCCGCCGGTCACCCAGTGGCCGTGTGTCGCCCCCCGCCTCGCCGCCGCGACGGCGCTGTCGGACGCGGCGCGCCAGTCGCCGCCGGCGATGCCGCGGCTGACGGCGGCCGCGACCGCCGCGGCGGAGGCAATGGCGATCGAGGTGTTGTGTGTCGCCCGGCAGGTTTCGGCCACCTTGTCGACGAGCGCATCCAGCGGCTCCGGCTGCATCATGATGCCGAGCGGCGCGATGCGCATGGCCGCGCCATTGGTGTCGCCGCCGCGCCCAGCCTCCTCGGCTGGCACGCCCTTGTTGATGGCGTCGATGGCGCGCTTGGTCGACGGTCCCAAAAGGTCGTAGCTGCCGCGCGCCTTGACCTCGCGCTCCCAGTCGAGCAGCGCGTTGACCCAGCGCGCATGGTCGAAGCGGTCGCCTGAGGCAACCAGGATGCGGCCGAGCAGCAGCGCCTGCTCGGTATCGTCGGTGATAGTCCCGGCCGGCAGCCCTTTCGACACCGGATGATCGGCAAAGGGCGAGACGAAATCCTCGACATGGCCGTAGAGTTCGGCGATGCGCTGAGGCGACAGAAGCTGCGTCGGCATGCCGAGCGCGTCGCCCAGCGCCCCGCCGACGAGCGCACCCATGGCGCGGTCCATCTCAAGCTCGTTCTCCGGCATCGCTCAGAACCTCATATGCAGCGCGAAATGGGCGGGATTGAGCAGGCTGGTGACATATTCGACCGGCCGCTCATCGGCCGCACGCGTCAGGCGACGGCCGCGCAGGAAGGGTGTGCCTTGCGGGCACCCGAGGATAGCGGCGTCATGGGCGTTCAACATCTCGATGTCGACCCACTCCTCGCCATGGTCGGGTACAAGCCCCGCTTCGCGTAGCGTCTGGTGCAGCGAGCCTTCGCGCAAGCCCCGCAGAGGCACGTCCTCCAGCTCTGGCGACAGCGGCAGGCGGCTGCGTTCGATGGAGATGGCATGGCCGTCGCTGGCATTGGTGCGGACCCGGTCGACGGCGATGAAGAGCGGACTTTCGACGCCTAACAGCACGGCAAGGTCGTGGTCTTCGATCACCTCCAGCCGCAGCGTCCGCGTTTCGGCGTTGGCGCCGGCATTGGCCAGCGCGCGCGACCAGCCGATCGCATCATCGACCGGCTTGCCGTCAAAGGTGACGAAGGAGCCGATACCGACCTTTGTGGTGATCAATCCGCGGCTGGAAAGTTCCTCCAAGCCTTTGCGCACCGTGTTGCGGCTGACGGAGAAACGCTGCACGAGTTCGTTTTCGCTTTGCAGACGGTCGCCGAAACCCAGCACGCCGGAGCGGATCTCGTATTCCAGAACGGTGGCGATCTGCTCGGGCTTGCCCGTGCCGGGAGACAGTTTGATCGCGCTCCGCTTCATATTCGTACCTGTATAGTGAACCTGTCTAGTCCTGTTTAATCTCTCCTCGTATAGCGGACTTGTCAATGGGACGGGTCATGTGCCCCGATGCACTGCTTTCGACGATCCGCCGGCCGCAGGCGGCAACGAAGAAGGAATTTCCCCAGTGCTGGACGCGTCGCACCGTGTCGCGATCCTGCTGCGGTGACCCTACCGGCAGAAGAACGAAAGCCCGCTCCGGGAACCGGGGCGGGCCTTGGAGGAGGACAAGGGGTGGGACCTCTCCTCTTGCTTTCCACGGGGGGTGTGGACCGAAATCACCTTACGGGAGTTTCGCCAGAGGCCCGATCACAAGCCTGTTTGCCCGCATCACGATCCGGTGCGCACCGGCATCGACATTGGTCACGGGATCGCGATCAGCGACCAATGCATGTCGCCCAAACAATGCATGTCGCCCAAAAGCGGCTCTCGCCTTGTGAGAACGACGTGCACGACGCGCTTTAGATGCGTCCGAGCACGACCAGAATAATGACGATCAGCAACACAAGCCCCAGCCCGCCGCCACCATAATAACCGGTTCCGTAGAACGGACCGCCGCCGAGGCCACTGAAGCCGCCGAGCAGGGCGAGGATAAGGATGATGATAAGGATGGTTCCAAGACTCATGGCTTCCACTCCCGCAGGCACTTGCGCGCCGGTTCGGCACTTCTGGGTTGAGAATGTTGCTCACAGACAACGCTTTGAACGCGTTCGCGTTCCACCTAATGCATGACGTCGAGAAGGCGACGGCGCAATTCGTGCAGCAGTCCTGCCGCAATGGCGGGGCTTTCCGACCGGCCGACGCGCAGGATACGATAAAGCTGAAGGAACGTGACTACGGCGTAAACGGCGAGATTGTAGAAGGATAAAGCCGACAGCAAAAACAGGCGGTTGAGCGTCAAGATCGGATCCACTTCGACTTATCTCGATCTTGCATCGTCAGATCTGTGAGAGCGGATTTGCAATTCATGCTTGCATTTCTGGAACAAATAAGGAACAGTAGGGAACCTAGCTGCCAAGGCGGATTAAAGTTTTGGGGGGACCAGCGATATGATGAGGTGGAAGGATGCGGGGCTCCTCGCCGCCGCGATCGCGCTGACAAGCCTTGCGCCCGACCGGTGGCCCTCAGCCGGGCTTGGCGCCGCTCTCGCCCGGAACACGCCTGCGCTCGCAGCCGAGAAGGATTATGCAACCTGCTTCGGCGAGGACATCGAGTCGGACAAGCGCATTGTTGCCTGCTCCGCGATTGCGGAGGACGCCGCAGAGCCAGCGCGCAGCCGCGCCACAGCCTATTTCCAAAGGGGCGTCGCTCTCGGCGACCAGAAGCAATACGACCGATCGATCGCCGACTACAGCGAGGCGATCGCGCTCGATCCGAACGACGCTTCCGCGTATCTCAACCGCGGCGCCGACTGGTTCAGCAATGGAGACGACGACCGTGCGATCGCGGACTTCAACATCGCCATCAGCCTGGAGCCGTCCTCCAGCGATGCCTACAGCAACCGTGGCCTCGCCTTCCTGCACAAGGGCAAGATCGACGCGGCCATCATCGATTTTCAACAGGCGATCGAGGCGGACCCTCAGAATGGCAAGGCGCATGCGGGCCTGGGCATCGCCTGGGACAGGATGGGCGACCCGAAACAGGCCCTGGCCGAGTATGACGAGGCGGTCCGTATCGATCCCAACAACATATTGGCCAATGTCAAACGCGGTATCGCCCGCGCCGCCGAGAGTGAGTTCGATCCCACTGTCACCGATGACGATGCTGAACAGGCGCCCGGCGAGGACTTATCCGCCGCCAAGGATACGACCAGCAATCGCGCAGCCGCAAAGACCTTGATCGAGCGTGCGGGGATGCGGCTGTCGAAGTATGGCCTCGAGGGCGCGCTTCTCGATTTTGACAAGGCGATCAGCCTCGATCCCGACAATGCGGACGCCTATCTCGGGCGCAGCCGCGCAAGGACACTCAAGGGAGACAGCGCCGGAGCGGCGGCGGATTGCCTGCGCGCCATCGAGCTTGATCCGACGCGGGCAGGAAGCTGCGGCGCTCAGCTTGCCGCCGACCAAAGCAAGCCGGCACCGTTGCCGGACACCCAACAGCAAAAGCAGCGAGCCGTCGTTCCGGATATCACTGCCACCCAAGACACGCTGGCCGCAAGGGTTCTGGAGGCGACCGATCCGCGCGCCCTCGAAGCGATCCTTGGCGGCGATGCCTTCCTGGACATGGGCAAGTACGATCAGGCGATCGGCGCCTACAACAAAGCGATTGCGCTCGATCCGAACAACCGGTTCGCCTATTACGGCCGCGGCAAGGCCCAGGCCGCCAAACGCGTTTACGAGCAAGCGATCGCCGATTACGACACGGTCATCCAGCTCGCCCCCAATTTTGCTGCGGCTCATTCTCGCCGGGGCCTCGCCAAGATCACGTCAGGCGATGCCGAAGGCGCTCTTGCCGATTGCAGCCGGGCTTCAACACTCGATCCAAAAGCGCGCGACGCCTACTTCTGCATGGGCATGGCCTGGCACGCCAAGGGCGACGCGGGGCGCGCGATTGCCGCCTATTCGGTAGCCATCGAGATCGATCCGAAAGACGACGCCAGCTATTATGGGCGCGGCATGGCGCGTGCTGACAGGAAGGACTATGACGAGGCAATCGCCGACTTCGGCCAGGCGATCAAGCTCGATCCCGACAATCGCGATTACGCGGTCGCCCGCAAGGCGGCTGTGGCTGCGAAGGGACAGGGCGATATGGCGGCCGCCACGCTCGGCGCCGTCAGCTCGGCGGCGGCCACCGCCAGTTCAGCCGCCGGTTCGGCCGCACCGAGCGATACTGATTCGGCCGCCAAGGCGCTTTTCGCCAAGGGTCGGAGGCTGCATGAGAAAAATGACTATGACGGCGCCATAGCCCTGTATGGCAAGGCGATCGCACTGGTCCCGGCATTTCATGACGCCTATCTGGCCCGGGCCATGGCTTGGGAGGCCAAGAACGATTATGCTCATGCTGTTGCCGATTACACGCAGGCGATCGCGATCAATCCGAATATAGCCGAGACCTACTACAGTCGCGGCCAGAACCTCAGTTTCCAGGAAAACTACGACGGGGCGTTTGCCGACTTCGAAAAGGCCATCAATCTCAACCCCGCGGACGCAAGGGTCTATGCCGATCGAGGCCTCCTATGGATGGGAGGGCACGAGGACGTCGCCGCGCTGCACGATTTCGAAAAGGCCATCAGCCTCGATCACAAGAACCCCTTTGGCTATTTCGGTCGAGGCGTGATCCGAACCAGCAGAGCGGACTGTGAAGGGGCCATCGCGGATTTCAGCCAGGCGATAAGGCTTAAGCCGGATTTCGCAACCGCCTACGAGGCGCGGAGCCGGGCGTGGGAAGCCAAGGGCAACCGCAAGCGTGCTCAGGCCGATCGCAAGAAGGCACTGAGCCTTGGGGTAGATTAGACGGGCTTTTCGGGAGGGCGCGGATTTTGCGTTGGAGTGGTTTGGGCGTAATGGCAGTCGCCGCTCTGTGCTTTATTGCCTTAAAGGTTTGCCTTGGGCGCAGCTCTGACGAGACTGACGAAAGGCAATCAGCTTGAGCAGCGCTGGCGCCCGATGCGGTTTGATCCCTACCCCAGATAGAAGTTACTGAAATAGTTGCCAAAATCCGGTTGCCGGGCAACGGGCTCGCCGTCCCCGTTCCGGAGGATGCCGGCGGCGAAGAGATAGGAACCGATCGCTTCCATCTTGGCCGGGTCCATGCTGCCTATGGCGCCGTTTTGCCGGCGCAGATAGTGCCCGTCGATCAGCGTCTTCAGCGAGGCGTGGATCAATGCCGGATTGGTCAGGGCACCCTTGTTGGCGGCGATCAGCAGTGTGGCCGCTTCTTCGGGATGATCGACGGTGAACTGGTAGCCGCGCCGCGTTGCCCGTATGAAGCCCGACGCCAATTCCGGATTTGCACGCAGATACGCATCGCTAGAGGAGATCAGCGTGGTGTGCTCGTCGGGGACGCCGTAGTCGGCATAGACGAAGCTTCGCTGTTTGATGCCTTTCAGTTCTGCCTCGACGCCTTCCCAGGTCGAGACCTCCAACGTGAAGTCGATCGAACCGTTGGCCAGCGCCTCATAGGCGGACGTGCCGAGCGTCACCGTTTCGAAAGCCCCCTTGCCGCCGTCGTGACGGATGATGGTCGAGATCAGCGCGTTTTCCCAGGCACTGCCGAAACCGCCATAGGTCAGGCCGTCAAGATCCCTGGGGGTTCTGATCTCGTCACGCGCTGCATTGAACACCAGCCGTCCGGTTTCGGACTGCACCACGGCATAGACCGCCTTGAGATCGGCGCCGGCGGTTTTCTGGGTGAAGAGGCCGATGGAGCCGTTGATGCCGAAATCGGCAACGCGGTTGGCAATCAGCGTGCCTGCACCGGTATCGCTGTAGGGCAGGATGTCGACCTCGAGGCCGGCCTCGCTGTAAAACCCTTTGTCGCGAGCGACGAACAGGCCGATATGGTTGGTGTTGACCGTCCAGTCCAGCGCCACCGTTACTTTCCGGGCGGCCGCCTGGGCAAGAGATCGGCCTGGCCGGGCTACAAGGGGAAGGCCGGCAGCGGCAGTGAGCAGCAAGGCTTGCCGGCGCGTCAGGTCAGTCATGGTCCGTGTCCTTCTGGTGGCTCGGGTTGAGGAGGATGTCGAGGATCTCGGCTTCGAGGGTGCCGGCCTGCCGTGCAGCGCCGCCGGCCAGTTCGCGTGGACGCGGCAGCGGCACGGTGATCTCAGCGACGACGCGCGCCGGCCGCGCCGAAAGCACATAGATGCGGTCGGACAGGAACACAGCTTCGCGCACGTCGTGGGTGATCAGCAGCGCCGTCCAGCAGTGGCGCCGCCGCATCTGTTCCAACCAGCGTTGCATGGCGGCGCGGGTCAGGGCATCGAGTGCGCCGAATGGCTCGTCGAGCAGCAGCATATCGCGTTCCTGCACCACGGTGCGCAGCAAGGCCGCTCGCTGGCGCATGCCGCCGGAAAGCTGCGCCGGAAAATGCCGTTCGAAACCGGCAAGCCCGAATTCCTCGAACAGCGGAGCAACGCGAGCGCGGGCAGCCTTGCGCCTGACACCTTGCACCTCAAGCCCGAGCGTGGCGTTGTCGAGAATGCGCCGCCAAGGCATCAACGCGTCGCGCTGCGGCATGAAAGCGAAATGCCGGCCGTGGTCATCGAGCGGCTTGCCGTCGAAGAATATCTCGCCCTCGCCGTGAAGCGCGCCGGTCAGAAGCTGGAACAGCGTCGACTTGCCGGCGCCGGAGGGGCCCAGAATGGAGACGAATTCGCCGGCGCCGACGCTGAGCGAAATGTCGGCAAGCACGTCGAGTCCTTCGAAGGCCTTGCGCACATGTCGCAGTTCGAGCCGGTTCATCGCCACGGCCCCTTTCCTGCGGCCCGCCCGCCGGCGGTCCGTTCCCATGGCATGGCAAGGCGCTGGACCAGCATCGTCAGCCCGAACAGGACGAGCGTCAGCACGGCGCTGACGGCGACGGCGGCCAGCACCAGGTCCGGGCGGAAGTTGTTCTTGGCGTTGAGCATGTAGATGCCGAGGCCCTTCGCCGCGCCCGCATATTCGGCGAAGATGGCGCCAACGACGGCATAGGTGATCGAGATCCTGACACCGGCGAAGAAGTAGGGCAGCGCCGAGGGCAGCCGCGCCAGGATGAAGACACGCCAGCGCCCTGCTCCCATGGCGCGCAGCATTTGGCCGATCTCAGCCTCTGTCGCCTCATAGCCTTCGGCCAAAGCCACCAACATCGGAAAGAAGGTGACCAGCGCCACCAGCATGATCTTGGGCATCAGCCCAAAGCCGAACCACAGCACCACCAGCGGTGCAATCGCCACCAGCGGCAAGGTCTGGCTGACCACGAAGACCGGAAAAAGGGCGCGCCGCAATGGCTGGAAGAAGTCGATCAATATCGACAGCGCAAAGGCAGCGCCGAGCGAACAGGCAAAGCCGGCGAGCGTGGCACGGAGGGTTGGCACGGCGTTATCGGCCAGCGCGTGCCGGTTGAGCATTGCCTGAGCGAAGACGCGCGATGGCGCCGGGAGGATTGTCGGCTTGATGCCACCAAAGCGCGCATAGAGTTCCCACGCGGCTAGCAGCAGCCCCACCGAAAGCATCGCCGGAGCGGTTCTGGCGATGAGGTCCACGATCGGACGCGAAGGGGCGGACGGGGAGGACACGCAGGTACCCGGAGCGGATGGCGCGGGGCGCGCCGTCAGACGGCGGTGGGGCTGTTGGCCGAGACGGTGACGTCGAGCGTTACGTGGCCGGCACCCGGCCCGAAGCGGCAAAAGGCCTCGTTGAGTGCGGTAAAAATGGCGCCTGCGTCGCCGCGCAACTTTGTGCAGAAATGCTTGGAGCGCTCATATACGCCCGACTGCTTCAGGAAGTCGATGCAGCCATAGATCTCGTCCATGTGGTCGTCGGTGCCCATGACATAAAGCGAGAACTGCGCCGCCGCCGGCTGGCCGGTGGCGGCCACGCCGCGCACGGCGGCGATAGCGGCTTCCTTGCGCGGGCCGAGCGGCCCGGCAGGTCCGCCAAACGCGTCGGAGCGGCAGATCGGATCGTCCGGCTCGCCCGGGCAGCCGCGCGAGATGGCGGCCGAAAGCACGCAATGCTTGCCGCTGCGCGCTGCCGCCACGAACAGGTCGCGCATGGCAGGAAACAGCACCTCGGGCGGTCCGACCAGCAAGGTCGAGATATCGTCGGTCTCGATCCGCAGTCGATCACGATAAGGGTCCAGTGCCCCGAGCGCGCCAAGGATGACGCCGACAAAATCGCTGGACATGGGATATAGGGAAATCTGTGCGCCTGAAAACATCGCCCGCCTCGCTCCGCTGGTATTACCCAGATCAGCTTCTAGGGTCTGTGGGCTTGCCGCCCCCGTCTCAGCCCCGACCGTACGGAGCACCCCTGTGGATGGACGCGTTAAAGCACCAATCGGGCGGCTATGAAAGCTGTTTTTTCAGGACCATCGCCGGAAATGCATTGCGCCAGGCCTGATTATGGGCGGTTCCGTCGGGCCCGGTCTTGAGGGAAATTTGTCCGGAACCTTAGCCACGACGAGTGGTTGTCCCTATAGTCGCAAACGCGACGAACTTCGTGGAAACGAGCGAAGACTTCACAGAAATGGAGACAAACCATGCTCATGAAAATCCTCGCAGCTTCGGCTCTTACCATTGGTCTCGCGACTTCGGCGATGGCGCAAAGTGCTGGCGGAAACGGCGCCAATAATGGGCCCGGCAGCGGCCAGTCGGTCACGGTCGACCCGAACACGCCGGCATCGCCGAACACGGTGGATCCTGGCACGACCGGCAGCACGACCGTCATGCCCGACGGCATGAATTCGAACGCGGACCGGAACTGTCCGGCCAGCCCACAAGGTGCTCAGCCGGATGCCAGCCACACCGCTCCGGGCACGGCTTCGCCGACCGTCAATGACAAGCATTGCGGCAAGTAGCCATTCGCCGAAACTGCTGGAGAACGCCACGGGGCGTCTGTTCCGTGGCGTTTCCGTCTCTTTATGTTTCACCCTCGCCGAACAGGCAGGCGCCTGAGACGTAAACCGCCATCGGCCTTCGTCTCGGTTCGGGCGCCGTCTACGAAACAGCCTTTTCGCGAACCGGCAGCTTCCAGCCCGGCCTGACGAAATGACAGGTGTAGCCGTTCGGGTATTTCTGCAGATAGTCCTGATGCTCGGGTTCGGCTTCCCAGAACGCGCCGGCCGGAGCCACCTCGGTGACCACCTTGCCGGGCCACAGGCCCGAGGCGTCGACGTCGGCGATAGTGTCTTCGGCGACGCGCTTCTGCTCATCGGTGGTGTAGTAGATCGCCGAACGGTAGCTCATCCCCACATCGTTGCCCTGGCGGTTGCGTGTCGTCGGATCATGAATCTGGAAGAAGAACTCCAGCAGCGTACGGTAGCTCACCCTGGCGGGATCGAAATTGATCTCGATGGCTTCGGCATGGGTGCCATGGTTTCGGTAGGTGGCATCAGGCACGTCGCCGCCGCTGTAGCCGACGCGCGTGGACAGGACGCCCGGGATGCGTCGGATCAGATCCTGCATGCCCCAGAAACAGCCGCCGGCAAGCACCGCGCGTTCGCTTGAAGTCGCCATATCAAATCTCCCCAAAGCAACTCCGGGGAAAGGTTGTAGCCGTTTCCGTCCGGAATTGCGCACGATAAAACTGGAGGCCCGGCGCTATGACAGCCGCTCCAGGATTTCCCATAGATGGGCATTGTCGTCGGCTTCGTCCAGTCGACGGGCGCGTCCTGCTGCCGATCACCACGGACGCGCGGCGTCACTCCCCAGGCCTGAACCTGCGCACCACGACCTCGAATACGATATCCGATATCCACATCGCGCAGACGCCGATGAGGAATGCGGCCGCCAGGGTCGTGGTGTCGTCATTGGCCATCGGCAGGCCCATGGCGCGGGAATACTGGACCACGGGCAGCGTCAGATAGGCGGCGGCTAGCGCGCCGCAGATCGGCGAGGCCACCATCTCGCGCGGTTTGTAGCGGTGGCGCGACAGCGCGCGCAATATGCCGCCGGAAAGGCCGGCGACCACCACCGGCACCTTGATACCGAGCAGGTCGAAAAGATCATGCATCATTTCATTGTCTCGCGATCAGGAAACAGAATGACCGATCCGGCACCGAAGATGAGCGGTCCCCGAGCAGCAGGGCCCGAATCGAGCGGCAACACGATCGTCATGGCTTCCACCCGCACAGTTTCTCGCCCTTGCGGTTGTGCGCCAGCAGCGTCCGGACTTCCGCATCCGACAGTGCTGCGACGGCGGATGCGGACAAGCGCAGCGGGCTCGAGACCGCGCAAAATCCGCCGGTGACGGTGGTGCAGCCGGCTACCGCGACAAGTGCTGCGGCCGCTGCGACAATCAATCCCTTGCCCATGACCTGAGCTCCTTTCGGGCAGTGGCGGCGGGTAGCGCGCCGATATCGTTGTCAACCTGGTTGGCGACGTCCCGCGCCGCCGCCTCGGCCGCGGCCTGCCGGCTGCGTTCGGCGCGCTCGCCGGCAAGCCGCTGGCGAACACCCCAGCCAAACGCAGCGGCGATGGCCGCGCCGATGCCGAGAACGGTCGAATTGCTGAGCAGGAAGGAGAGGAGCGCGCTCATTGGTTTGGCGCGTCCTTGACGAGATAGCCGACGGCAAAGACGGCTAGCGGCAGCAGCGTGGCCCATGTCTCGGCATCGTACCAGGATGGCCAGACATTGCGCACGAAGACGCCGGAAATCGAAACGGCGGCGGCGGCGATGGTCGCGGCCGTCAGTTTGTTGGTCGGGCGGATGGTCGGCTGGGTTGTGGTGGCCATGATCAGAACATTCCTTGCAAGGCGGCGGCGATGTGGTGCCAGGCGGCGTAGGCGACGAGCAGGCACGCGACAATGATCCCGCCCGCCTTGGTGGCAGCTGGGATGTTGGCGCCGGCAGGCGCCGCCGCGACCGGTTCGACGGCATCTACGGCAGCAGCGCCGCCCGGCGCCGCCGCAGCAGCGGCCGGTGCAGGATCTGGCCGCGTGGCCGATGCCTCGCCTGCCCCGACAGCCGTCAGCAGCAGCGCCTGTGCGCGGACGGATCCGACCCGGCTCGACCAGCCTTTGCCGAAAGTCGACCAGGTCGGAAGCCGCTTCAGGAAAGCCAGGCGGGCATCGCAGAGATTGTCGATGACGACGGCGGCCGGTCTGGAACTGACGGCAGCGAGCGTCTCGGGCCCGATGCGGCCGTCCGGGGCGGCGCCGACCACTGCTTGAAGATATTTCGCCGCCCTGCCCGGCCCGCTGTTCACGGCAAAATCGAACACTGCGTAGTCCACGCCATCGGGCAACTCGGCGCCAGCCACCGCATCCCAGTAGAAGCGGCGGTACACCGTGGCGAGTTGGGCATCGCTGATCTTCCTGAGATCCGCCTTGGCGGCATCCGCCTTCACGTAGCGGCGGAAATTGGCGAGCGTGACGCCCTTCATGGTGGCGCCGCCCGGATCGGCCGGATTGTCCGACCAGCCGCCTTCGGATTTGAGGACGAGCGCAAGCGCCCGCGTAAAATTGCGGTCCATGATATCCCTTTCGATTTCTTGGTGGATGAGGTGAGTGGGTGATCGCCGGCAGCACAGGGGTGCGGATAGTCGCCGTTGCGCGCGCCTCGGTGCCTACTTGCAGTGCGTCAAAACCGGAGGTCGCCTTGCGCGCCGGCCGGCGCATGGTTAGAAAAAATACAATTTTGGGACGAACAGGTCTGGGATGAGAGACTTTGTTGGCGCCGCGCGGCGCCTGGCCTTCAACAGGCTGTCGGCCGCCATCGATCGCCGCTGGAACGTCGACCCGCTGGGCTCGGCGCCGCGTGCCTCGAAAAAGGAATATCTGAGGCTGTTCGAAGCCACCCGGCGCGTCTCATTCGCTGAGATCGACAGGCTCGAGGCCGAAACCGGCTTTGCCGTCGATCGCGACTGGCTCGACGAACTGGCCCTCCACACCCAGATCACCATCAAGACCAGCGCGCTCGCCTACCCGCACGGGCGGGTGCTCTACAGTCTTCTTCGCCGCCAGCTGGCCGACAGCCCAAGGCCGTTCACCACCGTCGTCGAGACCGGCACCGCGCGTGGTTTCTCCGCGATCTGCATGGCCAAGGCACTCGCCGATGCCGGCGCCTGCGGGCATGTCGTCACGCTCGACGTCCTGCCGCACCATCATCGCTTCTACTGGAATTGCATCGACGACCATGACGGCAGGAAGTCGCGCGCCGAACTGCTTCGGCCTTGGCAGCCGCTGGCCGACCGGATCATTTTCCTGCAAGGCGATTCACTCCTTCAATTGCCCAGGGTCGGCGTGAACCGGATCCACTTCGCCTTCATCGACGCGCAGCACACCAGGAAGAACGTGCTGGCCGAGCATCGCTGCGTTTCGGGCGTTCAGCGCGAGGGCGACATGGTCGTATTCGACGACGTCACGCCAGGGTCCTTCGATGGCGTGGTCGAAGCAGTCGCCGAGATCGAGCGGCAGGGCCGGTACGAGGTGCGCCGTCTGAACGCGTCCAAGCAAAGAACCTATGCCTGGGGCATCAGGCGGTGACGAGACGACAGCCCGGATAAACCATCGGAGGCGAGACCTTGCTCAGAAATATCGCCCGCAGGCTTTATCTCGGCATGCGCCGGAACATCGACACCCCGCCCCATGGCGGCCGATGACTACCTGAAGGTGCCGTACTTCCCGATGGCGACGAAGCATTGCTGATCCTGCAAGAAACCGAACTAGCGCACCACCCAGCGATTGAGCCTGACCGCGCGGCCGGCAGCGGCTGCTGCCGGCAAGGCATTGGTCAGTGTCACCGTGTTAGCCGAAGGTGCGCCGTTCACAGTTGTGTGGTGCCATTGGAGCTCTGCTCCGGTAATCACAGTGTCAAGTTCGATTCCAATACGGTCGCCAGCCGTGATTCCCGCGACGCTTGCTAAGCCAATCGTGGTGGCACCGGAAATGGCGGCGGTGGAGACGGTGGTCTTCAGTAGGAATGTATTTCGATATCCACCAAATTGTGCCCGCTCGATGGTCGCTCCAACGGGAAGATAGCTTTCCATAAGGAAGCTATAGCAAAGCCGGCTGATGTCGGTCTCTTGATCACGCAATCGCAGTATGGGCGCGGCGAAGCCTTGTTCAAAATCGATACTTTCAATGATCGTTGCGCCAATCCATCCGGACGCCCCAACGAAGAATGAGGCAACAGATGGGTGTATCCACAGCCAGTTGGTCGAAAATTCATAAACCGATGCACCGGTTCGAGCGATTGACTGGCCGTTGCTACCTTTTGCATAGTACGGGGCATTGCCTGACAACACGGTGCCAGAGGCGTCGAAACAGATGACGGTAATGGCGCGCGAACCGTTAAGGAAGTTGAGGAACGCGTGCTGTGTGGTGTTGGCTTTTTTGTAGATGTGGCCGACAGCCTGGCCCGAGCTTGACACCACAAGTTGGCCGTCGCCGTTGGCCCGCGACGTGCGCGCCGTGACACCGTTGGTCAGGAAGGGCGATGGAGCTGTATAACCGCCGGTCGCGCTGTCGTACAAAACGACGCCGGGTACCGTGATGCGGCCCTCGGCCTGCACCGGAAAGAACCGCTCGCCCTGAAAGCGCCTCACCAAGTTGGCCCCTCCAGTCGGCCTATTCGACATATCTCGCAGCGAGACAAACAGGCGCTTCAGATCAGGCGAAAGGATGTTCGCGTCATCGATGCCTGACGCGCTCAAAAGATCAATGTTGAAGGAGGCGAAGCCAGTCGCGGATGGCACGTTGACGAGAGCAAGTGTGTTGGTGAAGGCGCTGTAAGTTTCGATGCGCGCATTCTTGAAAAACACGGTGGTCAGGTTGCTGGTGCTGCCTAGCGCGGCGTAGATGAAAGCTGCATGGCTAACGCCGGCCGAGCCACCATCAATGCCGATTTGGGGGCTGTCGATCAACACCTCTTCAACGGCAGCGGTCCCGGCGAGAGTCAGCTTGAAGGTCCCGCGACCCGCCGCCTTCTGGTTGGTGCCGATGTACCAGGTTCCACCGCGGAACTGGTTGTTTACGAAATAGCTCGCGCCAGCCAGATCGCAATGCACATGGGAGCCGTTGTTGTAGAGAGTGATGATGTTGAATTCGTTGCTTACCCAATTTGTATTTGCCGTCAGGCCGTCGAAATAGAGCCCTTCGTCGTAACCACGGGCAGCAAGCCAGAGCTTGCTCTCGGCCATGCCGCCGAAGTGAATGCCTCGCGTGTTGGCGACAACAGATTTGTCTGGTGTATTCTGGACTTCCAACCAGATCTTTGCGCCGCGCAAAACATTCGTTCCGGTCCCACCGATGCGGACCGCCGAAAGGCCGTCGAAAGCACCGCGTATCAGCGCCCCCTTGCCATTGATCTCGCTGATGTCGCGCCAGTCGATAGAAGAGCCAACCGCGTAGTATGTTGCTACGGCAGGCAGGACGAGCACGGCCTTGGTAATCCGGCAATAGGAGCCGAGCGCGTTTAACGCAAGCGCGTTGTCGGCAAGCCCTTCACGGGCGCCAAACATCGTGGCGGTGGCGACGCTTTCATTCAACACCCAAAACCCGCCATTGACCGCATCGGTCGTCCCGTCCGGCATGAAACGGTCGGCGGAGCGGAAATAGGCCAGCGCCGGGTAGCCGCCGGCGGTGATCGCCGCGCGCGACATGCGGGCATAGTTGGCGCCGCCCACCAGGGTTGCCGGGGTCGTGAAGACCGGGGCGTAGAACTGGGTCCTGATGCTCTTGACGCCGGCAGCGATCGTCGAGCCCGATGCCGTCGCCACGGAAGCGTAGATCGGCACGTTGACGCCCGAAACCTGCGCGGCGTCGGCGGCGTATTGCTGGGCCAGGTCGCGCGCGAGTTCCGCGATGTGGATGACTGCCGCCAGCGCTCCGCCGATATCCCCGAGCGGATCATCCGACAGATAGTAGGAGATCACGATGTCGCTCGTGCCGATCACAGGATTGAGGGTCTGGAAAGCGTAGACCAAGCCACCCGAAACAACCCCCTCCTGCACGTGAACGGTCGTTCCCTTCTGCATCGTGCGCGCGGTGCGGGCGTCGGCCGCGCGGTACCAGTAGCCCTCGCTCGCCGTATAGATGCCGTTCAGCCGGGCGTCCGACTGGTTCTTGACCAATACCCGGTCGCCGACGGCGGTCAAAACCCCGTCGATCGTCTTCAGGCCGAGGATCCAGGCAACGCCGTCGACGATGACCGTCTCCAGGTTTGCCGTCGTCGCCAGGCGCACGGGTTCGCGCTCGCCCGTCAGCAGGCGAACGGCGGCAGTTGCGGGTCGGGCCATGAGGCTTGCTCCATAAAAAAAGCCTCGCGAAAGCAAGGCTTGGAATTCGGGTTGGTTGGCGGCTTGGCGATGGGTTCGGAGGGGATAAGCGCTGGCCCGTGCGGCCACGGCGCCACGGTCATTCAGGTTCTTCCTTGAGAAGTTTGGTCACGATCGCTCGGCCAGGCGAGAGACAATTCAGCGGTCGGTTTTCCGTCCTCGGGCACGCACTTCCTGAACAAGCAGCAATGCCGGCTTGCTCCCGGACTGGCTGCCGTGTTAACACCCGCGCACTGCGGTGGCTTGCGCTATGGGAGCGTCAATGTCGCAGCGCTTCCACAAGGTGTGATTTCCGATGAAAAAATCCGCGATTGTCGTCGCTGCAAACGACAACCGCACGGCAGAAGAAAGGCCGTTCGCTTCCCGGTACAAATCCGTTGGAGCGGTAGCGGCGCCGGCGGATTCACAGGCAGCAGGCGAAGAGCCGACCGAGGCCCGCGCCCTGACGGCTTTGCAGATGTTCTGTCGCGTAGCGGGCGTCTAGATCGCCTTTGAGGCTTCATCCAGACGGCAAGGACAGGCTCTAAAGTCCCGACCCGCTGTATCTGGTGGCCTCCTTCCACAATGCGAGCGCAAGGGCGGGTGTCCGCCCCTTCACCGCATAGTCGCGGTCCCGGTAGCTTCCGGCCGCAATCCACACCGTTTTCGAGCGTTGGTAGATCGTAATGCCCCGCTCGCTCGCCCGCGCGAACAGTTCTGTGTCATTTCGATACATCGGTTCCAACCCCTGTGGCCCCCTCAAGGGGTAAGGTGCAACGAACATGCCAAAGTTTACGCCTAGCTAATATTATACATCGCAGAGCTGCCAGCTGCGCCATCGAAGTGCACTGGCAGCCCTAAAGCCAAGGTGTTCCGTGGGTGTTTCCGCTGTATTGCACCTGAACTGCCCCCAGGTAACAGAATAGACCAATCCGGAAACATTTGCTTAAAATTGTATTCTTTGGCCATCGGTGCCGCCATCGTCGGTCGAGGAGTTCGTGGAGCGCCGACTACCTGTCAACAAGCGCTGGCCGGGCGGCTTCACATGCCCATGCTGCGATTCCAGAAAAGCATGGCGCCTCGAGGGCCGGCCGTGGCTTCGGATGCGCAGGCAAAGGGGGCCTGGGTGCTGGAAACAGCCTCCATGATCGCTGGGACCGTCATGCAGGGCACGCACCCGCTGCTGCGCAAATGGTTCCTGGCGGCGTACCTGAGGGCGACGCACTCCAACTCCATTTCAGCGCTGCAGCTCCAACCTGAACTGGGTGTCTCTACAAAACCGCCGGCTGGTGCTCCGCAAGCTCCGGCGGGTAATGGTAAACCGGACACCGCTTTTCGGAACTGTCGACGTGGACGAGTCCGCCATCCCATATCGGCGCAAGGAGGACGCGCTGGAGATGGATGGCAGCAGCAGCAAAGCCAACCAGATATGGATCGCCGGAGCGGTCGAGACGGTCGGCAACCGTGGTTTAGACTACTAGGGAGACGGCGCCGCCACTTCGTCCTCCATGTCGAGCGATTTTTCGACTGCCTCCGGATTCCGGGCGATGGTCCAAAGGAGAGTATTCGCAGCTGCATCCGGTTCCGAACGGCCTTGCTCCCAGTTTCGAAGCGTTGCCAGATCAAGGCCATACCTCACGGAGAACGCCTCCTGGGACAGCTTCGTGCTATCCCGAACTTCGCGAACGCTTATCGGCCGCGGCGCATGAACCTTCGCGATCACTCCTGCGGACGAGAGTTCGTCCTTCAGTGCTCGCAGGTCGTCGACGCAAGGAACGGTCACGAACGCCTTGCCGTGATCGACCATCTCAGTGAGGACCGCATGGGCCGTCCTCAGCGGCAGATGCCTCCTGACGAGAACCCGAGCAGCTTCAGGAGTATTCGCGCCGTGTAGAAAGCTGAGGCTCAGCCGGACGGGAGAGCCTGACGACACCCGGACGACGTCCCGGGTTCGCACCCGTTGTCCGAACCGCTCCATGAACTTCGATGTAGTCGACATTAAGCTTCTCCGCGATCACTCGACCGAGCCTGCGCAAGTTGGACCAACCCCATTGGACCTGGGCATCGCCCCCAATATGGAGGTCACGGACGACCAGATGGTTGCCGCCCATTTCCACTTCTCCCAATAGCTGAAGCACGCCATCCGGCGTGACGACATCAAAGAGGAGGCATGGGTCCTCCGAGATGTCGGCGTCCAGAATGAGTTCCACGTCATCGGGCTGCAAACGCGATCCCTACGCAACTTGCTTATAGAAAATATGTCCGGTGCTGGCGAGCGTCAAGGCCTGACCGATCTCCGAATTGGCGAGATACTGACAACACCCGAATCGTGCCAACTTAGCCCCAGCCTACGCTAGTCGACCGGGAGAAGGGGACAGACGCAGCACCATATATTGTGGCTACCAAAATTAGGTCGCCTTGATCAACTTCAGCTTCATCTCCGTAGAATTGCCACGACTCATCATCGGCATCATGTGAGGCCTAGGCAACCCAGCCGCCACCACCAAATATTTTTCGGGTCGATATGACGGCCAAATTTTCTGGACCTTCGAACTTCCATTTATCCATATCTTAGGCTCTTCTGCCTGCCGAGACATCATTCTTGAAGCAGCGGCAGAATCTTTTCGTCGAGGAATTTAAGCCGTCCACTCAACATCTCGGCGTTGGCGGGATTCGCCGGGACATTAACGGGAATGAGCTTCGCCACGGACTTCCCTTGCCGCGCAGCTTCAACCCACTCATCCATTGCACCGATATATCCGTCCAGCGCCTCGTACGGGGTCTCCAAATCGTCACCGGGCATGTACGCTGGGGGTACATCACCGACGAGCACCCATATCCATCGTGGCACATCTGGTTTCCCGGGTGAAATCTCGAAGAGAAAAATGTATATTATCCCTTCGGCACCATATCCGAAATACTCGCCTTCGATTCTCCTTACCCAGTCGTATGATTTGATATATTCACGAGCCTCCAGAAGAGCGTTGTCAAGGTCACCATCTGCATCTGGGTCGTCTGCTGGTAGAGGAAGGCGGCTTACTTTACTCAGATCCGGGGTAATTTTGTTCACAATTTCTCTCCACTACTTATCTTAGCCCGCAGCCATCGTCTCCTAGCCCAACGCTGAAAATCGCCGGCTTCCATGTGGAGCCTTATGTGCTCTTCCCTGGTACGAGGCTTAATATTTGATACGTGATCTAGCCCACCGTCGGCCAGAGCTTTCTCATGGGAAACATCCATATTTCGACCTGTCTTGGGATCTTTGGGCCAGGGTTTGCCGTGCAGTAGTTCCCATTCCTTACGAAGAGCTCTGTTCGTGGTCGTGCGCTTGGTCGCAACAAGCTTTAGATCGTCCTCGTCAGAGATTTTTGCAGCCGGATTCCCTGTGGTAGGAAAGCGTTCCAACGCCTCGACTTCCGTCGCCGTCGGAACGCCTTCATTTCGCAGTGCGTCGGTTGCCTCTTCAGCGGGTCTGCTGTCCACAAATTCAGATGCTGTCGAGCCTTCCAGCGAGCCGGTGAGCCTCGCCGTCACCTGCCTACCGATCTCGCTGAGCCCCTCGGCAAGGACATTGCCGCCGGCCCCCCAAAGGGCCCCAGCGGCTGCACCGCGCAGCATGTCCTCATCCAGGCCGTGCGCATATGTGGCGCCATATATTGCACCCTCGCCGCCGGCGAGGGCGGTTCGTGCGGCCAGGCCGGTCAGGCCCTCCAAGGCTGCGGTGCCCAACCTGCCTGTGAGAGTGATGCCCGAACTCGCCAGACCATGTCCGGCGATGACACCACCAAGGAGTTCCGCCGGCAGGGCTGCCGACCCTGCCCGGTCTTCGGCATCTTCCGTCGCGGCTCGTTCGGCAGCGAGCAACTCCTCGTAGCTTTTGTCGGAAAAAAGCGAACTGAGGCTGGCCGCGGCTTTATCCGCGTGGCCGAGAGTCATCCCTTTGGCCATCAGCCGGGCCACGTCATCGGCGGCTTGGACAGGTTGCAGCCAAAACGACTCAGCATTGTATTGTGATCGAGCCGGATGCAATGCGACGGCCAACAGGGCGGCCGCCAAGGCATCTTCTCGTGCCTGGATATCTGCTGGTGTCAGCTTCGGATCGGTTGCCGCGTTCTGTCGCAGCCGAGGCAAGCCGGAGGCAAACAATTGCTCGGCCATCCCGAAGCGCAGGCGTGGATCGCGGACCGCCAGAAAAATCGTGCTCAGATCGGTCATGCGCTGCCGCCACGGCACGCTTGGATCGATGAATTTCGCAGCAAGGCTTTCCGCGGCAGTCCACGGCAACGGCAATATCTTGTAGAAACCCATCTCCCCCTGGGCTGCAACGACCCAGGTGATGGCGGCTTTATAGCCCTCGGGAGTGGTGATCTTGTCCCAGTCGGGAGCCCGGCCCGGGAGCATTTGGCTGACATAGGCGACAGGGTCGGCCCGCCTGGCGCTCAGAACGAATTCCGCGCCGCCAATCCTTGCTTCGTATCGCGCCCACTCTTCCTGCGAGCCATTGGGACCGGGCTCAAAGTCTCGGAGCTGAGCGTGTATCGCCTGGTTCGGCGCGCGGCGCATATCGAAGACCGCAGCGGCAACATTGGATGTCGTGTCGAAGGCCTGGAAGTGCTCGGCGCCCTCCTTGAGGCCATAGATATTGACGAAATCCTGTGCGGTAGGTCTCTCCTCGGGATATTCGCCGGTACTGGCGATGACAGCCGGAGCGTTCTGCTCCGCCAGCTGCACCTTGGCGCGGGCATCGACCAATTGTGCAGCGGTGGCCGTGTTGGCCTGATCCCTTAGTGCTGCAAGATCGCCGGGCTTCAAGTAGGTAATGGCATCCAGGGGGATGGCCGACTTGTCATCCGGGGTCGACGAGATGCTTCGGTCGAACGCCTGCGCACTACTGTTAACCGGCGTCAGCTTGCCAGCACCATCTGCTATAGCTGCATTAGAGATGCCCGAGGCATTAGAGCCATCAACGGCCTCCGCCGTATCATACTTGAGCCGGCTTCCAGCTTGCGCCCCGCCCAACATCTCGGCGGCCCGCTTCGGATCCTGGGCGATCATCGCCTGAACCAGTGCCTTGGCCGTGTTGCTGCGCCAGGCCACTTCCGCCGCTTGCCTGATAACCGGGTTTCCGATCTTGGCGATCAGATCGGACCCGTTCTGCCGGATCGCCTCGAAAGCTCCGATGTCGTTCGGGTCGCCTTTTGCGATGGAGCTGGTGGACATGGTGTCGACCTTCGCCCACTCCGCCAGCTCATACTCATCGCGTTGTGCCTGCTGCCGCTGCGCCATGCGCGGCGAGCCGGCCGCGCGCATCGGTTCCTTCTGCCTGGCGAAAGCGGCGCGCCGGCTCTCGGGTATTTCAGGCAGGGCCTCGTCGAACAGCCTGTCGAACAGGCCGGGCTTGACCACCTGCCCGCTGCGCGGATCGACCTCGCCATACATCGCATCGTGCAGGCCGCTGCCGTCGGCCGGCGCGTTCGCCGCCACGTCGTCTTCCGCCTGCGCGATGCGGTCGGCGAACCGGCGGCGCGCGAGCTCCGCGTCGAACGCTTCCTGCCGCTCCTTCATCTGCCGGTAGCGCTCGGCGACGGCCGAGAGCTCGTCGCCAAGATCCTGCATCGCCCTGCCGGCCGGCGACCCCTCGGGATAGGAAACGCCATTGCCGGCCTCGAGCCGGCGCTGGGCAAGCTGGAGTGGAATCGTCGCCATCAGTAGAGCCCTCCCGTGAAGGCGCCGCCCGGCGCCGGCGGGAAGGCGCCCTTGCCGAAGGTCACGGCCTTGGTCGGGTCGTAGAGACGGGAGAAACCGGACACGAGGCTGCCGTCGGCCTTGAAGATCGACGCCGCCGCGGCCTGCCTGCCGGAGTAGCGCGCGAGCGCCGCCTGGCTGTCGAGAGTGTTGCGGCGCAGCGCCGAGCCGTACTGGATCGCCTTCAGGTCGAGCTGGCCTTGCCTGGCATTGGCCGCCAGCACCTCGGCCGGCGAGCCCGATAGGCCGACGCCGGAGGCGCCCGCCCGGGCCCGCGCCTGCGAAAGCAGCAGATCCTGCCTGTGGCGCTCCTGGCTCTGTTCGAAGGCGGCACTTTGCGCATCGGCCTGCGCCTGCTGCCCGTAGGCCTTGGCCTGGTAACCGGCCGCCTGGTTTTGCTGCCGGCCTTCGATCAATGCGCCACCCACGGAGATGGCCGTGCCGAGAAGGGCTAATGTGCACATGGTCAGCCTCGCTGGGATGCGGCAATGGGGGTTTTCCTGGCCGGGCGCGAACCGAGCGCCGGTCGCGGGTCGAGCGCGCCGCCGGGGTTGGTGAACGACAGAAGCAGCCTGTCGGCCTGGATCGCCGGGCGGCTGAGGCGCGCCGGCGCCGCCGCGCGCGGCCCGGCCATGGCGGCGCGACGGGCAACGGCCAGGTTCACCTTCAGGTCAGGCATGCCGGCGGCGTCGAAGAGGCCGTTGGCGGTGGCGAGCGCGCGGGCGAGCGCATCGGCCTCGAACAGGTCCTGGCGCAACAGCTCGACCAGGCGGCGCACGGCGCGCCAGCGCTCGGTCAGCACCTCCGCCTTGGCTTTCGCTTGCCCGCCCAGCGCCTCGACGGCGGCGCGCGCCTCTGCCGCGGCGGCCTCGGCACGGCATTTGTCCGCTGCCGCGATGATCTTCTCCAGCAGCGCGACGACGTCGTTGCAGTCGTCCAGCGCGATGCGCGCGGCGGAGAGATCGCCGTCGCCGAAAACGGCGCGGTCCTCGGCCTGTTCGCAGCCGCGCCGGCGGGCGATCGCATCATTGAGGTCGGCATCGAGCAAGGCGATGACGGCAGCATATTCGGCAGCCGTCCGCGCCCTGCCGAGCTGTTCGGCATGGGGGGATGTGGTCACGGGATGGGTTCCTTGTGGTGGGCTGGAGGCGGTGGAGCGCCGATCTCCCCCCTTGTGGAGGAGATTGGCAGGGCAGAGGGAGGCGCGAAGGATCGCGGCGTTGATTCAGCCTGGGTTCTTCGCCCCACCAAGTGGGGCGAGGTGGCTCGGCGAAGCCGAGACGGAGAGGGGATGGCGCCGAGCTGTGCCGGACTCTCCGGCAGAAGCGCCTGCGCCTTACGAAGGCCCCCTCTCCGACCGCTTCGCGGCCACCTCTCCCCCGCCTCGCGGGGGCGAGGAACGCCAGCTCGCCCTACGGCTCGGCGTCGAACACTGGCGTAAATGCCCGTATCGTGCAGGGCGTCGGGTTGACGTGGCGGATCCGCACCCGGCCCTGCCCTTCCCAGCTGTCGTCGATGGGCACCTCGACATTGCCGGTGAACAGGCTCGCCTTGCCGTCGGGCGCGACGATGGAGGGCATGCGCACGCTTTCCCAGCGGCCGCGGATCAGCGACTGCACCTGAAGCCCTGTCGTGTCGGTCTCGAGCAGGGACAGGATGACACCCGCCACCTTCTTGCGCCGCCCGAGGATCGAGCCGTCCCGGCCGGCGACGTCGAGCTCCAGCGTGTCGGCCTGCGACTGGAACGCAAGCCCGGCCTGCCATCTGGCCGCGACGGCGCCGCCGGGCAGCGTCACCTGGCCGGAGGCGACCGGCAGCCCGCGATAGACCTTGCCGCCGGCCAGCACGTCGACCTTTTCGCCGTTGAGATGGGCAAGCCCGGACACGGTGTTGACGGCGGCGCCCGAATAGGTCAGGCCGCAATCGACCTGGAAGGCGTCCTCCAGCGCCCCATATTCGAACGGCGCCGTCATGATCTCGATATAGCGCCTGGTCACGCCGCCGATGGTGCGCCTGACGATCAGCCAGATGTCGTCGACGCCGTCTTGGCCCGGCGTCACCACAGCGCTTTCGACAGCCGCCCAGCCGGAACCGGCGACGGTACCGCCGAGGCGGTGGCGGTGCATGCCGCGCACCTCCTGCGAGGGCTGGTGGGTGTAGCCGCCGAGCTCGCCATTATCGAGCGGAAACCACAGCATCGGGTCGGGGTCGGTCTGGAACGCCAGCTCGACCACGCCACGCTTGGCGATATGTTCGGAGATCTGGCCGATATCGTCGGAGGTGAAGCGGCCGGTCGAAGCTTGCGTCAGCTCGGCGATCGAGCGGCGCGAGCGTGTGACATAGAGGAACGACTGGCCTGCATCGACGGGGCGGATGCGGGCGCAGCCCGACGTGCGCGAGCGCCGGTTCTTGAACGAGGACGGCGTCAATGCCTCGTCGATGCCGGAGCCGGAGAGCGCGCGGACGCCGCCGAGCGTCCCGATCAGCAGGGCGCCGTCCGATTCCGCGATCCACGTGATGTCGTTCGCCTGGCCGCCGCCGGCCTGGAGGAATTCCAGCGCGTCGTCATCCTTCTCGCCCAATGCGAAATTGTTGAAATCCCCCGTTGCCGAGGCGTAGACGGAAAACTTGCGGCTGAAAGCCAGGCGCTCCTCGTAGAGCGATCCGCTTTCGACATATTTCCCCGGCACAAGCGTGCCCAGGCGCCAGCGGGATATCGGGCTGAGGTCCGGCAGGGCAAATCCATGCAGTTGGACTTTCACCGCCGTGGCGCTGGTGCGGCTGGTGATCTTGGCCCAGCGCCAGCGGCCATCGGACGCTAGCAGGCGAATGGCCCGGCCGACGTCAGAAGCCTGGAAGCCGGCGCCGCCATTGATGCCGGCGGTCGATGACGCCGTGAGGTCGAACGGGGTCTGGCTGGCCGCCGCCCGGTTGAGGTTCAGTTCGGAAAACGCGCTGTCCGAAGCGCCGTTGATCGCCTTCCACGTAAAGCGGTGATACTCGAACGCCAGCTTGTTCAGGAATTCATAGTAGCGGGTTTCGCCGCCCGACCAGCCGGTCTCGCCGGTGCGGCTGTCGAGCGTCACCCATGTCGCGCCGTCATTCGATCCTTCAAGCACCCAGATTGTCGGCGTGCGGTCGACCGTTCCGCCGGTGCGTGCGGTCAGATAGTAGTTTTCGACGATGGCCTGCGCGCCACCGGCAAGCTGGTAGGTGACCGAGCCGTTGGTGGCACCGGCGATGCCGCTGTCCGTCTCTGTCGCCTTGTCGAAAAGCTGGAAGGCGTCCCCTGCCCCGCCCATGCCTGAGACCGTGCCGGAAGGCGCGTTGTTCGACGTCATCTTCGGCGTCAGCGCACCAAAGTCCGCGGGCGTCAGCGTGGTCGGCGTATCGTTGATGTCGTCATAGGGCCCGTCGTCGATCGCGTAGTCGTCGAGCACCCATGCCGTATGGGCGGTGCGCGTCAGCACCTTGAGCGGATAGTCCCTGTGGGAAATCCACATCTGGTCCGCGGACTGCACATAGTCGAGATCGAACAGGTCGGCTTCAAGATAGGGCGAGGCCACCTCGACCGTGCCGACACGCGCGCCATAGGCGTAGACGCGGATGTAAAGATTGCCGAACTCCAGCATGTAGGCCTGGTCGGCCGAGAAGATGAACGGGATCGCCCGCGTCGCCTTGGCGGACGTCTTGACTTCGCCGACGAAACAGGTGCCGCCGCGCTTGCGGATGCCGCCATGCGGCAGGGTGACGAAGTTTTCGCATTTCGACAGCGCCGCGCGGTAGAGATCAAGCGAGGCGCGCGCGTGCAGGCGTGGCGAGATCTCGCCGCGGGTGAAGACGTCCTGGACCGGATAGAGCGTCGCCATCAGCGCATGGCCCCCGCATAAAACCGGCTGTCGCCGCGCTGCCGCGCCCAGCTCGATGTCGAAAGCCGTCCGCCGCGCTGGATGGCCTGCGCGGTGAAGGCGGCGTCCAGCGCGCGGTCGTAGGCCGAACGGGCAATGTCGATCATGCCGGCCTTGTGCGTCAGCGGATGCGCGATCTTGATGGCGAGTGCCGCCACCAGCACTTCGGTGAACGGCGCGTCCCAGTCGTTGGGGTCGGTGAGGTTCGCGACATAGCGGATGGTGAGCGGTCCCGCCCGGTCGCTGTAGACCAGCCCCGCCTCCTGCCGCCACGAGATCGCGATGCCGTCCGGCTCGCCATTGTGGGTCAGCGGCAGCGGGCGAAGGCAATCGACGGGGAGTTCATAGACCCAGTTCAGCGTGCAATCGCCGGAACCGGTATCGCTGCCGGCCAGGGATGCCGAAAGGATGGCGAACACCCAGGCGTATTTCGTCAACTCGGCCTCGCGGGTCAGGTCGAAATGCATGTTGAGCAAGCGCGCGGCCTTGATGTCCTCGTCAAGGCTGTCGATCGGCGCCTCGTCGAGGACGGCCAGCGCCATATTGGCGATGTCGGTCGGGGTTATGGCCATGGGTAAGGCCTCCGTGGGTTGTGATTGGGGGAAGTGCGTCTTTCTCCCCGTTCACGGGGAGAAATGCCCGGCAGGGCAATGAGGGGCAGCGCCGGCATCGACGGTTGGCGTCAATGTTCAAGCGCCGGCGCTCGCAGGAAGGAGGTGGGCCTGGCCCACCTCCCGGGAGACGAAACCCTATGCCTCGGTCGTCTTCAGAGCGATGAACGTCATGGTCTTGACGCTCGACGCGGTGCGGTCCCAGTTCGCCGCCAGCGCCAGCTCCGCGTCGGTGGCGAATTCGCCGGCGGTGGAGGCGTCGAGGAAGCGGGTGCCGGGAACGTGCGGCACGAAATGCCGGCGGCCGACCATTTCCGTCACCCCGCCGCCATGGCCCTGGCGGGGCTTGCGGTCGAACTCCAGCGGCCCGCCTTCGGTGTTGACGGGCAGCTCGTTCCACAGGATCGCCTTGTCCTTGAACATGAACGCGGTGTAGACGCCCGCCGCCTGCGGGATGTCGTCGTCGACCACGCAGCGCAGCCCCATGTAATAGGGGATGAGCGGCCCGCCCTGCTGCGAGGACGGCACATAGTCGATGAGGTCGGCGAGCTTCAGCGCTTTCATCTGCTTGGAATGGATCCAGAGGGTGCGGAACTTGTCGGCGCGGTCGCCCATCAGGTAGGCCGCCTCGATGATGTCGGTGTCGACGATGGAGGCGCCGGTGGCGCGCACCAGGTCGCCGCCGTCATTGGCCAGATTGTCGGCGACGACGCCCTTGAGCATGCCGATGAGGGTCAGCTTGTTGGCGCGCTGCCAGTACTCGGTCTGCCGCTTGACGATCAGCTTCTGCGGATCGTCGCCCGCCAGGATGGAGGTCAGGTCGGGAACGCCCCACGCCTGGGCGCGGACATTGCGGGCGGCGACCTCGCGGCGCGAGCCGATCTTCTTCATCTCGATGGAATCGGCCGGGTCGTCATTGACCGGCTCGGACGGATCGTTGCCGAGGTCCTTCCAGCCGGGCATGTCGACGGAACGGCCGCCCATCGACAGTTTCGAGGAGATGGCCGGATCGGAAAACAGGATGCCGGCCTGGTAGATTTCGAGCGACTGGACGTGCTCCTCGAAAGCGTATTGGGCATAAACGGACGGAACGATCGCGTCCGCGATACGGGTATAGGCGTCTGCCATTTTGTCTTCCTTTGAGAGATTGATCGGCGGCTGATGCGTCGGGATCAGAGCGGGTTGTTCGGCATCCAGAGATCCGGGTTTTCGCCCGCTTCCCTGGCCAGCCGCCGGGCGCGTTGAGGGTCGCTTTTGACAAGGGCTGAAATGGCCGAAACGTTGCGCTCGCCGGCGGCGTTGCGCCGGAAGGGGTTTTGCCCCCGCGGCGCCGCGTCGGCGTCGATCGTGTCTTCGCGGAACATCGCCTCGCCGATCGCCTGGAAGGCCCTGGCGATCTGCGGATCGGTCAGGGCGCCGTCGGGCAGAAGGATGCCCTTCTGCTTGTAGGCATCGACCAGGCCGAGCTTCTTCATCGCCCGGTTGGCCACCTCCAGCTTCTGGCGAAAGCCATCGCTGTCGGCCGGGCCCCAATCCTTGACGAGGTCGTCATGGGTGGCTTCGACCGAGCGGGCGAGCGCTGCCTGCTGGGCCGCCGCCTGCTCGGCCATGTAGCCGACGAACCTGTCATGATAGGCCTGGGCGATCTTCGGCGTGGCGCCGGCTTCGACCGCCCAGGCCTTGGACGCCTGGGCGAGTTCGTCCGAATAGGCGAAGGTTTCCGGCAGGCCGTCGGGCCGCCGGTATTCGACCTTTTCGGGCGATGTCAGCGGACGCATCGCCTCGGGCAGCCGGGCATGGAATTTGTCCCAGTCTTCCTTAGGCGCGTCCCTGGCTGGAACGCGCAGGCTTTCGCCCTGCCGCCGCTCCAGCTCCGCATAGGATGTGAAAACCCGATCGAGGCTTTCAGGCTTGGTCCAGCCCTTGGCTTCAGCAAGCTTGCGGTTGCCTTCGGAAAGACCGTCAAACCAACTCTTGCCGGCAAGCCCGGCGGACCCGTTATCCGCGCCTGCCGGTGGCCGTTCCGGGTTGCCCGCCGGCTGCGACGAGGCAACCACGGACCCGGCATCTGCCAGATCTGTCATGTGATGTTCCTTTTGAGGGTTAGGTTGAAAGTGAGCTTGGTGGCGCCGCCAATCGTCCTTGTGTGAGGGTGAGGAGCGGTCTACGCGGCAGGAAGGGCGGCCAGACACGGCCGGGACCGCTCAGGCTGAATCATTTTGACAGGCATCGGCGCTAGCGCCTTGTTCGAAAGAGGTGTTTCGCCTCCCGGTTCATCAACGCCCGAGAAACCATGTCTTATATCGTGACAGCCTGTGCCGCCGTTCCGCCGCAATGCGGCCGCACGGGACGATCGATAGGGATTTCAAATCTTTAAGGGAGACGTCACATGAACCTTCACAAAACAACTGCCGCCGTTTTGATGATCGCCGCGCTGGCGGGCTGCGCGCAGACGGAAGGCCAGCAGCGGGCCGGAACCGGTGCGCTGATCGGCGGCGCCGGCGGCGCCCTCGTCGGCCAGGCCATCGGCGGCAACACCAAGAGCACGGTCATCGGCGCGGCCAGCGGCGCCTTGCTCGGCGCCGTCGTCGGCTCGGCCACCACCCCGCAGCGCCGCGGCGACCAGCTCTGCCGCTACCAGGACCGCTACGGCCGCATCTACACCGCGCCTTGCGACGACCGGTACTACAACGGCAATTATTGAATCACCGGCGGCCAGACCGCCGATCTCCCCCCTTGTGGGGGAGATGTCCGGCAGGACAGAGGGGGGCGCCGTAGAGCGCCGACCTCGGTCGCCGCCGAACTTTGAACATGGCCATATGTTTGTCGTCTAGGGCCCGGCTTGAGCGACCGCTCGTGATTTGATCGCCGTGCGATGAACACGGCAAGGCCGGCGGGACAGCGCCCCCCTCTGCCCTGCCGGGCATCCCCCCGCAAGGGGGGAGATCGGCGCTTCAGCGCCTCACCTCTCCTCCTCCCGTGCCGCCTTTTCCAGCGCCACGAGCTGCGCCTCGTCCAGCGTCAGGAACCCCATAATGTGCTGCACCACTTCGGCGCGCGCGTTGCTGAGCGCGCTGTGCAGCTCGAAGCCATTGGGGGTTCTGGTCCGCGCCATCCACTCGCCGTATGACGGGCGCCTGAAATAGCCGACCGTCGCCGCGAGATCGGCCAGCACCATTTCGCCGTCCTCGCCGGAAAACACGCGCATATACGCCTTGGCCAGCGCCTCGCGCGCTTTGGCGGGGCCGCCGCTTTGCGACGCGTGGGCGAAGCGTTTGCGGCTCATGCGCGCTGTCCGGCCGGCATCGCGCCCTGGGCGCCGGCATCAGGTGCCGGCCCATCGGCGGTGCCGCCCTGCAGCATGCCTTGCAGGCCTTCGAGCAGGCCGCTGTCGCGCGCCTGCACGGCCGCCGGCACGGCATCCTTGGCCACCTTGCCGGCGGTGGCGATCGCCGCCATGCCGGCCTGCGCCTGGCTGGCCTTGGCCCTCGCGTCGCGCAGGCCCGCCACCTCATCCTTGCGGCGGAAGATGCGCTGCGGGCTGCGGCCGGCGCTCTGCACGATCTTGAGCGCCTCGTCGCTGTCGATATTGTCCATCACATCAGGGTCGAACTGCGCCATCTGCATGGCCGTGGTCACCAGCTGGATGGTGTCGCGCGCTTCCGCCGAGCGGCGCAAGACATCCAGCGGACCGGTGAAGGTCGGCCGCACCGCCTTGCCCGCCAGGCTCGCCGGCGGCAGGAATCGGCTGTCCTCGTCATAGAGGCCCTTGTCCTCCAATATGCCGAGCTCGCGGTCGAGATTGGTGGCAAAGCCCGCCTGGATGATCGAGCCCGACGGCCCCAGCAGCGCGCCCTTCTCCTCCTGGCGGATCAGCGCCTCGGTGGCGGTCATCTGCGGGTTCTGCACCAGGGTCTGGAACAGGTTGACGAACATCATGTCGCGGATCTCCTCCGCCCGGCTCGCCGCATAGTCGAAGGCGTAGCTCGGGTTCTGCCCGGTGGTGATCGGCGCGATCAGCGGCCTTCCATTGTCGTCGATGAGGCCAGGATAATTCTCGCCCGGATCGAGCACCGGCACATAGTCGAGCCTGGCCTTCGACGCCGTCGGCGGATCGGTGATCTGTTGCAGCGCGCGCAGGCCCGAGCGGCGGACCGCGTTTTCCTCGCGCACGGTCGTCAAGGCTTCGATGGTCGGCGAGATGCCATAGGCGTCGCCCTCGTAGCGGCGCCAGTTGAAGGCCGACACCGGGAAGGTGCGAAAACCGCTCTCGCGCACGATCTCCTCCTCGTCCTCGATGACATGGTAGGAGGCGAAGGCGGCGTCGAGATAGCGGTAGCTTCCGCCCGATCGGTACATGCGGCGCTCGTCACGCGGCTGGATGCACTGGATGAGCGCGATCTTCTCCTCGCATTTGGCGGGGTCGTCGACCAGCGTCCTGATGCGCGCCGGCAGTTTTTCATAGCCGAGCAGCTGCGCCGCCTGGCGCGCGGTGCGTTCGTAGCGGCGGTGGAAGATGTCGACCTGGCCCCAGCGGTTGCGCGAGAGATAGCCTTCCACCACCGGGATGGAGGCGTAGCGGATCAGCGTCGAACCGAACCCTTCCTCGGCATAGAGATAGGCCGGACCGTAGCGCACGACATTGCGCAGGCAGGCTTGCGTCGCCGGCACGAAATTGGAATTGGCGGAGTAGCGCAGCGAAAACAGGAAGTCGCGCAGGTTTTCCGCCCATTCCTTTTCCTCGTCGGTCTCCTCGTCGTCCATCTCGGCGGTGGTCAGCCCGTGCCATTTCTCCGACTGCGGGATGATCAGGCTTTCCAGCCCGGCGGCCAGCCGGTTGGCGGCCGAGTTGATGGTGTTGGCATAGACGCGGGCGCCGCGCCGCTCCTGCCGCTCGGCCTGGCTGTCGCCGCGGCGGGCACCGCGCCCGGAGCGGATATCGGGCGCATCGGGATCGCAGAACTCCGCCACCGCCTCCCACACGGGCTCGTAGGCGGCGCGCTCGCTCTCGAGTTCGGACTGGCGGGAAAGAATGTCGCGGGCGCGGGAATCGCTGGTCATGGGGGCCTCGTTAAAACTGGGGGATCTCCCCCCTTGAGGGGGAGATGGCCGCAAAGCGGCCAGAGGGGGTCGGATCGACCGGGTTCGGCCTTCTGCAACAGAAGGAGGTTAGCGCTTCATGCGAGGCGACCCCCTCTGTCGCCTCCGGCGACATCTCCCCCTCAAGGGGGGAGATCGGCAGCTTCAGCCGACGATGTCATCCTTTTGCGCGGTTCTTGGTCTAGGAACGCCTCGCGGCGGGGTTTTGCAGGAGGTCGATGTGACGACGACAAGCCTTGCCGCCCTGAAGAACCAGAGCAAACGTACCGTCAAACGGCTCATCGGCTACGATTCCCGCAACTGGCTGCGCATCCGCCAGATCGAAGCCTTCACCACTTTCCTGACGGCTGCCAACCGCAAATCGCGCGACGTGATCGAGATCTCGCCCGGCTGGAACCGCTACTGGAAGGCGATGTGCCCCAACTATCGCTCGGTCGACTTCCCCGATTTCGACATCTGCAAGGATCACACCGACGAGCAATATTCCATCGTCATCGCCGATCAGGTGCTGGAACATGTGCAGCGGCCGCAGGCGGCGGCGCGGAACATCCACGCCATGACCCGCGAGAGCGGCTGGGCGATGGTGGCGACGCCCTTCCTGTTTCGCGTACACGCCAGGCCGCACGACTACAACAGGTGGACGCCGGCCGGCCTGAAGCAGTTGATGGTCGATGGCGGCTTCGCCGAGGACAACGTCCAGGCGTTCGGCTGGGGCAACAAGGCCTGCGCCCGCGCCCACATAGGCGGCCCGGTCCGCGCCTACGGCCTGTGGCGGGACCTCAGCAACGACGAGGAATACCCGATGATGGTCTGGGCGTTCGCGAAGAAGGGATGAGCGGTGGAAGCTGCCAATCTCCCCCCACGAGGGGGGAGATTGGCAGCGTTCACCCGCCACGCCGCTTCACCAACCTTGCATGCCGTCTCCAATACCACCAGTCCAGCACGCGCCGGCGAAAACTGCGCTTCATCGCGGTCATGGTTACACCCCCAAAAGCACGCGGCGCTGGCCGGCGAGGCTACCGGGCGCCAGATCGGTCTTTATGGTGCTGGCCGTGCCCTGGCGTTGTTCGAGCTCAGCCCGAAGTACTGCTTCGCGCGCCTGCACGTCCTTATCCCCGGCCGTCGGCACTGCCGGCAGCGGCTTCAGTTCCGGTGGTTTTTGAAACAGACACATGGTTCCAGCCTTCTCTTGTCCAGTCGTAGAGGAAAAAATCTTCGCCGTTCCGGCCATATCCGGGCAGCAGGCAACGTTGCGTGGCGCCCAGCCGCGCAAGCCAGCGCAGCGCCAGTTCATTGCCGGCCAGCGCCCGCGCCTCGACCCGCCAGGCACCGCGGGCGGAAACTTGCGGACCGAGCACCGCGTGAAAGAACTCCGTAATCCCGGGCACGCAGCGCCTCATGCGGCGCGTGCCCCAGCTCCAGGCGATCCAAAGCCCGCTCCGCTGTTCGGCCGCGCCGAAGCCGACCTCCGGATTGCCGCCGAGCTCGGCCACATAGGCAAACCCTTGCAGCGCGGTGAGCGCCAGCAGCGCCGGCGACCAGTAGTCGAGCTGGCAATCGATCTCGGCGCGATCCTCGGGCCGCAAATTGGCGGCGATATAGGAGAGATCGCGCAGGGTCGCGGGGATGATGCGGAGGGTCATGCGGATGCCAGAGCCCGGGGGATAAGGTTCATCTGTGTGAGTGCCGCGTGAAAAATTCACGCCCTTGACCGGTCTCCTCTCCGGTGACCTACTTCGACCATAGAATGCGGGAGCAAAACATCGGTCATCCAATTGAAGGGAGACGGGCGAATGGACATTCGATCGGCGCTGACGCAGATATCTGAGGCCTTCAACGCGCACGATCTCGATCGCATCATGGCGTTCTTTTCCGACGACTGCATCCTGGAGATGCCGAGGGGAGGCAATCCTTGGGGCTCTCGTTTCGAGGGCAAGGAAAACGTACGGCAAGCACTGGCGACACGCTTTGAAGGCTTGCCCGATGTCCACTACGGCAACGCCGAGCATTTTGTGGATTCGACCGCCAATACCGGCATCTCGAAATGGATCCTCACAGGTACCACCCGCGAGGGGGAGAAAAAGGAGGTCAGGGGTTGCGACTTCTACACGTTTCGCGACGGCAAGGTGATCCGCAAGGATTCATATTGGAAAATCGTGGAGTAGGCCCCGCAGGGACATCGCAGCGCGGGCTATCGGGCCGGCGCCGTGGCGCCCGTTTCCTCCAGCGGGAATTGCGCTGCCGCGACGCTCCGAAGAGCCCTCCGCCCTCACCTGAACGCCCCCAGCGGATCGCTCTGCCCCTTCGCCCGTCTCGCAGTCCTGAACTCCGCCGGATCGACCACCGCTTCCCTGAGCATCATCACGCCATAACGCGTCGCCGCCATCAAATCGTCGCGAAGTTTGACCACCTGGCCGTCCTTGCGATGATAGAGCCGGAACTCCTCGAACCAGGGGACAAGCGTCGAAAACACCTTGAAGCGGCCGGATTGCATGCGGTCGAGCATCTCCATCAGCCCGGCCTCGACCGAGACAGAGCCGTCGAGGAATTGCGCGTGGCGGGTCAGCATGTTCAGCCCGTGCGCGGCATATTGCTTGGCGAGCGCGGTGCCCGCCCCTTCCAGCGTCTCGCGGCGGCCGTCGCGCGGCCACGCCCAGGGCAGCCATTCGCCCCAAGGCTTCAGGGTCAGCGCCTGCATGGCGGGAGTCTGCTGCGAGGCGCGCGCGGCCTTGGCGACATAGACGACGTCGGCCTCCGTATCCCAGGCGAGCTCGACCGCGGCGGAAGGGTGGTCCCAGCCGAAATCGAGCGCCCCGATGCGCGGCCAGTAGCGCGGCAGCCGGAACGGCGCGCAGGCAATCAGCTCCTCCGCCACCGGAAAGATGCGGCCGGACCCCAGCACCGGAATGCCCCGGGCGCGGGCCTCGCGCTCATGCGCGGGATAGGCGGCAACGATCGCCGCGCGCTCCTCGGGCGAATAATGCTCGGCGTCGTCTATGGTCATGAAGGTGACGTGACGGGACATGGGGGATCCTGAATCACTTTCGAGATAATCGATGTAGCGTCTTGTGAAGGCTACGTTTTTCGGACCAACGTCGCGCCGCCCCTCACCTGCCTGCCGGCATCCTCTCCCCGTATAGTGACGGGGAGAGGGGTGCTGTTGTCGACGGTTTCGCCAATCGCGAACGTTCAAGAATCGGCGCCGAGATTGCGGCCAGCTCCCTTCTCCCCGTCATTACGGGGAGAAGGTGGCGGCAGCCGGATGAGGGGCAGCGCCGACGAAGGCGAGCAAGCGCCAAGTGCGATGCCGCTCGTCCCCAATCAGTTTCTTCTCCATCACCCCTTCCCCATCCCCTCCACCTCCGCCGCCGACAAAAACAGCAGCACCACATCGGACATGCCGAGCAGCGGCGTGAAGGTGACGATGGTGATGCCGCCGGTGGCGTTGGTGCGGGTCAGGCCCTCGGAATAGATGTCGAGCGGCGGTTCCTCGTCGAACCAGACGCCGTGCAGCGTTTCGCCCTGCCATTTCTCGCGGCCTTTCTCGAAACTCTTGAACGACAGCACGCTCTCGCCGGCCTGAACATCGCCGCCGCCGCCATGGCGCACCACGACGCTGTCGAGCGCGCCCGGCGCGCCACGGCCCATCATGGTGTCGACGATGGCATCGGCCGGGATCATGCCGGTGCCCCATTGCGCCTGCTGCTGCGGCGGGCCGACCAGCACGCGCTGCGGATTGTCGCGCGTGCCCTCGCCGGTCACGCCGGCGGCCCACAGCCGCACCGGCGCATCGAAAATCTTGCCTTGCCACCACGCGGGATAGCGGCCCGTCAGGTGCATGGCCCATTCGGCGCCGCCGGCGCGGGTCTTGCCGAGCTGGTTGCCGGCCATGAACAGCCGCTCGCGGTTGGTGGCGCCTGCCGCGTGAAACGCCGCCTGCCTGGCATAGGGCCGGTAGGCGGCAAGCTGGTTGGTACGGCGCCTGCGGTCAAGCTCCGCCAGCAGCGCCAGATATTCCGTCCTCGCCGCCACCGGCGATGTCTTCGAGGAACGGTTTGACCGCGGCTTCGAGCGCGCGGATGCGGCTGCGGATCTCTTCATCGCTCAGGGCATCCAGATGGTTGACGGCGACATCGAAATCCTTGGGCAGCACCGAAAGCACGATCTTCAAATACTGGTCAGGCTTGTCGGCCCGCACTTCGGCGATGACGCCGGCGCCATGGGCGCGGAAATCGGCGCGCACGGCGGCGAGAAAGTCGTCGCCCAGCGTTTTCTTCGGGCGTTTGCGGCGGGTCTCCGGCGCGGCCTCCGGGCTTGCGCTCCGGCTGGCGGCCGGCTTGCGCCCTTTGCCGCGCGCCGGCACTGCGGCGGTTTCGTCAGCCATGGCCCGTCACCGCCTCGGCATCGCCGGCCTTGGCCTTCGACGGCACGGACTTGACCGACCGGACCCGCTTCTTCTTCGAGCGGGTGGATTTCCTCCTGACGTTCCTGGCGCCCTTCGGCCGCCGGGCAGGTTTTGCGACGCCCGGCAGATCCTTCAGGCCCGCCATGGCGAGGCCGATGGCGCCGCTATGAATTGTCGCCTGCGGGAAAGCGAAGCCGCCGGCCGCGTCTCGAACCATGCCGATCAGCACGCCGGGCGCGACCTGCTCGATCCGGCCGAGCCGCGTCTGCGGCGCCGCACCCTCGAATTCGCCAATGGCGCTGACGACCTCAAGGCCGTCATCCCCGGTGATGATGGTGGCATGGCGTGGCATGGGATTTCTCGCGGATAATCGTCAGGTTCGAAACGTCGCATTCCTTCCGCCCCCCTCTGTCCTGCCGGACATCTCCCCCACGAGGGGAGAGATCGCAGCTTCGGCGCCTCGCTTTTTTCTACAACGTTGGCGATTGGCGAAAGCCGGGACAACAGCCGATCTCCCCACCCGTGGGGGAGATGGCCGGCAGGCCAGAGGGGGGCGCCGTAGAGCGCCATCGTTCGAAGAGGAAAGCAAAACCAGAAACACAAAACCCGCCTCGGCGGCGGGTCATCGGCGCAACTCAGCACCATAGATAAAAACATAGCATAGTTGCCTTCACCCCGTCAACAGGTTTTAGGAAAAAATTCCTTATCGGCTTTAGGCATCCCCGCGCAGCGAATGCACGCCTTCACGGCATGGGCGAACAGGATCAGCCCAACTAATGAACCGGGGCTTCGTCACAATCTCGCTGTGAAGGTCGCTAAGCGCGTTGAATGAAGATCCGCTCGAATATCGCGCCAATACCCAGCACGACCGGCGCTCTTGTTTCGGCGCGCCAGAATCAAAAACCCGCCTCGGGGGCGGGTCATCGGCGCAACTCAGCACCATAGATAAAAACATAGCATAGTTGCCTTCACCCCGTCAACAGTCTTTAAGAAAAAAATCCTATCTTGCCCGTCCCAGCGTGATCCTCCCCCGGCCTATCCGCTTTGTCAGTTGGGTGCTGGAGCATTGACCGCGAATTGCGCGGCGAACGCCCTGCCATAGGCGGGCCGGGCTTCGCCGCGGGCCACATAGGCAGCCAGGTTTTGATATTCGTCCAGAATGCCCGACATTCTGAGCCGCAGCAGCACAGATACCATCAACAGATCGCCCGCGCTGAACGCGCCGTCGAGCCAGTCGGCGCCGCCCAGATGGGCCGAGAGCCTGTCCAGCCGGGCGCGAACGCGGTCCTTCACCAATGGCAGGCGCTCCTCGCTCCAGGGCTTGTCGGCCTCGAATATTTTTGCCGTCGTCAGTTCGAGGATCGGCAGCTCGACGGTGTTGAGCGCGGCAAACATCCAGGTGATGGCGCGGGCGCGGGCATCGCGATCCTCCGGCAGCAGCCCCGGATACCGCTCGGCAAGGTGGAAGACGATCGAGCCGGTCTCGAACAGGCAGAGCGAACCGTCCTCGTAGGTGGGGATCTGGCCGAAGGGCTGAATGGCCAGATGGTCGGGCGCCTTCATCTCGGCATGGGAAACAAGACGAACCTCATACGGCTGGCCCACTTCCTCGAGCGCCCAGCGAACGCGCGTGTCGCGCGCCAGTCCCTTGCCGCCGTCGGGCGACCGTTTGAATGCCGTAATGGTGATTGTCATTGCATCCGCTTCCTTGCCTGTTTCCGGGCTTCCTGGCGATGACGAACAAGCCTGCGCGGCAGCCCGACATCGGTCTTGAACTATTTTCCTTGCCGGGCGCGGATCGCGAATGGATGTCCGCGCGTTCTGAACGCCTATGCACGCCGCCTCAAAGTGACCTCGGTTTTGGGCGACATGCGTAGGCCGATACCTGCAAGTGCGTCGCACGGGCCCTGTTCAGCGTGACGCGCCTCACCGATGGGAGCAACCGCCATGAACGTCGCCAACCTGCAACTCGAGGGCCTGCTGATGGCCGTCGCATCGATCAACCACGTCCTGGTCAGGAAGGGCGTGCTGACATCAGAGGAGATCGACATCGCCCTGCGCAAGGCCGAAGCCGGCGAAACCAGCGAGGAGCGGTCCGAGGGCATGTCGGCGTCGAGCCGCGACGCCGTCAATTTCCCGATCCGGCTGCTGGAGCTCGCCAACCAGTGCCAGCCCGAAGCTGACATGCCGTCCTTTTCGAAACTGGCGCGCATGGTCGGCCAGATGAAGGAACCCTACAACGACCAGATGTAGCTACGCCCTGCCCGGCCATCCCGGATTGAGCGAAAGCACGCGGCCCGGCCCGTGCACGGCGGCGAACAGCAGCCCGGCCAGGAAGGAAAAATGGTCGACGAAGAAGCCGAATTCCGCCTGGTTGCCGGCCCAGTGGCTCGGTCCGTGGAAGGCGAAGCCGAGGAACAGCACGTAGACCGCCGCGACCAGCGCGGCCGGCGTGAAGAAGGCGCCGGTGAGGAAAGCGATCACCAGCAGCACCTCCAGTATCGCCGCGCACCAGGCCAGGAACAGCGGAAACGGAAAGCCGGCGGCGGCGATATAGCCGGCGGTGGCGCCCATGCCCATGAACTTGAACGTCACCGCCATCAGGAAGACGGCCGCGAAGATCAGGCGGGCGATGAGCAAGGCGGCGGTCTGCCACGGCGATTGGACGGTTGGCGACGGCATGGTTGTTCTCCCGTTTCGTTTGCTTGTCTTACCCAATTCCGGATGGAAACCGAACTTTCCTGGAATTGCTCCTAGGACGCGCCACGCACCGCGCATCCGACATATCCGCCGAAGTTTTTTCCGGATGTCGTGATCGGCGCCACATGATCGGGCCGCTGTCGCAAAAACTGGAGTCCGGTTTGCCGGCTCCTTGATGAAGTGGGCCACATCGGCCCTGATGTATCTCGCCGCCACGCGCCTGGAGCCGGCCTGAGGCAGCGGAGCCGATATCCGGTCCGGGTGATCGCCAAAGCGCGCAAAAGCCGCTATGGAACCAGCGGCGTCAAATGCTGTTATGTATGACCGCAGGGTCGCGCCGCGACGGCGGCGCGCCGGGGGTGGAAAGTGAGGCTCGGCATGGCGGACGACAAATCGAAGATCAAGCAGGATCGCAAGCTGGTTTCGAGCGAGGAAACCTATGAGGTTGCCGCTTTCGCCCGCAAATACGGCATCCCGCAGAGCGAGGCCCAGACCATCATCAAGCGCTACGGGCCCTCGAGGAAGAAGCTCGACAACCACATGGCCGCGCGCGGATAGCTCGGCGCGACCGGCGTTGGAAGCCTTGCCCGGGGCAGGACCCCGGGCGCATTGCGGCACTGAATGGTTGGAGGCCACGGCCATGCCCGACACCGCGCGCAGAACCGGCAGCTGCCTTTGCGGCGGCGTGCAGTTCACCGTCAGCGGTCCGCCCCTGCGGGTGGGTCTCTGCCATTGCAAGGATTGCCGCAAGACCAGCGGCTCCGCCTTTGCCGCCTTCGCCATCTGGCCGCGCCAGGCGTTCGAGACATCGGGCATTCTCGGCACCTATGCCGGCCGCGGCTTCTGCCCGACCTGCGGCAGCCGTGTCGCCTCGCTCAGCGACGACGAAGCCGAGGTGATGATCGGCAGCCTGGACGTGGCGCCGACCGATCTCATGCCGGAGTACGAATTGTGGATCGGCCGGCGCGAATCCTGGCTGCATGCCTTGCCCGATACGCGGCAGTTCGAGCACGACCGGCCCGCCGCGCAGGCTCCCGGCCCGCCGCCGCCGAGGCCGCTGTCGGACGCAGCTCCCGGCGGCTGAAAATTAGTCGAAAAGTTTAGCGGCTGCGACGGAACCCCGGAACGGCGGCCGGCGTTATCGGGCGCCTCAGTTTCAATGGAGATCGCCGTGAACGACAAGTTCTTTCCCCGTCCGGTCAGGCTGAAGGTCGGACCGGCCCGCGAGCGCGTGGTGCGCAGCGCCTGGGAAGGCCTGGAATGCCTGCGCGACTGGCCCGGCAAGCACGGCCGGCGCTACCGCGCCGCATGGCGCAGCTGCCGCGATGCCCTCGATGGCTGGACCCCGGCCGAGAAGGCGATGCGGGCCATGATCGATGCCGGGCGCGAGGCGGAATTTCTGCCCGGCAACGGCAAATCCTGAAAGCCTGCCGCCTCAAGGGGCGGTTCGGAACCCGATAGCTGCATCGCGGCAAGCCGCCGGCTACTGTTTCGGCGGCTGCGGCGGCACTTCACCCGGTTTGATCACCGGCGTCTTGCCTTCGTTGGGCGCCGGCGCGGCCATGCCCTGGTCGCCTGTCGGCGGCGGCTTCAGCACGCCGCCGCAATCGTTCAGCGTCTCGGTCAGCGTGTTGTCGGTCGGCTGCTGGTTGCCGTCGGGCTTGGCCCGGCATTTTTCGCTGGGCGCCTGCTTGTCGGGGTTCTGCTGCTCGGCCTGCGCCAGCGCCGCGGCGGGCGCCGCGAGCATCAGGCTGACGAACATGACGGCGAGAAGTCTCATCTCGGCCTCCTTTCCAGGTTGGGCCACCCTCACCGGCCGCCCAATAGTCGATGGCGTGCCTTCGATAGCTTGCCTCAATAACCGCCGACGATCGGCAGGATTTCGCCGGTGATGTAGCTGGAGCATTGCGGCGAGGCCAGGAACACATAGGCCGGCGCGATTTCCTCCGGCTGTGCGGGCCGCTTCATCGGCGTCTTGGCGCCGAACTGCGACACGTCCTGCGCCTCCTTCTCCGACGGATTGAGCGGCGTCCACACCGGCCCCGGCGCCACCGCGTTGACGCGGATGCCCTTGCCGACGAGGTTGCCCGACAGCGCCCGGGTGAAGGCATGGATGCCGCCCTTGGTCATGGAGTAGTCGACCAGGTCCTTCGATCCCTCGATGCCGGTGACCGAACCGGTGTTGATGATGGCCGAACCCGGCTTCATATGCGCCACCGCCTCCTGCGCCATATGGAAGTAGCCGTAGAGGTTGGTCTTCAGCGTGGTGTCGAAATGCTCCTCGGTCAGGTCGGCGAAATCGGTGGAATGGATCTGGAAGGCGGCGTTGTTGACCAGCACGTCGAGCCGCCCCAGTTCCTTGACGACCCTTGCCACGGCCTTGGCGCAGAAGGCGCGATTGCCGACATCGCCGCGCAAGGCGAGGCAGCGGCGGCCCTCCGCTTCGACCGCTTGCTTGGTCGCCTCCGCGTCACGGTCCTCGCTGAGATAGACGATGGCGATATCGGCACCCTCGCGCGCGAACAGCACGGCCACCGCACGGCCGATCCCGGAATCGCCGCCGGTGATCAACGCCGCCTTGCCTTCCAGCTTTCCCGAACCGCGCCAGAACGGCGCGTCATAGAGCGGCGCCGGCTCGATGGCCCATTCCTCGCCGGGTTTGGGATGATGCTGGGCGGGAAAAGGCGGCGCGGGATATTTTCGCGCGCCGGCCTGCATGGCGCCGTCGCCCTTGGGCTTGGCCTTGGCGCGGTCCTTGGCGTCGACCTTGCGCTGGATGCTGCGCTGCTTGCTGGTTGCTTTCGAACTGTCGCTCTGGGTGCTGGTCGGCATGGTCATCTCCTCTGTGTTTGGACCGGAGACATCCCGAACCTCCTCGCGCAACGCGCGGAACTGTTCGCGATGTCTTCGGTCCAAACGCTCTGCTCGCAGGGACAACGCATGTCGGCGGAAAAAGTTGGCGGCTTTCGCAGGCGCGCATTGCAACCGCTCGCGTCCTGCCGCCGTTTCGCCTGCCGGAGGCAATCATGTTCGAAGGTTTTCAGACCCTCGAGGTCGACTGCGGCGACGCCCGCATCTTCGCCCGGCGCGCCGGCGACGGGCCCGCCGTCCTTCTGCTGCACGGCTTTCCGCAGACGCATCTGATGTGGCGCGACGTGGCGCCACGCCTGGCGGACCGGTTCACCGTCATATGCGCCGACCTGCGCGGCTATGGCGCCAGCTCATGCCCGGCGTCGAGCGCCGATCACGCCCCTTACGCCAAGCGCGCCATGGCCCGCGACATGGTGGCGCTGATGGCCGAGCTCGGCTTTTCCAGCTTCATGGTCGCCGGCCATGATCGCGGCGGGCGTGTCGCCTACCGCCTCGCGCTCGACCATCCCGACCGCGTCGAAAGGCTTGCCGTGCTCGACATCGTGCCCACCGCCGACGCCTGGGACCGGGCCGACGCCAGGCTGGCGCTCGGCTATTGGCCGTGGTCGTTGCTGGCGCAGCCGGAGCCGCTGCCGGAAAAGCTCCTGGCCAGTGCGGCCGACGCGATCGTCGATGATGCCCTGGGCGGCTGGGGCTCGTCGCCAGAGACATTTTCCGCCGGCGTGCGCCAGGCCTATGTCGAGGCCCTGCGCGATCCCGCCCATGCCCATGCGATCTGCGAGGAGTACCGGGCGGCCGCGATGCTCGACCGCGGGCACGACCATGCCGATCGCGCCGGCGGCCGGCGCATAGCCTGCGCGGTGCTGGCGCTGTGGAGCGGGCAAGGCGCGCTCGCCGAATGGTATGCCGGCGAAGGCGGACCGCTGGCCTTGTGGCGCGGCTGGGCCGGCGATCTGCGCGGCCATGCGGTCCAGGGCGGGCATTTCTTTCCCGAAGAAGCACCCGCGCAAACGGCCGCCGAATTGAGCGCTTTCTTCGCCGGCCCCGAAACCGCCGCCCGAGAGGGCAATGTTAGGAAAAGTGCCTAGCGGTTTCCCACCTAGCGCTTTCCCTGGGGAATCGCGTCGAACTAACGCCTGGAGCGGCTCAGCGGGAACCTTCTCAGCCGGCCGCGACCAAGGGAATTGGAACCACATCCTTGGCTGCGCAGTTGCAGGGGCATCGGATGAACCCGGGAGCAGAGCCATGCCACGTGGAGAAAAATCGAAATACACCGACAAGCAGGAGCGCAAGGCAGACCACATCGCCGAGGGCTACGAGCATCGCGGCGTGTCCGAGAAGGAAGCCGAGCGCCGCGCCTGGGCCACCGTCAACAAGGATGATGGCGGCGGCAAGAAGGAGGGCGGCTCCGGCCGCGGCAAGCACACCGGCCATCCCGCCGCGCACAAGGGCGGCGAAAAGGGCGGCAAGGCTTCCGCCTCGCGTTCGGCCGCGAGCCGGTCGGCATCGGCCAGGAAGGCAGCCGCGACCCGCAAGCGCAACGAAGCGCACGCCCATTGATGCGCGGGGCGACCGGATCGCGAAATTCTTATGCGCCTTGCCTGCCCTCGCCCGGGCCGCTCTTGATCAGATCGCCGCCCGGCGGATCATCGAAGTTCGGCTCGGCCGGATTGTCGGACGGCGGTCTTTGCGGACAGTCCTCGTAGCCGTGGTCGCGGCCGCCGCAGAACGAACAGCACATGGCTTCGCGCTCCCTGTTCCCGGGCGGCCATCGCGGGGTCTGGTAAGGCTTCCTGCCGAGCATGCCCAGCAATGCGCGAGGCGCGATTTGGTTGCGCGCCCGCGCCGTCCCTGGCAAGAGAAGACGCCGGCTGTTGCGCAACCGCCAGACAAAGTGCGAATCTCCCCGGTATGCCGCGACCAGGCGCAAACCGCCCGGCGTTGCGGATCATGCCTTGGAGAGACCGCCATGTCCGTTCGAATACTGTTGCCGACCGTGGCTGCCATGCTTGCCGCCACCGGCCTGGCCGAAGCCCGGCCCGACAGCCGCGCCATGAGCTGCGCGCAGATCCGCGCCATGATCCAGAGCCACCGCGCCGTCGTGCTGACCACCGGCCCCAACACCTATGACCGCTATGTCAGGCAGTTCGGCAATGAATGCGATTGGCCCGAAGTGCCGATGTCGGCCTATATCCCGGCCCGTGACGGGCACTGTCCGGTCTACCGCTGCGAGGAGCCGGTCAACAATTTCCCGAATTGACCGGTCGGCCAGGCGCCGGCATCGACGTTCGGGGATTGCCGCATCCCTGCCTGAAACCATTCCGAGGGGCCGGCGTTGACGCGTGGGGTGGCCGCCACAGGAGATGCCCATGACCGTCAACTGCCGCGTATCCATCGACAACCGGCCTCAATCGATCGAGGCCGTTTTCCAGGCCGTGCCCCGGATCGGCGAGAGCGTTTCGCTGTCCGTCGACGGAAACGCCCAGGACCTGCGCGTTTCGCGTGTCGTGCATGTGCCCGACGGCTCGCTCGAAGGGGCTGCGATCATCGTCGAGGTGACGGGCAACATCCTGTAGTCGCCTGAATCCGCAAATGCGGCGCGCCTTGGCCACGGCGGATCGGCAGCGGCAGCTTTCAGATGCCTAAGCCGATCGTCTGGCCGGCGTCTTCCATAGGGTGCTGCGGCACAATGATCGACGCCAGCGGCGCATTCAGCGTCCATCTGAAATAGCCGGGCGAGCGCTCGATCACGGCGGACCCGCCGAGCGACTGCGGCGCCACCCTTTGCAGGACAACGGTGCCGAACCCCTTGCGCGTGGTGTCGTCGCGCTCGTCGCCGCCGCTATAGGGGGGCGACCGCTCCTCCCAGACAAGTTGGAATTCGCGTTCGGCCAGAGCGTCGTCGCTCATGCTCCAGGTCACCTCGACCCGGCCGGAATCGCTGGCGAGCGCTCCATACTTGGACGAATTGGTGCCGAGCTCGTGGAAAGCCATGCCGAGATTCTGCACCGCATTCGACTGCAAGGTCAGCAGCGGTCCCGAAAGCAGTATCTGCTCCTCGCGGCCGAACGGTTTGAGATGTTCCTGGACCAGGTCGAACAGGCTGGCTCCCGCCCAGTTCGAGGTGACCAGCAGATCGTGCGAGCGTGACAGCGCCATGATGCGGGCGCGGATCATCTCCTCGAACTCGCGCGGGTCCTGCGAGCGCTTGCTGGTTTCCCTGACCATCGACAGGATCACCGCAAACTGGTTCTTGACGCGATGGTTGACCTCGCGCATCAGCATCTTGATCCGGCGCTCGTTCTCCCTGCTGGCGCTGATGTCGCGGGCGATCTTCGAGGCGCCGACGATCTCGCCGCTGGCGTTCCTGATCGGCGACACCGTCAGCGAAACGGCAATGAAGGTGCCGTCCTTGCGCTTTCGCGTCGTCTCGTAGCTCGCGAGGCGTTCGCCGCGGCGGACCTTGGCGATGATCTCGGTTTCCTCGTTCTTGAGGTGGTCGGGGATGAGCATCAGGATCGACTGCCCCAACGCTTCCTCCGCGCTGTAGCCGAACATGCGTTCGGCCGCCTGGTTCCAGCTTTTGATGATGCTGTTCAGGTCCTTGCTGATGATGGCGTCGAAGGAGGAATCGACGATCGCCGCCAGCTGCGCATCGGCCGTTGCGTCCTGTTTTTCACCGCTTGCTATGTCAGCCATTGCCCCGCCAGGTGTCAGCCTATAGCCACTAGATAACGCGTGCGCCGGACAAGGCAATCACCTTGAAGCGGCCTGCTGCTTCAACTTCATCGAAATCGCCTCGCCGGCTGGAGTGATCGAGGGGAAGGTCGTTCCGCAGATCAGGGCGGCCGGCATCGGAGACGCCAGCGACCATACAAAATGGTTTTCGAGCACCAGGACAGAGCGGACATTCAAGTCCATGGGCACCGGAAGCGCGGAACCCGTCCTTGCGGGCCGGCATCACCTGAATGTCACCGCGCCTCAGTCAGAATGGCCGTCGCCCACATTGCCGTTGCCGCCCGGGGTGGACAGCAGTCCGAAGTCCTGGGACTTGACGCCCTGCTCCGCCGCCAGGAATCCGTCCGAGGCGAGGCCACGCCGCAAGAGCTCCCTGACCGCGGCCGAGCGGCTCGGCATGCGCTTGTCGAAGCGCCAGTTCTCCAATGCCGCCAGTTCATCGGCGGTCAGCATGACCTGCAAGCGTTCAGGACGTTCCAGTTCAGTCACGGCACTTCCTCGCAAAACCCAATACGCGAATGAGTATCTGTCTCATTCCACTAATAATTAGGATAGCAATCCTAACACGTCAAGGTCGGCAAATACGCGACCTCCCCATCCTGCTCATGATGACTATAAAGCGTCGGGTGCGCCTTTGCGTAACCATGCTAACTAACTGATATATATCGACTATTTTCATATTTTCGCTTGCCAGACGCCGATGCGAGGCGCATGCTACAAAGGCAAAACCAGTCCAGGAGGTTTCGATGCGGTATGACTACTCGACGCGGTTGCGCGATGACGTTCAATCCGCGGTCACGACGGCTTTCAGGACGTACGGCATCGTCAACATCACCGCGGTGGCCGAACGAATCAGGCTCAGGAACCTCGACGAAAACGTTGCTCTCGAGGACGTCGAGCACCTGGTCCTGGCGGCCGCCCAACTGCTTGGAGCCGCCATCGAATTCGAGGGCCTGACCATGATCGACCGCTTGCCGGACGCTCATGTCAACGGCCGCCCCGGCGGACCGGCCCCTGCCCTGAAGCGCCTCGTCTGAACAGATTTGAGGCGACGCGCTAAGTCATTTCGGGCGACCTGCATCAGGGCTCCGGTGGCCGGGCGAGCCCGCTGGACGCCGCCTACCTGTGGAAATTGAGCGCGCGCGCTATATGGTGTTTGAATTCCCCCCTCTGGAGAACACGCCATGACGCTCGACACACGCAAGCTCGGCAGCCAGGGGCTGCGGGTCTCGGCCATCGGCCTCGGCTGCATGGGCATGAGCCAGTCCTACGGCCCGGCCGACGAAGCCGAATCCATCGCCACGCTGCACCGCGCCATCGAACTCGGCTGCACCTTCCTCGACACCGCCGAGGTGTATGGCCCTTACGCCAATGAGGCGCTGCTCGGCCGCGCCTTGAAGGGCAAGCGCGACCAGGTGACCATCGCCACCAAATTCGGCTTTCGCATCGAAAATGGCCGGCAGGTCGGCACCGAACGCGACAGCAGGCCGCAAACCATCAGGGCGGCGGTTGAAGGGTCGTTGAAGCGGCTCGCCACCGACCATATCGACCTTCTCTACCAGCACCGTGTCGATCCGGCCGTGCCGGCCGAGGATGTCGCCGGCACGGTCGGCGAGCTGGTAAAACAGGGCAAGGTCCGCTTCTTCGGCCTGTCGGAGGCGGGAGCCGCCAACATCCAGCGGGCGCACGCCGTGTTTCCGATCTCGGCGCTGCAGAGTGAGTACTCGCTGTGGGAGCGCAATCTCGAGCCGGAAATCATTCCCCTGCTGCGGCAAACCGGCATCGGCCTGGTGCCGTTCTCACCGCTCGGCCGCGGCTTCCTGACCGGCGGCGCCAAGCGCGCCGAGGACTATCCGGAAGGCGATTACCGCCGCGGCGACCCGCGCTACCAGGGCGCGAACTACGACGCCAATGTCGAGGCCGCCGCGAAGGTTCGCGACATCGCCGCCGCCAAAGGCATCAAGCCAGGGCAGATCGCGCTGGCCTGGCTCCTGGAGAAGGGCAACGTCTTCGGTGTCGACATCGTGCCGATCCCCGGCACCAAGCGGATCAAATATCTGGAAGAAAATGTCGCCGCTGCGTCGCTGAAACCGGAGGCCGCCGAGATGGCGGCGCTCGACGACGCGCTGGCCCCGGGGAAGGTCTCCGGCCCGCGCTACGGCGACCGCACCATGATGATGATCGACCGATAGGTTCGCACGTCGCCGGTGAATCGGGCCTATTCCACCGGTGCGGGCTTTTGGCGAGGATCGGGCCGCAACCGCTGGTGAAGTTCCCTGCCGGCGTGCAGGGTCCGGTCCGCCAGCGCGGCGAGTGTTCCGCGCAAGGTCCTTGTTCCCAGCACCGAATCCAGCGTCACCGACTGGGTCGCGAAGCGCCGCTTGAAGTCCTCGCCGCCGCACAGGAAGTCGACCATCGTCAGCCCTCTGTCGATCGACCACTGGATGTAGTCCATCATCAGCACCATGCCGGGAGACGCCCGTTCGACATCCGGATCGTAGGTCGTGACGAAGGCCATCATCGTGTTGCGCTGGACGAAATTGATCGAGACCGCCACCACCATCCCGGCGCATTCCAGCACGAAGACATGCAGGAGTCCTTCCCTGGCCAGCACGGCGACCAGCGCGGCCAGGGCCGGCGACCCCTCATCGAACAGGTTGGATTCGTGTCCGCGCGCGGCGAGCCATTTGCGCTTGAACTCGGCGAGCCTCTCGAGGACGGGCTGCATCGGCTCGTCCGGCGACATGAGGCGGAACCGCACTTCGCCGCCTTCCTCGAGGAATTTGCGGCCACGGCGATAATTCTGGCGCATCTTCTTCGTTTGTTCCCCGAACCAGTCCGCGCCCGTACGCCATGGCCCGGCGACCCGGAAGCTGGTTTCGCTGCGGCGGTTCGGGCGCAGCGCCATCTTGGGCGCCGAAGCGGGAGCAAGCAGCGTGCGCATCGCGGCGTCCGGCAGCAGGCGGTTCAGATAGACGAGATCGAAGCCGCCCGCGGCCGAAATTTCCTGCCATAGCGCCGCGACCGCCGCCGGATCGCAGTCCGGCGCGACCAGCACGTCGCCATAGTCGCTGTGGTCCTTGGCAGCCCATTCCAGGATGTTGACGCCCTTGCGCCGCACCGTCGCCAGCGGGATGACGGCGTCGATCCGGTCACCGTTCCAGACGAGGCCGATCCTGAGACCACGCAGCTCCCGGTCCGGGGCCGTCTGCCACCACGCCGTGACCCAGGCGTGGCTTTGAAAGATCAGCCCCTCCGCCCGGCGCCACAGCTCCGTCCAGGCCGGCCCGACCGACGCGAGGCGCTCCTCGGAGGTGACGATCTCCAAAGCGCCGGCCTTCGGGCCCTCGATCGCGGCGTGAGCGTTCATGGCTGCGGGCTCCGTGTCGGCTCGGACGAAGCGCGGCGGCGAAACCGCCGGGCGATGTGCCCCCACATCTTCTTGAGCGGCAGCACGTAAAGCCCGGACAGGGATTGATAGTCGCGCGCGCCGCGTTCCATCAATCCGAACCTGAAATCCTCATCGGGCTTGGGCACGCACAACGTTCCGAATAGCCGGTCCCAGAACGAGAACAGCAAGCCGAAATTCTTGTCGTAGTGCCTTGGATCGACGCTGTGGTGCAGTTGGTGCCAATGCGGGCACAGCACGATGTTGTTGAGCGGCCCGAACGATATCTTGAAATGGGTGTGCCTGACGAAATCCATCATCAGGATATTGCGCATGACGTAGACGTTGACGCCGAAGATCGTCACTTCGACGAGGTTAAGCGACAAAAGGGTCCAGATGCCGAAGCAGATCCCGGGTATGACGCCGTCCCAGGCGCGGTTCATGAGCTCGTCGAGCGGATGAACCCTGTCCTTGGTGATCCCGACCATCACCTCCGCCGAGTGATGCACCTTGTGCAGCTCCCACAGGAACGGGAAGCGGTGCTGGGCCACATGGTAGAGGTAATAGGATATGTCGTAGGCGATCAGCATCGTCACCGTGAAGATGACGATCGTCACCGCCCCCGGCGGTCCCGGCAGCAGCGGCGGCTCGATTTGCAGGAGTGCCGCCAGCGTCCGATTCGTCGCGTAACCGACGGCGACGACGAAGGTCACGCCCGCGGGCAGCATCAGGAAGGGCATAATCGCCTTGCGGGTGATCCAGAAAAGCAGGTCCGCCCGCGCCGAGGGATGCGTGACGATCTCGTTGGGAAAGACGAAATCGAAGAATTCCCTGAAGCTCTTGCGCTCCGCCGTCCGCCAATAGGCGATCAGGGCGCTGCCCAGCGCGGTCAGCAGCAAAAGGCCGGCCGCAAGCAGGCTGGAGCCGGACAACTTGTCCAGGATCCTTTCGATGATGCCGGCAATCGACATGGGCCCACTCATTTATGCAACCGAAGCTTGACTTGCAGGAGGCGATTGACCTGACTGGCCGGGCAAGCCGCCACGCCGTCAGGGCTCTCGATCATTTCGCCGTCACCCTAGTCGAGAATCCATAGCGAAAGCTTAAGCTGATTAAAAACAATGAATCCGCTAAAAAGCCCGCTATATATTGCCGAATTCTGAATAAAACTCCTAAAATTGACAGCAAAGGACCGGCAGCGCTTGGCGTGGAGATCGCAACTTCGGGGAATCGCCGGGTGATCGTGCCGGTCCCGAACTCGCCGGCCCGCGGCCGGGCTGCCAAACCCCTCCCAAGCTTATTTCCCGGCGCCCGGCTGCTTGTTGAAGATCGCTAGCAGGTCCATCGGCAGCGGAAACACCACCGTCGACGAGCGCTCGCCGGCGATGTCGTGCAGCGCCTCGAAATAGCGCAGTTGCATGGCCTGTGGCTCCTGCGCCAGCATCTTGCCGGCCTCGACCAGCTTTGCCGCCGCCTGCTGCTCGCCATCGGCGTTGATCACCTTCGCGCGCCGCAGCCTTTCAGCCTCGGCCTGCTTAGCGATGGCGCGGACCATGTTTTCGTTGAGGTCGACATGCTTGATCTCGACATTGGACACCTTGATGCCCCATGCGTCGGTCCGCTGGTCCAGGATCTCCTGGATGTCGCTGTTCAACTTGTCGCGCTCGGCCAGCATCTCGTCGAGCTCGTGCTTGCCGAGAACCGAGCGCAATGTGGTCTGCGCAAGCTGGTTTGTCGCGGCCATGAAGTCCTCGACCTGGATGACGGCCCGCTCGGCGTCGACGATGCGGAAATACAGCACCGCGTTCACCTTCACCGAGACATTGTCGCGCGAGATCACGTCCTGCGGCGGCACGTCCTGGACCACCACGCGCAGGTCGACCCGCACCATCTGCTGGACGAAGGGGACGAGGAGGATGAGGCCGGGGCCCTTCACCCCGGTGAAGCGGCCGAGCGTGAAGACCACGCCGCGCTCATATTCCCGCAGGATGCGAATGGCCGCGGACAGGAAGATCAGCACGATGAGGGCGAGCACCAGGTAGGCGACGTAACCGATGATCATTGCCTTGCTCCATTGTTCCTGCGCCGGACCGTCAGCACGAGATCCCTGACATCGGCCACCTCGACGCTGTCGCCGGGGGCGAGCGGTTCATCGGCTTTCGCCCGCCAGCGCTCGCCCTGCGCGAACACATGGCCCTCGCTGCCCGACCAGTCGAGGATCCTGGCCGGCAGCCCGTGCATGGCCTGCGCGCCGACACGCGGCAGGCTCCTGCGCGCCCTCCACAGATAGCTGCCGGCCAGCAGCGCCAGGCCAAGCGTCAGCGCCGCGGCGGTGCCGATGAGCGCCCACGACATCTCGAAGCCCGGGCCCTCGACCTTGAGCAGCATGGCGGCGCCGAGCAGGAAGGCGGCCACGCCTCCAAGCCCGAGCACCACGGTCGGGTTGAAGGCCTCGATGACGAGGAAGGCGATGCCAAGCAGCATCAGGGCGAGGCCGGTATAGCTGATCGGCAGCAGATTGAGGGCATAGAGCCCGAGCAGCAGGCAGATGGTCCCGATCACGCCGGGCGCCACGGCGCCTGGGCTGGTGAACTCGAAGACGAGGCCGTAGACGCCGGCCAGCATCAGGACGACGGCGATGTTGGGATCGGTGATGACGGCGAGAAGCCGGATCAGCCAGCCGGGATCGAGCGTCTCGACCGCCACGCCCTTGGTCGCCAGCACCTGTTGCTTGCCGGCCACCTCGACCGTGCGGCCGTCAGCAAGCTGGAGCAGCTCGGCCGTGTCGCGGGCGACGAGGTCGACTACATGTGCCTGAAGTGCCGCATTGGCGGAAAGGCTGGCCGCCTCGCGCACGGCCCTTTCGCCCCAGTCGGCATTGCGGCCGCGCAGTTCGGCGAGCGAACGGATCAAGGCGACCGCGTCGTTCGTTACCTTGGTCATCATCGCGTCGCCCGCCGGAGGCCCGGTGGCATTCTTCTGGTCGCCCTTGTCCTTTTGGTCGCCACCGGGAAGGGATGGCAGCCCGCCAAGCTCGACCGGCGTGGCGGCACCCAGATTGGTGCCGGGCGCCATCGCCGCGACATGGGTGGCATAAAGGATATAGGTTCCGGCACTTGCCGCATGCGCGCCGGCGGGCGCGACATAGCCGATGACGGGAACCGGCGAGGCAAGGATATCGGCGATCATTTCGCGCATCGAGGTGACCAGCCCGCCCGGCGTGTCGATCTCGAGGACAACGGCTTCGGCGTGCCGCTCGGCGGCTTTGGCCAGCGCTTCGTTGAGCTGCCTGGCGCTCGCCGGGCCGATGGCGCCGTCGATCACGACGCGCAACGCGACCTTCTCCGCAGCCTCCGCGGTCACGGAAGAGTGACTGGCGGCCGCGGCGGCCATGAAGGCCGCTGCCAGAACCGCCATCCGCGCGAGGGTCACGCTCAAAACTCCCTGAATTACGCAGGATATGCTGTGCAGGATATGGCGTTCGGTCCGTCGAGATCCATGGCCTGGCCTCAGATTGCAAGCCGGCGACCCTGCCCTTCGCAGCCGGCGGCAAACGCAATGGGCAGACGTTCAAAGCCGGAAGGGGCCCCGCTCGCGCGCCGGCCCCGTCCTTGGTCAGCGGTCACGCATGTGCGTGCGGGTGACGGACGTCCCAGACGGCCCAACCCGATACGGCAACCACCAGCACGCCGAGAATGACGTGGGTGGCCATCGCATTCGTGTTCGCCATGAATTTGAGCAGCCAGGGCGACACGATCAGCCAGAGCCCGAGAACGACACCTACCCATTCCTCCCACTCGGCGAAGGCGGCAAGCGCCGCCACGGCCACCGCGCCCAGCACGACGCCGACAATCCAGGCGTTCCATGCGGGAGCGGTTTCAGCAGCGAAGCCGATTATCCAGGGTGAGATGAACAGGCAGACGGCAAGGACCAGATTGAGCCAGTCCTGGCCTTTCTTTCCTTCCATGAGTGTATTTGCCATGACAACCTCCATAGATGAAGCTTGGCCAAAGCGTTGTATTCGCGTGCAAACGCACGCTTAATGGTTGATGTAACTATGCCTCACATGGCCTTCAAGGCCTGCCCCACGGACGGGTCGCCTCCGCGTGGATCGAGCTCCCTCCACCCGATTGGGATCAAGCCGGGACGGGCCACATCAAGGCAAAACCACCCGCCTCTTGTCGGCGCATTCTAGAACGTGATCTTCACCGAGGCGGCACTGCGGTTGGCCGCCCCGTGATGCACCGCTTCGATGTTGTTGCCGTCCGGGTCGAGAAGGAAAGCGGCGTAGTAGCCGGGGTGGTACCGGCGTTCACCCGGCCCGCCATTGTCCCTGCCGCCGCCGTCCAGCCCGGCCTTATAGAACGCATCGACCATGGCGCGGTCTTTCGCCTGGAATGCCAGGTGATGGCGACCGGTCAACTCTCCCCGAGCCGCGCGGCTGTCGGCGGTTGAAATGAAAAGCTCGTCGGCCCAGAAATAATCGGCGGCGCTGCCGCCGATCGGAATATCGAGCACTCGAAATACTGCTTCGTAAAAGCGGCGGCTGGCGGCGATGTCCCTGACCACCAGCTGGATATGATCGATGAGCCGGCCGCGATGCAGTTCTTCCATGCAAGCTCTCCTCTCGCCAAGGGCTCGAATCTAGCTTCGCATGATCCGGCGTCAATGCCCCGCCGAACGTCAGGACTTTCGCGCGGCATGCCGCGCCAGTGCGTGCTCGATCAGCACGTCGATGACCTGGCTGTAGCCGATGCCGATCGCCGCCAGCGCCTTGGCATACATCGAGATGTCGGTGAAGCCGGGCAGCGTGTTGACCTCGTTGACCAGCAGCGAGCCGTCAGCCCGCAGGAAGAGGTCGACGCGGGCCATCGCCTCGCAGCCGAGCGCCTGGAAAGCTTGTGCCGCCATCTCCCTTGCCTGGTCGGCGACCGCGGACGGGACATCGGCGGGCACGTTCACCACGGCGCCGTCGGCGTCGAGATATTTGGCTTCATAGGTGTAGAAGCCGTGCTTGCCGGCCGGAATGATTTCGCCGGGCAGCGATACGGTCAGCGTTCCTTCGGCCCGCTCCAGCACCGAGCATTCGATCTCGCGGCCGTCGACGAACTCTTCGATCAGGACCTTGCCGTCGTAGCGGAAAGCCGTCTCGACGGCCCGTTCGAAGCCGTCCCGGTCGTTCACCTTGCTGACGCCGAACGACGAGCCCTGGCGCGCCGGCTTGGCGAAGAAAGGCAGGCCGAGCGCGCCGGCGATCTCCTGGAACGGCCCGACATCGTTTCGATGCACGGTGACGGAACGGGCAACCGGCAGCCCGGCCTCGCGCAGCAGCCGCTTGGCGACATCCTTGTCCATGGCGGCGGCCGAGGCGAGAATGCCGCAGCCGACATAGGCGACGTCGGCGACCTCGGCATAGCCCTGCACCGAGCCGTCCTCGCCGAAAGGACCGTGCAGCACGGGAAAGACGACGTCGACCGGCGGCAGGTCGGGCTGTGCTCCGCCGCCTGGTGCGGCCACCAGCCTGCCTCTACCACCGGGCAACAATGCGACCTCCACGCCGTCCTCAGACACCGGTGCCCCGGCTCTGTCGTCGCCAGCCTCGGAGGATGGTTGCAGCAGCCATCTTCCGTCCCTGGAAATGGCGATCGGGACCACCTCGTAAAGCGTCCGGTCGATGGCCTTCAGCACATTGGCGGCCGAAAGGCGCGATACGTCATGCTCGGCCGAACGTCCGCCATAGAGGACGGCGACCCTAATCTTGCTCTTCATTGAAAAAGCCTTGTCCTTCATCGAAATCCCACAAGATCAAATGCTGACGGCAATGCCGCGATTGGCAAAGAAGCGATCGAAATCGGCGGCCGCCAACACTGCGTTCGCCTGTGTGGCGCCGGTATGGCCGGACGGATTGTGAAAGCGAAAACCTTCATCCGATGCCGACATGACCAGCACCAGATGGCCGCCCTTGGACGGCGGCTCGCGCTCGGGCCAGCGGATCGAACTGCTGACCGAGGCGATGAAGAAGCGCGACTGCCCGAGGATCGCCGGAATATCCGATGTAGCGACACTGGTCATCACCTTCGCTTCCAGGCCGAATTCCGCCTTCACGAAGCTGACAAAGGGGGCGTAGATCAGGCCCTTGATCGATCGTTCGGTGACGACATAACCGCCATATCCGGTGCAGCGCCTGGCCAGTTCGATGGTCGGCACGATCTGGCCGCGCGCCGCCAGGATCATCTTGAGGCACGCCATGCCGCAGACATTGGCGGCCCACAGCGCGTATTCGTCGAGTGTGCGCGCGCCCGAGTTCTCCCACAGCGCATCGCGCCGCAGCGCCACCTCGGCGCCATCGGCAAGCACGGCCAAGGTCATGTCGGGCGTCTCCCACTGGCTGAAAAACGGCACGGTCCCAGGCGGTGGACTCATCAATTCCTCAAAACAGATCATTTCAATTTCGTATACAGGGATACGAGAGCGGAGAACAGTGCTTCAAACCTGATCAGGCGATGGTCCGCGCTCGGGTTTTGCCCGCCGGGCGAAGCTTGCCAATGCCCGCCGATCGGCGCACTCTCAGCCCTACGAAGCCGGTCGCCGGGTGTCGGTTCCTCCCCTCGCCCGTCGTGTTAGGATTGCGCAATGACCCGCGACCAGATGCTCGCCCACCTTCGCGCCGCCGACGCCGTCGCTCGCGAGGCGGTCGTGCACGGCCATCATCCGTTCGGCTGTGTGCTGGTCGGGCCGGACGATCGCGTGCTTATGCGCCAGGGAAATCTCGACACGGTGCGCCATGCCGAGACGGAGCTTGCCCGGCGCGCCGCGGCTGCCTACGAGCCGGATTTCCTCTGGTCCTGCACGCTGGTCTCGACCGGCGAACCCTGTGCGATGTGCGCCGGAACGCTCTACTGGGCCAATATCGGCCGCCTGGTCTACGGCTTCGAGGAGACGAAGCTCCTGGCGCTCACCGGCGATCACGCCGAGAATCCGACGATGAGCCTGCCCTCGCGCACAGTGCTCGCCTCGGGCCAGAAGAAGATCGAGGTCTTTGGCCCCTTCCCCGAGATCGAGGACGAGCTGATCGCGCCGCATCGCGATTTCTGGACGCGCTGACGCGCCGGCCGAGGCCGCGCGCAAAGCCGCCAGATGGCCACCGGAACGGAATTCAAACGATCTCTTGGAACGTGTTTGCCAACAGCGTCGTCAATGCGCTGGTGGCCCGGGCGACTGCCTGAACCGGTCATGCTTACCGCCCATAGGTGTACGTCACGCTGGTCTCGCCGAGCGCCTGGCTCTTCGCGGCCACTGCCACCATTTCCGGAGAGGGATTCTCCGGCGCGCGCAGCTTCGGCGCGCCGAGCGCATAGAGCGTGAAGACATAGTGATGCGTGCCGCTGCCGGGCGGCGGGCATGGCCCGAAATAGCCTGCGCGGCCGATGCCGCCCTTGCCGAGCACCGTACCCTTGGGCAAGCCTTTGCCGCGCTTCGAGCCCGCCCCTTCGGCCAAGCCCTTCGCGCTTGCCGGGATGTTCCAGGCCAGCCAGTGCCAAAAGCCCTTGCCGCCGCCGGCGTCGGGGTCGAACATGGTGAGCGCGTAGCTCTTGGTGCCTGCCGGCGGGTCCTTCCATCTCAAAGCGATCGATACGCTTTGCCCGCTGCAGCCGCCGGCCTTGTCGCCGAGATATTTTTCGGCCCATTTGCCGTTGGAAACCGACGGGCTTGAAATCTCGAAAGCCGCCGCCTGATTGGCGAGGCCGAACAGCACCAGCACGGCGAAACCGAGGCGCAAGCTCATGGCTTCCTCCACTTCCAGCCAAGATGCCGACAAGTTTAGCCGAAAAGCGGCCCGAAATTAGGCAATTTGGCGCGAAACTGCTGGTGGGAGCCGCGGGAATTGCTGGTCCCTGCAACAAAAGCTGCCGGACGGCGCTATTCCGCCGCGCTGCATTCTTCGGTCGGCTCAGCCGGACCGATCGCCGAGATCCAGAGCCGGTCAATGTCGGCTAGCTGCGCGCGGTCGATTTCGTCGAGATGGTTCCAGTACATGCCATCCTCGTAGAAATAGCCGAGCTCGCGCTCGATTTGCTCGGCCGCTTCGACCCTATGCTGATGGATGCCCGCACGCGCATCCATCTTCATGCCGGCGAGGCGCTCGGGGGACAGTACCCGCAATTCCTCGAAGGACAGCCTTGGGAAGACCAGGCGGCTTTGCGGCAGGTCCGACAGGTTGATGCAGAGCGTGCCGCGTCGCAGCGCATGAATGAGCAGGCGGGCGGATTTGGCCTCGAGGCTCTGCAGCGTGACATCGTCGCGCAGCGGGTCGGCGCGGCCGATGCCGTAGAAATGGGTGTCGCCGGCCGTGTCGTAGATCATGTCGCAGCCGAGGAAGGCGAGCACGTCCGGCCTCTGGCTGTGGACGGCCCAATAGGCCGCCGTCAGCGACATGGTGGCGCCGGCATAGACGAAGCCGCCGAAAGTATTCTGGGCCGGCACGTAATGCGCGGCGCTGAAGATCTCGGCCTGCCGCAGCGGTTCCAGAGGCGGCATCCGGTCGGACGGGAAATCGCCGGCATGCACCAGCACGTCCCAGTCGGGGCGCACGCGCCAGGCATTGTTGATGGCGACGATGCTGGCGAAGGTCTCCTTCGGCCAGGCGGCGCAGCGCACGACATCGGGCGCGCTGCCGAGAAGCAGCGTCACTCTGGGCGTTGCGGAGACCATGACATCCTCATTCGACCGGCAAAGGCACGCCCGCATTTACCGCACGCCTTGCCAGGCGCACAAGGGCTGCCGACAAGCCGGCCTGACGCCCCGGGGCCAGGAATCCGGTCGGTTGCTAGTTCCTCAGCAGCTTGGCCAATCTGGGAATGCCCTCGGTCACAGCGCGGCGGTCGGCCAAGGTGAAGGACAGCCGCAGCGTGTTGCGCCCGGTGCCATCGGCGAAGAAGGCGCTGCCGGGCACGAAGGCGACACGCGCTTCCTTCACCGAGCACGCCAGGAGAGGTTCGTGGTTCAAAGCTGGGCTTCGATGGCGGCCTTGTCGATGATGGACCACACGAGCCGGATCTTCGCGCCGCGAAATTCATAGAAGACGTTCTCGGCGAAGGACACTTTCCGGCCGTCTACGGCAAGCCCGAGGAAATTTCCCCTGGGCGTGCAGTCGAACATCAGGCGGCTCGCGACATGAGGCGGATCGCAGACCAGCAGCCGGATATCGAAACGAAGATCCGGAATGTCGTCGAAATCCTTCTCCAGCATCGCACGGTAGCCGGAGAGACCGATCCGCCTGCCATTGTGGGACACGTCATCGTCGACGAACTGCCCGAGGTTCGGCCAGTCCTGCCGGTTGAGGCAGGCAATGTAGTCGCGGTAGATACCGGAAAGGTCGGTCATGGCGCATGAACCCGCGTTCGTGGACACAAGGCTATTTTGCACCAGCAACAAGTCAGGGCAACCCGGGTTTGTTCGCCGCTGGGGCGATGCGCCGTCGTCTGGCCGGCGCCTTAAGCCTTGAGCAGCGCCGCCAGCCGCGGAATGCCCTCGCTCACCGCGCGCCGGTCAGCGAGCGTGAAGGACAGCCGCAGCGTGTTGCGCCCGGTGCCATCGGCGAAGAAGGCGCTGCCGGGCACGAAGGCGACACGCGCCTCCTTCACCGAGCGCGCCAGGAGCGTGGTGGCGTCAGCGCCTTCCGGCAGCGTCACCCAGACGAACATGCCGCCTTCCGGGCGGCTCCAGGTCACGCCTTCCGGCATGTTGGCCGCGAGCGCGCCGAGCAGGCCGTCGCGGCGTTCGCGATAGGCGCCGATCAGCTTTTCGACCTGGGCCTCGAACACCGCTTCGGCCGCCCGGTGCATCACCATCTGGTTGATCGACGGGCTGTGCAGGTCGGAAGCCTGCTTCATCAGCACCAGCTTCTCCACCACGTGACGCGGCGCGCAGACCCAGCCGACGCGCATGCCCGGCGACAGGATCTTCGAGAACGAGCCGCAATAGAGCGTGCGCGCCTTGTCGATGCCGCCGGATCGGGCGCAGTCCAGCGCCAGGATCGGCGGCACGCTTTCGCCATCATAGCGCAGCGCCCGGTAGGCGGCGTCCTCGACGATTGCGATGTCGAGCTCGCCGGCAAGGTCGAGCACCGCCTCGCGCTGCTGCCTGTCCAGCGTGTTGCCGGTCGGGTTGGCGAAATCCGGCACCAGATAGGCGAACTTGACCCGGCCGCCATTCGCCGCCGCCGCCGCGCGATAGGCATCCGGCGTCATGTTACCGCCTTCCGGCCGCAGCCGGTCGTAGCGCGGTTCATAGGCGTTGAAGGCTTGCAGCGCGCCGAGATAGGTCGGCCACGTCACCAGTGCGGTGTCGCCGGGCGACAGCAGCAGCTTGCCGATATAATCGAGCGCCTGCTGCGAGCCCGAAGTGATGAAGATGTTGGCTTCCTCGCAGGCGACGCCGAGCTTGCCCATCTGCCCGGCGATCCATCGCCGCAGCGGCAGATAGCCCTCGCTCACCTGGTACTGAAGCGCGGCCCCCGCCTCGCCGCCGCCGAGCACGTCGGCATAGGCGTCGCGGATCGCCTCGGCCGGAAACAGCGCCGGATCGGGAATGCCGCCTGCGAAGGAGATGATGTCCGGCTGGTCGAGCAGCTTCAGCAGCTCGCGGATTTCCGAGGCCTTCATGCGCGACGAGCGCGACGCCAACAGGTTCATAAGGGTCAAGCACGCCTCCCCGGACGCATCGAATATAGGTCAACTTAGCTGACCTATATCTGGTCTCGCCGCAAATTGAATAGGGCCTGCTAGCCTTCCCGCATGCGCCAGCCGCCCGCCTTAGCGGAAAGCGACGGCCCCGCCTGCGCTACAAGGTCTTCTTGTAGCCGAGATGGGTGCCGGTGAAGCCGAGGCTTTCATAGAAGCGGTGCGCGTCCGCTCTGGTCTTGTCGGTGGTGAGCTGGACGAGGCCGCAACCGCGCGCCCGGCATTGATCAACAGCCCATTCGATCATCAGCCTGCCTATGCCTTCGGAACGGCGGTGCCCGGCGACCCGCACCGCCTCGATCTGACCGCGCCAGGCGCCCTTCCGCGACAGCCCGGCAAGGAAGCTGATCTGCAAGGTGCCGACCACGTCGGCGCCATCGACCGCCACCGCCAGCAACTGGTTGGGGTCGGCATCGATGGCGTTGAAGGCATCGACATAGCCCTGCGCCAGCGGCAGCGAGGCATCCTCTCTGGCCGCGCCAAGCGGATCGTCCGCCAGCATGGCCACGAGGGCAGGCAGGTCGGAGGCCAGGGCCTTGCGGAAGGTGATCATGAGCACGACTTACGGCGACGCGCCGGCGCCGGCAAGGCCGTTGGTTTGGAAGCCTCACCCTATCTTCGTCATCCTAGGGTCTGCGCCGCGTCGCTTCGCTCCTTGCTCCGCCCTAGGATGACGAACCGAGGGAACTTCTTCAACCCCATACCCATCCTGGTCTTGCCGCACGGCGCCAGCGCCTCCCTCCAACACATTTGCAGCACCCGCCGGCAGCATATAGGAAAAGCCACAAGATGGCATTGGCGTCGGCGCCGGTCCTGGTTTCGCGGAGAGCGGTGTTGAGAGCGTGTGTTCGTCTGTGCCTGTCGCTGGTCGCGGTGCTCGCCTTGCCGCTTGCCGCCCATGCACAATGGAAGCCCGTCGAGACGGTCGAGCCCTACGCCATTTCAGGCCGGACCGGACAGGAGCTCTACCGGTCGATCGGCGAGAACGGACCGCTGATCCGCGGCGCCAAAACGCGCACCATCGCCTACACCAATTTCAAGCTGACCTGGACCAGGGACTACCAGAACAAGGGCGGCGATTGCGTCCTGGCATCGGCCAGGCCGAAGCTGATCATCACCTATGCCTTGCCGAAGCCGTCAGGCTCCCTGCCGCCGGCCGTGCAGAAGAGCTGGGACAGCTTCATCGCCGGCGTCGCCGCCCATGAGAAAGTGCATGGCGCCGATATCATCGCCATGGTGCGCAAGATCGAGGCGGCGACCGTCGGCCTCAGCGTTGCCGACGATCCCAAATGCGCCAAGATCCGGACCGAGATGACCAGGCGCCTCTCCGAATTGTCGCAGGCGCAGCGGCGGGCAAGCCGCGATTTCGACCGCGTCGAATTCGGCAATGGCGGCAATTTGCAAAAACTGGTTTTTGGCCTCGTGACCGGTCCCTGAGAGGAAGGCGCCACCCTCACCGCGTCTGCGCGCTCGCCGCGAGCTCCGCCCGCTTCTCGTCCGACACCACGGCCAGATCCAGCACCTTCTGCAGTTCGGCGGCGTGGCGGAAGGACGGTTCGGCCTGCACGCCGGTCCGCACCGCGTCGGCGAAACGCTGGTAGTTGGTGGCCACCGTGCCGGCGTCGAGCTCTTCCCATATCCCGTCGTCGACATTTTCGCCGAGGCAAGCCTTGAGCGACGAGCCGTCGAGATTGTGCACCACTTCGAGACCGCCTCGATCGCCATAGATGCGCAGGCGCAATTCGTTGAGATGGCCGGTCGCCCAGCGGCTGGCATGCACCACGCCGAAGGCGCCGTTGGAGAAATCCACCGTCATGGCGAAACTGTCATTGGCGTCGAGCCCGTAGTCGCCGATGCGGTTGCCCGGCGCCTTGTCGAAGGAACGCAGCCGGCAGAACACATGATCGATGCCGAGGGCCGCGCCATAGCTGGCGAAATCGAGGATGTGGATGCCGACATCGCCAAGCACGCCGTTGGAGCCGTGGCCGCGCGACAGCCGCCAGAGCCATTTCGGGTCGCTGCGCCAGTCGCCCCAGAATTTCGACACCAGCCAGCTCTGCAGATAGGACGCCTCGACATGCCGGACCGTGCCGATCTCGCCGGCCTGCACCATCCGGCGGGCTTTCTGCAGCGCAGCGACATTGCGGTAGGTGAGGTTCACCATGTTGACGATGCCGGCTTTCTCGGCGGCCTCGGCCATCTCGATCGCCTTGCCGAAATTCTCGGCCAGCGGCTTCTCGCACAGCACCGGCTTGCCGGCGGCGATCAGTTTCATGGTGGTCGGGTGGTGGATGCGGTCCGGCGTGACATTGGCCACGGCGTCGAAGGCGCCCCATTGCAGCGCCTCCTCCAGCACGGTGAAGCGGTTGGGGATGTTGAAGCCGTCGGCGAATTCGCCGACGCGCGCCGGATCGAGGTCGACGGCCCCGACAATGTCGACGCCATCGATGGCGCTGAATTGCCGTGCATGTTCCTGCGCCATCCAGCCGGTGCCAAGTATCAGAAGCCGCATTTTTCCTCCTTGGTGCGAGATGTCGTCGCGCCAGGCGGGATGCCGGATCCCCTCCGCGACGCGGGTCGGACAGGCCTTCCCTCCCGGACCCGCCTCAAATAGCGCGAATGATCCCGCCGTCGACGCGGATGTTCTGGCCGGTGATGTAGCCGGCGCCTTCCGAAGCCAGGAAGGCGATGGTCGCGGCGATCTCTTCCGACGTGCCGTAGCGCTGCATGGGCACGGAGTCGCGGCGTTCTTCCGTCGCCGGCAGGCTGTCGATCCAGCCGGGCAGCACATTGTTCATGCGCACATTGTCCGCTGCATAAGTGTTGGCGAATATCTTGGTATAGGCGGCAAGGCCGGCGCGGAACACGGCCGAGGTCGGGAACATCGGGCTCGGCTCCACCACCCAGGCGGTCGAGATGTTGATGATGGCGCCGGCCTTCTGCTTGACCATCTGCGGCGCCACGATGCGCACCGGCCGGATGACGTTGAGCAGGTAGACGTCCATGCCGGCGTGCCACTGTTCGTCCGTGATCTCCAGGATCGGCGCGCGCGGCCCGTGGCCGCCGCTGTTGACCAGAACGTCGATGCGGCCATAGTGCTCCAGCGTCAGGTCCGCGAGGCGCCGCAGATCCTCGTTCGACTGGTTGGAACCGGTGACACCGATGCCGCCCAGTTCCTTGGCCAGCGCCTCGCCCTTGCCGGACGAAGACAGGATGGCGACCTTGAACCCGTCCGCCGCCAGCCGCTTGGCCGCTGCCGCCCCCATGCCGCTGCCGCCCGCCACGATGACAGCCACTTTTTCTGAACTCATTGGGTTTTCCTTCTCGGGTTGGCGGGAATTTCGTCTCAGCGGTCATATAGCCGGTTTCGTCGGCCGCTTCGAACCAGAAAGGCTGAACCGACCTGCAGAAAATGCGAACATGTCACTCGACTTCAAGGAGCGACGGGCAGCAAAGCATCCGGCTTCACATTGGCGATCGAGGCGTAGGTGTGCGTTTCCCGAACGCCGGGCAGCGGCAGGATGACACGCTGCAGAAAATCCTGGAACGTCGCCATGTCGGCGATCCGTGCCTTGACCAGATAGTCGAAGCCACCAACCACCATGTGGCACTCGATGATCTCGGGCGCCCGCAGCACCGCTTCGGCGAAGCGGTCGAAGACATGCGGCGCCGTGTGGTCGAGCCGCACCTCGATGAAGACGAGCTGTGCCTGCCCGATCCTGGCCGGATCGAGAACGGCTCGCACCGCGCGGATGAAACCTTCGGCGAACAGCCGCTTGACGCGCTGCGCAGCTCCCGTCGGCGACAGGCCGACGCGGCGGGCCAGATCGAGCGTCGTGCGGCGGCCATCCTCCTGCAACAAGCGCAGCAGCGAGCGGTCGATGCGGTCGAGATCGTCCATTTCAGGATTCACACTTTCGAACGGGAGCAAACGCGATAATCACGCCGAAATAGCCAAAACAGCATATTTCATCACGCCCATGGATCGCAATACCGTTGCCGTGCACTCCAGCCACCAACGAAAGCGTATCCATGACGACAGCCCTATCGATCTCCCGCAGCGCCCAGGCCAAGGGCGACACACCGGTGCTCGTCCTGAGCGAGGCCGAGGTGAAGACATGCGTCGATCTTCGCCAGCTTCTCAACGCGCTGGCCAGCGGCTTCAAGGCGCTGTCCGGCGGCAAAGTCGTCAATCCGGCCCGGCCGCAGCTCGACATTCCGCAGGCCGGCTATTCGCTGGCGATGCCCGCCTGGATGGCGGGCATGCACCTGACGGTGAAGATCGTCAACGTGTTCGAGGGCAATATCGCCGACGGCATCCCAAGCCACCTTGCCACCATCCATCTGTTCGACCCTGCGACGGGCATGCCGGTCTGTGTCATGGACGGCACCTACATCACCGCCGTGCGCACTTCCGGCTCAGCCGTGCTTTCGGTGCGCGAACTCGCCCGCCCCGACGCAAGGATCGCGACCGTGGTCGGCGCCGGTGTGCAGGCCGGCCAACATCTCAATCTCCTGCCGCTGGTGCGCGACTTCGCCGAGATCCGCGTGGTCTCGAAGGAATTCGCCGATGCGCAAGCGCTTGCCGCCCGGCATGTCGGCGTCGTCGCCGTCGACGATCTCGAGGCCGCGATACGCTCGTCGGATGTCGTCTGCCTGGCAACGCACTCCTACGAGCCGGTGATCTCGGCCGACTGGGTGCGGCCCGGCACCCATGTCTCGTCGGTCGGCGTCGCTCCGCCCGGCGGCGAACTGCCTGTTTCGCTTATCGGTAGGGGCAGTCTGTTCGTCGAGACGGCCGATGCCTTCGCCCCTACTCCGGTCGGCTCTTGCGAACTTGACGGCCTCGATCCGCAAACCGGAACCGAACTCGGCGAGATGCTGCTGGGGCTCAGGCCAGGGCGGGTCAGCGCCGAACAGATCACCATCTACAAGGCCATGGGTGTGGCCATGGAGGACATGGTGGCAGCCGACCTCGCCTATCGCGAGGCGGTGCGGCAGGGATTGGGGCAAACCGTTTCGTTATAGCGAGGAGTGAGAAGGTCGTGCAGCTTTGCCCCGGCCTTTCCGCCCTATCCTTCCACCGTCTCCAGCACGCTGAGCAGCGTGCCTTCCATGTCGGGCTCGTCGCCGGAGCAGACGCACAGCATTTCGGCGTCGCCGTCGCCCACAGAGAGGTAGGCGTGGCCCATGGTGGAATCGATATAGACGCTCTCGCCCTGTTTCAGCCGCACCGGCGCGTACTGGTCGGTGTGCAGCTCGATCTCGCCCTTGAGCACGATCAAAAATTCCTCGCCGGCATGTTTCGTCAGCGGCCCGAACTCCTCGGGCGTGCGGGCGCGCGCATAGGCGTGGATCGGCACCATGCGCTTGCGCACCAGGTCGGTGGCCAGGTACCGGTAGTCGTAATTGCGGGTCAGTTGGCGCAGTGTGTTGGACGGTGACGTCACGGAGCGGCGGGTGCGCGCCGCCGGCTGCTTGCGGTCGCCGCTGAGCAGTTCCGTTACATGGATGCCGAGCCCTTCGCAGATCTGCAGCAGCTTGTCGTAACTCAGCGACATCTGGTCGTTCTCGACCTTGGACAGCGTCGACACCGCGACACCGGTGAGCCTGCTCACCTCCTGGAGGGTCCAGCCATGCGTCTTCCTCAAGCCGCGCAGGCAATCACCCAGCTTCGGTTGCTCCGACATATCAGCTCCATGCCGCGGGATCGCGCCGCTCCATCCTAGGTAATTGAACTTCCCGCCGTCATCAACAACGCCAACAATTTTCTTATACGCTAAATATTGACTGGATAAGAAATTATTTTTACGACTGAACGATGCAGTCGAATTCACTCCCGAAAATCGTCGTCATCGGCGGCGGCATTGCCGGCCTCTCGCTTGCCGCCGAGGTGGCGGACTGGGCCGACGTCACCCTCATCGAGCGCGAGAGCCAGCCGGGCTATCATGCCAGCGGCCGCTCGGCCGCCCTGTTCACCGAGACTTATGGCAACCGCCTGGTGCGCGCGCTGACGCTGGCGAGCCGCCGGGCGATCTTCGACGGCGGCTTCGTCGCGCATCAACGTGGCGCGCTGCATGTCGGCCGCGCCGATGACGGCGCGGCCGTCGACCGGCTGGCCGGCGAATTGCAGGCCATGGTGCCGAGCGTACGCCGCCTCTCCGCCGCTGAGCTGCATGCGCTGGTTCCCGTCATCGATCCGCAAACCACATGCGGCGGTGTCCATGAACCGGGTGCGGTGGACGTCGATACCGGCAAGATGCTTGCGGCCTGCGCTTCGGCACTGAAGGCCAGGGGCGGCATCATGCGCACGAGCGAAGAGGTGCGCGCGATCGCGCGCGCCGGCAATGGCCTGCGCGTCGCCACCAGTGCCGGCGCCTATCCCGCCGACATCGTCGTCAACGCCGCCGGCGCCTGGGTCGATGTCGTGGCCGGCCTGGCGGGGCTCACCGGCCTCGGCTTCCAGCCCAAGCGGCGCACCGCCTTCCTGTTCGACCCGCCCGCGGGCGCCGACATTGCCGGCTGGCCGCTGGTGGTCGATCTGCACGAACAATTCTACTTCAAGCCAGACGCCGGCAGGCTGATCGGCTCGCTGGCCGACGAAACCGATTCCGAGCCTTGCGACGCCTGGCCGGAAGACATCGACGTCGCCATTGCCGTCGACCGGATCGAGCAGGCGACGTCCATATGCATCGGCCGCCCGTCCACGCCCTGGGCCGGCCTGCGCACCTTCGCGCCCGACCGCACGCCGGTCGCCGGCTTCGACCCGCGCCTGCCCGGCTTCTTCTGGCTCGGCGGCCAGGGCGGCTACGGTTTCCAGGTGTCGCTGACATTGGCGCGGCTCGGCTCGGCGCTGATGCGCGGCCAACCCTTGCCCGACGATGTCACCGCGCTTGGCGTCACCGCCGCGGCGCTGGCGCCCGACCGCTTCCTGGCCCCGGCGGCGACGCCATGAATTTCATGCCCTTCCCTCAACCAGAAAAAGTGTCATCAGGAGCGTTTGCGATGAAATCCACCGTTCTGCGCACAGTGCTTGGCTCGACCCTTCTGGCCTCGTCCGTCCTTCTCGGCGGGCAGGCTCATGCCAAGACGCTCGTCTATTGCTCGGAGGCCAATCCCGAGACCTTCAACCCGGCGATCGGCATCGCCGACTCCACCATGGATGCCGCCGCCAAGACGATCTTCAACCGGCTGGTGGAGTTCAAGCCGGGCACGACCGAAGTCGGACCGGCGCTGGCCGAGAGCTGGGATGTCTCGCCGGACGGCAAGACCTACACATTCCACCTGCGCCAAGGCGTGAAATTCCAGTCGAACGAGCATTTCACGCCGACGCGCGAGTTCAACGCGGACGACGTCCTTTACACGTTCAACCGCCAGCGCGACGCCAACAATCCCTACCACAAGCTCGGCGGCGGCTCTTACGAATACTTCAACGCGCTGGGCATGGGCACGCTGATCGACAAAATAGACAAGGTCGACGATTACACCGTGCGCTTCACGCTGACGGCCCCCAACGTCACCTTCCTGGCCGGGCTGGCGCTCGACTACCTCTCGATCTTGTCGCTGGAGCAGACCGAAAAGATGGTGGCCGCCGGCACGCCGGAGCTAATCGACAGCCAGCCGGTCGGGACCGGCCCGTTCATGCTCGAGGCCTATGTGCCCGACAGCCAGGTGCGCTATGCCGCCAACAAGGATTACTGGCGCGGCGCGCCGAAGATCGACACGCTGGTCTTCGCCGTCACGCCCGAGCCGACCACCCGCGTCGAGCGCCTCAAGGCCAATGAATGCCAGGTGGCGGCCCCGCCTCCGCCCAGTGCCGTCGCCGAATTGCGCGCCGATCCAGACATTACGGTCCTCGACCTCAAGGGCCAGAATATCGGCATCCTCGGCTTCAACGTCGAACATCAGCCGCTGGGCGATGTCCGCGTGCGCACCGCGCTTGCCAAGGCCGTCGATCGCAAGGCAATCGTCGATGCCGTCTATGCCGGCGCCGGCACGGTTGCCGGCAGCGTCGTGCCGCCGGCGCAGCTCGGCGCCGTTACCGATGCCGGCATCGACTACGATCCCGACGGCGCGAAGAAACTGCTGAAGGAAGCAGGCCACGAAAGCGGCCTCAAGATCAGCCTGTGGGCGATGCCGGTGTCGCGCCCCTACAACCCCAACGCCAAGCGCATGGCCGAGATGATCCAGGCCGACTGGGCGAAGGTCGGCGTGCAGTCCGAGATCGTCAGCTTCGAATGGGGCGAATATCTCAAGCGCACCGCAGCGGGCGAGCAGGACGCTTTCCTGCTCGGCGGCAGCAGCGACAATGGCGATCCCGACAACATGCTGAGCTATCTCCTGTCCTGCGACGGCGTGAAGGGTGGCTCGAACCGCTCGCGCTGGTGCGACAAGGATTTCGAGAAGCTGCTGGATGAAGGCCGCGTCGCCGCCGACCCGAAAGAACGCGCCGCGATCTACGCGAAGGCGCAGGCAATCCTGAAGGCCGAGGTGCCGGTGGCGCCGATCGCCCATTCGCTGGTGGCGATCCCGATCCGCAAGAGCGTGCTCAACTACATCCTCGACCCCTTCGGCCGACAGAATTTCGCCGCGGTCGATGTGGCTGAGTGAGGGCAGGCGCTCCCTGTCCTTCCCCCATATGGGGGAAGGTGGATCGGCGCGCAGCGCCGAGACGGATGAGGGGTGTTCCAGCGGAATGAGACGTTGGTGTTCCCTGGAGCACCCCTCATCCGACCTCGCTTCGCGAGGCCACCTTCTCCCACAGGGGGAGAAGGAAAAAAGAAAGCGATATCAATGCCGAAAGACCTGACCTCCCTCCTCAACAGCTACCTCGCCGACGGCGCGGTGGGTGCCTCGCTGGCCTATTCGACAGGCGCCGCGCCAATCGCCCTCACCGCGGGCCTAGCCGATCGCGCACATGGCACATCAGTCACACCGGACCAGCTGTTCAAGATCGGCAGCTGCACCAAGACCTTCGTCGCCGCCGCCCTGGTCAAGCTCGCCGAGACCGGCAAGCTCGAGCTCGGCGCGCCGATCTCCTCCTGGTTCCCGGATCTGCCGGGCGCAGGGAATATTTCGGTGCGCCAGCTGATCAACCATCGCAGCGGCCTGCCGGAATTCGAATATTACATACCGATGGATCCGGGCCGGCAATGGACGCCGCAGCAGCTGGTCGACATCGCCTTCGCCTCCGACAAACAGAAGGCACCGGGCGGACCCGCTGTCTACAACAACACCGGCTATGTGTTGGCCGGCATGGTGATCGAGGCCGTCACCGGCCAGTCCCTCGGCGCCTACGTCAGAAGCGCGGTCCTGCGGCCGCTCGCCCTGGAAAACACCTGGTCGCCAGCCACCGAAGCATTCCCGGAAAGGTCGATGGTGCGCGGCTACTACCACCGGCCGCCGCTGGCGCCGGGCGCACCGACAGACATCGCTTCCGGCGGCGAGATGTGGCGCATGGACGGCGTGCTGCCCTACTCCGACGAATTGCAGGATTCTTCCGATTCCTTCCCATTCGGCGCCGCCTATGGCTGCGGCGACATGGTGTCGACGCCGTCCGACATGGTGAGCTTCATGCGCAGCCTGTTCTCCGGCAAGCTCTTGTCGCCGCCTTTCTTCGCCGAGATGTTCGAACGCCGCGTGCCGGCGAGCTTCCCGGGCACCCGCATGCGCGAGACCGGCGCCGGCATGTTCCAGAGCGCCTATGCCGACCGCGCCTTCTACGGCCATCAGGGCAGCATTCCGGGCTATGTCGCGGTCATGCTGCATGATCCGGCGACCGGTCTTACCATCGCCATGACCAGCAATGTCGGCTCCGGCAACCGCCTGTCCTTCCAGGCCAGCGGCCTGCATCCCGTGGTGGATCAGGCGATCCGGATCATTCTGGAGCAGCCAAGCCGGGCAGCATCTGGCTGAGCACGCGATCTCGCAGAAGAACGTGGTGGAAGACGGCCGCCGCGGCGTGCAGGCCGGCCAGCCACATGAGGATGTCGCCAAGCGTGCCGTGTATTTCCGCCAGCGAAGCGCCGACGTCCCATGGGGCGAAAAGCGGACCGATCGGACCGAAGCCGTACACCGTGACCGGATGGCCGCCAAACCATGCGCCGAGCATGGCGGTCACCGGCACAGCGAACATCAACGCGTAGAGCGCCCAATGTACCGCCTTCGACCCGACATACATCCAGGCGGGCATGGACGGAGCATCGGGAATGCGATCGAACAGCCGCCAGGCCAGGCGGATCACCAGCAGCCAGAAAACCGCGAAGCCGAGCGATTCATGAAGCAGCAGCATCGAGGCCCTGGGCGCTGAATAAACGCGCGTAGGAGGGCCGCCTGCCGAGACCAGGAAGGCGATGAGCACGAGCAGTGCCGTCAACCAGTGGAATGCCTGGGCAAGGCTTCCGTAGCGAGTTGTGGTACCGGACAGTGACATGCAGGAACTCCGCGGCAGTTGCACAAGGCTCCCCGCGCCAGGCCGAATTTGCCTTTATTTAGCTGCGCCTCGAGTGAGAACGATTTATGGCGGAGCAGGTCGGGTCGGCTTGTCGCACCGGCTGCACAGCCAAGGCGCTTGAGACCCTTCAGGTTTTCGACCAAAACACCGCCGCCGCCGCAACGATCTCCGCATTGTCCTGCGCCACCTTTCCATCGGGAAGCGTCCTGCCGTCTTCCAGTCCGACCCGCGTCGACCAGCGCCTTCGACGCGCGAGCTCCACGAACGGCCAGACCGTGGCATCGGCGCCGTGCAGCAGGATCGGCCGCCGCACCCCGGCCCGGTCCAGCACGGCGGCGATGCCGTGCGCCTCGGCGAGTGCGGCGGGCAATTCCTGTATGTCGATCTCGATCAGGATGCGCAGCACCCGGCCGTGATCGGCAAGACTGACGAACCGCTGGGCATCTTCCGTTGTGGCAAGGCCGGCCTCGATGCCGACGCCGCGCTGGCGCAAAAGCTCCATCACGCCGGGCGCGTCGGCCTCCGAAAGATTGACCGAGGCATAGTCGGGCAGTTCGCGCCAGCCGGCGATCGCCGCGCGGGTGCGCTCGACGTCATTCTCGATCCAGGCGCCTGTCGACACGCCGATCAGCGTGCCGGGACAGGCCCGGCGCACCGCCAGCACGGTCGCGTCCACGGCGGCCAGGCTCTCGCGCCCGTCCGCGCCGCGCGGATGGATGTGCAGCTCGGCCGCGCCCGTGGCGACGCAGGCGGCCGCATCGCTCGCCATCGCCTGCGCCGTCAGCGGCAATTTCGGATGAAAATCGCGCGGTCGTGCGCCATTGATGCAGGCCTGGACGATCATGGCTGCCATCCTCGGACAAGGGAGTAGCATTCTAGCCGCGTGGCAAGGCATGGCAAAGGGGTTGGGCGTTGTCTCTCCTGACAGCCACCGCCTCGCCCTTCTTGCCGGAATCCCCCGGCATTTGAATAAAATCCGCCTGTGGATATTTACCCTGTGTTCCGCCAGACCGGCCAAGATATATTAGGGCGAGGTAATGGAGGGATCATTGACCAGCGATTTTTCAGCCGCCCGGGTGCATCTCGAACGCGCCTATCACTATTTGCGCGGCGATGACGAGACAAGCCGCTCGGCATGCGAAGCCCTCGACCTGCTGATCGAAGCGGTCGCGGAGGCGCAGCACAGGCGATCGGAGGCAGAGGTGTTGGAGTTTCCGCGATCGGCACGGTTCGCCGACCGCCAGTGATCGTTCCGCCGCGCCCGGCCGACCGCCCGGAGCCGTTCCAGGGGCCGTGCTTAACAGCTCTTCGGGATTGCCTAATACAGCTCTTCGGGATTGCCTAATGGAGTGTTGGAGTGGCTCGGCGATTCTGGCGGGCGGCTTGCCCGCTTCAGGCGCGCCGCCTGTCGGGCGTTCCGGCCGTCGCGCGCGAAACGATCGCCTCCAGCGGCTCGGGACGATGCAGAAAGAAGCCCTGACCGTAGGCGACCCCCATGTCCTGGAGCATGGCCAGCGTATCGTGCCGTTCGATCTTTTCGCCCACCACGGCGAAGTCGAGGCTCCTGGCAATGCCGGTCATCGCCAGCACGATCTCGCGGTCGAAGCGGCTGTCGGTGATATGTTCGATGAACGAGCCGTCGATCTTGATCGCATCGACGGGAAAGCGCCTGAGATACTCGAACGAGCTCATGCCGGCGCCGAAATCGTCGAGGCTGACCCGGCAGCGTCGCTCACGCGCCTTGCGCACGAAGTCCTCCGCGGCATCGAAATTGGTGACGGCCGCGGTTTCGGTGATCTCGAATCCGATGCCGGAATGCGGCGCACCGGTTTCCTCGATGGTGTTGTCGACGAAATCCCACAGCCCCGGATCGCTCAATGTCTGAGCCGACAGGTTGAAGCCCAGCGTCAGCGCCCCGGCAAGCAGCGCCGGTCCGTGCCGCAACAGCGCCGTGCGAATGATCCAGCGGTCGAGTTTCGAGGCGATACCGAAACGCTCGGCCACCGGGATGAATTCGCCCGGCGGCACCAGCCGCCCGTTGCGCGCGGCGAGCCTCGCCAGCACTTCGACGTGCCGGCACTCTTGCCATGGCTTTCCCAGGAGATGGATTTCCTGGCCGAACAGTTTCAGCCGCCCGTCGTCCATGGCATCGACGGTGTCGGCTGCGATGCGCGCCGCATTGAGGCCGGCGGCTCCCGATCGCGCCGCGGCCGAAAACACCGCGAAGCGGTTGCGCCCCGCCGCCTTGGCCGCGTAGCAGGCGTCGTCGGCGCAAGCCAGCGCATCGGCCACGGTGGTCGTGGCGTCATCGATGAAGGCGATGCCGATCGAGGCCGCCAGTCGGCGCGATGACGCGGCCGGACCGAGATCGGCCTCGCGCACCGCCCCAAGCACGGCCCCGGCGATCCGCTCGGCCTGCACCGCGTCGCAATGCGGCACCAGCAGCGCGAACTCGTCACCGCCCAGGCGCGCCGCATGCGCCGACGACGGCAGGCAGCCGCGTATGCCCCCCGCGACGCTCTTCAGCGCCAGATCGCCGGCGGCATGCCCGGCGAAATCATTGAGCGCCTTGAAGTAATCGAGATCGACATAGAACACCGCCAGCGGCGCCCCCACCGCAATATGCTCGCCAAGCAGCCTGTCGAAGGCGGCGCGGTTCCACAGGCCGGTCAGCGCGTCGTGGCGGGCGGCATAGGCCAGTTCCTGTTCGCGCAGCTTGTCCTCGGTGATGTCGCGCACCGTGCCGAGGATCTGGCCGGCGGCACCGGCGGCGGCGACGAAACGCACCAGCGATTCGACATGACGGATATCGCCGTCGCGCCTGATGATGCGATATTGCGCGGCAATGACGCCGTCGGTTTCCAGCGGCGCCCTGTGGGCGCGTTCGGCCGCCTGCTTGTCGTCGGGATGCAGGTAGCTGTGCCACAGGTCGGCCGTCACCTCGTCGGTAACGGCGACAAGGCCGAATATTTCCCTGGTGCGGAAATCCCAATAGCTTTTGTTGCTGGCGATGTCGTAGTGCCAGATGCCGGTGCCGCTGGCCGCGAGCGCCAGGCGGAAGCGGATGTTGACCTGTTCCAGCGCGGCCTCTGCCGCCTTCTGTTTCGAAATATCGGTCTGCACGCCCATCAGCCGGATCGGCTGGCCGTCGCCGTCGCGTTCGACGATGCCGCCGCGGTCGAGCACCCAGACCCAGTGGCCTTGCTTGTGCCGGAGCCTGAGCTCGGTCTCGATGGTGTCGGTCAGGCCGGCGATGTGACGGTCGCCGCTGGCCAGCGCCTGCTCGCGATCGTCGGGATGGGTAAGCCGCAGCCAGAGGTCGCTGCTGTTGGCGAGCTCGTCCTCGTCATAGCCCAGCATCCGCGCCCAGGTGGCGGAATAGAAACACTCGCCTGTCCGAAGGTCCCAGTCCCAGACGCCAAGTTGGGCGCGCTCCAGGGCCTTCTCCCAGAACGTTCCATCACGGCTTTTCTTGTCCTGACCCGCCATCTTCCGTTTCGTCCAACCCCGCCGGGGACAATCTGCGGCAAAACCAGAGAAGAAAGCGTTACCACGCCGGTGCCTCCGCCGCGTTCCTCGCTTGCGGTCCCGACTTTCGATTGGCGGGCAAGAAGCGGAGTTTGCCCGCCCGGCGATCCTCCTAGTGTTTGCGCGGGGTCGCCGCCCGCCCTGGCGATCTCGTGCAAACACAAGAGGACTTTTCCCATGACCAAACAGGAAGACAACAAGGCCGTCGTCGTTAGATGGTTCACTGATTTCTGGGGTGAAACCTGCGATCTTTCCGTCGTCGACGCCATCGCCGCGCCCGACATGCTCCTCAAATATTCGCTGCATGAACCGCGCCGCGGCCGCGAGGACATCAAGGCCTTCATGACCGATTTCCGCGCTGCCTTCCCGGACCTCAACTTCTGGGCCACCGCCGACCTCATCGCCGAAGGCGACTATGTCGTCGGCCAGTGGGAAGGCGGCGGCACCCATGCCGGTCCGGCCTTCAGCGATTTCCTCGTCGGTTCGCTGCCCGCCGCCACCGGCCGCACCATGCGCTTCACCGGCACCACGGTGCTGAAGGTGATCGAGGGCAGGATCGTCGAGGAGATCGGCCTCGACGACGGCGTCGCGGCGTTGACCCAGCTCGGCCTGATCAAGGCGGCTTGAATGAGAGGGACCATCGCCGTCCAGGCAGTGGTCCCTCTCGATTGCACGTGCGTGACGAAAGGCCTCTTGGCAGCAACCCAACACAGGGCCAGCACCGCCATCGTCCTCAGCCCGTATTTGAATACAATACTACACTATTGAGTATTACATTGGAAACCAGACACCATTACGGGTGCAACAAGATATTAATACGTTGCCGCCAGAACATTCATGACAAGTTCGAAAGCTGGCGGGACCTCCCTGATGAGTGGTTACACCGGAACACAGGGCGGCGATCTCCGATCGGTTTCCACTGTTGATCTTGGCGTGGCGACAACCAGAAGCAGCTGGCTGCTGACGGGCCTGTGCCTGGTCTGCGTCGCGACGGCGCTTTGCCTGCGGCCTGAGCGATATCTTCTGCTGTCCATAAAGTACTTCGGGACATTCCTCGGCTTGCTGCCGGTGCTGCTGGTGGTTGGCCTCGGGTTAACGGCATTGGTGTATGGCGGGCCCAGGCCGACAAGATTCATGGTGCACATACTCAAGGAACGCGGGCCGGCGGCCGCGCGGGTCGTCTTGCTATTCTTTCTCGGCATCATCGCTTTCACGACATTCAGGATCACCATACCGGAGATCGTGCCTTACTATGCCGATCCCATGCTGGCCGACCTCGATCGTTGGCTGCACGGCGTCGATCCTTGGGTATGGACGCACGGCATCGTTTCAGAGCCCGCCTCCATGCTGGTTTTCAAGGCCTATATGTCCTGGTGGTTCATGCAATGGCTTGGCGTCGTGCTCTTCGTCGCCTTCTGGAACAGTCCCGCCCGGCGCATCCGCTATCTCTGGGCGTTCGCGCTCACCATGATGTTGTGTGGCACCGTTCTTCCAATCATGCTGTCATCCAGCGGGCCGATATTCTACGACCGGTTCTATGGCGGCAGCCGATTTGCCGGGGTGCTCGCAGCGCTGATGGCAGACCCGTATGCCTTGCCGGTGCGGTTCGCCGCCAGCTATCTGCTCGATGCACACGACAGCGGCAGCTCCGCGCTGGGCAGCGGCATCACGGCGATGCCAAGCATGCATGTCGCCATCGTCACGCTCAATGCCTTCTTCCTCACCGGCTTTGGTCGCCGCTGGGCCGTTGCAGGCTGGTCGTTCGCCGCACTCATCCTGTTCGGCTCGGTCTATACCGGCTGGCACTATGCCGTGGACGGCTACCTATCGATCATCGTGGTCTCTCTGCTCTGGTACCTGACCGGACGCTTCGTTCTACCGGCATCGGGGCAGCAGGCTTCCGACGTGGCCCAACAGTCTTCCGATACGGGATCGGCGGCCCCCAATCCCGCGCCGCGATAACGGGCCGGAGCGGACAGCGTCGAGCCAGGCGGCCTTCACCGCCTGGCTTCATTGCTTACTGGCTGGGCGCCACCGCGTGTTCGCACGACACTTTCGGGTTCATGTCGGCGAAGGTGCCGGTCGGGTTGCCCTTCCAGGCCCAGACATGCAGCTCGTAGAATTCGCCCAGGCCGTAGCGGTTGGGCGCACTGTTGAAGTTGAACAATTGGCCGTCCAGTGACGCCGGCCCCTTGGCGGTGATGTATTCGACCGCCACCAGCTTCAGTGTGCCGTCGGCCATCGGCTCGTACATCACGGCCTCGGGACGGGCAATGTCGATCTTGTCGTCCTTCAGGTACTGGCCGTTGACATAGTGAATGCCCATCGCGCCGCCGGTGATGCCGCTGGCGCAGGGAATGGGCGCATAGCCTTCGTCCGTGGCGACCTTGACGTCGAGGAACCGGCCGTTCGCCGCCCGCACCTTACCGGCCAGTGGATTCGCGCCGGATGTAAATGCGACCTCGTCCTGATGGGCCTGGGCGAAAGTGGCGCAGACGGCCAGCATGGCCCCCGCCATGAGAAGCCCGTTGTGGAATTTGCGTATCATGTTCATTCCATTCTTCTTGAAAAGGCCCAGCGCGCCGGCCGCCGGAAATACGGAGGCGCGGCAGGCAAGCGCCGTGATTGTCGTTGCTCGGAGAGCCCGAAAGCGATGCGACGGATGGAGGAAAGCTTCATCCCTTCGGCAGATACGGGATCGTCCCCGCCAGGTCTGTGTTGTCGATCATCTGGAAGCGGCTGTCGCTACCGTCCTGACGGGCCGAGACGAAGGGCGCGTAGGCCGGATCGTTGGCGAAGGCGCGCGCCGCCGCTTCCGACGGGAATGCCATCAGCGCGATCAGAGTGGTGTCGAGCGGCTTGCCTTCAAGCGTCTTCACATTGCCGCTGCGCGACAGATACTTGCCGCCATGCTTGTGGACGAGGTCGTGCACCGATGCGGCGTAGGCCGGCATCCACTGCGGGTTCTTCACCTTGATGTCTGCGATTACGTAGGTGGTCATGGTCTTCTCCCTGTTACGGCGCACAGGGGAGATCCCCGCGGCCGGTCAAAGGGCTCGCATGGCAGGGCCGGCGCCGGCCAGTCCGCGATCTGTACCGGGCCGGTACAGTTTCCGTACTGGCCGCTTCCTTCATGAAGGCCTAATGTTCAGCCCAGTTTCGAGGGAGGACGTCGGATCATGGCCCAGCACGGATACAAGCAGTTCTGCCCGCTATCGATGGCCGCCGAGGTGCTGTGCACCCGCTGGACGATGGTGCTGATGCGCGAATTGGTGGCGGGTTCGACCCGTTTCAACGACCTGCGCCGCGGCGTTCCCAAAATGTCGCCCAGCCTTCTGTCGCAACGGCTGAAAGAGCTCGAGCTCGCCGGGATCGTCGAGCGCAAGGAGGTGCCGGGCGAGAAGGGCATCTCCGAATACCGGCTGACGGAGGCCGGCCGGGATTTGCGCCCCGTCGTCGAGGCGATGGGCTTTTGGGGACAGAAATGGGTCGAGTCCCGGCTGTCCCTCAAGAACCTCGATCCGTCGCTGCTGATGTGGGACATGCGGCGCAATCTGAACCCCTCGCCGCTGCCCGACGGGCGCACCGTGATACAATTCCTGTACCAGGAGCTGCCGGCGTCCAAACGGTCGTGGTGGCTGATCGTCGAAAAGCATGGCGAGGTCGATCTGTGCTGGTACGATCCGGGCTTCGATATCGACCTCTACGTCTCGACCGACCTGCACACGATGACGGCGATCTGGATGGGATTGATCACCGTCGAGAAGGCCGGCGCGAAGGTCGCCTTGACCGGAGATCAGCACATCGCAAGGAAGATGCAGACCTGGCTCGGCCTCAGCCCGTTCGCGGTCGAGCCCAAACGGGCGGCGTAGAAACGAGGGCTCGGGGAACAGCGATCGGGCACCGGGAGCGGCGGCTTTCGCCTTTCGCGACAGGTTGAATGTGTGAGTGAATAACCTTCAACGGGATGTGGGTGCTTCGATAGGGTAGTGCTTATCCTCATAAGCGTCGATCAAGGTCGCGAGAACATCAAACCGGTAATCGCCAAGAGAGCCGATTTCCGGCTCGTTCTCGAAATATTGGATGATTTCGGCAATCGCCCGATCGTAATCGGCCTCGGTCTTAAGGGGTCGAATGTTTTCCATCACACCTTCTCCGGATCAATCTTGTCATATCCTTTGTGTGTCCCGACGAATACGCTCGCGTCCACCTCTCAATTGGCAGGAAACGGGTGGCGACGCGGGTCGTCTGCGGCTTCAATGCCGGCCATGTTCATCACCCTTGCCAAGGATCTCAAACCCGCGCCGCTGCCGGTCGCCGACGATCCGCGCTGGACGCAAGTCGTGGCGCGCGACAAATCGGCCGATGGCAGCTTCTGGTATTCGGTGGCGACGACCAGCGTCTATTGCCGGCCCTCCTGCCCGTCGCGGCGCGCCAACCCGAAGAACGTGCAACTCCACGACACGCTGGACGAGGCCAGGGCGACCGGCTTTCGCGCCTGCCGGCGCTGCAATCCCGACGGACCTTCGCTCGAGGCCGGCAACGCCGCGATGGTGGCCGAGGCCTGCCGCAGGATCGAACAGAGCGAGGAGGAACCGTCGCTCGGTGAACTGGCCGCCGCCGCCGGCCGCAGCGCCGGCTATTTCCACCGCACCTTCAAGGCCGTCACCGGCCTGACGCCAAAGGACTACGCGGCCGCCCGGCGCGCCGAAAGGGTGCGCCGGCGCCTGGAAGACGGCGCCAGCGTGACAGCGGCGATCTACGATGCCGGCTTCAATTCGAGCGGACGCTTCTATGAGAAGTCGGCCGGCATGCTCGGCATGACGCCGACGCGCTACCGCGCCGGCGGCGCCAGCGAGGAGATCCGCTTCGCCGTCGGCGAATGCTCGCTCGGCGCCATCCTTGTCGCGTCGAGCAGGAAGGGCGTCGCCGCGATCCTGCTCGGCGACGACCCGGACGCGCTGGTGCGCGACCTGCAGGACCGTTTCCCCAAGGCGCGCCTGATCGGCGCCGACCGCGATTATGAGGCGCTCGTCGCCCGCGTCGTCGGTTTCGTCGAGGCTCCAAGGCTTGGTCTCGACCTGCCGCTCGACCTGCGCGGCACCGCGTTCCGGCAGCGCGTCTGGCAGGCCCTGCGGGACATCCCGGCCGGCCGCACCGTCTCCTATGCCGAGATAGCAGGGCGCATCGGCGCGCCGAAGGCGACCCGCGCCGTTGCCGGCGCCTGCGCCGCCAACGCGCTCGCGGTCGCCATTCCCTGCCACCGCGTGATCCGCAAGGACGGCGCCCTGTCCGGCTACGCCTGGGGCGCGGAGCGCAAGCGCGCGCTGCTCGGCCGCGAGGCCTGAGGAGGAGCGGCAATGGGCGCGATGGCAAGGTCTTCCACCACCGATGCGGACATTGGGATCCCCCATCGCGGCGCCGTCAGACGCGCCAAAGATGCGCGGTCGCTGGTGATGGCTGCGCTCGGGGAGCTTGTCGAGAGCGGCAAGGCCGAGTGGAGCCGTGGCGCGACCGGCGAGATCGAACTGCGGCTGTTATCAGGCGAGGTTTTTTTGCTTGGCGAGGTTGCTGTCATTCGTATCGCATAAATCAGCGCTCTACGGCGCCCCCCTCTGTCCTGCCGGACATCTCCCCCACTTTGGGAGGAGATTGGCTGTCACAACCGCCTTCGCCAATCTACGACGTTGCAGGAATGAGTGGGGCGCCGAAATTGCCAATCTCCCCCCTCGTGGGGGAGATGTCCGGCAGGACAGAGGGGGGGCGCCGTGGGGTACTTACCTCCGCACCGTTCCGGAAATTGAATTTGAAAGCAACCATCGGAGTGAGGAACGGAAGGCACGCAGCTAGGGTTCAGGCACACAGAAGGAGTGAAGCAATGAACCTCATGCAAACCCACACGCCGGCGACAGCCTCCGGCGCCGACACCATCACCTACGCCATCGCCCAATCCGCGATCGGCAAAATCCTCGCCGCGCGCGGTTCCCTCGGCGTCTGCGCCATCCTGATCGGCGACGACGCAGAGGCGCTGGCGCAGGACCTCGCCAGCCGCTTTCCCGGCAAGATGCTGGTCGAGAACGAGACCGCCTTGCATGACGATCTCGCGGCGATAGCATGTTTCATCGAAACGCCCGCCGCCGGCCTGGACCTGCCGCTCGACATCAGCCACGGCACGCCGTTCCAGCAAAAAGTTTGGGGCGAGCTTCGCAGCATCCGCCGCGGCGCAACCATCACCTACGCCGCCCTTGCCCAGCGTCTCGGCCAATCGAACGGCGCCCGCGCCGTGGCGACGGCCTGCGCCGCCAACGCGATCGCGCTCGGCATTCCCTGCCACCGCGTCGTCCGCGCCGACGGCACGCCCTCCGGCTACCGCTGGGGCACTGAGCGCAAGCACGCTTTGCTCGACAAAGAGGCCGCGATATGAACGCCCATGCCAAGGTTGCGGCATCGGTGGTGAAAGCCGCCGAGGAACGGGTTGCCGCTTACGACTGGCCGGCCCTCGCCGCCGAACTCGACGGCTTCGGTTGTGCCGTGATGGAAAAGCTGCTCACGCCGCAGGAGTGTCGGCAACTCGCCGGGCTCTATCCGCATGAAGAACATTTCCGCAGCCATATCCACATGGCCAGGCACGGCTTCGGCAAGGGCGAATACCGCTATTTCCGCTACCCCTTGCCGGACCTGATCGGCGGGCTGCGCACGGCGCTCTATCCCAGGCTCGCCGAGGTCGCCAACCGCTGGAACGAGCGCATGGGCATCGCCACGCGCTATCCCGAAACGCATGCCGCCTTTCTCAAGCAGTGCCACGCCGCCGGCCAGGTCAGGCCGACGCCACTTCTGCTGCAATATGTGCCCGGCGACTTCAACTGCCTGCACCAGGACCTCTATGGCGACCTCGCTTTTCCGGTGCAGGTGGCGGTTCTGCTTTCAGAACCCGGCGAGGATTTCACCGGCGGCGAGTTCGCCCTGACCGAACAGCGGCCGCGCATGCAGAGCCGGGTGGAAGTGGTGCCCTTGCGCCAGGGCGATGCCGTCTCCTTCGCCGTCCACAATCGGCCGGTGCAGGGCACCAAGGGCAATTACCGCGTCAATCTGCGCCACGGCGTCAGCCGCCTGCGCTCGGGCATGCGGCACACGGTGGGCATCATTTTTCATGATGCGAAGTGAATTGGTGAGGCCAAGGTGTTGACCAAGAGTACATCGAGGCGCGTGTTCCCTTCGCCCCTGGGGGCTAAGGCACAACCGCGCTTGGTGCTGCATCGCCGACTGCCATGCCCAAGCTCAACGGCAGGCATGATATCAGTGCAATGCCTTTCGATTAGCCGGCCGGCGCGTAGCGACTCACCACCATGCCGCTCGCATAGGATTTCGAGCCGAGCAGCCGCAGCCTGCCGAACCCGCCTTGGTCGAAGATGCGGCGGCCGGCGCCCAGCACGGCCGGGTTGATGAACAGCTGGAACTCGTCGACCAGCCTGGCCGCGATCAGCGCCGAGGCGAAGCCGGCGCCGCCGAACACCGCGATGTCGCCGCCCTCACCCCTCTTCAGCAAGTCGACCTCCCGCGGCAGGTCGCCGCTGACCACTGTCGTGCCCTCCCATCGCGAGGCCTTGAGCCTGTCGCTCGGCACCACCTTCCTCGCCTCGACGATGCGCTGGGCGAAAGCATAGAACGGGTCGCGCGGATATCTCTTCGCCGCATTGCCCCAATGGGTGAGGTAGCCTTCCTCGGCCATCTTGCGGCTCAAGAGGATGGTATCGATGCCGGCGAAGACGGCGTTGAAGTCCCGCTTCAGCTCCTCGTCCCAGGCGCTGTCGTCGCCCCATTCCCAGAGCTGCCAGCGATGATCCCCGGCGGCGCCGACAAAACCGTCGACCGACATCTGCATCTGGAGGATCAGCTTTTTCATTATGGTTCTCCCAGTCAAGGGCCGAGCGGCTCGTTTTACCCGTCCGGCCGGCACGGTTGCCGATGGTTTACATTTGGAACTATTGACCTGAGATGAAAACGATGTCAATAGTAAAGCGATTTAAAAATGGAACCATACACATGTCGACACAGGACCGGTCTGGCTGCCCCATCAACCTGTCGCTCGAACTGCTCGGCGACCGCTGGACGCTGCTCATCATCCGCGACCTGGTCTTCGCCGGAAAAAAGCACTTTCGCGAATTCCTGCAATCCGATGAGGGCATTTCCTCGCGTACGCTGGCCGAGCGCCTCCAGACATTGCAGGACGAAGGCATCCTCACCCGCAGCGGTGATCCCACACATGGCCTGAAGGCGATCTATCGCCTGACCGAGGCCGGCGTCGACCTTGTGCCCGTGCTGGCCACGCTCGGCGCCTGGGGCAGCAAGCACCGCAAGGCCGACGATGATCTGGCAAGGATCGCCGATAAGCTCGCTGCCGACGGCGAGCCGGCGCTGGAGCGCCTCAGGCAGGCGCTGCGGGCGGAGCATCTCGGTTGATGGATGTCGCCAAGGCGGCCTCGCGGACAACGACCCGCACAGGCAACGCGCCTCAGAAAGCGCGTCACGGCCCTCTGTTCGGAATAGCGCAAAAACAAGCGATTGGAGCGGTTGCGTGATGCATTGCAGCACGCCGGCGGCGAGCTATGGCGTGCGCAATATGTCGGCGCCCGCCTGCTCATCGAACAGCACGGCGCAGCCGCACTGCAGCGCGACTTCACTCAGCGCATTCGCGACCGTTTCGTCGGCCGAGACGAAATCGCCGGTCAGCACCCGCAATTCCTCCACGGCCTTGGCCATCGAAACCAGCCGCCCCGCGGCGCGGTCGGTCGAGCAGGCGTTGACGACGCAAACCAGATCGATCATTTCAAAGTTGCCCATGCCAGCCTCCGCACGCGGCGCCCTTCGGCCGTCAACGCGATTGTGAGCGACAATGTTCCGGCGGATCGCGACCTCGCTTGACAGCGAGCAATGTTTGTTCTCTTTATGTTCCATACTCTACAACGTCGCGAGGAACCGGGGATGGAGCCCACCATCCTGCATGCCGATCTCGACGCTTTCTACGCCTCGGTCGAGCAGCTTCTCGACCCGTCGCTGCGCGGCAAGCCGATCGCGGTCGGCGGCGGCGTCGTGCTCGCCGCCTCCTACGAAGCCCGCGCCTTCGGCGTGCGCGGCGGCATGCCGGGGCGCAAGGCGCGCGAGCTCTGCCCACAGTTGATTTTCGTCGGCGGAAATTTCCGCGACTACCAGCGGCTCGGCGACGCCGCGATGAAGGTGCTCGACGATTTCACGCCGCTGGTCGAGCGCATCTCCATCGACGAGGCCTTCGCCGATGTCGCCGGTTGCACGCATCTGTTCGGCCAGCCGCGGGAGATCGCCTCGACCATTCGCCGCCGCGTGCGAAGCGAACTCGGCCTGCCGATCTCGATCGGCGTGGCGCGCACCAAGCACCTGGCCAAGATCGCCTCGCAGGTGGCCAAGCCCGATGGGCTGGTGGTGGTCGAGCCCGGCACGGAGATCGCCTTCCTGCATGACCTGCCGGTCTCCCTGATGTGGGGCGTCGGCCCGGCGACCAGCGCGCGGCTGGCCGAGATCGGCGTCCAGACAATCGGCGAACTGGCCAGGACGCACAGCGGCGCGCTGGCGCGGCTGCTCGGCCCTGCCGCCGGCGAAAAGCTTGCCGCCTTGTCGTGGAACCGCGATCCGCGCAAATTGGAAACACGTCGCCGCGCCCATTCGGCCGGTGCCCAGTCGGCGCTTGGCCGCAAGCCGGCACTGGAATGCGTCTACATCCCTGTCCTGCTGCATCTGGCCGACCGGGTCGCCAGCCGGCTGCGCGCCAAGGCGCGCCCCGGCCGCACGGTGACGGTGCGCGTGCGCTTCGCCGACCTCAGCGCCGTCACCCGCTCGATCACGCTCGACCAGCCGATCTCGGCGACGGTGATGCTGGCCGAGATCGCGACAGACCTGGTGCGGGGCGTGCTTGCCGATCATCCGCATGACAGGACGATTTCGCTGCTGGCGATCTCGGTCTCGCATCTGGAGGAAAGTGCCGAATTGCAGCTCGAACTGCCGCTCGGCCTCGCCGACGAAAAGCGCCGCCCCGGCACCAGGAAGGGCCTCGCACGCTTCGGCGCCGACCGCGCCATCGACAAGATCCGCGAGCGCTTCGGCAAACAGGCCGTCGACTACGGCACCGTGGCGCTGGAGGCGGCCCGCTCCGTGCCCGACGAGTTCAGGGAATTGGCGCAGAAGGAATTGTAAGCGGGAATGGCTGTCTGCGCTCCTCGAATGGCGCACACCAGTTGGCTTCAGAGCCGCATCGTGCCGAAGACCCGATCCCAGAACAGCGACGTCACGCCGAAATTGACATTTTCGTCGACATGATGATGCAGCGCGTGGCGGCGCTTCAGCGTGTAGAGATAGCTCGGATGAGTGGGATGCCAGTGATGGATCACATGGTGGATGCTGACGTACCATAGGTAGCCCAGCATCAGCCCGCAGCTCGCCGCGCTGGCGACCGCGAAATCCGAGACCATCCATACGGGAAAGAACGCGACAAGCGCATGCACGCCGAGGCTGAGCCAGGTCGGCGTGCCTACCGGACTGCGCTCCTCGACATGATGGCGGGCGTGCAGATCCCTGATCCAGGGAATGTGGTGAAGGACGAAGCGGTGCATGACGTATTCGATCAGCGTCCACAGACACAGGCACGCCAGCGCCGTCGCCAGCCAGCCTGGCGCGCTCTCTTCGCCGGCCTCGATAAGCCCGGCCACAGCCAGCAGGGCGATCGCCAGGGGGTAAACCACGAAGTCGCTGTAGTATCCAATGAGACCGAGTTCCATCGGAGCAAGCCTTCAACGCCGAAGAAGCGACAGATTGCCGAATGCGCGGGCGGGGAGCAACGCGGATGCGCCTGACATAGCGTCGCAATCACCTCGCGCAAGGTCGGCGGCAACGATTTGGAAGCCAGTCAACCGGCTGTTGCCTTCGAAACCAGCCTCGCAACGGGCTTGAAAAATGGCGGAACACAGCGCGGTCCCGAATGGACGGCCAACTCTTGATCGCCGTCAACCGCGCGGTACCGTCGGGCGTGGCCGCGATGTCACATTGGATGGCACACCCTCACCCGAACCTTGCCGCCGTCCACGCCCCGTCAGCCGCGTTCGACTCCACCGCCGCGGCGACGAACTTCACGCCGCGCGCGCCGTCGACCACATCGGGCACCTGCGCCGCCCGGGCCGCATCGACGGCGGCGCCCGAACGATGCGCGCGGATGATGTCGGCGGCGTCGCGGTAGAAATTGGCGAAGGCCTCGATATAGCCTTCGGGATGAGCGGCCGGCATGCGCGACACGCGCCGGCTTTCCTGCGTCGAGCCATGGCCGCCGCGCACGAGCGTGCGGCTTTCCTCGCCATATCTGGAGAAGCGCAGTTCCTCGGGCCGCGTGCCCGACCATTCAAGCCCCGCCTTGTCGCCATAGATGCGCACGGAGAGATCATTATAGTGGCCGGGCGACGTCTGGCTGGCCAGGATCGTGCCGCGTGCCCCGCCCGCCCAGCGCACCAGCACATGCGCGTTATCATCGAGCCGCCGTCCCGGCACGGCGGTGAACAGGTCGGCCGACACCGTCTCGGCCTCGCGGCCGCTGATGAAACTCGCCAGATTGAAGGCATGCACGCCAATATCGGCCACCACCGCCGACTGGCCGGCGCGCGCCGGGTCGGTGCGCCATTCCGCCTGTTTCTGGCCGTCGGCATCGATCGGCCTGGTCAGCCAGTCCTGGATATAGGCCCCGTGCACGGAGACGATGCGGCCGAGTTCGCCCGCCGCCACCATCTCGCGCGCCTGGCGCACCATGGCGTAGCCGGTGTTGTTGAGGGTCACGACGAAGCGGCGATTTTTCTCCCGCGTCAGCGCCACCAGGGCTTGCGCCTCGCCCAGCGTCGTCGACAGCGGCTTGTCGCAGATCACATCGATGCCGGCTTCCAGAAAGGCTGTCGCGACCGGCGCGTGCAGGTGGTTGGGCGTGACGATGACGACCGCCTCGATGCCGTCCGGGCGCGCCGCCTCCGCCTTTGCCATCATGCGGTAATCGGCATAGCTGCGCTCCGGCGCGATGCCGATCTCGGCGGCCGAGGCGGCGGCGTTCCCGGGGTCGGACGACAGCGCTCCGGCCACCAGCGCGATCTGGTCGTCGAGCCGCATGGCGAGGCGATGCACCGCGCCGATGAAGGCGCCCTGCCCGCCTCCCACCATGCCGACGCGCAAACGCTTGCCCGCCGATCCGTCCGATGTCGCATAGACCATGTTTGTCTCCTCCGATTTAAGGATGTTAAGCCAGCACCCACCGTCGAGTTCTGTAGCGCCCCCCTCTGTCCTGCCGGACATCTCCCCCACAGGTGGGGAGATTGGCAGCGTCGACCGCGACGCCTTTCATGCAACGCTGGCAATTTGGCGAAAGCCGGCGTGACATCCGATCTCCCCCCTTGTGGGGGAGATGTCCGGCAGGACAGAGGGGGGCGCCATAGGGTGCTATGTTGAATGCATCGAACTTCTTCGCTGCAGAACAGCTACCACCCTCGAACAGGATTTCCAATTTTCATATTGTAAAACGATCGTATCGCGCTAGCCTGAAATCATGAGCGGGGCGCGCAAATCATCCGGACCCTCCAGCGCCGACGAGGCGACGACCCGCAAGCGCGGGCGCTCGCTGGCGGCGCTCGGCTATATCAAGCCGCAGACTTACGAGGAGCTGCGCGCGGTGCTGTCGTCGGGCACGGTCCATTTTCCCAAGCGGCTGCGCCAGGTCGCGATCTTCCTGTGGCAGCATCCGAGCGACGTCGCGCTCGGCACCATCGCACAGGTCGCCGCGCAGGCAGGGGTGCAGCCTTCGACGCTGGTGCGCTTCGCCCAGATCTTCGGCTATGCCGGCTTTTCCGATTTCCAGGGCCTGTTCAAGGACCATGTCAAGGCGTCCTGGCCGGAAGGGCGCGGCCAGGAACGCACGCCGCGCGTATCCAATGCCGACCTGCATTTCCTGCGCGGCATGGTCGGCGCCTCGCAGGCCTCGCTCAGCCGCATCGAAACCGGCTTCGATATCGAGAGCTTCGAGAAAATGGTGGCGTTGCTTTCGGCCGCCGAGCTGATCTACGTCATCGGCTCCAAGCGCGCCTTTCCCGTCACCAGCTATCTCTCGCTGACCTTGTCGCAGCAAGGCGTGCGCAATGTGCTGGTCGACAATGTCGGCTCCACCGCGCTCGACCAGGTCGGCTGCATCGGCAGACGCGACGCGGTGCTGGCGGTCTCCTTCAGTCCCTACAATTCGATCACGCCCGACCTCGTCGCGGTCGCCCACGAGCGGCGCGCGCGGATCGTCACCATCACCGACAGCACTTTTTCTCCGCTGGTCAAGTTCTCGGACACCTGGCTGGAAGTTGTGGAACAGGACTTCGCAGGCTTCCGCTCGCTGGCGGCGTCGCTCGCCGTCGGCATGGCTTTGGTCCATGGTGTCGTGGCCCAACGGGCAGAATGATTGCGCGGTTGACTAACGAGAACTGACATTCCATATCTTCAGAAATAGAAACTTTGTTCCGGGAGGAGGAATGGAGCTTCAGCTCGACGGCAAGATGGTGCTGGTCACCGGCGCGACGCAAGGCATCGGCCGGGCAGTCGCCGAAACCTTGGCGCGTGCCGGCGCCGGCGGCCTGCTGGTCACCGGCCGCGACGGGACGCGCGGCGAGGCCGTTGCTGCGGAGCTCTCGCAAGCGGGCACGCCGGCACACTTCATCGCCGCCGAGCTTTCCGACCCGGCAGCCCCTGCCCTCCTTGCGCAAGCCTGCATCGACCGCTTCGGCCGTATCGACGGTCTCGTCAATGCCGCCGGCCTGACCGACCGGGCCTCCTTCCTCGATGCGACCCCCGACGACTGGGCCTCGCTGTTCGCCGTTAATGCCCGCGCCCCTTTCTTCCTCATGCAGGCGGCGATTGCCGACATGCGGAAGCGGGGCCAGGGCGGCGCGATCGTCAACATCCTGTCGATCAATGCCCATTGCGGTTCGCCCGAGCTCGCCGTCTATTCCGCCACCAAGGGCGCGCTGGCGACGCTGACCAGGAACGCAGCCAACGCCCACCGCTTCGACCGCATCCGCGTCAACGGCATCAATGTCGGCTGGACCGATACGCCCGCCGAGCGCGTCATGCAGGCCGAGACGCTCGGCCACGGCGCCGGCTGGCTCGATGCCGCCAACGCCGCGCAGCCCTTCGGCCGGCTGTTCTCGGCGGAGGACGTGGCCAGGCTCGCCGTCTTCCTTCTCTCCGACGCCGCGGGACCGATGACCGGCTCGCTGATCGACCAGGAACAGTGGGTGATCGGAGCCAACCGGTGAGCACAGCCGCGCCCGAGACGCTCGGTCCGGCCTTGCTCGGCCGCCTGCCGGCGACGGTGCAAAGGCCCGGCTATGACCGTGCCTTGCTCCAGGCAGGCATGGCGCACCTCGGCGTCGGTGCCTTCCACCGCTGCCACCAAGCCGAATACACCGACGACCTCCTGGCGCGGAGCTTCGGCCGCTGGGGCGTGGTCGGCATCAACATCCGTCCGCCGGCGCTCGCCGATACGCTCGGCCCTCAGGACGGGCTCTACACCAGGCTCATCCGCCAGGATTCCCATGTCGAGGCCCGCGTCATCGGCAGCATCGTGCGCGTTGTCGATAGCCAGGCGAGCGCTATGCCCGCGCTCGAAGTGCTCTCCTCCCCGGACATCGAATTCGTGACGCTGACCGTTACCGAAAAGGGCTATTGCCATATTCCGGCCAGCGGCGCGCTCGACCTCGACCATCTCGACATCGTCCACGATCTCGCAAACCCGCTGACGCCGCGCAGCGTGCCCGGCATTCTGGCGCGGGCGCTGGAGCAACGCATGGCCACGCACGGCCGGCCGCTGACGCTGCTCTCGTGCGACAACATCCCGGCGAACGGCACCATCCTGGAAAATGTCGTGCGGACTTTTGCCGAACGGCGCGGCAACGGCCTTGCCGGCTGGATCGCGGCCAATGCCGCCTTCCCCAGCGCCATGGTCGACCGCATCGTGCCGGCGAGCACGCAGGCCGATCTCGACGGTGTGGAGCAGCTTTTCGGCTACCGCGATGGAGCCGTCGTTGCCGGCGAGCCGTTCCGGCAATGGGTGATCGAGCAGAAATTCGCCGGCCGCGTGCCGCGCTGGGACCTGGTGGGGGCAACCTTCGTCGACGACGTCACGCCGTTCGAGCATCTCAAGATGCGTGTGCTGAACGGCGCTCAGACGACACTCAGTTATCTCGGCGTGCTGGCCGGCCTCGAACACACTTTCGATGCGATGGCGGACCCGCTGCTGTCGGCCTTCGTGCGCCGCATGCTCGTCGAGGAGACTCTGCCAACGTTGAAGCCGGTGCCCGGCATGGACCCATCAGCCTATGTCGAGCAGAGCCTTGGCCGTCTGCAGAATACCGCGATCCGCCACCGCAACCACCAGATCGCCACCGACGGCTCGCAAAAGATCGTGCAGCGCCTACTCAACCCGATCCGCGATCGGCTGGGCGAGGAAAAAAGCATTGCGCTGCTGTCGGTATCCGTCGCCGGCTGGATGGCCTATCTGATCCAGGCTTCATCCCGGTTCGGCCGGCGCTGGCCGGTGTCGGACCCCTATGCCGTCAAGATCGCTGGCATAGCGGAGGCAAGCGGACGCGACGTCCCGGCACTGGCTGCGGGCATCCTGGCGATCGACGCCATCTTCGATCCCGCCCTCGCCGCCAACGACATGTTCCGCAAGGCCGTCACATCGGCGCTCGACGGGCTGTTGTCGGACGATCCGATGGCATCCGTCAGGCATGCATGCGCGCAACCGGCAGATGAGCGGTTGAAGCAACCGGCACGATCTGCATAGTAGGAATCGGTCGTGAATTCACGACCGGGGGAGGCATTATGAGGCTTGGACTGCTCACCGCACCGTTCGCGGAGACGCCGCTCGACGCGGTCGCCGACTGGGCAAGCTCGGCCGGCTTCGAGGCGCTGGAAATCGCCTGCTGGCCGAAAGCCTCGGGCGCCAGCCGCCGCTATGCCGGCACCAGCCACATCGACGCCGCCGCGACCTCGCCGGCGCAGGCCAGGGATATCGCGGCAAACCTTGCCGGCAAGGGGCTGACCATTTCCGGTCTCGGCTATTATCCCAACCCGCTGCATCCCGATGCCGCCCACCGCAAGACGGTGATCGACCATCTGAAGCAGGTGATCGTGCTGGCCGCGAATATGGGCGTGCCCCTGGTCAACACCTTCTGCGGCGGCGATGCCTCGAAGACCGTCGACGTCAACTGGCAGCACGCGCTCGAAATCTGGCCCGATATCGTCGCCCATGCGCGCGATCACGGCGTCAAGCTCGCTTTCGAGAACTGCCCGATGATCTTCAGCTATGACGAATGGCCGGGCGGCCACAACATCGCCTATTCGCCGCTGGTCTGGCGCCGCATCCTCGAAACCTGGGGCGGCGATGTCGGGATGAATTTCGATCCTTCGCACCTGGTCTGGCAGATGATCGATCAGGCCCGCTTCATCAGGGAATTCGGCCCCTACATGCTGCATGTCCATGCCAAGGACCTGATGATTGATCATGATGGTTTGTACGAGCGCGGAATCCTTTCGTCTGGCATAGGCTGGCAGGTGCCGCGCATGCCGGGGCTGGGCGATGTCGGCTGGAACGGCTTCTTCTCCGGCCTCTATCGTGCCGGCTACGACGGCCCGATCATCATCGAGCACGAGGACCGGTGGTTCGAGGGCAGCGACGATAAGGTCAAGCGCGGTTTCCTGCTTGCCCGCGACGTGCTGCGTCCCTTCGTCAAATGAAGGCGCAAAAACAACATCGAGGCGCCGCCTGAATCTCTTTCTGCGCGGCCCGGTGTAACGACTTGGAATCGAAACGAAAATCAAAGTGGAGGAAATCTGAAATGAAGAAATACCTGACCATGGTGCCGCTCCTTGCCGGCGCTGCCTTGCTGGCCTCGATGGGCGCCTCGTCCGCCGAGGGCAAATACACGATCGGCATCTCCAACACCGTGCAGGGCAATGGCTGGCGCGAGGAGATGGTCTGCGCCATGAAGGCGCAGGCGCTGGCCTCCGGCGAAGTGACCAAGCTCAACATCGCCCACCGCAACACCGACGCCGCCGGGCAGCTCGAGGACATCCGCAACCTGATCAGCGCCAAGGTCGACGCCATCGTCGTCAATCCGGCTGATCCCGCCGGCATCAAGGCGGGGCTGGAGGAAGCCACCAAGGCCGGCATCGTTGTCGTCGCCGTCGACCAGGCGGTCACCGAACCCTCGGCCTACATCATCTCCAACAACCAGGAACAATATGCCTATCTCGGCGCCAAATGGCTGTTCCAGCAGATGGGCGGCAAGGGTGAGGTGTTCTACATGCGCGGCGCCGCCGGCGCCTCGGCCGACTCGGATCGGGACAAGGGCTTCAAGAAGGCGCTGGCCGAATTTCCCGACGTGAAAGTCGCGCAGGAAGTGTTCACCGGCTGGCAGCAGGACCAGGCCAAGCAGCAGATGCTGTCCTTCCTCGCCACCGGCACGCCGTTCAACGGCGTGTGGACCTCGGGCATCGACAACGTCATCGTCGACGCGCTGGTGGAATCGCAGGCGCCGATGGTGCCCGTGGTCGGCGCCGACAATGCCGGTTTCGTCGGCCAGCTGAATTCGGTCAAGGACCTGGTCGGGGCCGCCGTGACCAATCCCGGCTCGATCGGCGGCGCCGGCGTGACGCTCGCGCTCCAGATCCTCGACGGCAAGAAGCCGGCGCAGCAGACCGTTCTGGTCGAGCCGCAGCTCTGGGAAAACGCCACCGAGGAAGGCAAGGCCAAGCTGAAGGCCGCCGCCGATCCGTCGCTCAGCCCGGAATGGCCGGTCTCGATCTCGATCCCGGACTGGACGACCTACACCAAGGACCAGATCGTAGCGTGCAAGGGGCCGGGGGAGTAAGGGCTATTTTGATTGGCTAGCGAGGATGGCGTTTGCCGTCCCCGCCAACCAAAGGTTTGATAGGTTAGCGCTCTACGGCGCCCCCTCTGTCCTGCCGGACATCTCCCCCACTTGGGGGAGATTGGCAGTTTCGGCGCCGGCTCTCGTCTTGCCACGTTGAAAATTGGCGAAAGCCGAAGTTACGGCCGATCTCCCCCCTTGTGGGGGAGATGTCCGGCAGGACAGAGGGGGGCGCCGTAGAGCGCCAGCAATTGAGTTTCTGGTACGGACAGCAATTTGACCACCAAACCCCTCCTTGACGCCTCCGGCGTCGCCAAGAATTACGGCGCGGTTGCCGCGCTGCGCGACGCGTCGCTGTCTGTCCTGCCGGGTGAGGTGCATGCCCTGATGGGCGCCAATGGCGCCGGCAAGTCGACGCTGGTGAAGATCCTGACCGGCGCGGTTCCTGCCTCGGCCGGGCGCGTGCTGATCCGTGGCGAGGCGCGTGACATACGCTCGCCCGCCGCCGCGCGCCGCGCTGGCCTTCTGCCCGTCTACCAGGAACCGTCGCTGATCCCCGATCTCGACATACTGTCCAATCTGCGGCTGACCGGCACGCCCGTCGAGCCGTTCCGCGCCTGGGTGCGCGAACTTGGCATTCCCGACCTCGACCTGCGCGACACCGCGCGCGACATTCCGCTGGCGGTGCTGCGCGTGCTCGACCTGGCGCGGGCGCTCGCCGTCGAGCCCGACGTGCTGCTGCTCGACGAGATGACCGCGGCGCTCCCCGCAAATCTTGCCGAAAAGGTGCTGGAAGTCGTGCGTCGCCAGGGCGACAGCGGCCGCGCCGTGATCTTCATCTCGCACCGCTTCGTCGAGATCTCGGCGCTCTGCGACCGCGCCACCGTGCTGCGCGACGGCGCGACCGTCGGCGTTCTCGACATCGAGCCCGGCGTGGAGGAAAAGATCGTCGAGCTGATGCTCGGCGCCCGCATCGAGAAGACCAAGGTGACCGCCCGCGCCGCCGGCCAGGCCGCCACATCGGCCCCTGCCCGCCCGCGTCTCGCCGTGCGCAATCTGCGCGTCGGCACCAAGCTCAACGACGTCTCCTTCGAGCTCGCCGACGGCGAGGTCGCCGGCGTCGTCGCGCTCGAAGGCCAGGGCCAGGATGAATTGTTCGCCGCCCTTGCCGGCTCGATCAAACCGTCCGGCGGCACGATCGAGGTCGACGCCCAGCCGGCGAAATTCACCCATCCGATCGACGCCATCCGCGCCGGCATCGCCTATGTGCCGGGCGACCGTTCCGAAGCCCTCGCCATGCAGCGCTCGGTGCGCGAGAACATCGCGCTGCCCTTCAGCGCCGCCTTGCGCAACTGGGGGCCGATCGCCATGCGCAAGGAGCGCGCCACGGTGGCGAGCGCCATCGCGCGCCTCCAGATCGACACCCGCGCGCAAGGCGAGGTGCAGCGCCTGTCCGGCGGCAACCAGCAGAAGGTGACCATCGCACGCTGGATCGCGGCGGACGCCCGCACCATCCTGTGCTTCGACCCGACGCGCGGCATCGATGTCGGCACCAAACAGGAGATCTACAAATTGCTGCGCGAGCTCGCCGGCCACGGCAAGTCGGTGCTGTTCTACACCTCGGAACTCGAAGAGGTGCAACGCGTCTGCGATCGCGTCATCGTCATCTTCGGCGGCCGCGTCGTCGATATCTTCCCGGTCGAGGAGGCGGACGAGCCGGCACTGATGCGCGCCGCCTACGGCCTGCCGCGCGGCGCCAAGGCCGATGTCGGCATTTTGGCGGACCCCACAGCAAATACCCCGGATGCACCGGAGGTGACGCCATGAGCCATCTCCTGCGCCGCCAGGGCTGGGTCGCCGGCCTGTTCGCCCTCCTCGTCGTGCTGTTCGTCGTCACCAAGCTGATCCAGCCCGGCTATGGCAGCGGCGATTTCGGCTCGCTCGCGCGGGCCGTCTTGCCCTACGCCTTTGCCGTGGCCGCGCAGACCGTCGTCGTCATCGCCGGCGGCATCGACCTGTCGGTCGCCGCCATGATGGCGCTGACCAGCGTCACCGCCGCCTCGATGATGGCCGGCGCCTCGGAAGAATACGCGCTGTTCGTGGTGCCTTTCGTACTGGCCATGGGTTTTGTGCTCGGCGCGCTCAACGGCCTGCTCATTGTCGCCACCCGTGTCCCCGACATCGTGGTGACGCTCGCCATGCTGTTCGTGCTGCAAGGGGCGGCTCTTCTGGTGCTCGGCGCGCCGGGCGGCGCCGCCGCCGAATGGCTGAAGGCGATGATTTCAGGCACGGTCCCGATACCCGGCCTGCCGCAGAACATCGACGCCTGGCTGCCGAAGGCTCTGCTGGTGCTGATCATCTGCCTCTGCATCGTCTGGATACCGCTGAGGCGCTCGCGCCTCGGCCTGTCCATCTACGCCATCGGCTCGAGCGAGCTGGCGGCGTTCCGCAGCGGCGTGCCGGTCAAGCGCACCCGCATCATCGCCTATGCGTTGTCGGGCCTGTTCGCGGCCATGGGCGGCCTGGCGCTGACCATGAGCACCGGCATCGGCGCTCCTATTCCCGGCCCCTATCTGCTCGCCAGCGTCGCGGCCGTGGTGCTGGGCGGCGTGGCGCTGGGCGGCGGCAAGGGCGGCCTGCTCGGCCCCATCGTCGCCGTCTTCGTGCTGCGCCTGGTGCGCACCGATCTCACCCTGCTCGCCATTGATCCCAACGTCACCGCCATCATCGAGGGCCTGATCATGGTCGCCGTGGTGATGTTCGGGGCTTTCATTACGATGCGGGGGCGGCAATGATGAGTGGGCGTGAAATGTGGCGCAGCGCTCTACGAGGCCCCCCTCTGTCCTGCCGGACATCTCCCCCTCAAGGGGGGAGATTGGCAGCTTCGGCGTCTCGCTCATTCTTGCAACGCCGACAATTTGCGAAAGCCGTCACCCCGTCCGATCTCCCCCCTGGAGGGGGAGATGTCCGGCAGGACAGAGGGGGGCGCCGTAGGGCGCTACATTTGCAGACAAGAGCCACCCCATGAGCACGTCAGCAATCACGCCCCAACCCGTCCCCTTCGGCCGCCGTGTCAAACGCTTCATGGCCGACCGGCCGCTGATTCCGCTGGTCATCCTGCTGGTCATCCTGGTTGTGATTTTGCAGATCCTGCGCCCCGGCATCGTCAACGAGCGCTGGATCGCCAACACCATCAAATTCGCCATTCCCTTGGCGATCCTTGCCGGCTGCCAGACCATGACCATGCTGACCGGCGGCATCGATCTCTCTGTCGGCACGGTGGCGACGATGAGCGCCTTCATCATGGCTACGCAAGCCGTCAACCAGGACCCAGCCGTGGCCTTCCTCCTGGCGATGATGCCGGCGGTGCTGATCGGCCTCGTCAACGGCATCGGCGTCGGCGTCTTCCGCGTCCATCCGCTGATCATGACGCTGGGCACCAGCCTGATCGGCACCGGCTTCCTGCAGGTCTATCAACGCACGGTGATCGCCTCGGGCGCCAAGATCCCCGATTTCCTCGCCTGGCTCGGCACCGGCGTGACCGCAGGGTTTCCCAACGCGCTGCTTCTGTTCGTCCCCGTCGCGGTGCTGATCGTCTTCGGCCTCAACCGCACCGGTTTCGGCCGCCTGCTCTACGCCGTCGGTGACAATGAGCGCGCGACCCGCCTTTCCGGCGTGCGCTACTGGCAGGTCATCACCGCGCTCTACGTCCTCTCCAGCCTGCTCGCCGGCATCACCGGCCTGCTCTATATCGGCTTGATCAAGGCCCCTTCCCTGTCTCTCGCCGAACCGCTGGTGCTGCCCTCCGTGGCCGCCGCCGTCATCGGCGGCACCTCCATCTTCGGCGGCCGCGGCGGTTATACCGGCACCATCATCGGTGCCTTGATCCTGACCGTGCTGACGACGCTGCTGACGATTTTGCAGATGCCGGAGGGGGCAAGAAGGATCCTGTTCGGCCTGATCGTGCTGTTCGTGACTGCGGCCTATCTGCGGATCGTGGAGGAGCGGTAGGGAGGGGCCGCCGGCTCATCCCTGGAAACACCGACGCAGTGATCGCCCTCACTTCACCGTGATGCTCATGCCGCTGAGATCGGCGTTGACTTGCAGCCCTACCTGCCTGCCCGTGAGCTCGAGCTGAGCGCCCTTGTCGTTGGTCATGACGATCACCTGGGCGCCCTTGCCGAGCGCGCCGCCGCCGCCCGCCGCGCCGTACACACCCGTCACGTCCCGGGCGCGCTTGATATGGCGCACGGTGCCCCGGAAATAGGTCTTGGAGGCACCGAAGGCGAGGCCGCCCGAAATGCCGCCGACCGAGATCGGATACCGGCGGCCATGGAAGGTCAGCGTGCCCTCGCCTCCGGCGCCGCCGATGAAGAAGGCCGCCTTGTAGATGGAGAAGCGGATCGTTCCGGTGTCGGCGTGCGCGACACTGGCAAAGCCAACGCCCGCGGCAGTGATGACGGCGATGGCGACTGAACGAAATCTGGACGAAATCTTCATGACAAGGGGCTCCTCAAGGTCGCTGCTCACCCGACCGGGCCGGGACGTCGGCGTCGCATCGAAGTTCATGGCTAAACAGTCTCGCCCATCATTGGTTCCAAGCACACGGTCTCGTTCCGGCTGCGAGGAGACCGTCGCTAAACGGGCCCGCCGGCTGGCGATTGTCCAGCGGCGGCTGGCGGCATCGCGGGTCGAGCAGGGGAGCACGGGGAGACCCATGGCGCCGTCTGGAGCGGGCCTGGTGAAACTTTTTGATTTTTAGGCCGTTGTCGCCGTTACATCCGAGGCTGAACTCATGCCGAAAACGGTCGACGGCGCCAGGCGGCGCAAGGCAGAGAAGTCGCACCAGGAGAAGGCCTCGACAGTCGAAGTTGCGTCCGAGGTCGTGGGCGAGGCTGCGCCGCCGCCCGGGGCCATCGAACCCGGTCCGGAGCTGACGCCGCGGGAGGCCGAGCAGGCGCGCAAGCGATACCTGCTGAGGCGCTTCTGGATCAGCGCGCGCGGCTACTGGAGCACGCGCGGCGACAAGCTGGCCTGGCCGTTCACGATCGGTCTGTTGATGCTGATATGCATCAATGTCGGTTTCCAGTATGGGATCAACATCTGGAACCGCTCGATCTTCGATGCCATCGAGCAGCGCGACGCCCACACCGTCTATGTGCTCAGCGCCGTATTCCCGCCGCTGGTGGTTGGAAGCGCAAGCCTTGTCGTCGCGCAAGTCTACCTTCGCATGACGATCCAGCGCCGCTGGCGTTCCTGGTCGACCACCGCCATCATCGCGCGCTGGCTCGCAAGCGGCCGCTACTATCAGCTGAACCTCGTGGGCGGCGACCACACGAACCCCGAGGCACGCATCGCGGAGGATTTGCGGATCGCCACGGAATCGCCCGTCGATTTCATCTCCGGCGTGATCAACGCGTTTTTGTCGGCCTCCACTTTCATCGTGGTGCTGTGGACGATCGGCGGGGCGCTGACTTTGCAGATCGGAAGCTGGAGCGTCACCATTCCCGGCTTCCTGGTCGTGACCGCGGTGATCTACGCCGCCATCACCTCCACTTCGATGGTGGTCATCGGCCGCCATTTCGTGCGGCTCTCCGAGCAGAAGAACCAGGCGGAAGCCGATTTCCGCTACACGCTGACGCGCGTGCGCGAAAACGGCGAGAGCATCGCCTTGCTCGGCGGCGAGGAGGAGGAGCGCAGCGGCATCGACAAGACGTTCGGCACGGTGCTCCGGCAATGGGCGCTGCTGACAGGCCAGCACATGCGCACAGCGCTGGTGTCGCAGGGGTCGAGCCTGTTTGCGCCGGTCGTGCCGATCTTGCTTTGCGCGCCAAAATTTCTCGAAGGCAGCATGACCCTTGGACAGATCATGCAGGCTGCCTCAGCCTTCGCCATCGTGCAGGCCGCGTTCGGATGGCTGGTCGACAACTATCCCCGCCTCGCCGACTGGAACGCCTCGGCACGGCGTATTGCCTCGCTGATGATGTCGCTTGACGGGCTGGAGCGCGCCGAACGCAGCGACGCGCTGGGCCGCATCAGGCACGGCGAAACCGAAGACGGTGCGATGCTCAGCCTGGACAATCTCTCGGTGTCGCTCGACGACGGCACCGGCGTGGTCAAGGAAACCGAGGTAGAGATCGAGCCTGGCGAGCGGGTGCTGGTGGCCGGCGAATCCGGTTCGGGCAAGAGCACGCTGGTGCGCGCCGTCGCCGGCCTTTGGCCGTGGGGTGGCGGCAGCGTCGACTTCCACCCCGGCAGGCGGCTGTTCATGTTGCCGCAACGTCCCTACATCCCCTCCGGGACGCTGCGCCGCGCGGTCGCCTATCCGGCCGCCGCCGACAACTGGACGCTGGAGAAGATCAACGCCGCCCTCGACAAGGTGGGGCTCGATTATCTCAAGGACCGAATCGAGGAAGACGCGCCCTGGGACCAGACCCTGTCGGGTGGCGAAAAGCAGCGGCTCGCCTTCGCGCGCCTCCTCCTGCATCATCCCGATATCGTCGTTCTGGACGAAGCGACGTCTGCGCTCGATGAGAAGAGCCAGGACAAGATGATGGAGACGGTCATCCATGAATTACCGAAGGTGACCATCATAAGCGTCGCGCATCGCGCCGAGCTGGAAGCCTTCCACAGCCGCAAGATCACATTGGAGCGGCGCGAGGGCGGCGCAAAGCTTGTAAGCGATATTAATCTTGTGCCGCGCAAGGGCGGACGGAACCTGCTCAGGCGCGCCTTGTGGGGCTCCGGCGCTGCGGCCCAAAGGCCGCGCGAGCTGGAGTAAAACCGACTTCGTCCCTCCTCAGCGCCCGCTCAGCGCCGCGACGCGGTCGAGGGCGGCGGCGAGGCCTTTCAGGGAGACGGGGAAGTTGAGCTTGGTCTCGGCGTCGGTGATGACGTTGAGCGTCAATACGCCGCCCGCCTTCAGCTTCTGCGCCAGCGCCCGGTCGATCGGAAACTGCGCCACGCATCCGTTCGGCAGGCAGGTGCGGAACCGCAACTGGCCGAGGGGCGGCTGGTCGTCGATCTGGATCGTCACGCCTGGGTCGAACAGGATACCGAACGGCAGAAGCAGGGTTCCGGTCAATCCACCCTTCGGCCCCGCCCGCAACTCCACCGCCAGCAGCCTCTGGCCGTTCTTCTGCGTCTGGTCCTGCGAAACCGAGCAGGCGCGTGCATTGTCCTGGATGGTGCAGGCCAGGCTCCAGTCCTGATAGGTCTCCTGGAGCGACGACGCGCCGTTTGGAAGCGTGGCCGCCTGCTGTTGTTGCGCACAGGCACTCGATGCGGGCAGCGCCACCGCGCAGATTGCGGCCGCCTTCAGAAGAACAAATCTGTCAAACAACGATGGCGACTTTCTCTTTCGGGGTTCACGCGCATGGCCCCGAAAACCGGATGGGATTTTCGGGGCCGCGGGCATGGTCATCTGCCTCACGCAGCGTGCAAAAGCAATTCCAAAGCGCGCCGTGTGAGCGCGGCGCGCTTCAGGTACAGACCCACTCGCGGATCTTGCATTCGGTTCCCGCCGCCTCGCAGGCATGCAGAGCGAGATCTTCCGCGTCTTTGCGGGTCTCGGCGGAGTTCGCGCCCCACGGCGTCAGCCGGTCGCTCTGCTTCTCCTTAGCCACGGCCAGGGCGCCGCAGTGCTTGTAGGGAAAGCCGGTCTCGTCGTCGTCTGTCCAATGGCGATGATTGCGGAACACCGTGACAACAGTGCAGCCCTTGCCGCCGGCGTTCTCGCAATATTTCATCGCGGCGTCCTTCGCCTCCTGGCGCTTGTCGGCGCCCCAGAAGAAGCCGTGCTTGGTATCGATGCTGGAATAGGCGATCGCCCCCCAGATGCCTTTTTCCTCCTTCGGCTCCGGCTCCGGCGGCGCCACAAGGTCGGCCGAGACAACCTGCCCGCTCCACAGCAGGGCCATGCACAAAACTGCCAGACGTCGCGATATCATGGTCTGCAATCCTTTCCAGGAGCCCTCGCCCATTCGCCTATCCCGTGTCTCACTTCGACGCCGACGCTATGGAAATCACCACGCAGCTATTGCCGGTCGGCAGCAGAAGCGCTTCGCCCGAATTGCCGCCCAGCTCATACACTTCTACCTGGCCGAGATGGTCGGTGATCTTGCTGCCTTGCGGAAGAACGGACGGGATCTCCGAACACGGGCTGGCGAACGGTGCCACCCGCACCATCGCGCCTTCGCAGCCGGAAGCGGTGGGCGATGCGAAAACCACGCCGGCGGCCGGTCCGCTGTATTTTTCCGTCGCATAATCCATGCCGACGAGGGCCTGCACGGCGTGCTTGTCGGCGGCCTGGTCGTTCCACAAGGATTTGACGCTGTATTTAGAACCCGTCGTCAGCACCTGTCCGAGCACAGGAAAGATCGTCGAGCAGGCCTGCACCCCGGCCTGTTTGACATGTTCGAGGAAGGGCGAGTCCGGCAATGCGGGCGGCGCCGTCCCGGCCTGTGCGGCCGTCGGGGTGCCGACGAGACCGGCGATCGCGGCATAGTTGGCGGCAGCGAAGCCGATGCCGATCATGGCCAGCCCCAGCAGCGAGAAGCCCAGGACGCGCGGCCACCGCCGCTGCGGCTCGGCGCCCCTCTTGCGATCGGGCTCGACGATCCTCTTGCGGTCCGGCTCCACGCTCGGGCCGCGCGCTGGGGAGATGAACGGGTCTTGCTGGTTCACGGTGCTGCCTCGGTTATTTGATTGGCGCAAGGGCCTCGGACAGCCCCTTGAGCGTTGCGGTCACGGTAATCGTCTGGCCGTCGACGGTCGGGTAGGAGATGGCCGGCGTCGCTTTCTGCACTATCTGCTGGCGCATGACGGGCCCCACCGGCAGCATGCCGACGCAGACCACTTCGTTGCAGCCGTTCAAGTGGACGTCGATCGGGTCGCGCCCGTCGAACTTCAGCGACACCAGGCCGTCGCTTTTCGCGTTCGGCGCGGTGCGCAGGATCATGTAGGGCTTGCCGTCCTGCGTGGCCGCGAGCGACCAGCTGAAGGCCATCTTGCCGGCCCCGTCCTCGATCACCTGCGAGACATTGCAGACCTTCTTGCGCGCCTTGAGGTTCTCGTCGCAGATCAGCGTCCAGTTCTCGAAGGGCCGGATGGTGCGCTGGTATTGGCCCAGCTTCACATCCGGCGGCACCGCCACGTCGGACGGCTTGATCCTGTAGGGCGCGGTCGCTTGCGCGGCGGCTGGCCCGGCGGCCAAGGACAGGCCGCCGGCAAGCGCCAGGCAGGTCAGGAGGAAAAGCCGGGCATGACGGCTGGTTGCCCCGTTCATTCCCGCCTCAGTTCAACGTGAAGCTCAGGCCGGCGCCGACACCGACATTTCCGCCCGCCGCCGTGCCCGAGACATTGCCGCGGATGCGGCCGTCCTCGCTGGTGTAGCCCGCGCCGAAGGCAAAGGCGCTGGCATCCCGCCAGAAGCCGCCGCCCGCCGCGACGCTCAGCTTTCCGGGACGGTCGTCGTAGCGCAGCGAGGCGGCGGCGAGGCCGATTGCCGCCGCTTGCCGGGCTTCGTCGCGGATGCCGCTGATGTCCGAATTCAGCTGGCCGAGTTTCTGGTCGGTATAGTCGTTGGCCTGTTGCAGGGTCGTGGCCGCCACCTTGTCGGTATAGCTGTTGGATGTGCTGATGGCGGTGTCCAGGCCCTTGGTCAGCTGGTTGACATTGACCGCGTCGGTGCCGGCGACGCCGGGTCCGACATTGGAGATGACGACCGGCGCGTTGACGTCGCCGCCTTGCAGCGTGATGGTGTTCGTCTTGGCGCCGCCCTGCGTGTCATAGGTCACCGCATTCTGGTTGAGATTTCCGACGCCCGTTTGCAGGGCCTCGATCGCCTGGTTGGAGGCGAAGAGCTGCGAACCGTTGATCGCGTCGGTGCTGTCGGCGGCGATCCGTCCGGCAGCGACATTGGTGATCGTCCTCTCCGCGCCGGCATCGCCGACGCTGACTGTTCCGGTCGGCGTCGTGCCGGCAAAGGCATAGGTCTTGCCGTTGATGACGGTGCTGGAGGTGCCGACGGCGCTCTGCGTCACCGAGCCGGAGCCGAGCGCCACATCGTTGGCGTTGTTGGCCTGTGCGCCCTGGCCGAGCGCGACCGCGCCCGCCCCGGTAGCCGTAGAGCCATGGCCGGCGGCCAGGCTGTCGTTGCCGCTCGCCACGCTTTCGGGTCCGATCGCCACGGCGTCGGTGCCGCCGGCGATACTGTCGGCCAGCGACGAATTGGCGTGGAAGTACTTGATGCCGCCGCCATTGCTGATGGTGGTCAAGGCATTGTCGACCGCCGTGAGCCCGTCATAGACGGTCGTGTAGGTGTTGCCCTGGACGGTGTAGGTCGGCCCGGTGATCGAGCCGTCGGGGTTGAGCGTGGTGGTGCCGCCGAACAGGTTGGTCACGTTTTGCGACACGCCGCGCAGCTGCGAGACGTTGACGCCGTCGGTGTCGGCCGAGCCGGCCGCGACATTGGTGAGCTTGCGTTCAGCTCCGGCGTCGCCGATCGACACCTCGCCCACCGAGGTCTGCGGAGCGGTCAGGGCAAAGGCCGCGTAGCCGGCCTGCGCGCCGACCGAGGTGATGGACTGCGCGCCCAGCGCCACGCTGTTGATGAAGGTGCTTTGCGCGCCGGCGCCGAGCGCCACCGACTGGATGCCGGAGGCGAGCGAATTGGTGCCGAAGGCCAGGCCGTCCGCCAGCATCACATGGGCGTTCTGGCCGATCGCGGTTCCGCCGGGCGCCGTCTGGTCGACGATGGCGCCGTTGCCGACGCCGATGCCGTTATCGCCGTTGACGACCGTGGTCGGACCGACCGCGACCGATTCCGCGCCGACCGCCAGCGAGTCGGCCGCCACCGAATTGGCATGGAAATACTTGGTCGAGGTGGCCGACACGGCGGCGATGGCGCCCGCGAGCTGGCGCACCGTCACCGCGTCCTGGTCCTGCGTGCCGTCGGCGACATTGGTGATCTGCCGGTAGGAGGTGGCGTTGCCGACCGAAACGGCGCCGAGCAGCGCCTTGTCGGTGGTGTTGTACTGGATGAAGTTGGATGGGCCGGCGGGCAGTTGCCCGGTAGCCGGAGCGATCGGGCGATCGGAGAGCGAACCCGAGCCGAGGGCCACGCCGCCGTCGATGCTGGCATTGCTGTCGCGGCCGAGCGCCAGCGCGCTGACGCCGGTGGCGGTCGCATTGTAGCCGACCGCTGTGGAGCCGACGCCCTGGGCGAAGGAATCGGTCTGCGCCAGCCCGAACTCATTGGTGCGGGCATAGCGGATGCCTTCGCCATTGGCGTCGGTGAAGACGGTCGACGTGTCGCCGGTGATGTTGTTGATCGTGTTGCCGAGATTGGTCACGCCTGCGCCGATATTGGAAATGGCGGTGGTGTTGGCCGTCACCTGCTGATTGGTGGCGAAGAGCTGCGAGCCGTTGACCGCGTCGGTCGAACCGCCGTTCAACTGTCCGGCGGCGACGTTCTGGATCTGGCGCTCGGCGCCGGCCGAGCCGACCGAGAAGGCGCCCGCCGGCGTGCCGCCGGCGAAGGTATAGTTGACGCCGCCGATCGTCGTGCCGCCGACATTGGTCGTGGCGCCCGACGTCGAATTCAGGCCGATCGCGACATCGCCGGCATTGTTGGCGACCGCATTCGGGCCGACAGCGACGGAATCGGCTCCCAGCGCCTGCGAATCCGCCAGCGTCGAGTTGGCATGGAAATACTTGATGCCGCCGCCGACATTGATGTTGTTGACGACGGCGCCGATGGCATCGACCGCCTGGTTGGTGGCGAAGAGCTGCGAGCCGTTGATGGCGTCGGTCGAGAGCGCGCTGATCCGCCCAGCCGCCAGGTTGGTGATGGTGCGTTCCGCGCCGGCCGCGCCGATGCTGACCGTCGAGGTCGGGTTGGTGCCCTGGAAGGCGTAGGTGGTGCCGTTGACCACCCCGCTGGCCGTGCCGACCGCCGTGGTGGTCACCGAGCCCGAGCCGAGCGCCACGTCGCCGGAGCTTGCCGCCGCCGTCGCGCCATCGCCGAGCGCGACATTTCCGGCGAGGCCGGCCGCGCCCGCCGTCGAGCCGTTGCCCAGTGCGACCGAGCCCTGCCCGATCGCCTTGTTGCTGTTGCCGATCGCGACGGCGCCGTTGGCCATGTTGGCCGCGGTGGCGGTCGCCGTGCCGTCGCTGTTGGCGATGTTGTTGGCGCCGCCGGTGAAGGCGCCGGTGCCGCTGGCATAGCTCGGGTCGCCGATCGAGACCGCGCCGTCGCCAAAGGCGGTGTTGCCGGAGCCGATGGAGACGGCCTTGCCGCCGGTCGCTACCGCATTGGTGCCCATGGCGACCGCTTCGGCGGAATCCGCCTTGGCGCTGGCGCCCAAGGCGATGGTGTTAGCCGCCGTCGCGTTGGTCGAGGGGCCGATGGCGATGGAATTGGCTCCGCTCGCGGTACTGGTGGCGCCTACCACAATGGAGTAGGCGCCGGACGCAGTGGAGCCTGCGCTGCCCACCACGGTGGCGCCGGCGCCAGTGGCGTTGACGGAAACGCCAAGCGCCACGGCCTGCGTGGCTGTCGCGTTGGTAGAGGAGCCCATGGCGATGGCACCGTCCTCCGTGGCATTGGCCAGCGTGCCGAGCGCCATCGCGTTGTTCTTATTCGCAAGCGCGCTGGTGCCGATGGCGATGCTGTTGGGCACGGCCGTGTCGGCCTGCACGCCTGCCTGCGCGCCCACACCGAATGCAATGGACTGGTTGCCCCAGGCGCTGGCGTTCTTACCCATCGCCGTGGCGCCCGTTCCCGTTGCCTTGCTTTGGCGTCCGATTGCGGTGGTGTCGACCTGAGACGCCGTCACGTCCGTACCGATAGCAATGGCGCTCTGGGCCAAGGCTCCCGTCCCGGCAGCGGTGCGCGAGCCGAGATAGACGGCGTTTATCGCGGTTGCGGTCGACTGGAAGCCGACGGCGACGGCATTTTGGCTGTTCGCAACGGTGCTGGTGCCTTGTGCAACAGCATCCAGCCCGGACGCCCCTGCGAACTGCCCAATCGCAGTGCTGCGCAGCCCGCTGGCTACGGATCCGTAGCCAGCGGCGAACGCATAGTTGTTGCTGGCCGTGGCGCTGACACCGACTGCGGTGGAGTTCCCTCCCGAAGCTTGGGCGTTGGTGCCCAGCGCGCTGGCCCCGGCCCCAGTGGCACCCGCGGCGACGCCGATCGCTACCGTGTTGATATTGTTTGAAATCGTACCGGAGCCGATCGCCACTGCGCCGCCGGTGCCCGTGGCCGACGCGGTGCGACCAATGGCGACGCCGTATTGCGCCGTCGATTGGGCCTGGAAGCCGAGCGCTATGGCCCAGTTAAGGCTGGCGTTTGAGCCGTTTCCGACCGCGATGGCCTCGGGAGCGGTCGCCGAACCGCCGCCGGCCTGATATTGCGCCTGAGCCGGCGTCGCGGCCATGCCGATCGCGAAGGCGCCCAGCGTCACGGCTGTCCCGAGCGCCCCGCCGACGCCCAGCGTTCCCAGCCCCAAGCGCTTGCGCCCCATGCCCAGCGCACGATGCGCCATGCGCAGGACCGCCATCAAGCGGCGCCGGGCCGAACGGGACCGAGGATCGCCATTCGCGATCCAGTGACTGGCGAAATGCGCCGCACGGCGCTGAACAAGGAGCGAGCCGCCCGAAATATGGCCGCCCGAAATATGATTGTCGGTCATGGTTCCCTCTCCGCTGGCCGGCACGAAATGTCTGACACTTCCACTCCACAGCAGGAAGACATGATTCCCCTTCGCGGTATTTCACGAAATTGCTGTCTTGTGAGAAAAGATACGAGCATATACGCGGAGGTTAACGGCTCGTTACCTTAGCAACTGCTTTAAAATCAAGTAATCAAATAATGACGAGAGCGCGGCTTCATCTAATCTTTGCGTTAAACTTGCCCGCCCGCGCCTGCATCGGCGTCATCTGCCGGTATTTCTTCATCATGGTGGTGAAGTGGCTCTGGCTCGAAAACCCGCTGAGATGGGCGATGTCGGCGATGGTCATGCGGCTGTCGGCAAGAAGTCTTTCCGCGAAGTCCAGCCTGAGATCGAGAACATATTGATGCGGCGGCATGCCGAACGTCTTGGAGAAGGCGCGCACGAAGTGGTACGATGAAAATCCGCAGACGGCGGCCATTTCGGCAAGCGCCAGCTTGCGCGAGAAGTTCTCGTTCAGGAACTCCTGCACCTTGCGCGCACTGCGGACGGAAAGCCCGCCCTTCACGTTGAGCAGCGGCTGCCGGGCCGGATTGGCTCCGGATACCGATCCGGGGGGACCATCATCGCCCGGCATTTTTCGGCCTCCCGATATTTCCCAGATGAACTTCAACCCGAGGCCTCCCTCCCCGTTCCCCTGAAAAACAATTCGTGATTGATCGAAGCGGGCCCGCATCGCCAACCCCGCTCATGTGATCGATCCGGCCGGATGGCAAGCAATGCGCGAACTGAATGGCATTCCAAATGACTCCAGCAAAGCTTGGGGCACAGGTGGTGACGGACGTATTTTGAAAAACTCCGGAAGCCTTGTAGGAAATTCCGGTCTTGGATCGCTGGCCAGCAGCTGTTGCTACTTTGCCATGCTCGGGCTTTCAATTCCTGCGGAAAGCGTCACCAGCCCGCCTGGCGTCCTTCCCCTGTATCTCTTCATGGTCGCGGCCAGGTGGCTCTGATCCGAAAATCCGGCAAGGTAGGCGACTTCGGCAATCGGCAACTCTCCGCCGGCCAGCAGCTTTTCCGCGAGATCGAGGCGCAGGTTGATCAGATACCGATGCGGCGGCATGCCGAATGTCCCGGCGAACCTTGCTATGAAATGATTTGGTGACACCCCCGCGACCGACGCGAGCTCGGCGACCATGACTTTCCGCACGAAGTTCTGGTCGAGATACTCTCGCACGCGTCGGGCGCCAACGGCGGAGAGCCCGCCTTTGGGCGACGCGGCCTGCCTCTTGCGACCCGTATAACCGCGCAGCAGATGCACTCCGAACACCGTCAGCAGCGAGTCCAGATAGAGCTCGTTCGGCGGCAGCCTGTCGGTCAGTTCGGCAGTGATCATCTGGGCTATGTTGAGCGCCCTCAGGTCAACCGTGCCGAACGCGGGCGGCTCGAGCTTGACGTCCGGGAGGTCGAACTCATGGGCCGCCAGCTCGGACAGCGCTTCGGGAGAGATCGAAACGACGGCGTTCTCCCTGGTCTGCGACCAGGCCAGCGTGCTGTCGACGCCCGCCGGATTGACGACGAGACAGCCGACCGGCGCATCGTACTGCGTGATCCTGTCACTGCCGAGCGAGGCTCTCAGCTTGCGTGCCGGCCTCAGCACAATCCCCGTGGAATGCTCCCTGGCCAGGAATTTCTGCGATCCCGGACTGCGGACGGAATAGATGACGCTTCCGCGGGCGGTGGCTCTTCTGGGACCAGCACTTTCCGGAATGATATCCAGGACGTATCGAGCTGTCCGCTCTTGATCGACGCCCTGGGAATCGCCGCTTTCCCGAGCCCCGCCCGCATGTTTCATACGTGTTGCCTCAGCCGGCTTACCGCCGCTTGGTATCCCCTTCCCCTGACCCGGAATCAACGTAACGCACACGCCTCGAATTGAAAAGAACTTCCACGCGCAAAGAAAATTCTTTATTCGAGATAAGAAAGAAGAACTGACCGTCGAAGGAAGTTCAGCAGCATTTCTGTCAATAGCGAAGAGCCTTGACGGATCTTCGCTTCCGGATTCGTCGGCCCGGGCGTAAGCCGGCAACGCATCGGTCACGAAGGAGGAGTTCACATGCGAGGCTGTGTCGGCCCTGTGGTTCGACAGCGTTGTTCGGCATCAGTGGCACGCAACGGCGCGGCGCGGAGCCAGTCGTTCACGGCCGTCTATTGCGGGTCCCCGCGACCTTTTTCGTAAAGATCCCACGCGAGTTCCACAAAAGCCAGAAGCACATCATCCTTGTCCCAACCGGCCGCGACAGCCGCCTCGACGATTTCGCCCACGAGAGGCAACAATTGGCGCTGGCAGGCGAGCGGGATGTCAGCCTCGGATTCATCCACTGGAGGTCCATCGAAGTTGAACTTCATCGTTTGGCGCTCCCCTCGCCATCAAACGAAATGCTACTCGTTCCCAACAAACGAAGTGCTATTCGCCAGACCTTATTCCTATACAATAACTCCAACATTAAACATAGCAGGCTAGGCCGCCAACGGAGCGCAACACCGGATAATCCGTGTATCGACCGGCTGTCCTAGTGACGCTGGGGAAGCGTTATTACATCACTGTCCAAGGCAAGCTGCCGAATGGACGCCCGTCGGCCGCGCCGTCATGAAGCACGAGGAGTTGGCCGGGTTCGGAGACGAACCAGGCGAACGAGCCCCAGGCAAGCTGCGCGACGGTCTTCTTGAAGCCGGCGGACTGGCGATCCTGATAGGCGGTCAGGAACGCGATCTGTTTTCGGTCGAAACCGGCCGCGTCCGTGACAGCATGGAGGGCATCGCGCCGGCGATCCGTGATCGCGCCATCGGTCGCCACCACTTCCACGAACAGGATCAACGGCTCCTTGCGGCCGAGATCGGCGAGGATGATGTCGGGCAAGTTCCTGTCGGCCTCGATCTTGAGGCCGATCGCACTGGCGATGGCGTCGTCGCGCAGGACCACCTTGTTGCCGCTCTCGCTCAGCCACAACATGGCAGGGGCGGCGAGAAACCGTTTGGCGAACACCTCGATGACGGCTTGCGCGATGACCGAACTCGGTCCCGGCGCCAAAAGCCTGGTGTCGCCGTTCGGAAACGTGACGCGGATGCCGGCGGTGTTGGCGACAGCGCCGGCGCGCATGATGGTCACGCGGGCCAGCGCGCCCTTGCTGAGATGCGTTTCCTGGAAGTCCGCGATGGCGGTTTCCAGCGCCTCGCCTTCCAGCGCCGGGTCGAACAGGGCTGCAAATGCCGCCCTCAGCGCATAGCGGGGCTGGCCTGAAGTCGTCGGCAGATCCTCGCGACGCAGCACCGCGCCGATCGCCACCAGCCCGTCCCGCAGCGTCTCGTCGCGGATGGGCTCGCGCGTATTGTCCGCGTACCAGCGTGATCCCGCGACGGCGCCGTTCTTGCGCAGGACAGTTGCGGCGTAGGCATCCCGATCTGCATCGTCCGCCAGCGCCGCCTGCTCGCGGGTCATGCGATAAACATGGACAGGGCCCAGGAATCGCCCCGAACCCTCGACGGCGCCGATGTAGAGAGCGGCGAACACGGTGCTGGCGGCAAGTTCGCGGATGCAATAGATGCGGTTCGGCGTGCCCTCCGGAAAGATCAGCGGCAGGCGCCCGGCGACAAGATCGCGCGTCGCATAGGGCGGCCGTGCCGTCATGCAGGCTCACCGTAGAGGCGGCTGCATTCCGCCTCGATCCTGTCGCGCGGTGCACCGGCCATGACCAGCCTTTCCAATGCCTGGATGCTCCTGGGCGACGGCAGTGGCAGCGCTTCGAGCTCGAAGGCGGAAACGGCGACGCTGCCGCTGATGCAGCGGAAAAGATCGTCGACGACACGGCTATTCAATAGCGCCGCCACGACCGCCGCCGGCACCTTCGTGCTGCCGGTCGCGCGGACCATGTTGAGATGGTTTTCGACGACGACGCCGCCATGCGCATCGATGAATTCCTGGCGAAGTTCGGCGGCGATCAGGCGGCGGGCCTGTTCCTTGGCGGTGGTGCGCTGGACGAGGATGCAGGGCTCCTCGACAAGCAGCCAGCCATCGCCGGCCTCCAGCTTGAAGTAAGGGGCGTGGTTCTTCTTGCGCGCGCGATAGGCGAACTGGCCGTCGGAGGTCACGGCTTCGGCCCAGATCAACGGATGCACCCCCTTGCCGCCGGCGCGATCGCGCAATTGACCCTTGAAGCGGTTCCAGACCAGCGGGCCGGTCGAAACCCCATAGCCCCAGTCGACGAGGCGATGCGTCATCGTCTCGGCCCGGGCGATGAGCCGGCTGTGCTCCGGCGTGCGCGGCGCAAGCCAAGGCATGGCGCGGTCGGATGGCAAGCCTATCGTGCCGTTGCGGGCAATCCCGGCCTCGGTCTCGGAGGCGACGGTCACGTAGTGGATCTGCGCGCGCCGCGGCTGCGCGCCGTTGACATAGACGGCAAGCAGCGTCTCCTGCAGCACGTCCTCGAAAACGCCGCGCCGCGCATGCACGAAGTCGATCGCGACGGGCGGCGCCTCGTTGGCCAGAAGGCTGCGCAGCGCCGAGTAGTATTGGCCGCCGAGAAAGCTTGTCGGCGTCAGGAAGGCGATGAGGCCGCCAGGCTTGGTCCAGCGCAGCGCGGCGTCGGTGAAAACGCCGTAGAGATTGGCGTGCCCGTAGAGGCCGCGCGCATAGCGCTCGCGCAATCGCGACGGCAGCGAGACCCGCCCATAGGGCGGATTGCCGACGACGAGATCGAAGACGGGTTCCGGATCGGCTTCAAGCGTGTTGCAGGCCGTCACGATGGCGGGGGCGGCGCGCCCGGCCCTGGTCGCGATATCGGCGAGCGCGATCTCCAGGGCGCCTTGCGCCAGCCGCGCCGCGAGGGGATCGAGCTCGAAACCGGCAAGCCTGGTGCCGACATGGCTGAGCGCGAAGGCTGGCTCGCAATCGCCGAGCGCGGCGATCATGCGGTGCGCGGCATGAAACAGAAACGTCCCACCGCCGGCGGCGGGATCGAGAACCCGTGCGCTGCGCCAGTCCAGGCCCTCTTCCTCGGCCTGGTCGAGCAGGCGATTGACCAGCGCCGGCGGCGTGTAGAAGGCACCGCGCTCACCGCGCTCCCTGGTCGGCAGCAGGACCGGATAGAGGCTGGTGACGAGATGCAGCGCTTCGAGGATCGGCAGCCGCGCGGCGGTCTCCCCGATGCTGTGCGCAAGCGCGGAAGCCGGCTCGTCCAGCGCCTCCGTATCGAAGGCGAGCGAGGGGCAGATCGCCGGGGAAATGCCGAGGGCCGCCGACAAGGCCTCCAGCGCGCGCCGGGTCAGCGAAACCGCATAGGTTTCGCGGTCGCATTCATCGATCGTCTCGCACCATGCGCGCGCCAGCAGGCGAGCCTTCGACAGCTCCGCGCGCGCCACTCGCAATGCATCAGCCACCGAGCGCAAGACGGCAGGCAATTTCGACCCGCGAATCTGTGAAACTTTTCCCATCGCCCTCGACCGTACCGCGCAAGACTCACCGATGCGATAGAGTATCACATGTTCTCGTTATGTTCCAGTGGAAAACCGCAACCGTGCCGCGCGCATGCATTGATCACAGCGCCAGGCTACCCTGCTCCGTCTCCTCGGTATTGGGATCGCCCGGCGCCGCGTTGCGGTCGCCCGGCGCCGCATTTGGGTCGCCCGGCGCCGTCGCCCAGGCGAGTTCCACCAGCGTGACGGTGCGCCGGCCGGTACCGTCGAGCTGGCACACGATCAGGCCCTGCTCTTCGATATAGGTGAGCAGGCGCCGGGCGCGGCGCATGGAGTGCGAGCCATAGGCGCGGGCGATCGCGGCGTCGCTCGGGCAAGGCCAGCCTTCCTTGGCCGCGCGGGCGATCATCATGAACACGCCCTGCATGTCCTCGGGTAGCAGCGAAGCGCGCACGGAGACGTCGCGCCACGCATCGTCCTCGGCCATATCGGAGCCGACGCCGGCGCGGGCGCGCGTCAGCATGCGGCGAAACTCCTGCAGATCGGGCACGACCGAGGCCAGTCCCTCGATGCGGCAGCGCACCACGAACTCCTGGTAGAGCACGCCGATGACGCGGAAGCCCGCATCGGGCTCCGCCAGGATGGCGCGCAGGATGCGGTCCATCCGCTCGCGCCGCTCCGCCAGGTCCTCGGCGCTGGGCGCCGGCTCGGCCGGTTCGGGGCGGATCTCCAGCGCCGCCGACTTCGCCGCCATCAATTGGTCGAGCAGGTCCGGCGATGTCACCCGCCGCTGCGGCCGCACGGCCTCCGGCGGCGGTGCCGCCAGGATGATCGCGCGGGCGTCCTCCAATGCCGCTTCCGGCAGCGGCATCAGCCGCGGCGTACCGTTGCGCGGGCTCGTATCCGTCGGCCCGATGCGCAGGCCGAGCGGACGGCGCGACAGCGCCGGGCCCAGCGCCATGAAGTGTCCGCGTTCCAGGTCGCGAAAGGCCTCCGCCTGCCGCCGCTCCATGCCAAGCAGATCGGCCGCGCGCGCCATGTCGATGTCGAGGAAGGTGCGGCCCATGAGGAAATTGGAAGCCTCCGCCGCGACATTCTTGGCAAGCTTGGCAAGGCGCTGCGTGGCGATGATGCCGGCAAGCCCGCGCTTGCGCCCGCGGCACATCAGATTGGTCATGGCGCCGAGCGAAAGCTTTCTCGCTTCGTCGGAAACCTCGCCGGCCACCGCCGGCGCGAAAAGCTGCGCCTCGTCCACCACCACCAGCATGGGATACCAATGGTCGCGCGCCACCTCGAACAGCCCGCCGAGGAAGGCGGCGGCGCGCCGCATCTGGTTCTCGGCGTCGAGCCCTTCGAGATTGAGCACCGTGGAGACGCGGTGGATGCGCGCCCGCTCGCCGGCGCTCTGCAACCCGCGCTCGGTATGTTCCTCGGCATCGATCACCAGATGGCCGAAGCGTTCGCCCAGCGACACGAAGTCGCCTTCGGGGTCGATGATGGTCTGCTGCACCCAGGGCGCGCTCTGCTCCAGCAGCCGGCGCAACAAATGAGATTTGCCGGAGCCCGAATTGCCCTGCACCAAAAGCCGCGTCGCCAGCAGTTCCTCAAGGTCCAGCGCCGCCGGCGCGCCGGCGGTCGTCTGTCCCATCTCGATCGCAACGGTCATGTCAGACTCAGCCGCTCCTTCGCAGAGGGACTTATCAATCCGATTGCAAAGCGTCGAGCGCCGATGGCCGCCGGTTGGGCGTTGCGCACAGTTGTGCGAATGCTGCCTGCCTGATGCGAACCTCGGACCGGCTGAACGATCGCATGACAAGCGCCCAATCGTTTCGGATGCACGTGAAAACAAGCAGTTGAAGCGGAATCGCGAATCAAATCCTGAAGCCTGGTCGGCCGCTCCCGCGTCGTCTCACACGCGGGCATCACCGTCCGGGGACCGGCGCCAATGCGGGCGCGTCCAGCCCCTGGAACGGATCGCGCCAGGCCTCGATCTCTTCGAGCCGGCGATACCAGCGCTCGATCTCGGGATAGTCGCCGAGCGGCAAGCGGGCGGCGTCGTTGAAGGGCAGGAACGTCGCCATGCGGAAATCGGCATAGGAAACCGAAGTCCCGGCCAGCCATGGCCGCCGGCCAAGTGCCGCCTCGAGGATCAGCGCCGTCCTGTGGAACTGTTCCAGTCCCTCCGCGACCTTTTCCGCGTCGATCGGACCGATGCCATAGCGCTGCTTGGTGCCGCGCTCGAAATGCACGATGTCACAGGCCCTGACGAACTCTTCCTTGCCCCAGCTCAGCCAACGGATCATCTCGGGTTCGTCGTCGCCCGCGCGCCAGAAATCCGAACCCATGTCGCGCGAAAGCCGGCAGGCTATGGCGTCCGCTTCCCAGAGGCTCCCTCCAGGCCAGGCCAGCAAGGGCAGGGAAAGATTGGGATTGAGCGGGCGGAACCGCTCCGCCTGCCCCGGCGCCATAGGCGAAGCGAATTCGAACGCGACCTTCGCCCCGAGGTGACGGGCCACCGCGAGTCCCAGGCGCGGATTGGGGTTGCGGCTGAAGAACAGTTTCATCTCCGCGTCCGCCCCGTGCGGTTTCGGCCCGACCTTGTCACTCGCCATCGCCTCGCTCCTTGTTCGGCATGCACGCCAAGGACGGATAGCGCCGATCGAATCCGACAATGCGGTCGCGACCGCAAGGACCGGTTTTGCGAAAAGTCCGGGTTGACCGCTTCCGGACGCGAGGCGACTATCCCTCTCGAAGCATGGCAATGTATCTCGAGGAGGATGAGCGATGGATGAGCCCGACCGCTGGCGCCACATGTCAAGCGCGCCCAAGGACGGCAGCCGGATCCTCGTCACGGTCCGGCCGTCCGAGCAGGGGCCGGCGGAAGTCGACCTCGCCTATTGGTCGGATGGCGACCAGTTCGGCGAAGAAGGCTGGCGCGCGTCGGACTCCTCGCCCGGCCGCATCGTCGAATATGCCGAGCCCGAGCTGAAATGCTGGATGCCGATGCCCTCGGCCAACCTCGCCCGCGCCTCCATGCCCTCGCCCTGGGAAGGCGACGACGCCCAGCAGCTGGACGGCTCGGGGATTTGAGGCACTGAAGCTGCTGATCTCCTGAGACGCCGGCGGGACAGCCCCCCTCTGCCCTGCCGGGCATCTCCCCCACAAGGGGGGAGATCGGCTGTCGCGAATGCTTTCGCCAATCTTCAACGTTGAAGAATGTAGCGCCGGAGCCAAAGCTGCCAATCTCCCCCCTTGTGGGGGAGATGTCCGGCAGGACAGAGGGTGGCGCCGTAGAGTAAAAACGTTGGTGACCAACTTCAGCATCAAGCCTCTCACACCATGCCACACACACCCTTGCCCCCAAGACACCGCGCTAACGCGAAATCGATGCGCAGGATCATGACCGATGCCGAACTAAAGCTCTGGAACGAGCTGCGTGCGCATAGGCTGATGGGCCTGGCTTTCGCAGGCAATTCCCCATCGCCGGCTACATCGTAGACTTCGCCTGCCCGGAGAAAAAGCTGATTGCAGAGGTCGACGGTTCACAACATGGCGACCCGGGTCTTGCCAATGCTGACGAGGCCAGAACCAAACGCTTGGAACAGGATGGCTGGATCGTCTTGCGCTTCTGGAATGACGATGTCATCCGCGACATAGACAATGTCTGCCAGCATATCGTTATCGCGGCTGGTTTGGCAGACGCGCCCTGACAGGCTGGCGGGACAGCGCCCCCCTCTGCCCTGCCGGGCATCTCCCCCACAAGGGGGGAGATTGGCAGCTTTGGCTCCAGCGCCACATTTTTCAAAGTTGAAAATTGGCGAAAGCATTCACGACAGCCGATCTCCCCCCTCGTGGGGGAGATGTCCGGCAGGACAGAGGGGGGCGCCGTAGAGTAAAAACGTTGGTGGCCTCAAAACAAGAACGCCGCCGTCGCAGGGTTCGGCCCGACGCGGCCATCGGCTGAATCCATGCCGCGGATGGCCTTCAGGTCCTGCGCGTCCAGTTCGAAATCGAAGACGTCGAAATTGGCCGATATGCGGTCCTGGTGGACCGATTTCGGGATGACGATCAGCCCTTCCTGGAGATGCCAGCGGATCATCGTCTGCGCCGCGGACTTGCCGTGCTTTGCGGCGATGCCTGCTATGGTCGCGTCGCTGAGCAGCCTGCCGCTGCCGAGCGGGCTCCAGCTTTCGGTGTGGATGTTGTGCCGGGCATGGAACTCCCTGATCTCGCGCTGCTGGAAACGCGGATGCAGCTCGATCTGGTTGACGGCTGGCGTGACGCCGGTTTCGCCGATGATGCGCTCCAGGTGATCCCGGTTGAAATTCGACACGCCGACCGATTTGATCCGGCCGGCTTTCTGCAGCTCGACCAATGTCTGCCAGGCCTCGACATATTTGTCCTGGCTGGGCACCGGCCAGTGGATGAGGAACAGGTCGATCTGTTCGATACCGAGCTTGTCCATCGTATCCTCGAAGGCGCGCAATGCGGCATCGCGCTGGTGCGCGCCGTTGCGCAGCTTCGAGGTGATGAACAGCTCGCCCCTCGGCACGCCCGCGCCCCGGATCGCCTCCCCGACGCCCTTCTCGTTCTGGTAGCCTTCGGCGGTGTCGATCAGCCTGTAGCCGGCCTTGATCCCCCAACCCACCACCTTGGCGGTGATAGCGGGATCGACTTGCCACACGCCAAGGCCGAGCCGGGGAATGGTCGAGCCGTCGTTCAACGAAATCTGTTCAGGCATGGTCTGGTCCTCTGCGAAGATGGTCCAGCCTATCTAGGCCCGGCATCGGGCAACGGCCAGCCGGCGGCGGACAAATTGCCGAATGTGTGATCGACACAGACGATGCTCTTGTCGCTTTCGTTGGCATTTGAGCTCACCGCGAAGATTAGCCCTCATTTCGGTCGGCGCACGGTCCTCACCACGCCGCCCGGGCCGCCGCCGCAGAAGAAGCGGTCGCCGCCGTCGGATTCGAGCCCCGACACGCCCTTGCCGGGCGGCATGTCGAGCCGTTCCAGCACCTCTCCGGTCTCGGGATCGACGCGCCGCAGGTCGCTCTGATCGCCTTCCCAGGTGCCGTGCCACAACTCGCCATCGACCCAGGTCACGCCGGTGACGAAGCGGTTGGATTCGATGACGCGCAGGACCGCCCCGGTCTCGGGATCGATCTGGTGGATCTTGCGCTGGCGGTTCTGCCCCACCCACAACGTGCCCTCGGCCCAGGTGAGGCCGGAATCGCCGCCGCCGCCGGGCGCCGGAATGGTGGACAGCACCGCGCCGGTGCCGGGATCGATCTTCTGGATCCGGTCCTTGGCGAGTTGGTAGAGGTACTGGCCATCATAGGCCGTCCCGGCATGGGCGGCGACATCGATCGAGCGCACCGCCTGCCCGCTCTCCGGGTCGAAGGCGGTGAGCCCCTTGCCCGAGGCAAACCAGACGTTCTGCCCATCGAAGCTCACCCCATGCACGCTGTCCACGCCCGCAAAGGGGCCGTATTCACGCAGGATTTCGGCCGCCGCATGTTTCATGTCTTCATCCTCACCTTTTGATCGTGTGATCCATTCCTAGCCGCTCGGCAACGGCGCCGGGAGTAACAAGGTGGTCGTGAAACCCGCCACCGGCGGCGTCATCCAGCGGCGCGCCCGGCCGCGGCCGAACCATTGCACCTTGCCGGTCTCGGCAAGCTGCTCCAGCGCGCGCTGCACGCTGCGCTGGCTGGATGCGAGCGCCAGCGCCAGTGCCGAGCTCGACCAGGCTTCGCCGTCGGCGAGGAAGGCGAGCACTGCCGCATGCCGCTCCTCGAGAGGCCGCGCCAGCACCACCACTTCGCCGCCCCGTTTCGGCGCCAGCGAAAAACCGCGCTTCGTCGCCTGGATGTCGGCCAGCCCGCGCAGCTCGGCGCGCAGCCGGCCGATCTCGACCCGCAGCCGGGCGCGATGCGATTCATCGGCGTGCCTGCCGCCGAAGGCCCTGGCGATGAGCGCCGCACGCGGCATGTCGCCGGGCCAGGCCTCGGCCAACGCGCGCGCCAGCGCAAACAGCACCGGGCGCGTCGCCAGAGAGGCCCGCGCCTCCTGTCTGCGCACGGCATAACGAAGACCGTCGACCACCAGCGCTTCCGATGCCTGCAAGGTCTCGACTTCCTCGAGCAGCAGCGGATGCTCCTGGCCGTTCGCGATCAGCCGCGCCGCCGGCGTTGCCAGCACCCGGAACGCGCTGTCGACCTCGGCCATCAGTCCGGGAATGCCGGCCCGCCATGCGGCGTGGCGGGCCCGCTCGAGTGCCGCGCGCGCGGTCTTCGTCCTGAGGCGCCGCATGGCGATGCCGGCGACGACCAGCTCGTGCGCGGCCCGCGAAGCCGGCGGAAACGGCGTCGCATCGAGCCCGGCCAGCACCTGCTCGGCCTCGTCGAGACGGCCGATCAGCAACAGGAATCGCACTTCCAGGTGCCGCGCATGCGCGGCGTTCAGCCGGTCGCCTTGCTTTTCCAGCGTCGCCCGCGCCGCGTCGAGCGCCTTGGCCGGCCAGCCGAGGTCGCGCGAAACCAGCGCGATCTCGGCTTCGGCGATGACGCATCTGGCGCGCGCCACCGCTTCCCTCGGCCCGAAGGTGCGCCCCGCCCGCCGCAGCAGAGCCCTGGCCCGGTCGAGATCGCCGAGCTGCGCCATGGCGATGCCGCGCAGCGCCAGCGCCGGCGCGTCCTCGCGCAACGCCACGCGGTCGAGCGCGCCGAGCGGGTCACCCGCCGCCAGCAACAGCCCCGCGGCCGTGATCAGCGAATCCATCAAAAAAATCCCGCCACGGCGAATCCCGCCACACTTGTAACTCTCACCATCCCGCTGTCCGGCGCTATGTCAGTCGCGTCACATCAAACCGGAACAGCGAGGCAAAAGCCATGACCAAGCAAATGCACACACCGCCGATCGTTTCCCAGCAAGCATGGGAGGCGGCGCGCCAGCAGTTGCTCGTAAAGGAGAAGGCGACGCTCCGCGCCAAGGACGCACTGGCCGCCGAGCGCCGGCGCATGCCGTGGATGGCCGTCGAGAAGGATTACACGTTCGAAGGCCCCAACGGAAAAGCGAGCCTGCTCGACCTGTTCGAGGGCCGCCGCCAGCTGATCGTCTACCGCGCCTTCTTCGAGCCGGGTGTGTATGGCTGGCCCGATCACGCCTGCCGCGGCTGCTCGCTGGGTGCCGACCAGGTCTCCAACCTCGCCCATCTCAACGCCCGCGACACCACGCTGGCCTACGCCTCGCGCGCGCCGCAGGCCGACATTGCGCGGTTGAAGAAGCGGATGGGCTGGGCAATGCCCTGGTACACCATCACCGACAGCTTCGACAAAGATTTCGGCGTCGACGAATGGCACGGCCACAACGTCTTCATCCGCGACGGGGACCGCATCTTCCGCACCTATCTGATCAACAACCGCGGCGACGAGGCGATGGGCACCGTCTGGAGCTACCTCGACGCCACGCCGCTCGGCCGCCAGGAGGTCTGGGAGGACTCGCCCGAAGGCTATCCGCAGACCCCGACCTACAAATGGTGGAACTGGAGCGACAATTACGACGCAGACACCGCGCCGGACAGGAAATGGGACGAAGTGTCTGCTGCCGGCGAGGCGGCGTTCCGCAACAAGGACGTCCAGTAGAGCCTGGCTAGAGCGCCGGCTCCACGCAAGCGCGGCCGGACGCTCTTCACAAGGTGGCAGCTTTCCCAGAACTGCTGCTGCTTTCCGGGCTTGCGCCAATGCGCAACCGAGGAGAAAGACATGAGCGACATCCATACAGACGCCCGCCGCTGTCCCGATCAGGACGCGGCCCGCCTCGGCATCGCCGACTGGCTGGGCCTCGCCGCAGCGCCGATCTTCGCCCTGATGGCGCTGCTGGCCGGCATCTTCGGCGGCGATGCGGCGATGCTGTGCATGGGCACCTCTTCGCCGCTCACCGGCATGCCGGCCATGTACCTGCTGATGAGCGCCTTCCATCTGGCGCCTTGGCTGCGCGTGATTTCCAACAGGCAGGCGGGCCGGGAGAAAGCAAAGCGCTTGGAGAAAACTCTGCAAAAACAGAGCATTGCGCAAGCAGCTTGAATCGCCGATGCAACCCATCAAGGAGAAGAACCATGACACGGACGAGTGAGACGCACGGTCCCGACACACGGGAGCCGATCGAGGCGGAGCCGACACGGCGCGGCGACGAGCCGTCGCAACCCGCCAAGGTCTGCCCCTGGTGCACGCCCGAAAAGACCTGACGCTTCGACGGCGGCGCCGACGCGCCGCCCGGGGCGAAACACATCGCCAATGACGCCCGGGCGGTTCGCGCTTATCGCCGTGAGGCACTGGCCTTACGTCGCGATGTCGTTGACAGGCAGCAATGGCGCGGGAAGGTCGATCTCGCCGAGCCCGGTCCGCATTTCGATCTCTATGTCGCGGCAGATCTGCGAGATCGGCACATCGTTGGCGTTGCCCTCGAAAGGGTTGGCGCTGCTCTCGCCGACCTGGTCGAGCGACATGTATGCCCAGCCCAGCAGCGTGCTGAACGGGATCGTCAGCCAGATCGCGATCGAGCCCAGCGCGCCGCCGAATTTGCCCATCTCGGCGAAGACCGGAACGACGCCGAACGGCAACAGCGTGCAGAAGATCATGACGAACATGGAACTGACGATGGCGTATTGGCGGGGATAGGGATTGTTCTTGATGCGGTCGCAGCGCGCCTGCTGGTCGTGGAAGTCGCGGATGAGTTTTGTCAGTTCGCCATAGATCTGCGGAGGAATTTTGGCGTCCTTGAACAAGCCGTTGACCTGCACCGATTGCATTTCGAGCAAGGCGATCGCCGGGCGGGGCGATTTCAGGACGCCCCCGGTCTGCTCGGCTAGCAACGGCCGCAATTCGTCGGTGATCGAGCCCGTATCCTCCTGGACATGGTAACGCCGCCGGTATTCGATATTGGCGGCCCGCGCCATGGATTCCCATGGCATCGGCCGCCGCAGCGCGAAACGCAGCGCCGTCATCCAGGCGATGTGGCGATAGATGAGTTGCTTCGCTGTCGGGGCGTCGGTGAAGTCCCTGCAGAAATTGGACCACAACCGGCTGCTGGCCGTGATTTGCGCAAAGGCCTGCAGCGCTTCACCGCTGCGGGTAAACACCTGCGAATTCTTGAAGCCCGCAACCAGTGACACCGTGGTGCCGAGCACCAGCACGACAGACCACGGCACCGAGAACCCGGCAAGTCCGGGAAAACGGTAGGCGGCCACCGCCAGTCCGCTCACCACCACCATGTAGATGACGCTGCGCCGCGACCAGAGCGCGAAATCCATCACCTTGTAGGAACGGCCCACATACATAAGATGCCCCCAAATCGCGGACGTGCCCGCTAGCCGCAGGCCAGTCTCCAGTCGCCCTCACCTAGCCTTGGCGGCGCCGAACCGCAATCCGTCCATCAGCAGCCGGACCAGCCGGCGCGAGCGATCGCGCCAATCCGGGGTGTCGGGCGCCGAATAGATGCCGCCCAGCGCGTGCAGCACGTCGGACGCGTCGACATCGCCACGGATGGTGCCCTCGGCCACCGCCGCCTCGACCAATTGCCGCAACGCCGCCGAGACCCGACCCGACGTGTCGGAATAGAGATTGGCATTCGCCGTCAACAGGATCCGCAGGCTGGTCGCAAGCCCTCGCTTGGTGGCGATATAGTCGACGAAGCGCCGCATCCATTCTTCCAGCGCCACGTCGGACGGATGCTTTGCCGCCAGTTCGCCGGCGGCCGCGCACAGCCCCTCCACCTCGCGGCGGTAGACCACCTCGACCAGGTGCTCGCGTGTCGGGAAATGCCGGTAGAGCGTGCCGATGCCGACGCCCGCGCGGCGCGCGATCTCCTCCAGCGAGGCGTCGATCCCGCGCTCGGCGAAGACCGACGCCGCCACCTCGACCAGCCGGTCGCGGTTGCGCTGCGCGTCGGCGCGCAGCGGCTTGGCCTCTGCGGTCTTCTGGTCGGGGATGGCGGACGGCTCTGCGGCCAATTTTTTCTCCACTGTCGAAATATGGGGCTTGAACCCCATCGGGTCAGCCCCCACGTAATAAACGGAGGCACCTCCGCTTTAGTGGAGCACCTTTATCATATAATCAGGGGAACCGGTATGTCACGTGCTGAAAGCTTGCAAGCCAAGGCCGATATTCGTCAGGGATTGGTGAAGGCGCCGAAGAGCGTAATCTCCCCCCGCGGGGGGAGATCGGCCAAGCTGACCACATTGCGCCTTGCCCTTCCCCGCCCCGACACCACTTCATTTCCCTCAGCGTCAAGCAACTGGAGCCAGACGCCCATGACGAACACCACAATCCCCGTCCATCTCGATATCAACGGCCAGCCGCATACGCTGGACCTCGAACCGCGCGTCACGCTGCTCGACGCCTTGCGCGACCGCCTCGGCCTGACAGGCACCAAGAAGGGCTGCGACCACGGTCAGTGCGGCGCCTGCACGGTGCATGTCGACGGCGAGCGCGTGCTGGCTTGCCTGACGCTGGCGGCACAGGCCGAAGGCCGCACCGTCACCACCATAGAGGGGCTTGCACGGGAGGGCGAACTGCATCCCGTGCAGGCTGCCTTCCTCGATCAGGACGCCTTCCAGTGCGGCTATTGCACATCTGGCCAGATCATGTCGGCGGTCGCCTGCATCCGCGAAGGCCATGCCGGCTCCGATGACGAGATCCGCGAATACATGGCCGGCAATCTCTGCCGCTGCGGCGCCTATCCGCACATCATCGCCGCCGTGCGCCAGGCAGCGCTGGAGGCCGCGTCATGAGGGATTTTTCCTATCTTCGCGCCGCCTCGGTCGACGCCGCACGCCAAGCGGCCGCCCTGCCCGGCGCCATGCTGCTGGCCGGCGGCACGACGCTGATCGACCTCGCCAAATGCGGCGTCGCCGAGCCCGATAGCCTGGTCGACATCAGCCATCTCAAGGGGCTCGATACCATCGAGATCGACGAGCGCGGCGCCGTCATCGGCGCGCTCGCCAGGATGAGCCATGTCGCCGACCACGCCGGCATCAAGGGCGGCTTTCCCGCCGTCTCGGAGGCGCTGTGGCAGGCGGCTTCGGCGCAGCTCCGCAACATGGCGACCGTCGGCGGCAATCTGATGCAGCGCACACGCTGCCCCTATTTCCGCGATCCCTCGAATTTTGCCGCCTGCAACAAGCGCGAGCCCGGCAGCGGCTGTTCGGCGATCGGCAGCGTCACCAGGGGCCATGCGGTGCTCGGCACCAGCGAGGCCTGCATCGCCACGTATCCCGGCGACCTCGCCACCGCGCTGGTCGCCTTCGATGCGGTGGTCCATCTCGGAGAACGCCGCGTCTTGGTCGACGACTTTTTCCTGCTGCCCGGCACCACGCCTCAGAAGGAACACGCGATCGAACCGGGCGAGATGATCACCGCCATCGAAATCCCGGGATCCGCCGCCGCCCGCCGCTCGAGCTACGTGAAGGTCCGCGACCGGCAGTCTTACGAGTTCGCCGCCGCCAGTGCCGCCGTGGGGGGGGGG